>DATJXZ010000043.1:0-99727 GCA_035499815.1 Candidatus Solibacter sp. | reverse complement strand
CGTTAAGCGCAAGCTCTCCTCGCGCGCTCCCGGGCGCAGTTTGGCCATCCAGATTCGCCAAGCTCTGCTGCTCGGTCTTGCCTATAACCTCTACCGCCTGAGGCATCGGCTCGCTCATCGAGGATGTCAACAGTGCCAGTGTTCATTCTAAAGCGGTTAGCGTTCCAGTTAAGTCATTTAGAATCAACACTTGCGGTCAATTCTTGTAAATGTTCATTCTACAGGGCTTACAGGTTAGCATTTTGATCCGAATCTGGCTGGGTGTGTGCGCAGGCTGACCTCGTGGCACGCGAGAGAATCAAAGATAGCGGCTGGCAGCTTACAGCCGACAGCCAGACCGCCTATCTTGGTTGCCGAGTCGCCGAGGCGCAGCTATTTTCAGGGCAGAGACTCCGCGTCGTTCCGTGGCGGATTTCGCATGTGGTGTCCAAGAACAAAAACACCAGCAGGGATGCTGGCGCGACGGAATGCAGGACGCAAAATTGCCTAACTTCTCTTATACGCTTGGAGTAACCGTTAGTCAAGCAAAAGATATCCTGGGCAGTGCCCAAATTCCCGGTGCGTATTCTTGATTCGACGATCCAGGGCGGAGCAGGACCGCGCACGTGAGTTGTGTGCCGAGGCGGTCAAGTTGCATGCCCGGGGCAAGCTTCAAAAGCGGGAGCTGGGCTCCCGCACTCCAGATTGGGACAGCAACCCATCCAGGCTAGATTTGCACTCGGGCAACAGCGGGAAGGGGGTTAGAGGCGGAGGTGTTGGGCCCAGGTGGCGAAAGAGTGCCAAGCGGCGGTTTGGCCGATGGGGAACCGGATTTGCTGGACGAAAATGAGGAAGGCACTGGCCCAAATTGTGGCGCGATGAATTTTGTGTGTAGACCACAAATCGTAGGTCACAAGAAGGAGCAGAAAGGCATAGGAAAGGAGAGCCGCGACGAGCGGCTTTCTGTGGACCACGGCAAAAGGCCAGCGGGAGATGGCAGCGATCATGATCCCAATGGTGGCGATGAGGATGGATGATGCGTTTGTGGGCAGAAGGGTTGAAACGGGCACGGAAGGCGCTGAAGACGAGGAGGGCAAAAATGAGCATATCCGTCATCGGAATGATGTAGTAGGTCTTGGCATCGATGCCAGACGCGGTGTTGGGCCTGGAGAGCGAGTCGGTGGCGGCCAAAATGCCGAGGAGGATCATGAGACAGGCGAGCAGGAAGCCAGCGATACCGAGACGGCGATGGATGTCGACGCGGCCTGCAGCTGCCAGGGAGGTCTGAGTGATGAGCAAGACGATCCACATAGTAAAGGCAGCGCCGTGAAAGTGAATAATTCGACTGGGGAGTGGGCCATGAAAAATGCCGGCGAGATAATAGGTGTGGGCAAAACCAAGAAAGACGGAGGCGAGAATCAGCAACGCCATTCCGCAGAAAAAAAGAAATGATCGTATCGCCGACCGGGCGGAGAAGAACGCACCGTGACTGGATTATTGACATGCGCTGCGACTGTGGCCATTTGGTCTCCAAATTTATCCGGAAAGTGCGAGAGTGCCAGTGCCTTGGGAGCTTGAGGAAAGATGGATGAGCAAGTGTACAACGAATGGGCCGCGAGTGCGGCCTAACTTAAGAGCGGTTCGAAGGATGTCTCGCGCACGTTAAAGCTACACGTGGCGCCCGCGATGCAGCTTGAACTCAGGAGCGTTCAACGGGGACGGGGGCGGAGAGGCGGACGGGCGGTGAGGGGGCGCGGGCGCATGCGGAAGCGCGGGCTGAGGGGCGGAGGGACGTTGCGGAGAAAGTCGCCGCAGCAGGGGCAGCGGCCGTCGTCAATGATGGGACCCGTGGTATCGGCACGGAGCCAGTGGCCGCGGGCTTCGCACAATGGATTGATACATTGCACGGTGAAACCGGGCAGATATTGCATGTACGCTCCCTCAGAGGCCGGCCAGCTTTGCGAGGACGCCGAGCAACGCGTGACGCAAAAGCTCCCATGGGCGGCCCAAACAAAATTGCTGGCGCGGATTGTGCCGCTGAAGCACTGTGGTGTCAAGAGAAAAGACTACAAGGGATTGTGGTATGGTTGCGGAGGCGCGAGTGACTGGTGACTCATGACTGGTGACGGGTGAAGAGCCAGCGTAAACTGTGGCGGGTTTGCGGAGCTTTACCAGCCCTCGCCGTGTGGAGCTGGGGGCGGTGGTGAGATGAATTTGAGATCCGGACTACGCTTGAGTTTGTTGTCAGCGGCATGCTTTGCATTGTGTGGTTCGCCGGCGAGGGGGCAGGGCGAGGGGAAGACGCTGCGTGAATTGCTGGTCGCGGAGCATGTGCCGGTGGATGAGGATACGCTGCACAATTTGGACAAGGTGATTACCAGCGGGGCGGAATTGAACGATGCCAAGCAATTCGCGATGGCGTATTACGTGAGCCACGCAACGGGGTTGCTGCACGCGCCGATCTATGTGGACGTGTATGACCGGCGAACGGAGCGTTGGCGGAGCGGGGAGATTGCGGCGGCGACCGCGAGATGGAAAGGGATGGACGTCGATTGTTTTGGGTCGGTGCTGGCGATTACGGCGATTGTGGATTCCTTTGCGCTGGAAACGCATATCAATCCGTCGGCGGGATGCGAACTGATTCTTTCGAGAGAGTTGAAATTAAAGACCAGCCTGTATGGTTGGATCGTCGGGTATTTTGGAGATGGGAGCATCGTGTACCAACGCAGCGAAGTGCATTTCGCGACGGTGCATCCGGCGGAGCTGGCGATTTATAACCCGGAGACGGGAAAAGACTACACGATTTTTCCGCACAAGCCGTTTCAAGAAATCCGGATGCGAATCATCGAGAACCTTCGTGAGTTTTTCAAGACGCACAAGGACTACTGCCAAAAGGCGGACGATCCTTGTGATCCGGAATACTTTGACAGCTCGATCGCAGGAAAAGTGGTGACGGACGACCGGGAGCACGCACTGGCGTTCGTTGTTTCGTATGACACGCAGGGCTATGGGCAGAGCGACGATAAACCGGGCGGGCCGTCGGAGGTAGTTTATGTGTACCGGCACGTGAACGACGAAGCGAAAATGGATTACCGGGAAATGCTATGGAGCGAGGTGAAAGACATTGCCGGAGATACGCCACTCGAGAATCTGGTTGAGCCAGCGTTACTTGAAAAAGTATTTGGCAGGAACTCGAGCGCGAATGGGCAAAGAACGAGGCGAGGGAATCGCGCGCTGAAGGCCGATCCCGCAAAGAGAAAGTGAACTGCAAGGCACCGAAGATTCAGGATTGCGGAGGGGTTGACGGAGGGGTGGGGGCTGCCGGGGCGGAACTGGCCGACGAATTCTGAAGAGCGGCAAGGCGCGCCTTGAGGGCGTCGACGGCCTGCTGCTTGGTTGCGACTTGCTGCTTGAGGTCGTTCAGCTTGTCATTCCCCGTAGGATTGCTGGAGTAATCTGGATTTGAATAGACGGTGTCCTGCTCAAGGGCAAGTTCGCGTTTCTGAAGGTCCAAGTCTTTTTGCGCGTCGGCGAGTTGCTGCTTCAAATCGGCGAGTTCGGCATTCTCCTTGGCCTTTTTGTCGGCGTCTTCGGCAGTTGCTGCCGGGGATGGAGCGGGGGGAGTTGAAGAGCTGTCAGAAGACGGCGTGTTGGAGGGAGCGGCAGAGGACGCGGCCGCGTTATCTGGCTGCGAGGCCGGAGTAGCTGGTTTCAGAGTGTCGTTGGTGATGACGGGAGAGGGTTTCGCAGGTTCTTTCTTCTGAGCGCGCGCGCGGCGAGCGGCTTCCGCGACGGATTGATTATGCGAGTCTTGAGATTGTGGATTGGCTGCCAGCGGGAGGACGGTGCTTGCGAGCAGGGCGGCGAAGGCCAAGCGCAACGAGATCGAATATGACATCGTCTTATACCCCTTGAGCTGCGGGCCGGGACACAACTAAGCATAACTCTGTCTGCTACGCACAGACAATTCCACTCCTATGCGGTGCTGCGAATGCGCTAACTGCTCTGAGCCGCGCATGCCGAAATGCGGGCCGCCAGTAACCACACCGATGAACCAAGACTTAAGAGTTGCCGTGATTTGGAGTTCGGGCCGTTCTGGTAGCCGCCTGCTGTGAAACGGGCAAGTCGTGGAAAGAAAAGTGAGTTTGCAGGTTTTTCACGGGCTGGCCGTTCACTTCCGCGTAGGGATAAATGAAATAGTTGAGGGGATCGCCGTGCTGGTCGGCCGAGAGGCGGATGTCCCGGCCGTAGGTAAAGAAAACGCGGTTGACGTCGTGGGCGCCGAAGAAATAATCGTGAAGTGCGGGATTCTTCCAGGCTTCAGAGGCGTCAACGGGCACCCATCCGACGCCGTTGAGATAGAACTCGGCCCAGCAATGGTAGCCGGGAATGTCGCCAGCGGTTTTGCCTTCGGGAAGCGGGAAACCAATTTCGAAGCGCGCGGGGATGCCGGAAGCGCGCATCATGCCAATGAAAAGGGAATGGAAGTCAGTGCAATTGCCGCGCTTGGAGGTGCAAGCCCAGACCGCGTCGCCGTGGCCCCAGCCTTCGCCGGATTTATCGTAGCGCATGGTGGAGACGACGTACTCGTAAATGTGGCGGGCTTTTTCGAGTTGCGTGTTGTCGCCGGCGGTGCGCTCCTTGGCGAGCTGGGCAATGACGCCGTTCAGGGGGATGAGCTTGTCGGGTTCAAGATAGCGGCGAAGCATGGGATCGGCCGGCAGGCTGGCGGAGATGGGCTTGAGGGCGCCATCGAGAGCGACTTTGTGCTCGTGCCGAGTGGCCTTGAAACGAAGAGTGACGTCAAAGCCGGAAGCGCTCTGCTGGGGGGTGGGCTTGAACTCGGCAAAGGCGTCGTTGTATTCGGGATCATGACCCTTAGAATGGGCGGCGGCACTTTCGATTTGGAGGGCGCTTAGATCTTGGAAACCGTCAGCCTGCGGCAACGGAATCCAAAGGCGGACGGGACCGGCGGGATTTTCGGTTGGCGGGAAATGAACCTGGTAGGTGAATTCGAAGGAGCGGATTGAAGGTTCCGGCGGAGTTTTGGCCGAGGCAGAACGAGGCGGGTACGCGACAAAAGCGAGGAACATGAGTGGAGAGAAGATCGTCAAGAGCGCGATGAGCCGACGGTTCATTACAGGACTCCTTCGGGGGTTGCCGTGAATGGCAGCGGGGAGATTATACTCAATCGGGTTGGGAAGCAAAACACGGTGCAGAAGAAACAATGAGATCAAGCGAGAAGCTCTTTTGTCGCGCGCATTGTCTATTGGCCGTGGCATGCATGATGGCTTGGGGAACTAACGCCTGTGCACAGGCGCAGCCCGCGCAGAAACGGGAGGAGACTCGGAAGGCTGGATCGGCCATACTTTCGGCAAAGAAGAGCGGTTTTCGGACGGAGAAAACGCACCGGTTCTGGGACAAGGAAAACGCGTGGCTATTCGGAAGCGTGGGGGCTGCGCGAACGCTCGACTATTTTTCAACGCTGAATATGCGTCGGCGTGGCCGACAGGAAATATTTTTGACGAACGACGCTGTTGACAATCATGCGGCATTCGCGGCGATTGAGGCAGCGGCGACGGGAGCTTCCATAGGAGCGGCGTATTTGTTTCATCGCTACGGGCATCACAAATTGGAGCGGTGGACGTCGTTCGTACACATCGGACTGGCTACTTCTGGCTCGGTGCGAAATTATTGCCTGAAGACGGCGCGTCCCGGCGCCAGTTCTGGCCCGCCCTAGGATCATTCGCCGGTTCGCACTGATTGGACACGGCACCTCGCCATCCACTATTCCCGAGATCGAATCTTGCGCGTATGGATTTCGTGCGGCATACTCGCGCGGCGTACGGCCGTGGTGGGAAACGCGCGCGTGGGCCATGGATGAATTTGCGAGGAGGTCGGAATGAGGCGGTGCATCCGTTTTCACCGTTTCGGGGCGCGGCTGTGTCTTGGCTTGAGCTGCTTCGCGGCTGTTTGCGGCGCCAGCCTGGCGACTGCTAGAGCGAGGGAGACGGCGCTGCCCACGCAAGCGCTACCGGCGCCGCCCGTTCCTACCGAAACGCGGTCCGCGCAATCCGCGACGCCACCGCAGCGAATAAAACCTGAAACGTATACTCTTTCGCAGAGTCGCTATGAGAAAGCGGTCAGTTATTCCCGCGCGTCCTATGGCCTGTATTTTGTCTCCGTGGCGCTTTCCGTTTTCGTACTCGTGATCCTTTTGCGGATGGGAATTGCAGCGAGGTTTCGAGATTGGGCAGAGAGCGTGAGCGACAAAAGGTGGATTCAAGGGCTGATCTTTGTGCCGCTGCTGGTGCTGACGCTGGATGTGATTGCCTTGCCACTAAGAATGTACGGACATGTGCTGTCGAGGCGATACGAGGTGTCCGTGCAGCACTGGGGCTCGTGGTTCCAGGATTGGAGTAAGGAACAGCTTTTGACGGCGGGATTCGCGTTGATTCTTGCGCTGATTTTATCGGCGGTGATCAGCTGGAGTCCGAGGCGATGGTGGCTGCATTTCTGGGTTGCGACGCTGCCTGTATTGCTTTTCATAGTTTTCATCAGCCCGTGGTTCATCGATCCGCTGTTCGACAAGTTCGAACCGCTGCAGGACTCGCACCCGGAGCTCGTGGCTGCGATTGAAAAATTGACCGTGCACGCGGGCGTGCCGATCCCGGCGGACCGCATGTTTCTAATGAAGGCCAGCCAGAAGACCACGGGAATCAATGCGTACGTGACTGGGCTGGGAGCTTCGAAGCGCGTCGTGGTCTGGGATAACACGATTCAAGCGATGACCAGGGACGAAACGCTGTTTGTGGTCGGGCATGAGCTGGGGCATTACGTTCTGGGACACGTCTGGAAGGGATTCCTTTTTGCCGCCGCTCTACTCCTGGTTGGATTTTATGTTTTGTTTCGATCGCTGCATTTGGCGCTGGGCCGCTGGAGTGGTGAGTGGAGAATTTACGGAGCGGAGGACTGGGCTTCGCTCGCGGTGCTGCTTCTTCTGCTCGAAATTGCCATGTTCCTGGCATCGCCAGTGGTCAATGGATTCTCGCGGATGCAGGAACACAACGCCGATGTCTACGGTCTCGAAGTAATCCACGGGATTGTGCCGGACTCTTCCAAAGTGGCGGCTCAATCTTTTCAAATTCTGGGAGAGGCAGACCTGGCGGATCCTAATCCGCCGGAGTTCATCACCTTCTGGCTTTATTCGCATCCGCCTCTGGCGGATCGATTGGTGTTTGCTTACAGCTATGATCCATGGGCGAAAGGCGAGTCGCCGAAGTACGTAAAATAGAACACCGAGAATGCCGAAGGCAGGCTAGTGCACCCGTCGACTTACCGAATGGCGGCGGGAGAAGGCGGCGACTTTATGGCGATTGCCGCAGCGCGACATGGAGCACCAACGGCGGCGACGTGTGCGAGAGGCATCATAGAAAAACAGACCGCAAGCTGGATTGGAGCAGATTCGAATGCGCGCGGCCGAGCCCTCCGCGATAAGCTCGGCCGCCGAGCGTGCGATAGCCGCGAGGAGCCAATCGAGTCCGCCTTCGCGAGCGACGAAGTCCATGCCCCATTTGTCTCCTTGTTGGAGGAGTTCATCGTGGCCTTCGGTGATCCGCAGGACGTCATTAATGGGCTCGACCCAGTCGCGGAGAATGGCTTCTTTGTGGAGCAGGGAACCGAAGATTTCACGAAGAGAATCGTGGAGCCTTTGGGCTTTGCCCAAGAGAGCACCGGCACTTTGGGGGTCGTTTTGAGGTAGAGTGAGTAATTGGGCGCTGCGTTCTGAGGAAATGATTCGAGTGACCAGCAGGAAATGAATTAAATCTTCCCAAGAGAAGTCGGAAGAGGGGGCCAGTTCGTTGACGAAATCGAGGGAAAGGCGACCACCGATGAGAGCTGAAGCTGAGGAAACGCTGGACACAGAATTAACCATGAAAAAGCGGTTAGTCTAGGGATGTGGGCCGCTATTTCGTTCTTAACCAGTTAAATGTAGCAGAAGGGTTAAGAAATATCACTTAAATTGTGAATTGAGCAGTCTTGGCTGCTGCGTGAGGCATCCGATTCGGGTAGAAGTTGGAGCAATCTCCCATGAAAACTGTTTGTGGAGTCACTTTGTTGTTCCTTGCAGGGATTTGGGAGGTGGGCTCACACGGCCGAGTAGCGGCGTTCGGCAAGACGCCCCAAGTTGCACGGTCACGCGAGCCTGTGGTGGTTGAACTTTTCACCTCGGAAGGGTGTTCGAGTTGTCCACCAGCCGATACCCTGCTAGCGGAGTTGGATACCCGGCAGCCCATCGGCTCTGCGGAAGTAATTGGTCTAGAGGAACACGTGACTTATTGGGACCAGCAGGGATGGGAGGATCCCTACGACTCCCTAGACTGGACGGATCGGCAGACCGATTACGCCAACTCGCTGCACAACGGGTCGCCTTATACCCCGGAAATGGTGGTGGACGGAACGGCAGGTTTCGTGGGCAGCCGGGGAGGAACAGCTGTGAAGGAGATTGAAAAGGCGGCGGCCATCCAGAAGAGCAAAGTAGCAATCAGCGTAGCTTACCCGACAGAGAGCAAGTCGCTCGAGTTGAAGGTGAGCGTTGAGAAGCTATTGAATCCTTCGCCGAAGGACAAGCCGGAGGTCATTCTAGCTATAACGGAGAGTGGATTGCATAGCGCCGTCGGGGCAGGGGAAAACTCTGGCAAGGAATTGCACCACTCGGCGGTACTGCGCGAGATGAAAGTGATCGGCGTGGTTGGAAAGAACGGACAAGAAACCTTTTTCGCTGAGCACACCGTTAAATTGGATTCGAAGTGGAAACGGGAGAATCTGCGGGCCGTTGCGTTCGTGCAAGAAAAGAAGAGCAGGCGCATTCTGGGAGCGGCGGAAATTAGGGTAATGCCGTAGGAATGCGTTCGTTAGTCCAATCTCCTGAAGTCAGACGTGATTCGCGAGCAGTGACTCGAATTCCCGCAGCGCAAGTTGCAGCTTTGATCTTAAATTCAGGTGGCCAGACCGCTTTCAGCCTGCCGTGCGGAACCTGTTTTAGTGAGCGCGACTGCGCCGTGCCCGACGGGCCGAGTGTGAGCGAGTGAAGTGGAGAGCAGAAGATTCGCCAGAGCGAACGATGGACGGCGATTCACATGGCGCGCGGCTCCAGAGAGACGGGGCAACCAAAGCACCCGAGGGCGGAATCTCCGGCCAACCGATGCCCAGGGAAGCGAATCTGGGCGCGGGTTGGCGGCTCTTGATTTATGTTGCGATGTTTTTCATGCTCTGGAGCATCTCCCTTTTTCTCCTGAGCCAACTGCTGCGTCCCACTCGCGGGGTTTTTTCTCCCCGTTTTCAGCTTCCAGGTGAGACGGCAAGCTTCTTGGCAGCAATTCTTGCGGCGTGGATCATGTCGCAGCTCGAAGAGCGGCACGTGGGAGTCTATGGTCTGCCCGCCCGAGGCGCTTTTGGGAAGCTTTTTTGGCAGGGCTGCCTCTTCGGCCTGTGCGAGATTGCCTTGCTTGTCGGAGTGATTGCAGCGTTCGGCGGCTATTCCTTTGGCGGTCTAGCCGAACATGGAGGGGCGATTGCTGAGTGGGCGCTGTTCTGGGCCTGTTTCTTCGTGATGGTAGGATTGTTTGAGGAGTTTCTCTTTCGTGGATATACGTTGTACACGCTTTCCGGCGGCATCGGCTTTTGGCCGGCAGCTGTGCTGTTGTCGCTTGCTTTTGCGGCGTTTCACGTCGCGAATAAGGGCGAAGGGTGGGCCGGCATTACCAGCGTGGCATTCGTAGGTCTCTTCTGGAGTTTCACGCTGAAACGAACAGGAAGCCTGTGGTTCGCGGTGGGCATGCACGCGACATTCGATTTTGGAGAGACCTTTCTTTTCTCTGCTCCGGATAGCGGGGCGATTCTTCCAGGGCATCTATCGAACGCAGTGATGCACGGGCCAAACTGGCTAACGGGCGGCACCGCTGGTCCGGAAGGCAGCATTTTCGATTTTCTGATCCTTGCAGTATTTTTCCTGGTAGTTCACTTCCTCTACCCCGCAGGCGAGGAAAAAAACGGGGCGGAAGCCAGTTGAAGTCTTTAATGAACGAGGTCGGAAGCGTAAACCATTCGAACACCGCGGGCCTTCGCCTGAGGTAAGAGTTCGCTTAACGCCTGCAACGTAGCGGGGTGCGGATGCCCGATTGCGATGGCACCGCCTTTTTGCTTAGCGCCGCGCATAGCTAGTTCGAGCTGCTTGCGAACCGAGGAAACCTCGGCGACATCGTCAAGGAAAGGGACGTTCCGAAAACCGGAGCGCACACCCATGCGCTGGGCGGTATCGTAGGCTACGGTTGCGGCGGTGGTGCGGCTGTCCACGTAGAAAAGATTCCACTTCAAAAGAACGGGCATCAACTCTTCCATCAAGGCCGCGTCGGCTGTGGCTTCGGAGCCCTGATGATTGTTCACGCCGGCGGCATACGGAACACTTGCCATCATCCGCTCGAACAGCATCGGAATAGCGGCCGCAGGCATACCCGGATGCAATTCCTGGGCCTCGGGCGCTTCGTTTGCGAGGGATTGCATCGGAAGGTGGAGCATCACTTCATAGCCGCGGCGATGAGCCTCCTCCGCAATGTCGACGGAATGCGCGTGATCCGGGAGGACGGAGATGGTGAGGGGATAAGGTAAGGCAAAGATTGCGTCGGCGGCAGAACGATCGCTGCCCAGATCGTCGAGGATGATGGCCAGGCGAGCGGCACCGCTCTCCTCACCGGGCCTGGGATGAGACGGGGAAGCTGCGGTTGCGGACAATGGAGCGATGATGTGCACTGAGTTGGTAACCGTGCCTCCGGTTCGAAAATCCAACTGGAGAAGCGCTCCGGAGCTTCTTTCCGGGTCGCGCGTGAGATGGTGTGAGGTGGCGACGCGGTCCAGGGACTGAACGAGCTTTGCCAGCGATTCGCGGCGGGACTGGTCGGAAGGGGCTGGCTGCAAAACAATACTGAGTTGATCCGGGCGATCAGCGTGAGTCCCATCAAATTGCAGGTGAGCGGCGATGTTTCCAGGCTGCTTGGCGAAGCCCGCGGAGGCATGCAACATTTCGCGAGTGATGGCGTGGACACGGCCAGGCGAGAGGCCTTTTTCGGGCTTGCTCTTGCACCCGCAAGCTACAAAAGCAGCGAAAAAAAGCAGAGCAAAGGGAGCAGCACGACAAGTACGGCGGAATTGTTCCCCGTGGAACCTAGGATGTAAGTAGACTGCTCCGCGCCTGGCCCGCACGGAAGCTTAAGCAGCTTTTTTCTGCGGCGTCTTCAGGAGTTCGAGGGCCTTGCGGAAGATGGGATCCTCCGGAGACAACGGTTTAGGCTGCGCCGGTTCCTTTTGCGCGTCTGCAGAACTGCTGTCGTCGTCAGCGCCCGAATCGTCGTCGGCAGAAGCGGTGACAACTTCCGATGGTACAACGCCCTCGGAGAGAATGGTTTTCCCGTCACTATTGTAATAATTGCCGACGGTCAGAAAGAGAGCGGCTCCGTCATCGAGGGTGATCAACTTTTGCTCCGAGGCAAGTCCAAAGGAACGCTCGCCGACGACATCGCCACGATGGTTGGCAACCATTGCGGACGCCAGAACTTCCGCGGCTCCCGAAGTGCTCGGGTCAATCAGCAGAGAAACAGGGCCCTTCCACACCACTTTGCTGGGGTCCGCTGAGAAAACCTGAGTGGTAATCGTTTGACCTTTGAGAGTGGCGAGAGTGCCGGAAGGCACGAATAGCTGTGCGACGGAGATGGCCTCGGAAACAGGGCCGCGGCCGCAATCGCGTAGGTCCAGGACGACCTTATGGATGCCCTGCTTCTCCGCTTCGAGCAGGCGAGCCCGTACTTCGTCGGCGCGTCCGGGATTGAGAGAAGGCAGGCGGAGCGCAAGAATATCGGGGTCAATTTTTTCGCTAACCAATTTTTCCGGGGCAAGCTTTTCGCGCACAACGTCTACCTGGTCGGGATCCGCTTTGCCGCGACGTATAACTCCGACCTTCACGCCTGTACCCGGCTGTCCGTGCAGAAAATTCATTGCCTGGCCGACGGACATATCGCGCGTTGTGAAACCAGCGACGGATTCCAAGATATCGCCACTGTGAATGCCGGCCTTCTCGGCGGGGCTGTCTGGCAGAACAGAAATCACGATGATGTAGCCGAAACGCTTGCTCAGCGTGAGGCCCGAGTCGCCAAGCGCATGGGTAGCCACTTTTTGTTTGTATTCGGTGTATTCGCGGGGGGTGAGGTAGCTGGATTGCGGGTCGAGAGACTCAAGCAGGCCGTGCAGAGAGCCGGTCGTGACGAGATGGAGGTTGGGCTCGTCGACGTAATCCTGCTGAATTTTCTGGAGCACTTCGCTGTAAACCGTGAGGGACTTGTACGCCTTGTCGTCCGAGGTGCGGCCGAGGACATGACCGAGCCCGGCGTAACAAAAGATGACCACGGATACGAAAAGAACTCCAATGCGAGCCGCTCGATTCATGCCTCACCTATCCCCTTCTGCTTCGACCCAAAAAAAGGCGACGTCTGTGAAAACAGACCCATAAGTATAGCACTGTCAGAAGTTGGGACGCTTGCCGATTGAGAAAGGAAGCCTGAGAATTGTAAATGAGCATGAAGGGTTCGCTTAGCCGGGTTGGGGATTAGACACGTCCAGGGAGTCAAATGATGTGTAATTGACACACTGCGACAAAAATGAAGCCCGAGTGTGCTTATAAGTTACTGAAAAATATGGACAAAGAGATGAAACTCTGGCCGACAAAGTGCTATCTTGGTCAGTGACAATGTTTCAATCTACCATAGCGAAAGAGGCGCAAGCTGAAGGTGTGGGTCTGCACACCGGAGTGTTCGGGCATGTGCGCCTGATGCCGGCACCCGCCGATACGGGTATTGTCTTTCGGAGAACCGACCTCGACAATTTCACAATTGAGGCTCAGGGAAACAACGTCGCTCGCGTCAGCTATGCCACCAGCTTGATGAAGCAAGGTGTGCTGCTCTCCACGACCGAGCATCTGCTAGCAGCTATTTATTCCTGCGGTATCGACAACGTTTTCATCGACATTGATTCGATCGAAATTCCGATTTTGGACGGCTCTGCACAGCCTTTTATGGAGATGCTGGAGCATGCGGGCGTGCGCAAGCTGCGCCGGAAGCGCCGTTTTCTGAAGATACTGAAGCCGCTGGAAGTGGAGGAAGGAGACCGTCGCATAGGAATTTATCCAGCCGAAGAATTTCGCGTGCGCTGCTACGTCGATTTCCCACATCCACTGGTGGGCCAACAGGAAATCGAGATGGTCGTGAATCCGGATACTTTCCGGCAACTGCTCGCGCGCGCGCGAACATTTTGTTTCGAACGGGATATCGAGCCGCTCCGCTCCATGGGTCTGATTCGCGGCGGATCGCTGGAAAACGCCATCGTCCTCACTAATGAAGGAGTGATGAATGGTCCGCTGCGGTTTCCGGACGAATTTGGGCGCCACAAGGCTTTGGATTTAATTGGTGACTTAGCCCTCGTGGGACTGCCTCTGTTAGCACGGGTCGAAGCCCACAAGGCGGGGCATGCCCTCCACACGCAGCTTGTGAGCCGCCTGCTCGCCGATCCAGCCCTATGGACCATTACGACGGGCGAGACCATGCAGCCCGTCCGAGAAGTCCGGCTAACCAGCCTTTCTCCTGCTCCCGCCACTGATTAGCGATTGGCCCCTAGTCAACATCCCTTGATTGCGAAATCTTGAGTGCTACCGCAGAATGGGCTGAACCATGTCAAATCATGATTTAGCCATCGTTATTCTAGCGGCGGGAAAAGGGACGAGGCTGAAGTCCGGCCTTGCGAAGGTTTTGCATAAGGCTGGCGGGCGAACGCTTGTCGAGCACGTCGTACGTGCTTGCGCGCCGCTGGGCGCAAAGCGAACGATTGTTGTCGTAGGGCACCAGGCGGAGCAGGTCACTCCGGTGGTGGAACCGCTTGGCGCGGATGCGGTTCTCCAGCAGCCGCAGCATGGTACCGGCCACGCCATGCAGGTCGCGCGGCGTGCGCTGGGAAGGGTGAAGTTGGCCGTGGTCTTGCCTGGTGACGCGCCGCTTGTTCGTACAGAGACACTCAGAGCTTTGATTGCGGCGCATCGGAATGGGAATGCCGCTGCCACGATTTTGACGGCAGTCGTGGCTGATCCTTCCGGCTATGGCCGGATTGTGCGCAAGTCAGAAACGGCTGTGGGGGCCATCGTCGAAGAGTCGCAGCTTACGGATGAGCAGCGCGACCTAAATGAAATCAACTCTGCCATTTATTGCTTCACGCTGGAGAAACTCTGGCCGGCGCTAGCTCACGTTAAGCCGAACAACAAGCATCGCGAGCTGTATTTGACGGATACGATCGCGACGATGACTGCTGGCGGCGAGAAGGTTCTTGCAGAGGTCGCAGCCGATTCTCGCGAGATCCTGGGTTGCAATACACGGGCGGATTTGGCGGAGGTGGACCGAGTTTTTCGCGAGCGGAAGCGCGCTGCGCTCATGGACGAGGGCGTGACCATTCAATTGCCAGAGACGGTGTTGATCGATCCTGACGTCATGGCGGGAGAAGACACGGTGCTGGAAGCCGGCGTGCAACTCCTCGGAAAGACCAGGCTCGGTGAGCGCTGTAGCGTTGGAGCTGGGAGCATCCTGCACGACACGACGCTGGGCAATGACGTAATCGTCGAGCCTCACTGCGTCACCACGGAGAGCCGCTTGGATGATCACGTTCATATTGGCCCCTTTGCGCGCTTACGCCCCGGCAACCACCTGAAAGCCGGTGTGCGCATCGGAAATTTCGTCGAGCTGAAGAAAAGCACGCTTGGCGAGGGGACCAAAGCGAATCACCTTACCTACCTTGGCGACGCGAGGATCGGCTCGAAGAGCAACATCGGTGCGGGCACGATTACGTGTAACTACGACGGGTTTCACAAGTTCACGACGACGATTGGGAACAAGGTGTTCATCGGGAGTGATTCCGCGTTGGTCGCGCCCGTCCGCGTGGGTGATGGTGCTTACGTCGCGGCCGGTTCCACGATTACCGAAAATGTTCCCGCGGATGCGCTGGCCATCGCGCGCGGTCGCCAGGCGAATAAACCAGGGTGGGCATCCAAAAAGCGCCGCGAACTGGCTGCTGCTGCCGAAAATCCCAAGAAGGCGAAACGGCTTCGAAAGAAAGCAAAGCGACATAAATCCGCGAAAAGACGCCGGTAGTTTTCATTCACTCCCGCGGTTCCTCTGTGGCCTGTGCGTCTCTGCGTCATGCCCCTCCTGCTTTTTCCGACTTCCGCGTGAAATCGCTGCGCTGTGCTAAAATAAGTGTTCCCCAAATGCTCCAGGGAGTTACAAGCGCATGAAATTTGGAGTCGTCGTTTTCCCCGGGTCCAATTGCGACCACGACGCTTTTTACGCTATCGGCAACGTTCTCCACAAGCCCGTCGAATTCATCTGGCACCAATCGCGAAATCTTGCGAATTGCGACGCCATCATTCTGCCGGGAGGATTCGCGTACGGCGATTATCTGCGAACGGGAGCCATTGCGCGCTTTTCGCCGGTAATGAAGTCGGTCGAAAAATTCGCCAAGAGCGGCGGCATGGTCCTGGGGATCTGCAACGGGTTCCAAATTTTGCTCGAAGCGGGCCTGCTCCCCGGCGCCATGATGCGGAACAGTGGGCTGCGCTTCATCTGCCGCGAGGTTTGCATCCGCGTCGAACAAACGGATACACCATTCACGAACGCAGCGTCGCAAGGGCAGATTTTGAATATTCCGATCGCGCATTCGGATGGCAGCTACACTTGTGATGAAGCTACTCTCGCAGAGCTTGAGAAAAATCGACAGATCATATTCCGGTACACAACCGCGGACGGAATTGATGACGCGGCGGGCAATCCCAACGGCTCAATGCATAACATCGCCGGGATTTGCAATCGCGAGCGTAATGTCGCGGGCTTGATGCCGCATCCTGAGCGAGCCGTCGAATCCGCTCTGGGATCCAACGACGGGCTGGTGGTATTCAAGTCCATGGTGGAAGCGCTTGTAGGCACTGCTAAGGCCACCGCGTGAGGATGGCTACTTTTTCACCGAGCGCAGCCTCGAGATGCTCCGCTTCGTCCGGGTTTGAGGGATTCCATGAATGAAGAACTCCCTGAGCTGAGTTATCAGGAGTTTGTTTGCGCTCGAAAACTGTACCGGCAGCAAGAGGCGAAAAATGCCGCGCAGGGTGGCGCTGCGAAGAGCTTGGAAAAAGCTCCACTCGTAGATGAAGACAGTAAATTCGTGCTGTATTCGGCCGGCCCGGAGGGAGTTTTTGCAGTGTTTGAAGAGTTCGATGATGCTGGCTTCTTTTATTTGTACGATGCGAAACGACGCACAATTTTGAAGGCGGCCCATATCTACGATCGCAAGAATGTCGCCGTCGAAGAAGACATAGTCGACATCGGCTGGGCTGCGGACGACTCATCTTGCGGCCTGGCTCTATGGGGTGAGTTCCGTGCGTTCCTAGGAATTACTAATAACCTCGAATTGAGAAAGCCGATGATGGACTCGGAGGAACGCGGTATCCCAGTCAGCGAATGGCCGGCCGGCTTCGAGCATTACCAGGAACAGAAGATCGACTGAAGGACCGGGAACGATTCTAATGGCAACTTCGAGCGCAGAAATCAAAGTTACGCCGGAAATTGCCGCCGAACACGGCGTAACACGCGACGAATACGCGCGGATTCAGCAGATACTCGGCCGCGACCCGAATATCACTGAGCTTGGCATTTTCAGCGTGATGTGGAGCGAACATTGCTCTTACAAATCAAGCAAAGTGCACCTGAAGCGCCTGCCCACGCGGGGCAAGCTTGTCGTGCAAGGCCCCGGCGAAAACGCGGGTGTTGTGGACATCGGCGATGGGCTGGTTGCAGCCTTCAAAATCGAATCGCACAACCATCCAAGTTATGTTGAGCCGTTTCAAGGCGCGACGACCGGAGTTGGGGGAATATTGCGAGATATTTTCACGATGGGTGCACGGCCCATCGCGGTGCTCGATTCGCTCCGTTTTGGAGAAATTGTTTCGGGCAAAGGAACAAGCGCGGAAGACGCCGCAAAAAACCGGCCAATCCTGGATGGAGTGATCCGCGGCGTTGCGAATTACGGAAATTGTTTTGGAGTTCCAACCATCGGCGGCGAAGTTAGCTTCGAGCCGTGCTATTCGCAGAATCCGCTGGTGAACGCGCTGGCTCTTGGGATTGCGCGCAAGGAAGAGATTTTTCTTGCCAAAGCCAAGGGCATCGGCAATCCCGTGATTTATGTCGGCGCAAAGACCGGCCGCGATGGCATTCACGGCGCGTCGCTGTTGGCCTCCGCGGAATTTACAGAAGAATCGAAACAAAAGCGGCCGAACGTGCAGGTCGGCGACCCGTTCATGGAAAAGCTGCTTCTCGAAGCCTGCATCGAGGCCATGCACACGGGCGCAGTCGTAGCGATTCAGGATATGGGCGCCGCGGGCCTCACTTGCTCGACGATGGAAATGGCTTCGCGCGGCGGCACCGGCATCGAAATCGATCTCGCGAAAGTTCCCCAGCGCGAAACCGGCATGACGCCCTACGAGATCATGCTTAGCGAGTCGCAGGAGAGGATGCTGCTGGTCGCGGAAAAAGGCCGCGAGCGGGAAGTTCTGGACGTTTTCAAGAAGTGGGGGCTCGACGCCGTCGTCGTCGGCACGGTCACCGACGGCGGAATCGCGAAAGTCTTAAATCACGGGCAGGTCGCTGCGGAGATTCCGGCGCATCCTCTTGCGGAGGAAGGTCCCGTCTATCGCCGCCCGATTGCCCAGCCGCCGTTGCGGCACGAAACGCCCGCGGATTGGTTTCCATTCGCGCCTGACGGCACAAATCTCACTCCGAATTTTGCAAAGCTGCTGGCCTCGCCCACGATCGCCTCGAAGCGCTGGATCACCGAGCAGTACGATACAAGCGTACGCACTAACACATTGGCGGGCCCCGGCGCGAGTGACGCAGCCGTCGTGCGCATCAAGGACCCGCAAACGGGCATTGTGAAACGCGCTTTGGCGCTAGCTACCGACGGGAACGGCCGCTGGTGCCAACTGAATCCGCGAGTTGGCGCGATGCACGCCGTCGCCGAAGCCGCGCGCAATGTCGCCGCGTCCGGCGCGCGTCCCATCGCCGCAACGAACTGCCTCAATTTCGGCAGCCCGGAGAAGCCGGAAGTCATGTGGCAGTTCAGCGAAGTCATTGACGGCCTAACCGTCGCATGCAACGAACTTGGCACGCCCATCACCGGGGGCAACGTCAGCTTCTACAACGAAACGCTCGGCAAATCGATTTATCCAACCCCCGTGATCGGCGTGCTTGGCATTCTTGAGGACGCCTCGCGCGTCCTAAAAATTGCCTTCCGCAACGATGGTGAGGTCATTCTTCTGCTCGACGGAGCGAGTTCGCCAGAAGCGGCGACTGTAGGGGCACGATCTATCGTGCCCCTACAGGGCAACCAGTCCTCCAGTGCGGCGCGTGAATTTTCCTCGTCCGAATATTCCAAGACCATTGCTGGCATCGTCGCAGGTGAACCACCCGCCATCGATCTCTCCGCCGAAAGACGATTGATCGATTGCCTGGTCGTCCTGGCCTCTGAAGGCACCGTGCAATCCGCTCACGACATCTCCGACGGCGGTCTGGCCGTCACAGTGGCAGAGTCCTGTTTCGCAGCCAGCGCTTGTGGGCGAGGGACTGCTGCAGCCGCATTCGGCGCGAACTTAAATCTTGTGGATTCTTCAGCCTCAACCGAATGCGCCCTCTTCGGCGAACGCGGCGCGCGCTGCGTCGTGTCCGTCGCTCCAACAAAACTTGCCGCTGTTCTTGCAACTGCGAGACAATATGGTGTCGGCGCGCGCGAAATCGGCACAGTGAATCTTGCCGGTTCACTCCGCATCGAATATAAGGGGAGCGCAGTGATCGATTCCCCACTCGATAGGCTGCGCGATGTTTGGGCCAATTCACTCGAGCGCACGTTGAACTCTAGATGACGCAAAAGCTCGCTCACGCTGACGACCGTTTCCACGACGAGTGTGGTGTATTTGGCGTGTTCGGACATCCGGAAGCCGCGAATCTTGCCTACCTTGGACTCTACGCGCTGCAGCATCGCGGCCAGGAATCCGCGGGCATCGTATCGAGCGACGGCTCCGATCTTCATCTCCATCGTGCCATGGGCGAGGTGGAAGAAATTTTTCAGCCCAGCGTGCTGGCGGAACTTCCCGGCAGCCAGGCCATCGGCCACACGCGTTATTCCACTGCGGGCGACAAAGCGCTGCTTAACGCGCAGCCCATCACGATCGACTGCAACAAAGGGAAGGTCGCGCTCGGCCACAACGGCAATCTCACCAATGCCGCTGAGTGGCGGCGCAAACTCGAGCATCGCGGGTCCATCTTTCAAACCAACAGCGATACCGAAGTCATCGTGCATCTCATCGCGCGTTCGCAGGCCCGCAATCTTTCCGGCGCGATTGGGGATGCGCTCAATCAAGTCGAGGGCGCTTATTCGCTGCTCGTCCTGACGCAGGACGAGCTTTACGCCGTGCGCGATCCGCGCGGCTTCCGCCCACTTGTGCTCGGCAGGCTTCCGCTTCCCACAGGCGGCGAAGCCTGGCTAGTCGCCTCGGAGACCTGCGCGTTTGATCTGCTCAACGCTCAATATGTGCGCGAAATCGAGCCCGGCGAGATGCTGCGCATTTCGAAGTGCGGCCTCGAATCCATCCACTTCGCGCCGCAAAAGCCGATCCAGCAATGTATTTTCGAGCACGTTTATTTCGCGCGTCCGGACAGCATCATTTTTGGCCGATCCGTGAACGAGAGCCGGGAAACGCTCGGCCGCGTTCTTGCGCGGGAGCATCCCGTCGAAGCCGATATAGTCGTGCCTGTTCCAGACTCGGGCGTTCCAGCGGCGGTGGGCTACGCGCTTGAATCCAAGATTCCCTTTCGCATGGGCTTAATCCGCAACCATTACATCGGCCGCACCTTCATCGAGCCTTCGCAAGCTATCCGCAATTTCGGCGTCAAGCTGAAGCTCAATCCCATCCGCGGGCTGATCGAAGGCAAGCGCGTGATTCTTGTTGACGATTCCATCGTCCGCGGCACGACGAGCAGGAAGATCGTCCGCATGGTCCGCGAGGCCGGGGCCCGTGAGGTTCATGTGCGAATCAGCTGCCCGCCCACCATTTCTCCGTGCTACTACGGCGTGGACACGCCCACACGCGAAGAGCTTATTGCCTCCTCGAATTCGCCAGAGGAGATTCGCAAGTTCCTCGGCGCGGATTCGCTTGGTTACGTATCACTCCCGGCATTACGCCAGGCCGTGAATGATACCGAAGGCAAATTCTGTACGTCTTGCTATACAGGCGTCTATCCGACGGATCTCGTGCAACTCGAGGTTCGCGAGAGCAGTGGAAACGCCCCAGAAATGAAGAAGGACCTGAAGCGAGAAGGAACAAACGGAGACACTACGGACAACGCATTTATGGAAAAACCAGTGGCGGTAGAACATGAAGGATGACGCAAAGAAGAAAACAAACGACAAAGAAACAGGCAAAACTGCTGAAGAGCCCAAGATTCCTATGGGAAAGCGCGTTCAGCGGGAGATCGTAGCGTGGTTCTGGGTGGGGCTCGCATTTCTGCTCATCAACGGAACCATCGGGCAGGCACGCGTCATTCCCTCAGGCTCAATGGAAAACACGCTGCTGATCGGAGACCACCTGATCATGAGCCGCATCGGCTACGACGCCGGTATTCCCTTCACCAATGTTCATGTCTCACTCTGGCGTAATCCCAAGCGCCAGCAGATCATTATCTTTAAGCCGCCATTCGCGCTGGATCAGCCGGATTACGTGAAGCGGGTCATCGGGCTGCCCGGAGACACGATCGAAATTCACGATGGCTCCGTGTGGATCAATGGCCAAAGGCTTGTTGAAAACTACACAATCGGCCGCACCGAGCCCTACAATTTCAAAGGCCCCTACAAAGTGCCGCCGAAAAGCTATTTTGTGATGGGCGACAATCGTACGAATTCGTATGACAGCCGCTTCTGGGGCCCCGTGCCGCGAAGTGACATTATTGGCACGCCCGTGATGATTTACATGTCGCTGGACGCCCCGGGAGACGCGTGGGAGCCGGGCCAGATTCGCGAGCGGTTCCTAGCTTACTTGGATGGCGTGATTCATCCGAGTACCGTGCGCTGGAGGCGCCTGTTCCACATATTTTGATCTGCCGGCTCCGATGCGCCTCCCGCGGGCGCGGCTAGGGCCTGTAATTTGCTGATTTTGCCGCCAGCCCCGCCGCGGCAGTTTGCCGTTCTTTCCGGAATGAGCACGACGGCGCGAACCTGCGCTTAAGAAAGACGAAAGCGACTTCATCGCCGATGAAATATGCCGACGCCGGAGTAAACATCGCCCTCGCTGACGAGGTGAAGCAGCGCATCCGGCATCATGCGAATCGCACATTCACCGCGGGCGTGCTTGGGGGCATCGGCAGCTTCGGCGCGCTCTTTGCTCTCGACACCAAAAAATACAAAGAACCCGTACTCGTCTCCAGCGCCGACGGCGTGGGCACCAAGCTGAAAATCGCCATCGCGATGGGTGTGCACTCGACCGTCGGCGGCGACCTCGTCAATCATTGCGTGAACGATATTCTCGTTCAAGGCGCTTCGCCGCTTTTTTTCCTCGATTATCTGGCCATGGGCAAACTTGAGCCCGCCGTCATCGAGCAGCTTGTGGAAGGGATGGGCCGTTCGTGCCGCAAAGCCGGTTGCGCATTGATTGGCGGGGAAACCGCGGAAATGCCGGGCTTTTATCCCCCGGGGGAATACGATCTCGCGGGTTTTATCGTGGGCGTCGTCGAACGCAAGAAGCTTCTCACTGGAAAATCTGTGAAGCCTGGTGACGCTTTGCTGGCGCTTCCATCTGCCGGCCTCCACACCAACGGCTATTCTCTCGCGCGCAAACTCGTTTTTGAGGTTGCCAAGCTTAAACCGGAGACCTATGTAGCCGAGGTCGGAAACAAGATTGGCGCTGAGTTTCTCAAGCCGCATCTTTGCTACGCACCGGCGCTCAAAAATATTGTCGCCCGAGGCTGGGTTTCCGCGCTCGCGCACATTACCGGAGGAGGCATTCCTGGCAACTTGCCGCGCGTGCTTCCGTCGGGGGTAAAAGCGCAGATCGACCTCGCCTCCTGGCCGGTGCCGCGCATATTCAAATTTCTTGCCGAGCTTGGAAAGATCGAGACCAACGAATTGCTGCAGTCCTTCAATATGGGCGTCGGCATGATCCTCGTCGTGCCTCCGGCCTACGTCAAATCCGTAGAGGCCGACCTGAAGCGGCGCCGCGAAAAATTCTTCCGAATCGGCCGCATCGAGCGCGGCGATTCCGGCAAGCCCCGCGTTGCCCACTCGGGCTCACTGAATCTCTAGTTTCTCACCCCGGATTTTTTAGTTCCCCTCTTGCATATTCCGGGTGCTTCGCCCGTCCTCGCTTCTTCATTTCTCGCGCCAGACGCTTCAGCCATCGCAGTTCGGTTCTGAACTGTTCGATCATTAAGCTCACCATCCAAACCGCTTCATGATGAGGATGCCCAACCTCCTGCAAAATCGAGCGCAGCGTTTTCTGCTCGCGCACGAGTTCCTGCTCCAGAAATTCTCGCCGGCGCGCGATTTGCTTTTGAAACACACCACGCCGCGCCAGCCAGGAAAGCGCCACCCACGTCAGAAATGCCGGCCGGTCTCCCTGAGTAGTCCACTCCTGGCGCTGGAGCGCATCCGCCAGAGCGGCGCGCCCTTTCGCCGTAGTTTGAAAACTGTTCTTTTCCGGTCCCGCAGCAGGCTCGTTTGTTTCCAACGAGCGGATCAGGCCAGCCTGCGCCAGTTTTTCCAGCGAGTAATATACTTGTGGACGCGAAATCCGCGCCCAGTCACGGATGTCCCGCCGCTCCAATTCTGCATTCGCCTGATATCCGTGCATCGGCCGCTCCGCGAGCAAACTCAGCAGCACCGAGTCCGGCGTGGTCAATTCCAGTTTTTTGCTTGCGCTAATTCTTCGCTTCAATCTCTCCGCTTTCCGTGGCACGCACTCCGATGCTGGCGTATTTATCTCCGTTATTTTCTTTACTTCGTTACTTCTTTCCTTTCTTCCTCTTCCTGCTCCACCACCACCACTGACATTTCTCGGCCGCCAAGCGCGGATTCCTCGCCTGCGCCACGGCTGCGCAAAAGGTATCCAGCACGCAGGGATCCTGCCGCTGTCCCGTCGCCCGCTCGAGTTTGGCGTACATACGTTGCGGATTCTGCCGCGCCAGTTGCGCCATGCTGTGAATCCCCAGCAACTCGAAATCGCGCAGCATTGCCGGCCCGATCGAAATCAAGTCCTCCAGCCGTCGCGCACTCCCGCTCATAATCGCCTCCTTGACAAGCAAGTCTACAATGCATATCGTAGTCTAAATAAGACTAGAGCTAGTTGCAACAACGGAAATGGAGAAAAACTTGATGAATGTCAAGCGCATCACCGCGGTTCTGCTCGTCAATGAAATCGAGCCGCAGCTCACTTTTTGGATCGATCGCCTCGGCTTCGCTAAAACCATCGAGGTTCCGCACGGAAACAAGCTAGGCTTCGTAGCCTTCCAGAAAGGCACCGCCGAAGTGATGTACCAAACCTTTGCCAGCGTCGAGCAGGACGCTCCGCCCGCTATGACCGCGGCAGCCCGGAAAGGTCCGAGCTACTTGTACATGGAAGTCGATAATCTCGACGGCGTGCTCGCCGCCATGAAGGACGTGCCCAAGGTCATGCCTGAGCGCACCGCCTTCTATGGAATGCGCGAATTCGCCGTCCAGGATCCCGCCGGCCATTTCCTCACCTTTGCCCAATTGGTCGCCCCGCCATCCGCCCCGCCGAAATCCTAATTCTCGACTCTTGTAGGGGCACGATAAATCGTGCCCCACGGCGCCGGCGTGCACTCCTGGCGTGCAAGAAAAGCCATTCGGCCAATCGCGATGTTCACTTTTTGGTTGCGGACGGCAGCGGCGGCGGACGCCGTTGCATCTCCGTCACCACGGCGATCGAACGCGCTCCATTCTTCCCCACGGAGCGAACCGCAAAAAAGTGGTTATCGGTCGAGACGCCCTTCAGCACGGTCTGCCCGGCGGTCTCCACGAAATCGTACACGCTCCAGCGCGCCTCGGTGGTTTCTCTCCACAAAATCTCAAATCCTGCGCGTTCGGGATCTTCGTCCGCGGCCCAGGACACTTTCGCATCCGGCGTTACCGCTCCCCCGAGCCGAGCGTCCGTTGGGGCCGCCGGCGCCATCGCCATCTCGCGTAGCGCTTCCGCGTTGTCCCGCGCGACGTCCCCCATAAACGTAAAGTTCAAATATTTCTCGAAGTCTCCGTACTCGATGCCATTTTCCGTCCGCGGCGTCTGATGCTGATGGTTGTAATCCTCGAGCGGCTCGGTAAACCGCACCGCCGGATCGCCCGCCTTGTAAAACGGATAGTGATCCCCGCCGCGCCCGTAGCGGTCCACGCGAAAAATCATGCGAATCGAGCTGCGCCCGTCGATATCTTCAATCGCGCGGGCCAATTCGCGCGAAGGCGAATCGCAATCCTCCAGCTCGCCGTTACCGGAAAAAAGCCGCACGCGATGCGGCGCGCCCGGCGCCGTGTCCGCACCCACAATGTCGTCCGTAAACATTCCGCCCACTGTATAGCCATGCTCTTTCACCCAGTCCACCAGATGCGAGCTTCCCAGAAGGCCCTGCTCCTCGCCGGAAACCGCTGCAAACAAAATCGTCGCGCGATATTTTCCGCGTCCGTTCGGTCCTGCTTTGCTCAGCAATCGGGCGCACTCCGCACTCACCGCCACGCCCGACGCATCGTCATCCGCACCTGGTGCGTCCGCGTTTGGGTCCATCACGTTCGAAGGCCGCGAATCAAAATGCCCCGAAACGATGAAGATGGTTTTCGCCAGCTTCTCATCGGTGCCCGGAAGAATCGCATACACATTTTCGAGCGGAATCGGCTTCTCTCCCGTTCGCGCCGACGTGGAATCGAATTTGTCCACCACCACCTGCAATCTTCCGACGGAATCTTTCGCAATTTCGTTGAATCGCGCCACGATGTGGTCTCGCCCGCATCCCGCTCCCCGTTTCGGATCCGTCCACGAGGAAAGTGTCAGCCTCGTTCCGCATTCCACCAGTTCGTGGATCAGCATGCGCATGGACTTTTCGTCCACCGACGCGCGCGCAATGCGTCCCCCGGGTCTCGGCAGAATCTTTAAATGCGGCCGCGGCATCAGCGGCTCCGCCGGATCACGCCAACCCGTTCTGGTTTCGGAGTCCTTCGCCGCTTTGGGCGCATTCGTCTGCGCTCCGGCTAGTCCCACGCACAAAGCACTAAGCCAGGCAAAAATGGCAGCTCGTCTCAATCCTTCGCCTGCTCTTTCCAAGAAGCTGGTCATAGCGCACACTTCCGATTTAGATTTGTCGTCATCAGCCCCGGCATTCTAACCCCGCCGTGCCTACTTTGCGACGGAAATGCTCATCTACAGGTTTCGCATCAGTTTTGCCCATTCGCCCGGTTGTGTTAACGTTTTTTGTTTATGAAGAAGCGCATAGGCGTGCTATTGAGCGGCCGCGGCTCAAATTTCGAGGCGCTTGCGGAGAGCATTTCTGTGGGCCGAATTCCGAACGCCGAGATTGCCATCGTCGTCAGCAATCGCGAGGGCGCGCCCGGCATCGGGCGCGCCCTGTCTCGCGGTATCGCGACGCGCGTGATTCCTTCGAAAGGACTCGAGCGGGAAGCTTACGACCGCCAGGTAGTCTCCGTCTTGAACGAGCAAAGTGTCGAGCTAGTCTGCCTTGCAGGCTACATGCGGCTGCTTTCGCCCTATTTTGTGGCCGCGTTCCCAAACCGCATTCTCAACATTCACCCCTCCCTGCTGCCGTCGTTTCCTGGTCTCGAGTCGCAGCGGCAAGCGCTCGAATACGGCGTCAAATTCGCCGGCTGCACGGTCCATTTTGTGGATGAAAATCTCGACGCCGGGCCCATCGTTTTGCAATCCGTTGTGCCAGTGAAGGATGAAGACACGGAAGACACGCTCTCCGCCAGGATTTTGCAAGAGGAACACCGAATTTATTCCCAAGCGGTTCGCTTGGTGCTCGAAAGCCGCTACAAAATAGAAGGCCGACGCGTTATTGAAAAAGCTTGAAAGAAAATGACGGAAAGCAGATTCAAGCCCGTTGAAGAACAGCTCGCCTACTTGAAAAAGGGCGCGGCCGAAATCATTCCGGAATCCGAACTGAAATTGAAACTCGAAAAGTCCTTTCGCACGGGCACGCCGTTACGCGTGTACCTTGGTGTCGATCCGACTGCCCCGGACATTCATCTCGGGCACACCGTCGTTCTGCGCAAATTGAAACATTTCCAGGATCTTGGCCACACCGCGATTTTTCTGATCGGCGATTTTTCGGCGATGATCGGCGATCCCACCGGTCGTTCCGAAACGCGTCCGCCTCTATCCCGGGAAGAAGTGGACGCCAACGCGAAGACTTATCTCGATCAGGTTTTCAAGTTGCTCGACAAAGACAAGACCGAAGTGCGCCGCAACAGCGAGTGGCTTGACAAAATGTCGAGCCAGGAAATCGTGCGGCTTTGCGGCCACTATAGTCTTGCGCGCATGCTCGAACGCGAGGATTTTCGCTCACGTCTCAATCAGCATCAACCGATCTCCGTGCACGAACTTCTGTATCCGTTGCTCACTGCGGTAGATGCGGTCCAGCTCAAGTCGGACGTCGAAATAGGCGCAACCGAGCAAAAATTCAATTTGCTGATTCACCGGGACATCCAGCGTGAGTACGGGCTGGAAGGCGAAGTCGCGCTCACCATGCCGATCCTCGTCGGCCTCGACGGCCAGCGCAAAATGTCCAAGAGCTTCGGCAACTACATCGGCATCACCGAGCCGCCCGGCGAAATCTTCGGCAAAATCATGTCTATCCCGGACGAACTTATGTGGACATACTATGACCTCGTCACAGACCGCGCACCCGCCGAAATCGCGTCACTAAAGAAGGACGTTTCCAGGGGCGCGGCGCATCCGATGGATGTCAAGATGCGCCTCGCGCAGGAAGTGATCACCGGCTTCAAGAGCGAAGAAGCCGCCCGTGAAGCCGCCGGGAATTTTCAGCGCGTTTTCCGCGACCGCCAGCCGCCAGAGGAAGCGCCCGTAATGAAATTGGCAAGAAGCGGGCTGACGCGCGTCTCGGCTCTAGTCTATATATGCAACCTTGCCCCTTCGCGTGCCGAGGCCGAGCGCCTGATTAAACAAAAGGCTGTTGAAATTGACAGTGTGAGCGTAGACGATCCGCGCATGGAAATCGATCTGAGCAAATCGACTAACCTTTTACTCCGCGTTGGAAAAAAGAAATTTGTGCGCCTAATCGTAGAGTAAGGCAAACGTAGGGGCACGACACGTCGTGCCCCTGCAACTGCAAATTTTGCGCGGTTGGTCAGCCGAGAATTTCGGCGGCCAGTTGGGCGACATGATTGGCAATCGAAATCGCCGCCGTTAATCCCGGTGATTCGATACCCACGAGTTGGATCGCCTGCGGCACCTGGGGATCGCGCGTGATGACAAAATCCGCGATACCTTCTCCATCCGGCGGCACAAGCTTGGGACGCAGCCCGGAGTACCCGAGGTGCAAGTCGCTTGCTTCGATATCCGGCAAAAGCGATTTCGCGCTCTGAGCGAAATCTGCAATTGGCAGACGGTTTTTCTCGTAGTTTTCTTTGCCGTCGACGTATGTCGCAGTGGGGCCGAGCAGAAACGTTCCCCATAGTGTTTTTGTGAAGTGCACGCCTAGACTCAATCCATGCGCGTGCGGCAAGGGATAGACCAGATTATTGATCAGCGAAGCGCGCGGCCCGCGAACCTCGCAGTATTCTCCCCTCACGGGATAAATTTTCCACGACATATTACCCAGCAAGGCGGCAATCTCATCTGAGTAAAGACCGGCGGAGTTAATCACGCACCGCGCTTCGATCGTTTCGTCCTGCGCATCTTCTTCGTCGCCAATGCGCAATCGCACGCGGATCGCCCCCGCGACCGGTTCCAGCGACACAACGCGCGCTCGTGTCACGATATTCGCGCCCTGCCCCGTCGCAACGCGCGCGTACGCGTGTACCAACTCCTCGGCAGAAACGATTCCCGTTGAGGGCACCTCAATCGCGGCCCAACCCGCAATGTGCGGCTCCCGCTTGCGGATATCCGCCGGTCCGATCAGCCGCAACCCTTCGACGCCATTGTCCTCCCCTTTTTTTTTCAACGCTTCGAGGTTCGCCTGTTCCTGCTCGTTCGCCGCAACCACCAGCTTTCCGGTGTGGCGAAACGGGACGTTGTGTTTTTTGCAGAATTCGTACGTCAGCCGGTTGCCTTCGATGCAATGCCGCGCTTTCAACGAATCTTTCGGATAGTAGATGCCGGAGTGAACGACGCCGCTGTTGCGCGAACTCGTCGCCATGCCCAGCTTGGGATTTTGCTCGACGAGGAAAACGTCCTGCCATCGCGCCGAAACCGCGCGCGCCACGGCGCAGCCGACGACGCCACCGCCAATAATTAGAATATTAGCCTGATCCATGAATCCATTTTATAGGTGGACGCTATCCATGCACATTGATTTCGTCGAAGAACGGCTTGCATTCCGCGAGCCGTGCCTGCGTGCCATCGTGGACGGCGTAGACGGCGTTCTTCCTTTCCTCGTAGTGGTTGCGCCAGAGGGAAGCGGCGCCGTGCTGGCCGTCCTTATTCAACGCATAAAAGAATATGTGAAACGTGGCGAGCTTTTTCTTGTCGTTGTTGTAATTGTGCGCGACGCGAGTCAGCGCTTCCAGACAAGCATCTTCCGGCGATTTTCCACGGCGCATCATCTCGACGATGGTGTGCCCGCCGGCGATCTTAATATTCTCCTCGCCCTTTCCCGTCGAGCCCGCCGCGCCTACCTCATTATCCACAAAGCATCCAGCACCGATGATGGGCGAATCGCCCACGCGCCCGGGAATTTTCCACGCGAGGCCAGCCGTCGTGGTCGTCGCGGAAATGTCTCCCTTTTCATTCACTGCCATGCACGGAATCGTGCCCGTCGGCGGATGCGCGATCACGCGCTCGGCGTAAGCCATCTGTGCTTCATTGTGATCGAAAATCGCGCCAAGCTGCTCCTTCCACTCCGGGCTGTCGATTCCAGGCCGCCAATTCACCGAGGACGATGCCTTCCACGCCAGCCAAATTTTCCGCGAGTGTTCGGTGAGCATGTTCACGTCGTCGAACCCTTCGTCCACCGCAAAACGGTGGGCGCCTTCTCCCACAATCATCACGTGATTCGTTTTCTGCATCACCGTTTGCGCCAGCCGCGCGGCGTTTTTGATGCGGCGCAGCGCAGCGACGGAACCGGCACGGTGTGTTGGCCCGTGCATAACGCAAGCGTCCAGCTCCACCTCGCCTTCCTCATTCGGCAAGCCGCCGTATCCGACGGAGTCGTCGTTGGGATCTTCTTCGACGACGCTGACCGCCGCGACGACGGCATCAAGCGTGTCGCCCCCATTTTTCAGGATGGCCATGCCCTTATCCAAAGCGTGCAATCCGTTGGCGCTCGAGACGATGATGGGGCGCGTGCCCGCCGCGGGAGCGCCTGGCAGCGAGAGTGGTAGTGCGCGCGCATCTGCTGAAGTCGATCCTGCAAAAAGCTTACCCGCGCCGGCAGCAAAGCTGCTCGCTAAAGATGTAAGAAAGAATTTGCGGCGTGACCATATTTCCATGGAAGCCTCCTTTGTATGCGGAGGAAATATACAGGCGGCAGCGTGAGATTGGAAGTTGGAGGAAAGGTGATCCTCAGCTCAGAGCGGTTCAGAAGCCGGCCGCACCGTTTCAGAAAGGATTGGCGACCGCCTTCTTTTCCCATAATCGAAACCCGCCAAGGAAAGCGTTTTCGTTGCTGCCGAGCCGCGAGCCAGTGGGCAGTTCCTTCAATTTCTTGCTGTTGCCCCCGCCGAGCACCACATAATCCGCTTCCAGCGCGATCTTCAGCTGCTTCGTAATTTTGGCTACGTAGCGGCGCCACTTTTTCTTTCCCATCCGCTCTAGACCGCGCAAGCCGAGGTAATCTTCATAGCTCCTGCCGTTCTTATACGCCAAGTGTGCCAACTCCATGGGCTGTAAAATGCCATCGACGATCATGGCCGATCCCAAGCCGGTCCCCAACCCGAGAAACAGCATTCGGCCACCCTTATAGCTGCCGAGCGCCTGCATGGCCGCGTCATTCAGAATTTTCACCGGGCAGCCAAACGCTTTTTGAAAATTGAACCCCACCCAGCCGCAGCCCAGGTTATGCGGCTCGCGAAGCGGGTGCCCGTTGATGATCGGCCCAGGATAACCGAGCGAGATACAATCAAACTTCCAGTCGGAGGCGGACTTCTTCACCAGACTGACCATCTTTCGCGGTGTCATCTTCGGGCCCGATGGATATTTGCGTGGCTCTTTCTGTCCCGTCGCCAGCATCTTCACGTTCGTGCCACCCACGTCGATGACAAGAATTTTAGGAGATTTAACAGTTTGCGCTTTTTTCATCGCCGCTCCTCTAAGCAATGATGCGGACGCCTGTTCCCATGCGAGGCTTTAGGGATTTTAGAAGGAACGGGCAGTGCAGCGAAGAAAATTCGCAGGTCTACAGTCCACAGGTCGCAGTAGATGCTACTCGGCTCTCAATAGGTGGAGGTTGACAACTCTTCTATGGCTGGTAGAGCCACGCTGCGGGCGTCGCAGGGAGGCCTGAGCCGTCATCTGCATAGCCTCCTGTAATCAAAACTTTGCCGTCGGGGAAGCCGGTAACGTTGGCGAAGAAACGTGCCGCCTCCAACGAGCCTGGAACTTTGGTAAACGTCCCGGTGGATTCGTCATACAGCTCAGCGAAAGAACCGCCGCCGGCAACAAGGACCTTTCCGTTTGGAAGCAACGCGACGGCTTCTGGAATTTTGAAACGAGCAGTATGCATAGTGCCGGTAGCCTTGAATGTTCCAGTAGACGGGTCATAAATTTCGGCACTTGCGTACTCACCGCGCCAATCGCGGTTGTCCGAACCACCAACGATAAGCACTTTTCCATTGCGCAGGAGAATTGCGGCGTGTTTGTGGCGGCCCACTGTCATATCGCCGGTCGCACTGAACTTGCCTGTAGCGAGATCGAAGAGTTCGGCGGAGCGATAGACGTTTTGCGAAGGGTAGTGCCCGGAGCCTCCCCCTGCTATCAGCACTTTTCCATCTTTGAGAGCCGTGGCCGTGTGCGCTGCTCGCGGTTCGGCCATGCTCCCAGTCAAAGTGAAAACTCCCGTGGCCGGATCGTAAATTTCAGCGCTCGCGAGCTTGTTCTCCTCGCGGTCCTCGCCGCCAGCGATAAGCACGCGGCCATCGGGGAGAGCAGTCGCCGTGGCCCCCGCGCGCTCGACGACCAGGTTTCCTGTAGAGGTGAACGTATTTGTGGCAGGATCGTAAAGTTCCGCGGAACGCCTGATTTGATAGCGGCCAGTCCAACCGCCCACAACGAGCACTTTCCCATTTTTCAAAAGCGTCGCCGTGTGACCGGATCTTCCGGTGGACATGCTCGCGGCAGGTTCAAACACCCCGGCGCGCGGATCATAAAGTTCGGTGGTCCGATAAGGGTTGGATTCGCCGCCACTACCAGCGAATCCCCCGGCGATCAGGACCTTACCGTTCGGCAGCAGCGTACAGCTTTGGCTGGCGCGAGCGGTGTGCATGGAGGCGATTTCCGTCACGGAACCGGGACCGGAAGGCCAAGGAGCGCGGGCGGTAGACAAGCACAAAAAAGGCACGAACATCGCCCAAACCAGGAAGTAGCTGGCGGTTCCTTTAGTGTCCAATTTCATGGGATGCCTCACAAGTCGGCGTTGTCGGAATGCAGGACGCGCAGAGAAACTGAAGTGTTAACAGCATCGATGCAAAGAGAGTGTGAGAGGGAGACCGGGACTAGTGGGATGCGAGAGTGCCGGAAAAGCTGTCCTGCGTGGCGGTGTCATACAAATGAAGAAGTTCGGTAGCGCGTTTCAGCAAATTCGCTGGTAATTCGCCGGGCTGGTAATCCACCCAGCCTGTCGTGAAATTCAGGGGAATCTTCTCGCCGGGCGTACTCACTTCAACAGCCCCAAGCCGGTTCAGCACCTGTTTGACCTCGTTCACACCGCATTCGGGGAGCAACAGAAGAAAATCATCGTCGTGCAAGCGCGCGGCAATATCCGAGCCCCGGCTGGCCCTTTTCAGACGACGGGCCAGCTCCTTGAGCGCCGCATCCACGGCGGACTTGCCGCATTTCGCCACCACGTGCGAGTACTCCTCCACGTGAACTGTCGCGAGACTCAGGGCCGTATTTTGGCGGCGCGCACGCGCGATCTCCTTCCCGAGATGCGGTTCGAGACCCGCGCGCGTGAACAAGCCCGTAACCGCATCAAGCCCCGCCGCTTCGGAAACCGGCTGCACGAGAGCTTGCGATTCGCCCGCCTGCCCGGCCCCGATGGACTGCGACTTCATCCGCCTGAAGGACCACTGCCTGTAGACAAGCCAACCATTGAAGACAAGAATCAAACAGAGCGTTGCCCAGCGCGCCTGATCGGAGCGTATCTCGTAAAAATAATCCGCGTGCCGGAAAAAAGAATGGATCGAGGAGAGTAGGAAGGCGATGCCCGACAGCGCGGTGACCATCAAAGCGGACAGCCACAGCCACCATTCGCGCCGCGAAATCTGCTGCGGGCTGAACTCACAGGCTTGTACGCGGAAATTGCCGCTGCCTTCGAGAGGCGAGTGTTTTGGCTTATTTGCGGGTGTTCCCAAGATTGATTTCATTTCGTGGACTGGAGAATTGCCTTTATCAATGTAGGCGCGCGCGACAAACCGAGGCAACAGGGAAAAAGTACAGGCACTTGCCGTTCTAGAACCTGACCATCCGGGCAGGAACTGCGGCGTTGGCGATCCGGCTGCTGCATAGCTCACAGATCCCTTCACGTCGCTGCGAGCCAACGCTAAAGCACTGTTCGGTTCACGCGTGTCTCGGTGGGGGGTCTTGTCGCTGGAAGTGGCGCGTGTTCGAGCACTCTCCTTGCGTAGAGAGCAACATTCTTGACGCCCGCCGCATAGGCAGGGTTGGGATTTCGAGCGCCGCCGTTATATGCGCCGATGGCTTGATCGACGTCGCCGCCAAAGCGATCCAGGAGATCACGCAGAACGAGCCCAGCGTAAGTGGTTAGCACTTCGCTGTCGATCGAATTCACCTCCAATACTTCCGGAGGGCGGAGGCGCGGCGGCAACTGGTCGTAGTGGCGTTTGTCTTTCAGGTAGAGCTGGTGTGCCGCGCGAAGCGTTTCCCGTGATAACTGCCACGTGCCTATCGAGTAGTCGCTCACAAGAACTTGCTTACGCCTGCGCTTGAGAACGATATCTCCACGCTCGGCGCGTTTCTTCCAAACTGCGTGAGTCAGGTCCCCGTCGACATTCATGTAGTTGTTCTCCATCGCTCCGACGCCGAGAAAATAGTCGAGCGGCAAAGAATAAAAGTGCGCGACGTCAAGAATGTCCGAGGCGAGGCGAAGGGCCTGCCGACGAGTGAGCGGTTGAGGCGCACTCGTATTTTGACCCAGTACACGCCAGTCGGTCTGCGACTTGAACACCAGAAAGTCAGCAAGCGCTGGAAGAAGCTGGAACGAAGGAAGTGTTTCCAGCTTTTGCTGCGTGGGGATGTTGTAGGCAGCTTCCAGCATGCGGCTTTGCTCCGCTGCCAGCGCAAAATCCTGCTGGGACCAGCTGACCACTTCGTAGTGCGTGATCAGCCCACTTGATTTCATTCGATTGAGTCGAGGGAGAGTCGTTAGCTGGTTGTTTTCCACCAAAAGAAAAATCTTGTAAGAGATTCGCTTCCCGTCCTGGCTCGCCGTCAAAAGGATTTTCTGGGCCTCGTCGGGGTCGCGACCCCGCAGGTATTCGAATCGCAAGAATGCTTCAAGTTGATCGTCGAACGTTGCGATCTCGGCGCATGCGATGCCGTTCGAAAACGGCAGGACGAGGCGCCGATTGTGGATCCTCGGGCCAGGCAGTCGCCGTTCGAAAGAGGCATGCATTCTGCGCGGCCAGACGCGGTAGGCAGTCCATGCAAATAGCGCAAGCGCCGCGACAAGAAGTGAAGCTGCGGGGTGGAGAAATGTTCGAGTGAGTTTCTTGGCTGGCATGTTGGCAGCCCTCGTCGTGTTTGATCGCAGTGCATACTCGAACGCAAGAAATGCATGCCAAGTGCCATGAGAAATCCAAGCAACAGCTCCTGCACAACCAAGAAAATAAACAACTTAAATGGAGCAGTTGCAGCGATATCGGCTTGGCCTGTGGCCGGGAAGCGTGTCCGCGCGGCCGGAAGCCCACAGAGCTGTGTTGCGTTCTGCGGCGGCTGATCAGATGGTGGTCAACCCTCGAGATATTGGATGCGGCGGCATGGGCAATACCGAAACGAAACGCCGGTTGCGGTGAATGGGAGAGTCGAGGAATTGAACGCTACTTAATCGAAGTTGCGCAGGACAATCATCCTGGCCAGTTGGCGGCGACCGCTTTTTCACAGAAAGCAGCGGTAATCGGAAGTATACAAACGCCAAGGTAAGCTGACCGAAGAATCGGGCTCTGCCAACGAATCTAGCGATGCAGCTGCGGCAGCGATTTCAGATAAGCGATAATAGCGACCGCGTCTTCGTGCGTCATGTGATAGATATGCATGGGAGGTCGCAACGTCTCTCCTTGGGGCCCAATTCCCCTCTCGAGAACGCGTTCACCCTGTTCCTCCGTAAAGCTCGGAAAACCGGCCAAAGCCGGAGCGCTCGGCGCCCAATTAGGAATGCGCTGCACAGGCATGATCCAAATGGGGGCGCCCTGGAGCCAGGCGTTGTGATCGAGCTCGCCCTGGGCATTGCGCGGTGTGTGGCACTCACCACACATGGCCACATCCTCGACGAGGTAGCGCCCGCGTTCAATTTGGGCCTTGTCGGGGATCGCTGCCGGTGGTTTTGTCCAGCCGATGGAAACTGCCAGAGCAAGAGCGCCGAACAGCGTCAACAGACCCAGCTTTAAGGACATGACTCGCATGAAGCCTCCAAGACTTCAAGTGACGGATTAGAAGTACCTGCCAAACGGAATTGTCGAAGACCGAATGCAACCTCCGAATTGCCTCGTCCAGTATGTCCAAATCCAATTGAGGCGTCCACCATCGCCGGTGGCCGGAATCTCTCCGCGGCAGAGCAGGGCTAGAGCATACCACTTGAATAGCTGCCCGTGGTCTTCGAACGCGTAAGAAAGCCAATGACTTTTTGCTGAGCCCAGCGCTGGCTCGATTCGCATCGGCAGAGTGTTTGTCGCGCAACCTGCGACGCCACCTAACAGGCTCAATGCAAAGCCCCGGAGTACGGCTGGTCAGGATAGCGCCCGCGGATTTTTACAGCGCGATCCAGCTCATCCGAAACTTCAAGAATTTTCAGCCGGAGATCCTTGTCGAGATCTGCGCTCGATAGGAACTCCTGAACTTGTGCCTGGGCGGTGGGTGATTGCTGGCCCCCGATGAAGGCATTCAGCCAGCCGAGCAGAAAGAAGATCTTGCGGCCGGCCTTGATTTGCGGGAGTGCTTCGAGAGCGGGCTTCAAGTACGGAAGCGTGAGCTCAGACTGATTCCAATAGTTGAAGGCCCCGAGGCTTTGCGCAATCCAGTCCTCGGGACGCGAAGGATCGTGGAGATAATCCTTGAAATACTTTTGTTTGGTTGCGTCGTCCGGCAGCGCGGCCTGGGCCACGTAGGCGAATTTTAATCCGTCGCCGGTGTGGTCGCGCTTCTCTTCGACGGCGAGCAGAGTATCGGCCTCGGGATCGTGAAGAGCGATGAGCGCGGTAAGCATGGTCCAACGATCAAGGGGGCGAAGTTCGACACCCGGAATAGCAAGCTTTCCTCCAAGGATCGCCTTGAGTTGCGCGCGGCCATGCGGACTTTCTGCCATGGAACGGAGGCCGCGGAACCAGATGACGCGAAAATCCTGACTCTGGGAATGCAGCATGCGGTCTTCCGCGATAGCCTCGGCTTTTGGCACGATCTGCGCGCGGGCCGCATCGCTGACATAGCGATGGAGGCTTGTGTCGACGTGGCCGATAAGACTCTGTGTGAGTTGTTCATCGGTTTCGCCGGGAAGTAGGCGCAGGGCGAGATCGAGAAATTCGCGCGGAGGCAATTCGGCTTCGCGAACGGAATCCCAGAGCGAGCCCCAGAGCAAAGTGCGGTCGAACACGTCAGAGACTGCTCCCAGATGTTCGATGACGGCTTTGCGGCTGCTCTCGTCGAGCAGAAAGCGGCCATAGGCGTAGTCCTGGTCGTTCAGGAAGACGTACCGGGGGCAAGTTTTGCCGAGAGCTTCGGAGAAATTAGCACTTTGCGCATCGAATTGTGCGCGGAGACGAGTTGGCGTGCCTTCGGGATAGGCGAGCAGGACTTGCATGGCGATAGGCCAGATGCCGCCCTCGTCAAGAACGTCATGCTGCGTCAGCGAAAAATGGTCAATGCGATTTTGCGCGTCGCAGGACCACGCCACATCCACCTGCGGCATCCCGCGATGCCGAATCCACATGGCGGCCCACGCTTGCAATGATTTCCCCGAGACTTGTTCGAAGGCGTGAACAAGATCGCTCCATTCCGCATTGCCGTAGGCATGTTCCTTGAGATAAAGCCGCAAGCCATCGCGGAACTTTTCCTCGCCGAGAACAAATGCGAGTTGCTTGATCACGCCCGGGGCTTTTGAATAGACGATGGCGCCGTACGCAGATTTCGCATCCTTGAGATTGGCGATGTCCTGGTAAATCGGTGTGGTGCCTTTGGTTGAGTCGATAGCATAAGCAGCGGGCTTGATGGATTGATAGAAACGCTTCCAAATATGTTCATCGGGCTTGAGGGCGGCGAGCGCCACATAGGCCATGTACTGCGCGAATCCTTCTTTCAGCCAAAGATCGTCAAACCAACGCATGGTGGTGAAATCGCCGAACCATTGATGCGTGAGTTCGTGAAGAATGAGAATGTCGCGGTTGAGATGGTCGCTGTGCGTCGGTGCGGTTCGGAAAAGCACGGATTCTTCACGGAGAAAAGTCGCGCCGGCGTGTTCCATGCCGCCGTAAGCGAAACCGGGAATCAGGACCATGTCGTATTTCGGAAAGGGAAAAGGTTGAGCAAAGAAGGTCGAAAGATATTCGATGCCGCGCGCCGCCGTTTGCTGCACTTCGGCCGCTTCCGCTTCGGCTTTTTTGAATTGCGATTGGCGCACATAAAGGCCCGGCATTCCGGCGGTGTCATGTATCTTGAGGAAAGGGCCGGCGGCAAAGGCAAACAGGTAAGTACTGATGGGACGAGTCTCCGCAAAAATTGTCTGGCGTTCCCCTGACGCCGCAGCCGATTGAGACTCGGCTGGCGTGTTTGAAATCACCATCCAGTTTTCGGGAGCGGTGATCTCGAGACGGAAGCGTGCTTTGAGATCGGGCTGATCAAAACAGGGAAACGCCATCTCGGCGTCCATCGGAACGAAAAGCGTGTAGAGATACTCGGTGTTGTCGTCTTTGTCTTCGAATCGCGTGATGGCTTTTCCGGCGGGGGCGACGGGCGCGGTGAAATCGATTCTGACCGTGTTTTCACCTGAATGAACCGCGCTGCCGGGAAGCTCGACGTGCCCATTTTCAACTTTCGCCGGAATGCGCTCACCGTTGACCGTGAGAGTTGTGACTGTGCCTTCGCGAAAATCGAGAAGAAATGTGGCGGATGAACTGGAATGAAACTTGAGTTCTTCGTGGCCGGAGGTGAATGCCGCGTGGGGAACGAGCGTAAAACGAAGATGGTAGCTCAGATCGGAAAGCTGTGCGGCGCGCTGGCGGGCGAGTTCCCGCGGGATGCCTTCGGGTGGCGCGGCCGACATCAAGTTGCCGGCGAGCAATAATGAGAAAACAGATAGAGTCAGGCGCATGGAAAAAGAAATCTACACGATAGACAGTCGTGCGGGAAGAGGCGAATGATGCCGCTCTCGATGGAGCGGAGTATGATGGTCCGCTGGCGCGGTCGCGCAGGACGGTTTTCGCGATAGCATTTCGTCGCGCCGCGTACTTCTTCATTCCTGTTAGGGGCAATCATGAAGAAATTTGTCTTGGTACTTGTTCTTGCGCTGGCGGCAGTTTCGTTCGGTCCGCAAATGATGGCGGCTCGGACCAGTGGTCCCAGAGCCGTCGCCGCTCGATCGACGGAAAATGGGGACGTAGCCCGTTGGCAACGCGAAGCGGCGAGCGTGAACATCATCCGCGACGATTGGGGCATCGCGCACGTCCACGGCAAGACGGACGCCGACGCAGTCTTTGGCATGATTTACGCGCAGGCCGAAGACGATTTCAACCGCGTGGAGACGAACTACATCAGCGCGATGGGGCTGCTAGCGAATGCGGAGGGCGAGTCCAAAATTTATCAAGACCTGCGGATGAAACTCTTCATTGACCCAGCGCAGCTAAAAAAAGAGTATGCCGCGAGTCCGGAGTGGCTAAAGAAGCTGATGAACGCATGGGCAGATGGGTTGAATTTTTATTTGTATAAGCACCCAGAAACAAAACCGCGAGTCATCAAACGCTTCGAACCATGGATGGCGCTGAGTTTTACTGAGGGCAGCATCGGAGGCGACATCGAGCGCGTGGACCTGAAGCAGCTCGAGGCGTTCTATGGAAAAACTGCTGCAAGCGCGGATGCGTCTGGCGATGACGATGACGCGGAAGAGCCGCGCGGTTCGAATGGCATGGCTGTCGCGGCCTCGAACACCGCGGATCATCACGCGCTGCTGCTGATCAATCCGCACACGTCTTTTTTCTTCCGCTCCGAGCTGCAGATGAGGAGCGACGAAGGACTAGATGCCTACGGCGCAGTCACTTGGGGCCAATTTTTTGTCTACCAAGGATTCAACGATAAAGCGGGCTGGATGCATACATCGAGCGGTGTGAACGCCATTACCTGGTATCTCGAAACAGTGGAGAAAAAAGGCGGAAAATATTTTTATAAGTACGGGAAAGAGGAACGGCCAGTTGAGGCAAAAACGATCACGGTGTCGTACAGGACCGCGGACGGAATGGCAAAAAAGAATTTCACGGTTTACCGCACGCATCACGGCCCCGTCATTGGTGAGATAGACGGAAAATGGCTTAGCATCCGTCTGATGGAGGAGCACGTGAAGGCGCTTACACAGTCCTACACGCGTACGAAGGCCACCGACTATAAGTCCTTTCGGCAAACGATGGAGCTGCACACCAATTCTTCCAACAACACAATTTTTGCCGATGCAGACGGAGACATCGCCTACTTTCACGGAAATTTTATTCCGAGGCGCGATCCACAGTTTGACTGGAATAAGCCCGTCGATGGCAGCAATCCCGCCACGGAATGGCACGGCCTGCTTTCGATTGATCAGACGCCGCACCTGTTGAATCCCAAAAGCGGCTGGCTCTACAACTCGAATAACTGGCCATGGTCGGCGGCGGGGCCAAGCAGCCCGAAGAAGGAAGATTATCCCGCCTACGTCGAGACCGGCGGAGAAACGGCCCGAGGTCTCCACGCAATTCGCGTGTTGCAAGCCAAAAAGGATTTCACGGTCAGCTCTCTGATTGCCGCCGCCTACGACAGCTATCTGACGTGGTTTGAAAAGCCGATTCCATGTCTGCTTAAGGCCTGGGACGACGCTGCCGCGAACGACCCTCTGAAGACAAAGCTGACCGAACAGATTGGCGTGCTGCGCGGCTGGAATCTGCGCTGGGGAGTGGATTCGGTGCCCACATCGCTCGCCGTATTTTGGGGTGACGACATGCGGAAGCGCGCGGGCGCCGATGCGAGAAGAGCGGACGCGTACCTGAGCGACTATATCTGCACGAAAGTCCCGCCGGAGGTGCTCCTGCAATCGCTTTCCGAGGCCTCAGACAGACTCACTTCGGATTTCGGCACGTGGAAAACGCCGTGGGGCGACATCAATCGATTTCAGCGATTGACCGGCGATATCGTCCAACCTTTCAGCGATGCCGGGCCGAGCATTCCGGTGGGATTCACCTCATCCGTGTGGGGCTCGCTGGCGTCGTTTGGAGCGCGGCCATATCCGGGAACAAAAAAATGGTACGGCACAAGCGGCAACAGTTTCGTTGCCGTTGTCGAATTCGGCGAAAAGGTTCGGGCGCGAGCCATAACGGCCGGCGGCGAAAGCGGCCATCCTTCATCGCCCCATTTCAACGACGAAGCCGAACGATACGCCAATGGCAATTTGCGTGAAGTCTATTTCTACCCTTCGCAGCTTAAAGGCCACACAGAACGTGAATACCATCCCGGAAATTGAATGGCCGCCGTAGCGAATTATAAAAAACGGCCACTCTAAGATACCTTCATCAAGGCCGTTAGAGAGCCATCGAACGCCCTAGGCTCAGGCCTTCATCTGGTGCGCTGCTACCCTTCTAAGAACTGCTTGACAGCCTTCCCCTTTCGACCCTATATATAGTCTGGGCAGGGGAACGAAATGGCCAAAATCGATATTCCGCAACTGCTTCCGGGTACACTTTTCATGCTGATCCTGCGGTCCCTCGCGCACGGGCCATTGCATGGCTATGCGATTGCCCGGCGGATTAAAGACGCTTCGGACAATGGACTCGAGATTGAAGATGGTTCGCTTTACCCGGCGTTGAACCGCATGTTGGTGAAGGGCTGGGTTCATGCGGAGTGGGGAGTTTCCGCCAACAATCGCCGTGCACGTTTCTACCGCCTCACGCCCGAGGGACGCAAGCAATTGCACTCGGAGTCCAAGGAGTTCAACAAGCTGGTGAAAAGCATTCAGTTGGTGATGCGGACAGTTTGAGGAGTCCCGCCATGTCCACACTTCGAGAATGGGTGAACCGCCTTCGATTCCTCGGGCGACGCGGCAGCTTCGAGAACGAGATAGGCGACGAAATCCAGTTCCACGTCGAAACCCGCGCCGCCGAACTTCGGGAAAGTGGTCTCTCGCAAGAGGAAGCGCGCACGCGGGCGCAGCGCGAGTTTGGTTCCATGCAATTGGCACGCGAAGATTCGCGGCAGGCTTGGCAGTTCCAGTGGCTCGAGCATCTCGCTGCGGATCTGCGCGTCGGCCTTCGAATGCTCTGGCGCAGTCCGGCATTCTCTGTCCTGGCGATTCTTTGCTTGACGTTGGGAATCGGCGCGAACGCCGCGGTGTTCAGCTGGGTCGAAGGAATTCTGTTTCATCCGTACCCCGCAGTGGTTCATCAGGAACGCCTGATGGCACTGACCGGAACGGCCCGCGGAGAAACCGGCGCAACGGCTCTCTCCTGGCCCGACTATCTCGACTTACAAAAGAACTCGACGCTATTCGACGCATTTTTCGTGACCAAGATCATGGGAACGACGCTCAGCATCGGCGACCGCGCGGAACGCGCAGTGGGGAGCATCGTCTCGGCGAATTATTTCGATGCTCTCGGCGTACATCCGGTTCTTGGACGAGGCTTCGAACCAGGCGAGGACACCGGTCGCGACGCGCATCCCGTGACCGTGATCAGCTACCAGCTTTGGCAAGGACGCTTCAAAGGCGATCCTGGAATAATCGGCAAAACACAGCGGCTGAATGGGGTGCTGCACACGATTGTCGGCGTGGCACCCGAGGGGTTTTACGGAACGTTCGTGGGCTGGGCGATCCAGTTCTGGGTGCCGGCCTCGATGGAAGACGTGTTCGAAGCTGGCGGGTACAAACTGCAGGATCGCGGCGCGAGGTGGATTGAAGCGTACGTGCGGCTGAAGCCGGGCGTTCACCCGCAGCAGGCTCAGGAAGAGATTTCTGCGGTGGCGAGCCGGCTCGAGACCGATTTTCCAACCACGGATCGCGGACGCGGCGCGAAGCTATGGCCGCTGTGGCAAACCCCATTCAACAACGCACGCACCCTTCTGCCTACATTGGGGATCATGCTCGCTGTGGTGGCGTTTGTGCTGCTGATCGCGTGCGCGAACGTTGGCAATCTGCTTTTGGTGAGATCCTTTGCTCGGCGTCATGAAATGACGGTGCGCGCGGCAATCGGGGCCAGCCGCGGACGCCTCTTAAGACAGTTGTTCACGGAAGGTTTGATTCTATCGGCATTGGCATCTGTGGGCGGCTTATTGGTCGCGCACTGGTGCCGGCACGCGCTGGTCCTGCTCTTTCCCGCCCGTGGCGGAGTTTCGATGTATCTGCCCGGCGATCTTGATTGGCGAGTGGTGGCGTTGTGCGCAGCCGTTTGTATGATCGCGACGCTGCTGCTGGGGCTGGTTCCCGCTATTCAGACGAGCAAGAGCGATCTGGCCACGTCACTGAAATCGGAAATGAGCGGTGTTGTTCGCGGCCGCGGAAATTCATGGGTGCGTTCCGGCCTGTTGGTCGTGCAGGTGTCCTTGAGTTTTGTCCTTTTGGTAGGGGCCGGACTGCTGACGCTGAGCCTTCAGAAAATTAGGAGCGGCAATCCTGGTTTTGCCACGCGCGGTGTGCTTACCACCACGGTTGATTTGACCGGGGCAGGCTACGACGAGCCGCGCGCCAGAAATTTCGACGACGAACTGATGATTCGCGTGCGCGCACTGCCGGGCGTCGAATCGGCGACGCTCTCTCGAATGATGCCGCTGGGATATCGCACCTATTCATCGAGCCCCATCGCCGTGGATGGCTACCAAGCCCCTCCGGAAGAGCAGCCAACCGTCGAGTACAACGAGGTGGGTCCGGATTACTTCGCGACTATGGGAATCCCACTGCTGGCTGGACGTGAATTCACGCTGGCCGATGATGAGAAAGCCGCGCCCGTGGCCGTGGTCAATGAGACTATGGCAGCGCAATTCTGGAAGGGGAAAAATCCACTCGGTGAACGAGTCCAAGTGAATGGCCGCTGGATGCGAGTGGTGGGCGTGGCGAGAGATTCGAAGTACGGAAACATTAGAGAACAGCCCAAACCATTTTTCTACGTGCCTCTGCGGCAGAATTTCGCCGTGTTGCCATGCCTGATTGTCCGAACCTCGCTGACGCCAGCCGTCATGGCCCCGGCCCTAGCACGGGAAATTCATTCCCTGGACGGCAATCTGGCTCCGTACGAAGTGCTTCCCCTGCAGGAATTGGTGGATCGTTCTACCTCGCCGCAGCAGGCGGCGGTTACTTTGCTTGGCGTTCTAGGCGGACTGGCGCTTGTCCTTGCAGCGATCGGACTCTATGGCGTGATGTCCTGCGCAGTCTCGCAAGGCACGCGCGAGATGGGACTGAGGATGGCGCTCGGCGCCAACGCATCCGATTTGCTGCGTCTGGTGATGAAGCACGCGCTTGCCTTAACGGCAGGCGGCGTCGCGCTTGGCGCGGTGGCGGCGTTGGGATTGACGAGGCTTCTCGGCGACATGCTCTATCAGGTGAGCCCTCGCGATCCGCTGGCCTTTGGATCTGCATTTCTGGTGATGGGAGTCGCCGCAACGGTAGCGTGCCTCATACCAGCCTGGCGCGCAGCGCGGATAGATCCCATGCGCGCGCTCAGGGAGGGTTGACTCTCCTGGGGCGCCGACGCGAATCGAGCCGCATGCCGAATCTCTGTCTAATTTGTCTTTGCGCTAGCAGCGGATTGTTTTTCGCTTCTTGCCGACGCGTCCCATACCCTCGATCTTCTCAATGTAGGCACTAGCGAGAGGGACCTTGCAAGCGGTGTCGCCAACATCAACGAAGACTTCTCCGATTTCTCTGGCCGCAGCTTTCGCTCGTTTCAACAAAGGCTTCACGTAAGTTCCCACAGAAATTACAAAACCATTCATCGCGGACCGAACACGATTTTGCGCCGTATGAATCTCTCTGATAACGGTTTTTAACAAGCCTTCGATTTCCGCCAGATCCAAAGCGTCATCCGCTTTTGTGGAGAGCAGACCTGAGTACGTACACCACCCCGATGAAGCAACGTGTTCCTTCTTCGACTTCATCCACTGCAGTGCCAGTTCGCGGCCGTTCGGATGGTCCACCGTCACCCAGGGAACCGTGTACTCGGCAATCATCTGCAGATTTGCCGCGGCGTCGGCCCACGCATTTAGCTGTTTCGTGGTCATCTGCGAGCCGTCGGCAACCATCCCGGCAAGATACATCGCATCCAGATTGCCCGTGTCGAAAAGTTCGCAGGCAAGAGCCTGCTGCCCTTTGATCGTTTTCGCGATGACCTTTAAGTCAGCGACGCTCACTCCGAACATGTTGTCCGTAACCATGCCGTGCCGGGCATAAATCTTGCGCGTGCTTTCCTTGCCCCGTTTCTTCAGCTCGGCCATGATGGACTTTACGGCGGGCATACTCTTTTCCTCTCGGGACCTCCAAATTCGGGCGTGTTCCCAGGACTAGGATTGGCGCGCTTTATTTCGCCGGCGCGGCTTCTTCCAATTTTACATTGGAGAAAATCGCGGTCTCCAGCGTCGTCGCAACGTGCGAGCAAACTCCAAGGCCGACATACACAGGATCTTTGAGAGTGATGTATTCAACTGGACCGGTCGGTTTCAATTCTGTGCCGGGTTTGCCGGAATACATCATGATGGCGACTCCCTTTCGCACGATGCCCAGTCGTGAGGGGCCATCTTCCGCGACGACTACTTGATAAGTCTGCTCGTTAGGGGCGCCGCGAAATTGCAACGAAGTGAGTCCATTCCCATGGGACACCGCATCAGCGTAAGACGAGCCAGGATCAAGGCTTTGCCGAATCATGAGCACTGCTTTGCGATGCTCGGCGGCGCTAGTGCCGACCCACTTGATATCCGCTGTTAGTGTGGCATCGCCCGAAATCTTCTTCCACACGAAATAAAACGCGTCGGTAGCGGCCCACATATTTGCGCCGCCTCCCGTGATGGTATATTCGCCCGTCGACGCATCGTATCGCGCTTTGCAACCCGGCGGAGTTACTCCGACGCTTCCTTCATTCGTGAAAACGCCCAAATCGTTTGTTTGTCCGCCAGCCACAACGAGCCCAGCCGCCATGACCGTCGACACCGCCAAACCAGCCAGAACGGATCTTGTTATCGGAAGCATTTTCGAGTCCCCATCTTGCAAAAAGCTGAAATGCGTTCGCCGGAGCGAAAGAACCGCAGCATTCTATACCATCCAGGCCGCGATCCATTGCCACGCGCTCCGCAATTCGCCACGGCGTATCCGACAGGTATGATTTGGTGCGCTGCGACAAAGTCCAGTCCCGGGATTCGGGTATCTAGACGCTGATTTTCTCGGGAATGCGGGGATTCTTTGTAGCTCGTTTGTTTTCGTAGAGCGCCTGATCCGCGGCCGCCAGCATCGTCTCCGGTTGATCGCCAGGTGCATATTCTTTCCAGCCAACGGAGTATTTGATCGGGAATTTCCGGCCTGCCCATGAAACTTCGCGAGGAATCAGACGGTGCAAGACCAACTGTAACTGCTTGTGATTGCATTCGGGAAGTATCAAAAGAAATTCATCCCCACCCATCCGGACCGCCAAATCGCTGCTGCGAATCGCGCGATTCAGCGCACCAGCGAATTCCTGCAGCACCAGATCGCCGGCGGCGTGGCCGTACGTGTCATTGATATGCTTGAATTCATCCAAATCAAAAAGTACGACGACGAGAGGATGGCCTTTTCGCTCGGAACGAGGCACTTCGGCGGCCAGACGCTGCTCGGCAAATCTGCGGTTGTAGAGTCCAGTCAGCGCATCAACCATGGCCAGTTCGCGCAATATCAAAGAATGATGCTGCCTCTCGGCAAGCTGTCGGCGCAGCCGTTTGATGAGCGCTACCTGATAGACGGTATAGATATTGAAAAGCAGAACCAGCGCAACCAACCCAAATATCGCCTCGCTGAACCTCATTTTGAAAATCGGAGCCATTCGCGGAGGCGCTGCTCCGCGATAGAAAGAGGGTAGCGAAAACAAAACTAGCGCTCCGGTCAGGAGCAGCATGACAAAAATTGAGTTTGCCCAGATCCACCAGTCCCGCTTCTCAATTCGGCGCAGGTTCTCAACGATTTCTCGATCACTCGCGCTTTCGACCGGCATCTTCAGAGGGTCATTCCGTTTGTTCATGAGAAAGACAATCCACGCGACCAGCGTTATCTACCACGCTAGGATGAGTGCATTGGGCCGTCAAGGAGATTGATACAGTTCACTTCCGAGAAGTAACTTTCGGGTTAGCATTCGATAAAGTGCGTTGAGGCGGAGACGGCTCCGCCTGGGCATTGACGGGCTGGCCAGCGGAACTTCCTCCCGCGTCAAAATTCGTACCTGCTCTCTGGTACGCGAGTTCTATTGGGAATCGCTGAGGCGGCTGGCACTCTATCCATGGCAAGGGAGACTATGACAGCGGTTCTCATCCTCGTGTTCTCGTTATTCGCCCTGGCGCAATTCGCCATCAGCCAGTGGCGCATGATTTGGCTGACTACAGCCAATCAGCCTCTCTCGGATGCTCTCAGAACCGCGACTGGCATCGAAGACGGGAGCATTGGCCCCAACGATTTTGGCAAGCTGCTAGGGCTTTGCGACGAGCTGTCCCCAACCATCAGGAAGGCCACTCCCTGGCTGCGCGAAGTGCGAGGCTACTACAGCACTGTGGCTAGACTCCAGAAGGCATTCCAGTCGATCCAGCCTACGATGGCGGCTTGGGCAACCAATGAAATGAGAACATGCTCCCGCTACGTTGCGGTGGTCCTGGATCAGAATCTCTCGCTCGAACTGGACCAACGCGCTGCGGTTCGGTCCGTTTAACTCGCGAGCGAAATCTTGGTTAGGCCGGCTTCTAGCTTCTTCCGTCTCTTTTCCTCTACTTATCGTGTAAAGTATTGAAAAATAAAAACTTACTTCAATTTCGAGTGATGCAACTTACAGGGCCCGGCGGCCGGTTTCGACCGGGCTTTAAGCTATCCTCAGCGGTCCCAAAATTTCATCACAGCCGCATAATCGAGATCTTCCTTCGCCGCGTCCTTCACCGCGCTATACGTCGCATACGCCGCCGCACCAGCAGGCAGCGTAACACCCACCTCTTTAGCGAGCTGCAGAGCCAATCCGACATCCTTGTGCATCAACCGCAGCGGGAAGCTAGGGGCGTATTCTCGCTTCAAGAGAAGCGGCGCCTTCACGTCCAGCACCGCAGCTCGGCCCATGCTGGATTGCAGCACCTCCACAAGCTTTTCCCCTTTTAGGCCTGCGGCAGTGACCAGAGCGAGCCCTTCCGCAAGCGCATCGACCTCCAGCGCTAAGATCAAGTTCATGGCCAGCTTGATCGTCTGGCCTGCGGCGTTCGGCCCAAGGAGAAACCAACGCTTGCCCATCACGCTGATCACCGGCTCGGCGTCCTTCAGCACTTGTGCGTCGCCGCCAACCATGAAGACCAGCTCCCCCTTCTCCGCGCCCCAGGTACCGCCCGTAACAGGCGCGTCCAGAAAATCGACTTGGCGTTCGGCACATGCCGCGGCAATCTTGCGCGCCAGCCCCGGTGAAACAGTGCTGGAATCAATATAGATGCTCCCTGGCTGAAGCTCACCGAGGGCGCCCCCGCCCTTGCCGGATCCGCCCCAAAGGACCTCTTCAAGCGCGGGCGGATCGCTAACGATGGTTATAAGCACCTCAGACGCGGCAGCTACTTCCGCAGGAGAGCTCGCCAGCTTGGCTCCGGCCGCAACCAGCGACTCTGCCCGCGAAGCAGTACGATTCCAGACCGTCAACGAATACCCGGCCTTAAGGAGATTGATCCCCATGGGCCGGCCCATCAGGCCAAGCCCAATCAATCCGACTTTCGAGCCGGGGCCGATTTTTCTCGTTCCACTCACCTTTGCACCCGGGCCGACCGTTACTCTGTGACCGATCGCGGTTCTTGCGTTGGCATCGGGGGTCACAAAAGCCTCCTGTGCGGGACGGAGTCAATTGCGATCCGCCGCAAAAACATTGTAGTGTGCGAGACGACATAATTGTAACCGAATCAGCATGCGGGAGTCGCCCGCACGATGAGAAAACGGTTGGTCCTACGCTGTCTTAGGGCGATTTTGAAGCGGGAGGATGGCCGGGGCGCCGCCTGGGGAAGCCGCCGGGTTAGGCGAATTCTCTGGGGTTGATTCTCTCGAGGTAGCCGCAGACTCCGTGCTACGAGCGACCTCTGATGTAGTCGAGGCTCTCGTCGCCTCCTGCGTGGTAGGCTCCGCTTTTTCTTCCAGCCGCACGATGTATTGGTAGGGAATCTCCCAGCGGAAATTCCTTTGCAGGCCGCGCTGCTCGAAGCTTTGCTCGAGGAATATCGAGCGGCCGGAATCAGCCACAAACGTGCCCGATGCGGGCAGAAGGATGTCTCCGGCGCGGTATTGCACCTCAACCCTGCGCCCAAGAAACGCGGAATAACGGGCCATTCTATACTTAGTTTCCGCAGCGGCAAGTAACAGCGTCAATGGTACGGAAGGACTCCCCCGTGCGGAAATGTGGATAAATTGAGGAAGACGCGAGCTTCAGAAGTCAGCGCCGGATCATTCGTACAACCCCACGGCTGAAGTCCGGGAGTGCCTCGGATTGCAGATAAATCTTCGCCTTTGGATCAGCTTTTAAATAAGCGTCCCAAAACGCAAGTGACGCCGAATTCGCATAGCTCAGAAAGGATTGACCTCGCGAATTCTTCTTTGACAAAAGGGAGGACCCGCGATCCGCTCCTTGGATGAACATCTGGTATTTCTCACCCGACTGCGCACCAGCAAGCGGTGTCTCTTCCCTGTCCCGGCTCTCTTCGTCGGGCCCTGCGGCTGGTGCGCCCATTATACTTAATAGCGGGAGCTTGACGTGGTACAACGAATTGCTCGTCAGCCCCAATTCGCCAAGTCCCGGCGGTGACAACAGCACCACAGCTTTCACCCGCGGGTCGGCCAGGTCGGTACCAAGATCCCCGGGCTGATTGACAAGTGCCCCCGCAATAGCCGCTGCCGAATAGGCTCCTAGCGACTGGCCTCCCACACCGATATGGTCTTCATCGATTTTGCCAGCAAGCGATGGGATGTGATTCTGCAAGGCAGCCAGTGAATCCAGGACAAACCTGATGTCGCTGGGTCGGCTCTGCTTAAGCTTTGGCTCATTCAGCGTTTCGCGGACTCCTTTCCTGGAATCGCGGTTTGCCTCGCTGATGTTGCGGCGCGTCGACGCTTGATTCCCGTAGCTTGGCTGCAGAATGACGTAGCCATAGCTCGCCCAATGCCGGGTAAGCGCGTCGCAGCTTGACGGCGAGTCACCTTCGCCGGGCGCGAATACAATAACGGGGTAAGGCCCCGGCTCGTCAGGATAAAACACTTGAAGGTGCAGCGTTCTCTCGCGTTTTGCATCGCGCAAAACATAATCCTCAACTTTGCTGATGTTGTACGGGCCTCTCGCCAGCATGTAGCCGCCGGCGAAAATGGGATTTACGGCGGAAGCCACGGGGGAAGTCTCGGCCGCGGGCGTAAGATGCGGCGGACCGGGGATTTCCAGAGCGCCTTTGAATGAGCCATCCACGTAAGCTCCAGCAGGCGTCTCGCTTTCATAGTTCAATGGCCTGGGTTTGGATGCGCGTGCTTGCTGCGCATCTTTGGGCAGCGTAAATCCGGTACCGCCGGTCGGTCGGGTGATCACGTATGCAGCGAACGCACTTAGGAGCGGAATCAGAACGAGATTCGTTACCCGCCGACGAAACCGGCGACGGTGAATGTGATCTCGGGGCATAGAGAAAAAAGTCCAGTGACGAGGCGGCGCGGTGGGCATAGCTTGGGTCTGAGATGCGTGAGTTCGGAGCGACGATGCTCTTAACCCACCCGCGAAAAAGAAGTTGCTCAAGGTGTGCTGGAACTGCGAAAGCAAACTCGAATGAATTGGCCCTTGAGGTTTGCGCGCCGGACGGGACATGGGGACACCTCTACGCAAGGGAAATTGGCGCCTTCCAGAACCTTTGGCTGGGGTATACCTGGAACAGAGGCTGGCTAAGACTTCCTGTCGGAAGTGGCGCCACTACTATATCAGGAGGAGTGTCGACTTTTCCAGACCTCCGTATTTGCGCAGGTAGTTTTTCACGGAGAACTTCCGAACCGTGTTTTCTGAACTCATGTAGCGCACTGTGCCGAAAATCGGACGCTCTGGCCCCCACGGACGATCGTAACGGCCGAGGCACCAGAAGATTCCACTGTAGGAATTGGGGTCGCGCCCGTCGAGAGCGTATTTATTGTTGAGCTGAACCAAGGTAGCAATCACTTCCTGCGGCGAGCTCGTCCACTCCAGGATCTTCTTTCCCCACAACATGCGCAGATAGTTGTGGATGCGTCCTTCACGAGTCAACTGCGTTTGCGCGGCGTTCCACAACGCATCGTGTGTTCTCGCGGTCTCGAATTCTTCGAGTGTATAGACATGCGTCCGCTCATCGCGCTCATGTTCCTTCAGTGTTTTCCGGGACCACTTGGGCAGCGATTCGTACCGGTCATAGTCCGTGCGGTGGGCGCAGAAATTAAAACCAAGCTCGCGCCACGTGATGAGTTCGTCCAGAAAGGCTTCAGCGTTCGCCGTCATGTTCCACCAACCCCCGCGGTTGCCGTTCGACCGGAGCGAAAGCTTCTCCGGCTTCCAATTCTCGCGCTCGGCGATCTCTCGAAACACTTCGTGGACGGAAATCTGCCCAAAATGAAGGTATGGCGAAAGTCCGCTGGAGGCCTCCAGATCCGGCTCGTTGCGTTGCTCGCCGTAGCCGGACAGTTTCCTCTCAACGAAGGATTGCATTTGTGCACGAGCAAGAGTGTCGCCGCCCCGATTTTCTGCCGGCGGAACGCTGTGATCGATTGGAAGCGCGGCAAGCGCCTCCGCTCTGCCGGAAAGCAAGGCGGGGCTAGCCCGAGACCAGCGGGAAGTAATTGATTCCGGGAGCCCGGGAGCGGACTCAAACGCTCTCTTTTTCGCGAGGGGATCGCTTGAAGGAAATTCGCCGAGATACGCGGGCAGAGTCTTTTGCAAGAATCGTCGAAACGCGTAAGCCGTGGAAAATGCCTGACCTGCCACCCGAAGGGGAAGCATTCCATTGGAATCCACAATTTCGAGGCGCACGGAAATCCTTTCCGCCGCGCTCGAAATCATTTTAGGTAGAAAAAAACATGGGTAGTCGTCGGCAACCACGAGACATGCGTCGGTGGCAAGCGCGGAAAGCAATCCTGCTCCCGCTCCAACAGACGGCTCGACATAGGGATAGTAGAGAATCCCGCGCGAATCGCAGAATTTCGCATGGTCCGCCATTCCGTCCAGTACGAACCGGTGCATCCGTGCGCTGGCCCAGGGATAGTCGCAGCGCAAAGGCTCCAAAATCAGCAGCGGCTTGCGCAATTCACGCGCACGTTCCACCGCGCGGTCTAGCGCAAAGTTGAATTTCAGGCGCCGACTGGAAATCATCCAGTACAAGATGTAACGCCCCGCGCCGCGAATCGGCGCTCTATTGCCTTGGCGAATGCGGATTAGCGGGACGATGGGCACGTGTATCTTTGTGAGTTGAAGGCGGGCACTTGTCGGCTGAACCCCGTTGAATCAGAAGGATACAAGATGTCTAGTCATGCCACCAAACTCGCCACGAAAACCTTGACTTTTTGCTATGGCAGGCTATTGTCGGCGTTCCCGGGTCTCGTGTGAAAGCCCGTGCGAAGAAACGGAGGAGCAAGAAATGCGCAGACCTATCGGCCACTACATTTTAGCAGCGCTGTGCCTGGGGGTGTTGAGTGTGTCAGGCGCTTTCGCGCAGGCACCTAAGCCGGCCGGCAAGACCTATGTCTTGAAGGCCGCCCGCATGTTCGATGGCAAGAGCGATGCGCTGATAAAGCCCGGCCTCGTCGTCGTCGCGGACGGAAAAATCACGGGCGTGGGTGCGGGCGCCGCGATCCCCGCTGGCGCTGAAGTCATCGACTTTGGCGACGCCACGCTTCTCCCCGGCTTTATTGACGCGCACACCCACTTGACCATGATGTACAGCGAAGATTACAAGCAGCGCGAACTCGATGATCTTCAAAAACCCATTGCCGAGCAGGCTATCGACGCAACCGCCAACGCGCGCGTCACCCTGATGGCCGGCGTCACCACCGTCCGCGACGTCGGCTCCTCGGACTTCCTCGACGTCGGTTTGCGCAACGCCATCCGCGATCACGTCGTTCCCGGACCGCGCATGCTCGTTTGCGTCCACGCCATTGGTTCGACGGGCGGCCATTGCGACGGCCAGGGCGGCTTTCGCGCCGGCCTTTTCGGCCATGAGTCCGGTCCAACAGAAGGAGTCATCAACGGTCCCGAGCAGGCGCGCTTCGCCGTCCGCTTCAATCACAAATACGGCGCGGACGTCATCAAAGTCTGCGCCACCGGCGGCGTTCTTTCTCTTGCCGATGACGTGGACACTCCGCAACTGACCCAGGAGGAGCTGAACGCCATCGTCGATGAAGCTCACGCGCTTCACCGCAAAGCTGCCGCCCACGCTCACGGCGCCGAAGGCGCGAAGCGCGCGATTCGCGCGGGCATCGACTCGATCGAGCACGGCACGTTTCTCGATGACGAGGCCCTTGACATGATGAAGCAGCGCGGTACCTTCTTTGTGCCGACGCTGATGGCTCCAGAAGGCATTCAGGAACAAATCGACAAGGGAACCTATATCCCGCCTCCCATTCTGGTCAAAGCCAAGACAGCCATTGCCGCTTCTCATCGCACGTTTCAGGAAGCGCTCGCAAAAGGCGTGAAAATCGGCTTGGGAACCGATGCAGCCGTCTACGCACATGGCCGCAACACAGAAGAGTTTCACCTCATGGTGGATTTGGGCATGAAGCCGATCGCTGCGCTGAAGGCGGGAACTGCGGCCGACGCCGAATTGCTTGGCTTAGCGGACAAAATCGGAACGCTCGAGGCCGGGAAGCTTGCCGATGTTGTGGCGGTTCCGGGCGATCCGGTGGAAAATATCCGCCAGACGGAGCACGTCTTTTTCGTGATGAAAGAAGGCGTGATTTATAAAAATGAGCGCGCTATGGCGGCCCACTGAGCCTTGCCCACGAGTTTCTTTGCGCTGTCCGCGAACTGAGGAGTCTTTATGACCGATCTTTCCGGCACGATCTCATCGGACTTCGCCACCTACTACGAATTTGTGGCGGGGCAGGTCCACAAGTGGGCTGACCCTCTGACGCAGGAACAGTTCTGGTGCAATCCGTACACTTACGGAAACAGTGTCGGGCACTTGGTCCTGCATCTCACCGGTAACCTGAGCTACTACATCGGCGCGCGCGTCGCGGAAACGGGCTACGTTCGCCATCGCGACCGCGAATTCGCGGAAACAGAACAGCCGGAAAAGAAAAAAGTGCTGGATGCCTTTGACCAGACGATCGCCATGGTCGTGGCCACAATTCGCAGGCAGGGGCCTGCCGATTGGCTGAAGCCTTATTCCGCCGAACGCGAACCCGGAGCCGACGAGCGTTTCATGATTTTTCTGCGTTGCGCCGGACACGCCTATCACCACGTGGGTCAAATCATTTTCTTATGCAAAGAGCTGGCAAAAGGGGTAGGCCCGCAATCCGCATCAACCTGATTCAGCACTTGCGAAGACTGTGAACTGCGCGGATTCTGGAGTGACTGTGTATAAACGGGAGATGTCGAAAGGCAAAGCGGCGCTCCTGATCTTCCTTTCCGGAACGGCTGCCGTTGTATCGGCACTGGAGCTACACGGCTGGCATGTGTATCTCGCGCTGGTGCTCGTGGGCGTCGGATTAACTATCGGCTTTCTACGTTGGTCGCGGAATTCGGAACGTTCTAAATCAGATGAGTAGATCGGGAGAAAAAACCATGCGCAAGTTGTCTTTGGCAGCCATATTTCTGACGATCGCCGGCTTGTTCAGCCTGCAAGCGACCGCCCAGCAACCGGCGCCGCCAACAGCTGCTCTCCCTTCATCGACGCCGACCATCGATCAGTCCCTCGAGATGAAGAGCGCATTCAATCCCCAGATTTCTCCCGATGGAACGCGCGTCGTTTACGAAGTGTCCCGAACGAATTGGGAAGACAACGCCTTCGAGCGCGACTTGTGGATTGCTGTCACCGCAACGGGAGATTCGCACCAGCTGACCGCTTCCAAAAAATCGAGCACGAATGCGGCGTGGTCGCCCGACGGCAAATGGATTGCCTTTCTCTCTGATCGTTCGGGCCAGATTCCTGGAACGCCCGAAGGCAAGAAACAGATTTACGTGATTTCCGCGGATGGCGGCGAAGCCCGCCAGCTTACAAAAGTAGAAAGCGGAGTAAACGATTTTGCGTGGTCGCCGAATTCGAAGAGCCTGGCTTTTTCCGCCGAAGATCCCGAATCGAAAGCGATGAAAGACCGCAAGGAAAAGTACGGCGAATACCAGATGGTTCACGCCGATTATGCCATGACTCATTTGTGGACGCTCGAGCTTCCCGCGAGCGAATCCGAAGAAATGCCGGAACCCAAGCGGCTCACGGAGGGGACTGCATTCAGTGTCGGCGAGTTTTCGTGGTCGCCGGAAGGCACGCGCATCGCCTTCAGCGCTCAACGCGATCCGGACCTCATCTCCGTTGGCACATCGGACATTTACGTGGTGACGGTAAGCGACAGAAAAACTAAAAAGATTGTGAGCACGCCGGGGCCGGACACGGATCCGAAGTGGTCACCCGACGGAAAGCAGATCGCTTATCAGACGGCGGCGGGCTCGAAATACTTCTTCTATACGAACCGGAAGATTGCGACCGTGGACGCGGATGGCGGCACCCCGCGTGTCTTGACCGATGCATTCGACGAGGATCCGGGGCTGATTGGCTGGGCCGCGGATGGCATCTACTTCTCGGCGCTGCAAAAGACGTACGCGCATCTGTTCCGATTGAATCCGGAGACGAAAGCGATCGAAAAGCTCAGCTCGTCCGAGAGGCTCGCCGCGTTTTCGTTTTCTTTCTCGAAAGATTACACGCATGTAGCGTATCGTGCCGCGCTGGAAAACGAATGCCCGGAAATCTATGCATCGCCCGTTGCGCCGTGGCAGCCGAAAAAACTCACGGGACTGGCAGATCAGCTCAAGGAGTTTAAAATCGCTCGACGCGAAGTTATTTCATGGAAGTCCTCCGATGGAACGGTCATTGAAGGCGTGCTCCTGAAACCGCCCGATTTTAATGCGAAGAAAAAATACCCGTTGCTGGTGGTCATCCACGGCGGACCGACGGGAGTGGATGAGCCGATTGTGAACGCGGACCGCTACTACCCGCTGGAAAGATTCGTTGCCAAGGGCGCGTTGATTCTCCGGCCGAATTACCGGGGCTCCGCGGGATACGGAGAAAAATTCCGCTCATTGAACGTAAGGAATCTCGGCGTTGGCGATTACGCCGACGTGATTTCCGGCGTAGACTCGCTCATCGCGAAAGGATTCGTGGATAAAGACCGCGTCGGCTCGATGGGCTGGAGCGAAGGCGGATACATTTCCGCGTTCATCACGGCCTCAAGCGACCGATTCAAGGCCGTCTCCGTAGGCGCGGGGATTTCTGATTGGATCACCTACTACGTGAATACGGACATCACGCCATTCACGCGGCAGTATTTGCACGGGACGCCGTGGGACGATCCGGAAATTTACAGAAAGACATCGCCGATTACTTACATCGCGAAAGCAAGAACTCCCACGCTGATTCAGCAGGGAGAAAACGACCGGCGCGTGCCCATTCCGAACGGCTATGAGCTGCGGCAGGCGCTCGAAGACCACGGCGTGCCAGTAAAAATGGTGGTCTTCAAAGGTTTTGGTCACGGCATTACAAAGCCGAAACAGCAGCGCGCTGTGATGGAAGAAAACGAGGAGTGGTTCGCGAAATACATCTGGGGCGAAGAGCCACCGGTTCCCACGCCGGCGCCGGCAGAGAAAAAATGACGTGCGACTGAGGTAACTAGGCTGCGTTGCAAGCTTGAAGCGCGTCGCCTCCAGCCGGTACATCCGCGTTTCCGTATGCCGCGATGGATAAGCACGATGAGCGATGTCGCGTAGAATGAAGTTCGTCTTACAGTTTATTTCCTGGTTACAATGTCGTGAACACCGCATGACATACACAGAAGAATCCCAGAATCCGGTGGGTTCGACCGCTCGGCTTCGCGGTTGGCTCCCTGCCCTTTTGATTTCGCTGCTTATTTCTTTGGTGATTATTTCGCCGTCTTTCCGGCTGGGCACCGCCACTGGGCAGGATTTCCTGTTTCACGCCTCCTCCTGGCTCGACGCCGCGGGCCAATGGAAAGCAGGGATTCTTTATCCGCGATGGACGGAGTGGGCGAATTACGGTTTCGGCGAACCGCGTTTTATCTTTTATCCGCCTGGCTCGTGGATGCTGGGCGCCGCGCTGGGTCTTCTTTTGCCTTGGAATTCTGTCCCCGCCGTCTACATCGTGCTGGTGCAGGCTTTCGCTGGAATGAGTGCGTTTTTTCTGGCGCGCCGAATTTTCCCAAGGCAGGCGGCCTTGTTTTCCGCAGCATGCTACGCCGCGAATCCCTATGCGCTGTTGATTATTTATCTGCGAAGCGATTTTGCGGAACTGCTGGCGAACGCGGTAGTTCCGCTCGTATTTCTCGCGGCGCTGGAGGTGTGCGGTCTGATGGATGGTCCAGACCGGGGGCGAGGACCGTCCGCAGGAAGGGCGGTCACGTGTTTTGCTGCCGCTCTCGCAGCTGTTTGGCTGGCCAATGCGCCAGAGGGCGTGATTGCGTGTTACAGCTCGGCGGCCGTCTTTGGCTTTGCGGCATTGACCCGGAAGTCATGGCAGCCAGTGCTTCGCGGCGCGGCAGGAATTGCGCTGGGTTTAGGACTGGCAGGATTTTACCTGCTGCCAGCGGCTTACGAACAGCGCTGGGTGAATATCTCAGAAGCGCTTTCGCCTGGTTTGCTGCCCTCGGAAAATTTTCTGTTTACGATCATCAACGATCCGGAACACACGCTCTTCAATTGGATCGCCTCTGGCATCGCCGTTTTGCTGATAGTCCTGGCGGGATTGGCCGCAGTGGCAGTACACAGGACACGACGGGAGGATCAGGAAGCGTTCGCCAACCGAGCTTGGCAGGCGCTGCTGTTCTTGGCCGGACTTGCGACGCTTTTGATGTTGCACCTCTCCAATATTTTCTGGGAGCTCCTTCCGAAGCTGCGTTTCGTGCAATTTCCGTGGCGCTGGATGGGCGTGCTCGCCGTGCCGTTCGCGGTTTTTCTGGGTGGCGCCATGGCACGCAGGCGCTGGGGATGGGTATGGGCTGTGGCTACGTTTGCCGTGCTCGGGGCCACCGGAGCGGCCCTGGTACACCAGGGGTGGTGGACGAAGAACGACATTCCCATCTTGCGCCAGGAGATCGCGCGGGGGGAAGGATTTGAGGGCACGTTCGAGTACGACCCCAAGGGAGACGACCACACGAATATACCTGTCGCGAAAGCTCCGAAAGTACAGGTGATGGATACGGATTCCACTCCCGGTCCGAACACGCCACCAGTGGTAAGCGTCGAGCGCTGGAGTCCGGAATACAAAGAGGTCATAGCGAATACGCGCGAGCCATTCGCCCTAGGGCTACGCCTCTTGAACTATCCAGCGTGGCAAGTAAGAGTGAATGGGGCTGTCGTGAACCCACTTGATGGAGAAGACTTCCACCAGATGCTTGTGCCGCTCCAGCCAGGTGAGTCGCACATCCAAGTGCGATTCCGGCGGACCTGGGATCGCTGGGCTGGAGGAATAATTAGCCTGATAAGTTGCCTGGTTGCGTTTGGGGTGTTAAGGCGGCGGATGTCTAGTTAACCATAATCGCCTCTCCCCTTAGATTCTTTGTAAGTGTTGTATCCAAAGGGTTTAGGTTTCTTGCAGGTCTCTTGTAAGTCGTTTAGAATCAACATTTACGGGATGCTTCGTAAATGTTGCATCTAAAAGAGTTAGGGCCTGCCTTTTTTGCGATTTTATGGGTCGAGAGGGTGCCGGGAAATCTACAAAAAGAAAAAAGCGCCAGAGAGAGCTGCCGCAGTGGCAAATTTTCCTACAAGAGACAGTGTCTCAGTGTCGGCGCAGAGTCAAGTAGATTTTAGTGCTGGTACTAACTAGGCATTCGAATCGCGAATGCGCCTCTAAACACTAACGGCGGTCAACGGAGGGATGGCGAACATCCTGGCCCTGAACGATGTAAATGACGTCTTCGGCAATGTTGGTGGCATGATCACCGATGCGCTCGAGATTTTTGGCGACGAGGATGAGTTCGAAGGCGGGATAGACGACGCTGGAATCACCCATCATGTAGGTGAGCAACTCACGGAAGATCTGGTCGCGGAAGTGATCGACCTGATCGTCAGTGGCGAGAACTTTTTGGGCAAGCTCGACGTCGCGGCGGACAACGGCGTTGAGGGCGTTGCGTACCATTTCTTCGGCGAGTTCGCTCATGCGGGGCAGATCGACGTAGGGCTTGACGCGAGGATGGCGAAGGATGCGTTTGGCGGATTGGGCGATGTTGACGGCCTGATCGCCGATACGCTCGAGATCGTTGTTGATGCGGGAAACGGCCAAGACAAAGCGAAGATCCACGGCCATTAACTGATGAAGAGCGAGAAGTTGGACGACGCGGTCGTCTATCTCAAGCTGGAGCTCGTTGATGGCGTCCTCTTCATCAAGAACGCGCTTGGCGAGTTGCTCATCGGCTTCGAGCACGGCGTGGACGGACTGGTGAACGGCGCGCTCGGCTAGACTGCCCATCCACAGGAGCCGTTCTTTCAATTCGTTCAGATCTTTTTCAAAGTGGCGTTCCATAAAATCTTTTCCCTCAGCTAGTCCAAACTGTGCAGCCATCGTTCAAACCTTTCGTGGTCACGGAGCATCAGCCGAAGCGGCCGGTAATGTAGGCCTCCGTACGTGGATCACTGGGAGTAGTGAAGAGATGGGGAGTGGGACTGAACTCAATGAGCTGGCCGTTGAGAAGAAATGCGGTGAAATCGCTAATGCGGGCGGCCTGCTGCATATTGTGGGTAACAGTGACGATTGTGCAGAGATCCTTGAGTTGGACGAGGAGCTCTTCGATTTTTGCGGTGCTAATTGGGTCAAGGGCGGAGCAAGGTTCGTCGAGGAGGAGAACCTCCGGTTCGACGGCGAGGGCGCGAGCGATACAAAGACGCTGCTGCTGGCCGCCGGAAAGTTCGTAGGCGGACTTGTGCAGGTGGTCTTTCACTTCGTCCCAGAGAGCACCGTGGCGAAGACTCTTCTCGACGGCTTCCGCAATCGGAGTCTTGGAACCATTGATGCGCAGACCGTAGGCCACGTTTTCAAAGATGGACTTAGGAAAAGGATTGGGACGCTGGAAGACCATGCCAACGCGACGACGAAGTAGAGTGACATCTTGGGCAAGAATGTTCTTGCCATCCAGGAGGATTTCACCTTCGAGACGAGCGTGGCGAACGGTTTCGTGCATGCGGTCGAGAGTCCGCAAAAGAGTGGACTTGCCGCAGCCAGATGGGCCGATCAAGGCGGTTACTTTGTTGGTCGCGATACCCAGACTGACGTCGAAGAGGGTTTGCTTGCTGCCGTACCAGAAATTGACCCTGGAAATGGTCATGCGCATGTCCGCAGGGGCCGCTGTTTCGCGGCTCGCGGCGGTCGTTCCCGGTGGAGTTATGTTTACGGACACTGCTTGCCTCACAGAAGCGTGCATGGATTAGGCCCTCGGAACCGCGATGCCTCGAGCCAAAATCGCCCGGGCAACAATATTAATAATCAGGATCAAGGCCAAAAGGACAAGACCCGCGGCCCAAGCCTGCCGATGCCAGTCGTCATAAGGCGACAAGGCATAGTGATATATCATAACCGGAAGCGAAGCCGTAGGCTGGCTAAAGCCATGGCTCCAAAACTCGTTTCCGAGGGCGGTGAAAAGGAGGGGTGCCGTTTCACCTGCGACACGGGCAAAAGCCAGGAGGATCGCGGTGAGAATGCCGCGATAGGCGGCGGGAACGATGACCGTGGCGATGGTTTTCCATTTGCTGGCGCCGAGAGCCATAGCGCCCTCGCGGAGGTTACGCGGAACGGCCAAGAGGAACTCCTCCGTGCTGCGTAAAGTGATGGGGATCATCATGATCCCGAGCGCTGCGCCGCCGGCCAAAGTGGAGAAATGGCCAAAGGGCTTGACGACGAGGCTGTAGGCAAAGATGCCGATGACGATGGAAGGGGCGCCATTGAGCAAATCCGCGGCGTAGCGCACGACAAACGCGACCTTGTGGCCACTGAATTCAGCGAGATAGATCGCACCAAGAAATCCAACAGGGACACCGAAAAGCGTAGCGAGCAGAAGAAGCTTGGCGCTGCCGACGATGGCATTGGCCATGCCGCCACCAGTTTCACCGGTGGGGGCGGGCAGCTTTGTGAAAAAATCCCAGTTTATGGAAGTGCCGCCGTGATAGACCAAATAGCCCAAAATGAGGAACAGAACAGAGACGGAGACGAGGGCGCAGCCCCCCGTCAAGGTGAGCATGAAATTGCTCAGATACTTGCGCCACCGCAGGCGAGCGTTCATGCGTTCCCCATTCCGCTGCCGCGTCGAGAGGTAACAACGATCAGGATGCGGGCCAAGCCGTTTAGCACAAAAGTGAGGAGAAAGAGGACCAGGCCCAATTCAATGAGGGACTGGAGATATAGATCGCCGGTGGCTTCCGTAAATTGTGCGGCGATTACGGAGGCGATCGAATTTCCCGGAGAGAAGAGAGAGGCGCTAATCGTCGGTGCGTTGCCGATAACCATGGTGACCGCCATGGTTTCGCCGAGCGCGCGAGCCAAAGCCAGGAAAATCGAGCCCATGATCCCGGTGCGGGCAAAGGGAACGACGACCTTCCAGGTGGATTCCCACCTCGTTGCGCCAAGCGCAAGGGCCGCTTCGCGCTGGTCGCGAGGCACGGAGAGAAGCACTTCGCGCGAGACGGAAATGATGTAAGGAATGACCATGATAGCCAGGACAGCGCCAGCCGTCAGAAATCCTATGCCGTAGGCCGGGCCCTGGAAAAGGGGAAGGAAGCCAAGAGAACTTTTGAGGGCCGGCTCAACCGAATCGCGCATAATGGGGACGACGATGAAAATGCCTAGAAGGCCATAAATGACGCTGGGAACGGCGGCAAGCAAGTCGATGAAGAACTCCAGCGTGTCGGAAATTCTAGCTGGCGCGAGTTCGGCAAGAAAAATGGAAGCTCCGATTCCCAAAGGCACGGCGATGAGGAGTGCAAGCGCAGAGGTGACCACTGTCCCGAAGATGAAAGGAAGTGCACCAAAATGATCGAAGACAGGATCCCAGACCTTGGTAATGAAGAAATCGAAGCCAAATTTGTGACGCGGAAGAACACAACTTATCCAGAGTTCATAGACCAAGAGTAGAGTCAGCAGAACAACCGAGGCGGCAAACACAAACGTAATGAGCCGGGCGATTTCATCCCCCTCACGGAGGCGGCTCAAAAAGGAGCGCGAGCCCTCGACGGGGCCCGCGCTCGGAACGGTTGTGCTTGCGGCTGACATTATTTGTGCAGACGGAGGCTACTGGACCTTGTTGAGGGCCTTCAGCTCCTCAGCGACGACTTGTTTTGGCAGTTTGGCATAGGCCAGAGCTTCCGTGTAATTCTGTCCGTCGCCCACCATCCACTTTACAAACGCTTTGATGGCGTCGCGTTTAGCAGCATCCGAGATTTTCGAAGGAACCAGCAGCCAAGTAAAGCTGGAGATCGGGTAGGCGGTCTTGCCCGGGGCGTTGGTGATGGAGACGCGGAAGTCCGCGGGCATATTCTTGGCTGCACCGGCAGCGGCGGCAGTAACGCTTTCCAGCGTTGCCTTCACGAAATCGCCGGCTTCGTTTTTCACGATTCCGTACGGCATTTTGGTCTGGATGGCATAAATCAGTTCCACGTAGCCAATCGAATTCGGAGTCTGCTTGACGAGGCCTGCGACGCCTGGATTGCCCTGGCCACCGAGGCCCACCGGCCAGTTGACGGAGGTTGAGGTTCCGACTTTGCTCTTCCACGCCGAGCTCACCTTGGAGAGATAGTCGGTCCAGATGTAAGTGGTGCCGCTGCCGTCAGAACGATGAACCACGATGATGTCGTTGCCGGGGAGGTTTACGCCGGAGTTGGGGCCGGCAATAGCGGGGTCATTCCATTTCGTGATGGTGCCGAGATAGATGCCTGCCAGAGCTTCCGGGGTGAATTTTAGTTCCTCGGTGACACCTGGGATATTGTAGGTGGGAACGACGCCGCCGAGAACCGTCGGAAAATGGAGAATGGGGAAGCCGTGCGTGTCCTGGTAAGCCTTTAATTGTTCTTCGGTCATAGGACCGTCGGAAGCACCAAAATCCACTGTGCCTTGTGTGATTTGCCTGATTCCACCGCCAGAGCCAATGGCCTGGTAGTTGATCTCAATATTGGAATGGAGCTTGTGGTACTCGTCGAACCACTTTGAATAAACGGGGGCAGGAAAGGTGGCACCAGCTCCAGTAATGGAAAGCGTTCCCTGCGCCCAGACCATTGCTGCCAGACCGAGGCTAGCCAGAAGAATACCAGCGATTCTTTTCATCCGTCATCTCCAAAGGAAAGATTTGTACTTGCCCGAGGTGCTAGAGTGTCGTTCTCTCGTGTTACGGGATTGTTACAATCTATTCAGAGTTTGTTGAATCCTTAGTAAGTTGTGTATTTTCCTCAAGATACGCCGGGCAATTTTGCAATGTTTCGGGAAACGCGGCTGAACGCAGGGTAGAGGGGGAAAGGGCAGCCCAGTGAAGGGCTGCCCTTTGTCCTATTCCGAAGAGAACGAAGCGCTACAATTCCCGGTTTAGGGGATGTAGTAGCGGAAAGAGGTGAGGAGCATGTTGTCGACGGCTTTGCCATTGACGCCGGGCGCCGTTGGAGTGTTGTTGTTGCCGGACCAGGTGTTTTTAACCAAGTAGGAGTATTGCAGACCCCAACGAATGCCACCCTTCGAGCCTTTGTAGAGTTGATGCCAAAAGCCAACGGTGCCTTCCTGGATGTTGCGGAGGTCGCCGGTGCAGGTACCGTTGGATGCAGGACTGTTGGTCGCACCGGGCACGCCCTCGGAGTTCCCGCACCCAGAGTTGTTAAAGAGCGGCGAACCATAACCTACCGGGACATTGGCAAGGGTGGTTATGTTCGTATAGCCGTAAGCGGTGCGATAGGCATACTCCACGCCGTAGTTGAAGTAGACGTCGAGTTTCGGGCTGGGGTGGAGTTCGAGAGTGCCGAGGGCAGAACCGCCCTTGATGGGCGCCAATGTGCCGTCCGGGCGGATGGTGACATCGGCCATTTGGGCGGAGCTATAGCGACCAACACCGTCGCCGCCGAAGAAGTGAATGCCGGCATCGGCATACTTCTTAATGATGGGAGCGCGGAGGTTAACGCCAATGCCGCCGCCGGTAGCAGTGCTATTGAAGGCATCCGCGGCGGTGCCACCTGGAGCGCCGACGCAAGAAGTCGGCAAGGTCAAGACCGCGGGATTCACGGCGCACGGATAGATGCGGGCACGGAAAGTGCTGACCACGCCGAAAAGTTCGTAGTGTCCCCATCCGGGATCGATGGCAGCCTTGAAAATGAAGTCCGGCGTTTTGTTAAGAGAATAGCCAGTGCTGTCAGTACCGTTGAAAAGGCCGCCGCCCGAACCCGCAGAGGCGTAGAGGATAGGAGTCGGAGTGCCGCGACCGCCCACTGTTGTCTGCGGCCCTTCGACAGAAACACCTACAGCCACTTTGTCGCCGATATTCTTAGTCACGCGGAAGCTATATTGACGCGCCCAAGTGAAACCGACGTTATATTGTGGGTCGATGGTCATCGGAAGAACTTCCGTGCGATTTTCGAGCCCTTTCTTTCTTTCCGTAGCGAGGCTCCACATCTGACCACCGCTGAAAGTCCAGCCGCTGGGAAGAGCTGCCGAGCCCCAGATTTGGCGCTGGCGCATGCAATAGCTGTTGCTCTGGCGGTTATTCGAAGTTGCGCAAGCGCCTAACCAATCCAGCTCGTAGTAGCCGGTGACGGCAACGTTATCGGCCTTGCCCTCGAAGAGGAAGCTCAGGCGAGACTGGCGGCCCGAAGCATTGAACTCCGAGACCTTGCTCAGGTCGTTGTTGGGGTACGGAATGCCGGTGAAGGGCGTGTTGATGCCGCCACCGGTAGCGCGAGTACGGAAAACCGATTCGGCAGCGAGGAACCCGCCCGGAGTGATGGTGATGCCCTTAAAACGGATCGCAGCCGGGCCTTCCTCTTCGGCTTTGCTGGCCTTTGCTGCTTCCGTTTCGACGGTGGTCTTGAGGACATCATTACTAGCCTTCAAATCCGCGACGGTGGTGTTGAGAGTGGCGGCGGTGCTCTTTACTTCGGCAGTAGAGTTCACCGCTTCAGTGGCCTTCGTGCTGGCTTCGGCGGCGCGCGCGTTGGCTGCAGCAGCTGCATCACGCGCTTCGTCGATCTGACGGTCGCGCTTGGCGAGCTCTTCCTTCAACACCTGAAGTTGCTCTTGCTGAGCCTGCACTGCCTGACGGAGCTCTTCAATCTCGGCAGCGATAGCCGAGTCTGATTTCTCCGCGTTCTTGGCAGGCTTTGCTTTGGCCGGCTGAGCAGGTTTGGCGGGCTGCGCGCCACCATCTTTAGGAGCGTCTTTCGGAGTATCCGCGAAAGCGATCCCACAGGATAAAAACAACGATAGTGTGAGTGTTGCTAGTTTTTTCATTTCCTCTCTCTTTAGAGCAAAATTCGAACGCGTACCAATGAGGATTCGTACCACCCGCGGGAAAAGGTAAAGGTCGTGTCTTACTGTTACGTCAACTGAATGTAAATATCCTGTAACAAACCACATCATGCGCTGGTAACTCGTGTAAATACAGAAGGTTACAAAAAGTGAAAGCGGGCAATAATCGGAAGGGAATCGGAGAATCCGACGCGAAGCGGGGTTGCGCCGAGATGTGGGCGCGCTCGCAATGGTTCTATGGTCGCGCTTTTTCAGGAAAGCTAGTGAAGCGCTCAATCTTCGAACCGAGTTTATATCTGCAACGATCCGAATCTTTTTCGGCGCGAAATTGTGGAAATGCAAAGTGAGTGAATGTAGTGGAGTGATCTCAAGACGTCCGCCGTTTTCCCCGGCATTAAGGCCCTGCCAAAATCCAAGAAGAGTCTCCTGAACTGCAGTGCGAACAGGACCGACGCATCGAGGCGATGAAAAAACGGCTTAAAACTAAGAGAGAGGAGGAGAAGGGGACCGGAGCCAGGGGTGCGCCGATCCCCGAGGTAGGACGTGGTACGAAGATCAAACGTGTTGAGTATCGCGGCCCGGGGTCACATCCGAATGAAGGGCTTGTGAATTCTCGATGACCTCTGCGCCGGCCAATTGCGTCTGTTCGCCGAGTTCGGGTTTCATGGAAAGCCCACGGCCATGGCGAACATCGAGGCCGCGAACCCAAAAGATGATGTCCTCGGCGATGTTAGTGGCATGGTCGGCAATGCGCTCAAGATGGCGGGTGGCAAGAATGAATTGCATGCCGGGGCTGACGAGAGCGGCTTGCTGCGTCATGGATCTCATAAGCTGGTCGAAGATGCGGTCGCGGTATTGATCAACGACATCGTCGCTCTGCAAGACCTGACCGGCCATTTCGACGTTGCGATAGATGAGGGCGCCGAGACTCTTGCTGACCATGGCGCGGACGGCGGAGGTCATGGGAGACAGTTCCTCGGGCAATTGCGTCTCCGGCATTTCGCGAAGGGAGATGACGCACTGAGCGAGATTAACGGCGAGGTCTCCGATACGCTCGAGGTCATTGGTGATTTTAAGAGCAGCGACGATGAGGCGAACTTCGTCGTCGGAGAAGGAGCCCCGTCGGAGCAAGCGGATGGAATGTTCGTCGATGACGATTTCCATTTCGTTGATGCGGGGTTCGAGAAGAAAAACCTCGCCTGGTAGAGAGGCCGTGCGCGGATCGTTGACGCCAACGATAGCATCGAGGGCGCGGTTCACGGCGCCTTCGACGGTGCGGGCCATGGAGACGAGATAGTTGACAAGAGTATCGTAGAGGACGGCTTCGGTAAGTCCCGTGGCAGTCGCCATAATTCCCCTTCCAGAGCGGGAGACGTCGAATCACACCCGCCCTCGTAGTCTGCACTGTGGCAAAAAGAGCGTTACAGCTTGTTCACAAAGAGATGAACATGCGGATAAATCCGATTGGAAGATTGTTCGAGTGACTGCGTAAAGTGACTCGTGACTCGTGACCGGTGCTCGTAGAAACCATCTCAGGTCGGCACGCTGCCGGAATTGCCGCGACCGCCCGTACTGTTTGGAGCGGAACGCGAATCAATATGCTCGGGATTAAAAACTGGAACTGAAAAATGGAACTGCGAGCCCTTGCCGACTTCGCTCTCGACCCAGAGACGACCGCCATGAACCTCGACGAGGTGTTTTGCAATGGCCAGGCCGAGGCCAGTGCCGCCGGCTTCGCGCGAGCGTGCAACATCGACACGATAGAAGCGCTCGAAGATTCTCGGCTGGTCGGCTTTGGGTATGCCGATGCCGGTATCCGAGACCGTGAGAATGACCTCGTGGTCTCCTGTCGCGGCGCTGACCAAGATTTGTCCACCAGGCAAAGTGTACTGGATAGCGTTGTCCAAAAGATTTTGCAGCACTTCGGCGAGGCGACGACGGTCGCCGGCGATATCCGGCAGAGGCTTTGGCATGTTGACGGAAATGCGCAGATCCTTTTCGGCGGCGCGGCGCTGGGCAGTCTCGAGACAACTTTCAATCAACTGAGAAACGCGGAGGCGTTGGATTTCGAGTTCGAGGCGGTCGGCGTCCATTTTAGAGAGGACGAGCAAGTCCTCTGTCAGGCGGGCCAGGCGACGGGAGTGTTCAAGGATGATTTCGAGGAAGCGGGTGCGGTTCTGGGGATCATCGAGGGCGCCGGCGAGAAGCGTTTCTGCGAAGCCTTGAATGGCGGTGAGTGGCGTTCTGAATTCGTGGGAGACATTAGCGACAAAATCGCGGCGTACGCGCTCAAGCTTTCGCAGTTCGGTAATGTCGTGAAGCACGACGACGGCACCGGTGGTGTCCCCTGCGCGAACAGCAGCCACAGTGATCGCGAAATAGTGCTGGCGGAGAGTGCCGGTGACAATCTCAGACTGGACGCGATGATCGCCGCCAAGAACCTGGCGCACGGCTTCGAGAAGTTCGGTCTGGCGGACTACTTCCACAAGGGCACTGCCCGTGGTTGGCGGCACATCAAGGCCGAGAATTTCCGCGAAACCGGGATTGGCAAAAACCAGCCGCTCCGCGTTGTTCACCACGGCGACGCCTTCCACCATGCTTCCGAGGATCGCTGAAGAAAGGTTGCGTTCCTCGGTCAGCGTCTGGATGGTGCGATCTAATCGAGCAGCCGTACGGTTGAGAGAAATGCCCAATGCTTCCAGGGCATCGCCGGAACCGTCGCGCGGCAAGGGGCGGAAGTCGCCTTCAGCGACGCGACTGGAGAACTCCTTGAGGCGCTCGACGCGGTCGGTAAGGCTGCGGGAGAGTAGCAAGGCAATACAACCGGCAACCAAAAGAATGAAAAACGAGGCGAGCCACAACTTGTGCCGGAAAGAAGCAATAACTTCATCCGCGGTCTCGGGAGGAAGCGCAAAGCGCAGAATAACGGGGTTTCCCGAGAGCGTGCTTTGACGAACGGCGTAATTCAAGAGATCGCGATTGACGGCGGCATCGTGCCGAACGGAACGCCCGTCACCGTTTGCGATGGCTGCAAGAATTTCCGGGCGAGTGGCCTCGTTTTCCATGGCCAGAGGATCGGATTGCGAATCGGCAAGTACTTTGCCGTCGGCAGCGATGACCGTGACACGGGCGCCGCTGGCAGCCATCTGCGTGACCCAATCGCGGAGGCTGGCAACTGCTTGCGGTTGCGCCGGAGAGGAGGTGGTCCACTGAGGAGGCCGGGCCTGTGCAATGCGGGCTATGGCCGCAAGCTGCTCGAAACCGGTGCGTTGATAGTCGGTTTGAAGAGCGCGCTCCGCAAAAAAGTCGACGGCGAGCAAGACGCTAACTAGGAGCGCGAGAAACGCAAACGCGAATTTCCAGAATAGGTTAAGCCGCACGAGTTTCGAACAAATACCCCGCGCCGCGCACGGTTTTCAAATAGACGGGATTCTCGGGATCGCTTTCGATTTTCTCGCGCAAGCGGCGGACGTAGACATCCACGCTGCGGGGAGTCACGAATCGATCCGTTCCCCACACGGCATCGAGCAATTGATCCCGCGTAAATACCCGGTTCGGGCGCGAAGCGAGGTAATAGAGCAGCCGGAATTCGAGCGTGCTGAGCGGAACGGGCTTCCCTGAATGGCTTACGCGATAAGACGCCGGATCGATGGCCAGCTTGCCGATGTCGATGACGCGAGGCGAATCAGCAGGCGGCTCCGAGCGGCGGAGCAGGGCCTTGACGCGCGCTAGCAATTCGCGCGGGCTGAAGGGCTTCGTTACGTAGTCATCGGCGCCCATTTCCAGGCCGACGACGCGGTCGGCTTCATCGCCGCGCGCAGTGAGCATGAGAATGGGCAGACGATTCAACGCATCGTCCCGGCGAACTTCACGGCAAATATCGAGGCCGGAGAGTTTCGGGAGCATGAGATCGAGAAGCAGCAAGTCAGGTGGTGTCTTCTTCAGCGTGCTCAGGCCGGTGCTGCCGTCAAATGCAGCGCTGACCTGAAAGCCTTCGTTGGCGAGGTTGTAGCGAACGAGTTCGACGATGTCCTTGTCGTCCTCGATGATGAGTACGCGTTTCATGGGCTTGACACGTTCCGTTCGCCGGCTTGGCGGCAGTGTACCGTAGGCCGGAGAAATGCGATAGGAGGTTGAATGACCAGGGTCACTTTGGGGTGTGCGTAGCACGGTTGATTGTGGCAGCGAGCGTGTAACGCGGCGATAACATGAATATGAATGGAGTGTTAACGCTCAATCGCCGACAAATCGCATGTACTGGTGAGTGTCTATTTCCTCGGCCAATTCTTTCACCTGTTTCAATAGTGCTCTTTCCTCTGGATCCGCAATGGTTTCTATGACTGCATTTAATTCTCCGACAAGTTGGCGAGTCTGCTTTTCATTGAAGATAGTATCGCCGTACGGATCGACAAATTGAAGAAGCGGAAAAGACGGGTTATCGATAGGGAGAATCCTGTTCAGTCCTACGGACGTATCAACAACCTGTCGGAGGATTTCCCCATTTTCGATTTCTAGGACGACGTTGATTGCCATGACGCGCCGATCGACGGCAGACGAATTAATCCCATTGAATCAAGACTCAATTCCCACTGGAAGTTGTGAAAGCAAGCACGAGAAGGGTTTTTTGTTCGAGCTCGTGAGCTTTGGCCGAACCAGTGGCGGGGCTGGCACTGGCTGAGCGCTTCACTGAGCGCACTTGAAGGCCTTTGGATTGCGCCAGACGTTCGAGGCGCGGCAGGACATAGAAGAGCGCGCCCATGTTAGCAGGCTCTTCCTGAACCCAGACGATTTCGCGAGCGTTGGGATGCTCGGCTAGCGCAGCGGAGATTTCCGTACGCGGAAGAGGATAGAGCTGGTCGAGGAAAAGGATGGCGGTGCCGTTGTCCTTGCGGCGGCGGCGTTCCGCGCGAAGCTCGTGGCCGACCTTGCCGCTGGCGATGAGGATGCGCTTGGCATCTTGCACTTCCCGGTCCGGCACAAGGGGCAGGAAGCGCGGCCGGGTGAGGTCCTCGATGTTTGAGCTCGCATCGGGATGGCGAAGCATGCTTTTTGGCGTGAAAACAATCAGGGGCTTGCGCCAGGCACGGCGAGCCTGTCGGCGCAACATGTGAAAATATTGCGCGGCGGTGGAAGGCTGGCAGATTTGAATATTGTCTTCGGCGGCGAGCTGCATGTAGCGCTCGATGCGCGCGCTGGAATGCTCGGGGCCCTGGCCCTCGTAACCATGAGGCAACAAGAGCACGAGGCCGCTGGGCAAATTCCATTTGTCTTCGGTGGCGCTCAGGAACTGGTCGATGATGACTTGCGCGCCGTTGGCAAAATCTCCGAATTGCGCTTCCCATATCACCAGCGCTTCAGGATAATCGCGGCTGAAACCGTATTCGAATCCCACGCAAGCCGCTTCAGAAAGCGAGGAATTGTAAATCTCGCAAAACGCCTGCTTGCGGGAAAGATGCGAAAGCGTGAGGTAGTTGTGTTCGGATTCGGTATCGATCAGGACGGCGTGCCGTTGGTTGAACGTGCCGCGCTGAGTGTCCTGGCCGGTGAGGCGAACGGGATTGCCTTCCAGGACCAGCGAGCCAAGAGCCAAGGCTTCCGCGAAGCCGTAGTCTATGGCGCGCTTGCCGTGGCCCATCTCGGCGCGCTGCTCGAGAAGCTTGGCGATTTTCGGATGGACGTGAAAACCGGCAGGCACGCGAACGAGCCCATCCGTGAGTTCGGCAAGATAATCGCGCGTCAACCCTGTGTCGACTTCGTACGCTGGATCGTATTTCCCGTGTTTGTAGGGCGACCAATAGTCCGGCAGTCTGCGGAGGTGTGGAATTTTGGTGAGCTGCCCAGCTTTTTGCTGCTCTTCCTCGTATTCTTCCTTCACCGCTTCGACGATTTGTGTGGCATCGAGACCGGTCTGTTGCGCATAAATCTTCCACAGCGGGGCGTGGTTTTTGATCTTGTCGTAGAGAAGGGGCTGCGTGATTGTGGGATCGTCTACTTCGCTGTGACCGTGACGGCGGTAGCCGATAATGTCCACGACAACGTCGCTGCCAAACTTCGCGCGATACTCGGCGGCAAGCTTGCCGATGCGAACGACGGCGTCGGGATCCTCCGCGTTCACGTGAAAGATAGGGACGCTTTGCCGCTTGGCGATGTCCGAAGCGAAGCGCGAAGAATGCTCCTGCGAAGGCTGGGTCGTGAATCCAATGAGATTGTTGACGACGATGTTTACGGTGCCACCGACGGTGTAGGCCTTGAGGTCAGCGAGATTGAGCGTTTCGGCCCAGATGCCCTGGCCGGCAAAAGCTGCGTCGCCGTGCATGATGATCGGCCAAACTTTGTTCAGCGTTTCGCGCGAGCGATCGATGACCGGGCCGTCCAAGCCGTGACGGGTCTGCTTCGCGCGCGCGCGCCCCATGGCCACCGGATCGACTGCTTCAAGGTGACTGGGGTTCGAAACGAGGTGCATGTTGATTGATTTGCCGGCTGTAGTTGTGTACGTGCCGGTCGCGCCGACGTGATACTTCACATCGCCAGCGCCGAGAACGCTACGTGGATCAACGTCCTCAAATCCGGAGACAACTTCGTGCGGCGATTTGCACGCGGCGTGAACCATCACGTTTAGGCGACCGCGATGGCTCATGGCCATGACGCAATCAACGGCGCCATTCTCGCCGGCGGTGTCCAGGATCGAATCGAGCAACGGAATTAGCGAGGTCACGCCCTCGAGCGAAAAACGCTTAGTGCCCAAGTAACGGGCCTGTAAAACCTGCTCGAACAGGTCAGCGCGAACCAGCCGCTCGAGTATTTTTCCCTGGTCGACGGCTTGTTGGGAAGCCTCGATACGCTCGGCGATCCATCGCCTGCGTTCCGGCTCGGGGAGGTGCATGAATTCGACGCCGATATTGCCGCAGTAGATGCGGCGCGCTTCCTCGGCGGCCTCGCCCGTCAATTCCAAATCGGGGTGCTTGAGAGGTTGAAACACGCCAAGCGGGTCCAGCTTGGCTTCGTAAAAGCCCCATCGACGGAAGGCATCAAAAACATATTCGCGATCTTTATCGCTCTCTCTTTTTGGCAGCGGAACGGACTTCTTAGCGGCTTTTGGCGCTTTGGCGGGTCGTTCAGCTTCCAGAGTCGTTCTGTTTTCCATTTGTGTCACCCAACCATCTTCCATTTTGCCACAGAACCCATTTTCGCGGTTTTTCGGAACTAACGGCGCCGTTTCGAAAACCATTTGATTCAATTCTTTTTGGGGAACACGTTGGGAACGAACCGGCAACCAAAATGGAGCTTTTTTTTTGCGAAGATCATGGGAAGACTTAGTGACAGTTTCGAATCAACGCGGGGCTTTGCCGATGCAAGAAACAATCAAACACACAGCGGATCGGTTTACGGTACAGCGCGTGCACGTGGATGCCGTTGATGCCGCATGGAGAATCATGGAGGAATACTACGAGGCCGCTGCGGTCATCGCTCGGGATTCCAGAGTGGATTTCGTCCGCAATTACTTTGGAGATGGTGCGGGAGTCTGGCTTGCAGCTATCGAGAAAGTTGTGATTGGATGCATCGCGCTTCGCCCGCTCACGGCTATTGCGAAAAGCGGGGAGGTGAAGCGTTTATATGTCCGACCGGAATGCCGCGGACGGGGAGTTGCAGCGGCTCTCTACCGGGCTTTGGAAGACTACGCGCGTTCGCGGGGCTACCAGTGGCTGTATCTGGACACGGCAGCCGACATGACTGCGGCACAGACATTTTATGCGTCACTAGGGTTTGAAAGTGTCTCACGCTATAACAACAACCCCCAAGCGGCGATTTTCATGCGAAAGAATTTGAGGTCTTCGACCGAGTAGCCATCGTGCGGGTCCACACCACATCATCCGTATCCGTCCGGAAGCGCATTCATTTTCTAGAGGGCGCGGACAATCGATTCCAGGCGGCGGGAGATTTCTTCAGCGGAAGCCTCCGTAGGAAATGTGACTGGCGCGCCGATATGCACCTTAATCTCGCCAAAGCGAGCCAGTCGCCGCCCCTCGCGCTTCATTTGCCACACACCATCGAGGCGCATGGGGATGACGGGAAGGCAAAGATTTTCGACGAGTAGGCCAATACCGCTTTGGAAAGCTGCCATACGACCGTCTTCGGAGTTGTTCACTTCGCCTTCGGGGAAAACCAGAATGTTGTAGCCGCGGTCTGCGGACTCGCCTGCAAAACGGAAACTTTCACGAAAGCCGGAATGCTGCGGCAGTGGGAAGACGTTGAAGAGAAGAGTTACAAGGCCGTAGCCGAGCTGGTAGGCCCAGCGTTTGGCGAAGAACCAATCGCGGGGAGGCTGGCGCATCCGCTGTAGGGATTCGCCTCCCATCGCCGTAGCAAGCCGATGGCGAAAACGAATCGGTAGCGCGGCGAGAATCAGGCCAATGTCGGCGCGCCGCGTGATGTGATTTGAAATCACGAGTACCGGCCCTTTTACTCCGCGCAGGTTTTCCTGCCCAACCATTTTCGGATGCCCAAGAATCTGGGTGGCAGGCCAAGCCAGTGCGTAATAAACCGCAAGACGCAGCCAACGCGCCGGGGCGCGCTGCGTCCATCGCGGGTAAATGAATTCCGTGCGATGCGCGGACGGTTGCTGCAGCAGGCGCCGGACATCGGCGACAGTTCTTGCTTCGGCGAAAGAACTTTCGTTCAACTCAACCTGGTAGCGCTCTTCAAGTGCGCTCATCAGCTCGACGCGATCCAACGAAGAGAGGCTGAACCCGTTTTCTAAATGGTCTGAGGTCCCCTTCGCGGACGAGAACTTCGCAAGCAAATCATCGAGAGCGCCCACTTGCGCTTTGCCCAGGGTAGATCCACCGAGCAATTCCGCCGCACGGGCGGCGATGAGACTTAGCCTAGGCTTGCCAGTCGGTGTGCGCGGAAAATCCGGCTCCGGCCAGACGAGCCATCGGTGGACGCGCTGGTATTCGGCGAGCGTCGCGTTGGCATTTTCGATCGCTGCGCTTACTGTCTCCGCTTTCGCGTCAGAACCTTTGTCAAGGAGCAAGACCGAGCACGGCTCTGCGTTGCCACCGCGTTCCAGGGGAATGACGACGGAATCGCGCACGCCAGCTTGCTTGCGAAGAGCCGCTTCAATGTCCTCCGGATAAATATTCAACCCCGCCGGCGTGACAATGACGTTTTTCTTGCGCCCTTTGAACCGCAGATTTCCCTCTGCGTCGAGTTCCCCAATATCTCCCGTGCGCAGCCAATCTTCTTTGTCACGCATTCCTTCCCGCAACGTTCCGCCTTCCCAATATCCGCTGGCCACATTTTCGCCCCGCACCAAAATCTCTCCGTCCTCAGCCAGCTTGAATTCGCGTCCCGGCAAAACTTTCCCGATCGAGCCCTCTGCCGCGCGAAAAGGATGATTCAAGCTGATCAGCGAGGCAGTCTCCGTCATTCCGTAGCCCTGCACCACGGCGTATCCCACCCGCTTGAAAAACTCTTCCGTTTCCTTCGACAACGCCGCGCCGCCGCAAATGAACGCCCAAAATTTCCAGCCGAAGCGCCGGTGAATCCGCCGGAATCGCCACGCGCGCCGCAAGAACTTCTGACCATTCTCCTGTTCAAAGACTCGCTTGAGCCATTCGCTTTGCCCGCGAGCTTCAAAATCTCGCTCGATTCCCGTGTGCAGAGCATCGAGCATGCGCGGCACAGCAATCAGCGCGGTAGCTCGCTCGCGCTTCACGGTTCGAATGATCTCCGAAGGATTCGCGGAAAGCTCAAAAACGACGGCCGCGCCCAGCAGTGGCGGTACAAACAGCGCCATAAATTGCCCGAAGACATGGCTCAGCGGAACGAGCGTGACGAATCGCAATGGATGGAACCATCGTTCGTAGCTTCGATAGGGATCGATTCCCCGTTCGAGCGGCTCCAGATTCGCCAGAAAATTTCCGTGTGTCAGGACGACGCCGCGAGGCTCGGCCGTCGTTCCCGACGTGAAAAGGATTTGCGCGATGTGATTTCGCGTGAGCGGCTCATCTGAAAGATCTTGGTAAGCAGTCTTGGTTCCGCCATCTTCGGCCGTCGAAAGCTTGGAAGCGTTGGGACGGCTGGCTGTGTCTGCCAAATCCTCCAATACGAGCCTTGGGATTGCAGCATCCAGCACCGTTCTTTCGCGCGAGGAATATATCAATTTGACGCCAGCATCCCGCGTCACGCGTGCGGCGAACACCTGGGTGGCGCCATCGTCCATGGGGACGGCCACCGCTCCGCGCAGCAAGCAGCCCCAAAATGCCGCGGTCCATTCCGCGCTGTTCGGTCCCCAGATGAGAACGCGGTCGCCTGTTCGAACGCCTCGCTGCTTGAGTGCTCGCGCGCACTCCACTGCCACACGTCCTAGTCTTGCGTAATTCCAAGTTTCGCGGCGGTATCCACGCCGCTGCACGACGGCGATATCGCCGCGATATTTTTCGAAATCAGCAAACAGCGATGTGAGGTTTGCTCGTGGCATGACGGAGGCTGCATCGTGTGATGGCGCCGGGACTATTAGATTCTACGCTCAGAGCTGCGCGCTAGGATGTGCTCAGACTGAGTAGCCAAACCGCAGAAAACGCGCCACGACCCCCATTCCGTACCTCTGCATGCTCTATGCCATGACTGGTTCCAGGTTTGGTCGCGAGGTTCCAATTAGGCTGAACCGGAGCTTTCGTAGGAAAGATTACTTCCTAATTTCGGTGGGCGGCTCGCTGGCTGATGTCTGGCCCGCCAAGCGCGGACAGCCAAGCACGCCACCACCACGCACGCCGCAGCGGCGTCTGTCAGGCCAAGGGTAAAGGCGCCACGCATGACTTCCGCCGCTCCGTGGTAGTCGGTCAAATAAGACATGGCAAAAAAGAATGCGTGCAACATGATCGCACCCCTCAATTCCTTTCTTGGGCGGCGGAGCCGACGCGGTGGGAGCCGCCCTGCCAACGCCGCCGCTTGATGAACCCCACAATCCTCAAAATGAGCATGGCCGCCGACAGAATCGCTGTAGCAAGCAGCGCGTAGTAGAAGCATTCGTTCACAATTACCACGGCCCTGGCATAGTCGCTTGCCCGGTTCGCGACGGCATCCGCAACTGCAACCCAGTTTCCGGCCTTAACCAGGAAGTAAACGATTGCCAGTCCGCCCGCCTGCACGACCAATCGCCATATCGCTCGAAAACGGGTCCAGTCTGGCCGCACCAAATTAATGACGGCGCGCACGATCTCCGCGACCGTCAGCAGGACAATTGGAAAATAGATCCGGTGCCAGATCGGTGCGAGCTTTAGAAATGCAACGGCGGGTCCCAGGATCAAGAACTGGTTATTCTGTACTGCAGTCAACCACACGATGGCGACGATAGATGCGACAATGATGGAAACGGATTCGAACCGTGAAACTTCCGGCCTTCTGCCTATCATTGCACCTGTGACGCGCAGTTTGGCGTCCTTCTTGGTCTTCAGGTCAAGCGCCAGTCCACCTCCCGTCGCCTTTAGATGCCAACTATCCGGATGTGTCTTGAGGTGTGTTTCCACCACCGAAAAAATAATGGTCACTACGACCAATTGAATGAAAAGCTGCAACAAACTGGTCGAAACGATATCGTGGAATCCTAACTTCTGCCCGCTGACCGCAAGCGCAGTGAAAATGATGGCGATGACGAGAAAGGTCAGGCCAAGATTAAACGAGAGAACCTTTATATAGAAAGGATATAGAACTGGACCGATGAATTGACGCCCGAACGAGACCGTCCTGTGATCCTGACGGTATCGGGCGGCCACAATCAGGGGGTTGCCGCGCTGCTTCAGCAAACTTTCCTGCTCGTCGTTCGTCAGTTGCCGACCGAGTTCTTTTTCACGGTCTTCGATTTCGGACCGGATGTCTTCAGACAGCTCGCCGACGATGTCCTCGCGCTGATCTTGGGGAAGCGCCTTCGCGACTGCTTTTGCATAACGATCGATGAGATCCATAACGAACTCCTTATTTTCCTCAAAGCATTTTGTTGAGCGACAAATTGATGCTTTGCCACTCTGCGAGAAGCTGTTTCAAAATCGCTTTTCCCTCGGGAGAAAGGCGATAAAACCGCTTGTTTCGTTTTTCCTCTTCGCGCCATTCACTGGCGAGCAGCCCTTGGCTTTCCAGTCGCCGGAGCAGCGGATACAGGGTTCCTTCATCGATGGTCATGCCATGCTCGGCAAGCGTCTTGCGAAGGGTGTAGCCGTACTGCTCCTTGCGGAGGGCCGTCAGCACCGCCAGCACGAGCGAGCCGCGGCGCAGCTCGAGCCGAAGATTTTCGAAGAGGTCGTTGTTGTCCGTACCGGGCGTCATATAGTGTACGCCACACACTGTATGTCGTACAGTATAGATTGTCAAGTTCTTTTTTAAAATTTTTCTATTCCTATTAAATCCCGTGTTTTCTGGATATTCCGGGCATAGAAGATTGGGTGCTCAGTCCCGGTCCGCCGAACTTCGGGCACTTGCCGTCTGAGTTTCGTGATGCTTTTCGGCTATAAAGATCGCGGGGAACACTGAAAAACCTTCCGAGCAGAAATGGCCGGACTTAGCTACAATAGAACACTCTGGGGAAACTTGGTGTACCCCAGAGCGCGTCGAACGTAAAATCAAACGGAGCACATGCCGGTACCTATCTCACAGATGTGGACGGTTGCCACGTACGTCCTCAAGCAAAAAATCGCGGGGCGCAAACGCTATCCTTTCGTGCTGATGCTCGAGCCGCTTTTCCGCTGTAATCTGGCATGCGCTGGCTGCGGCAAAATTCAATATCCCGCGCACATCCTGAAAAAGGAATTGACCCCCGAAGAATGCTTCAAGGCTGTCGACGAGTGCGGCACGCCAATGGTTTCCATCCCCGGCGGCGAACCGCTGATGCATCCGCAAATCGATAAAATCGTCGAGGGCCTTGTGGCTCGCAAGAAGTACATTTATCTATGCACTAACGCGCTGCTTCTCAAAGAAAAACTGGATCTCTTCAAGCCGAGCAAGTATCTGACATTTTCAGTCCACATGGACGGACAGCGAGAGCATCATGATTTCTCTGTTTGCCGCGAAGGTGGTTACGATTTGGCAGTGGGCGGCATTAAGGAAGCACTTAGACGCGGGTTTCGCGTCACTACTAACACGACGCTTTTTGACGGCGCCGATCCCAATAGTGTCAGGGCCTTCTTCGACGAGATGATGGAATTGGGCGTTGAAGGCATGATGCTTTCCCCCGGTTATTCATACGATAAGGCGCCGGATCAAAAGCATTTCCTGGGACGTGCTCGCACTCGTCGGACGTTCCGGGCCATTCTTTCCAATCGCAAAAAGAGCTGGCAATTCAATCAGTCCCCGCTTTTCCTCGAATTCCTGATGGGAAGGAAACAATACGCGTGCACGCCCTGGGGGATGCCGACCTACAACGTGTTCGGCTGGCAAAAGCCTTGCTACCTTCTCCAGGACGGATATGCAGACAGTTTCCAGGAGTTGCTTGACACGGTCGAGTGGCAAAATTATGGCACCGAATCCGGCAATCCCAAGTGCGCCAATTGCATGGTGCACAGTGGCTATGAAGCCTCTGCCGTTGATCACACATTCAGCGGGCTCCGCGGCCTCCTGGCCACAGTAAAGGCCACCTTTTCTGGCAACTACGAAGACCCGGACGCACTCGCTCTCCTGAACGAACCTGTGAAACCAGTCCATTCGTATAATCCTTTGGTCCAAATTGACAAAAGCAAGTCTCAACTGGAGGAATCACGCGCTTGACAGGTCCTCGCCACGCCGATCGCCTTTCGCATACGCCTTCGCAATCGGATGTTCCGCCGCAAAATCCTGATTCTCTGGAAGTTGCACCGGGACTAGTTCACGAAGCGGTCGAGGGATGGGTTCCGAAACTCGCGTCTGAAGACGAATTGCGCGGCGCTCTTGAGAAAGCCTTCGATTACCGGGGCGACGTGACGGTAACCACCAAAGATGGCAAGAAGATAGAAGGTTATCTTTTCGACCGGGTCGCTGGGGAGACACTGGCCACCTCATTCGTGCGATTGCTGCCGAAGGATTCCAACCAACGCCAGAAGATCAGTTATGTCGACATTGCCGCTCTGGCTTTCTCCGGCAAGGATCCAGCAGCAGGGAAGAGTTGGGAAGCCTGGGTGCGAAAATATTGGGAGAAAAAAGCGGTGGGCAAGGGCGGTTTGAGCCTTCAGCCCGAATCTCTCGAATAGCAGTAAATCAGCCTGTCAGGCTCCTCATCGCTGCCCTGACTTCCAACTAAACCATTGTTTATCAATTCTTTAGAGGGGATGCCTTGGCCGATTGGTACGAGCCTCAGGCGTGGACAGGTGCGACATTTTGTGGTATTCTTTGACTAGCGTTTGTTGCTCTTGTAATACCTTTTGACTCGTTCGAGAGGCCTGCAAGGACAATTTTTGCGGCCTCTTGAGGGCTGGAGGATGTCACGGCACTTGGGAGATCTCGGGTGTTGGCTCGCCCGTAGCAACCAGGTCACCGACCAAGAGGAGCAAAGCAATCCCAATGTCGCCGTCCCAGCCAAGTCGGGGCAGCGCACGCGAGGTAGTGGAAGTGAAGGAACAAGGAACAGTGAAGTGGTTCAACGCATCGAAGGGCTATGGTTTTATCCAGCGTCAGACGGGGGAAGATGTTTTTGTACACTTTTCCGCGATCATGATGGACGGATATAAATCGCTCAACGAAGGCCAAGCAGTTGAATTTGAAGTTAAGAAAGGCCCCAAAGGCCTTCAGGCTGAGAACGTCACCGGGCTCTAGTCTGCGCATTTGGGTGCCCTCGACGCTCTCGAGGGCACTGCACCTCACGAGATTCGAATCAGGTTTCTTCGACGCAAAGTGTGATCAAGGAGGATGATGTGCAAGTGATGGCAGAAGGACAAACAGTCAAGCACGAGACCTACGGCTTGGGGATTGTCACCGCGTCCGATCAGGAGCGCACGGCGATCGATTTTGATGATCACGGCCCCAAGTTGTTCGTTACCAGCATCATGGTGGCAGAACTCATTGGCGAAGCGCCTGCGACTCCACCGAAAACCAAGCGCCGCCGCAAGGCTTCCACAGCCGCCAAGGCCGCCAAGAAAGCCGCTGCTGCTGCCGCTGCTAGCCGCTCGTAGTTTTTCTCTCTTCTCCGTTGAACACCAGAACGTCCCCGCGCCTAACTGGCGCAGGGGTGTGCCCGAACAGGATGCCGCGGCGATAAAAAATCGAATTATGGTAATGTCTGTAAGATGAAACGCATACTTCTCGCTCTCGGGATTACTTTATTTCTGCTGGGCATAGTTGCGCTTGTGCATCCGAGCTTTGATTACCAGAAACATGAAGAGGTTGCGAAGATCGGCCCCATTAAAGCAACGGTAGATAAGCAGGAAACGGCCACGATTCCTGTTGCTGCAACTGTCGTGGGGTTGGTCTCCGGACTGGTACTAATCGTTCTGGGATTGAAAAAGAACTAATTAAGCCAAGTCTGGGAGTTTTCAAGCGGACGCATTTTCTGCGCCCTGCCACGACGGTCTACCGGCTTGGTCCAAAAACATAAGGTGATACACACAAACGGTCTCCTAGAAAGAAGTGGGCTCTATTCCACTGGTGCGCCACGCGCCCAGACGCCTGCAATGTGCAAGTCTTCATCGAGCAGCACAATATCCGCATCCGCCCCTATCCGCAGAGCGCCTTTCTTAAATTCAATTCCTAACAGCGTGGCCGGGTTCAGAGTCAACATACGCACCGTATCCGCCAACGGAATTCCCAGGGCAACGATGTTTCTAAGCGCCCGATCCAGCGTCAGCGTGCTGCCGGCGAGCTTTCCTTCTGAGTTGCGGCAAATTCCCCCGCTCACGGTGACCTCTAACTTCCCGAGCATGTAATTGCCATCGGGCATTCCGGTGGCGGAGATGCCGTCGCTGATCAGGATCATGCGCTCCGGCCCTTTAGCCTGTAACAATACCTTCATGGCGGTCTCTTCTACGTGGACGCCGTCCGCGATAAGCTCAGCGGTCACCTCCTGCGAAGTAAGTACCGCGCCGATGACGCCGCTATCACGATGGGAAAAAGGCCGCATGGCATTGTAGACGTGTACGGCGTGGCGCGCCCCATGGGCAATGGCTGCACGCGTCTGCTCATAGGTGGCATCCGTGTGGCCCACCGCGACGACCATTCCCGCATTTCGGGCCGCATCGATGCACGGCATGGCCCCAAGCAATTCCGGCGCAAGTGTCAAAATTTGGGCTTTGCCAGACGCAGCCTGGAGCAATTTATCCAGAAATTCCGCAGATGGCAGTTTCAGCCATTCTTTCGGATGTACGCCCCGACGGACCGGGCTGAGAAACGGACCTTCGAAATGAATTCCAAGCACTTCAGCCCGTGTGTCGTCGGTTTCATGTTGTTGAGAAATGTAGCGCGCGATTCCCTCCACGCTGCGAAGGGTGTCGTCGGGACTGGCCGTCACGGTCGTAGCCACGAAAGAGGTTGTGCCATGCCGCGCTACGGTCCTCGTCACCCCAGCGAGAGCTTCTGGGCTGCCCTCCATCACGTCGCGCCCGCTCGCTCCGTGGATGTGCACATCCAGGAATCCAGGCATCGCAATCTTGTCCGTGGCAGATACCTCTTGAGCACCGGACGGCAATTGCATTCCCGCGCGTGGACCGATATCTGCGATCACTCCATCACGGATCAGGAGTCCCGCATCGAGAATCTCGGTCGTTGGGCTTAGGGCTCGTCCGGCATGCAAGAGAATTGTGGCCATGTGTATTGCAACATCGTAGCGGAATCGGGCCGTCTTTCAAAAAACAAAACGGGCTGATCCGTGGCTCGGCCGCCACTGCAGCGTGGAAAATTCTAATGTGTAGGTAGTCTGGGCTCTCGAACACAACTGTTCAGCGCATATAAGTTGTGACAAAGGAAGAAGGAGGGCTCTCAGGAGCCCTCCTTCAGTGTGCTCTTCCAGCAATTTGCTGCGCGAAATGCGCGATTCGGTTGTATTACTGTTGGGCAGCGCCCGGCGTGTTGGCCGCGGCAGTGGTCTCTGGCGTCTTCGGAATGCTCAGGTAGCCCGAGGCAGTGGTCTTGGAGACTTTGTTGACGACCAGTTCGAGAGCGGCGCGCGTTCCGCCCGTATAGAAGAAAATGGGTTCGTTGACGGAACGGTTTTTCTTTTCGAAGTTCTTGTCGTCCGCCAGGACGTTGATCGTAAATTGATTCTTCCGCGTGTTTGTGTCCTTCAACTCGACCTGGATGGTACCCACCTTTTGGGCTCCGTGTTTGCGCGTGACAGTGAATTCAAAATAGTCGCGCTGGCCCATGCGGCGGAGCTGGTCGATTTCGTCGTGATTGCGCGCAATCAGGGTACCCATCTCGCTGCGCGCCATCTGCAGATTGTTCTTCGTCGCGTCGAGGTCGCCCTTGACTCCGGTGACGTCGCCGTTGAGTTTATTCACGTCGTCGACGTTGGCTTTGGTGGCGAGGTCAGCCTTGACGGAATTCGCCAACCCTGTGACCTTCTGGTCGACTGCAGCGGTTGCCGACTTGTTCTGTTTCCGCGCCGCAGAGAGCTCACCTTGCGTCAGGTTCAGTTTGTCCGTCACAACTCTCAAGTCGCTCTGCAAGCCTTGATTGACTTCTTCCTCTTTTGCAAGCCGCTGCGTCAAAGCGTCGTTTGTTTGCTTCATCGAGGCTTGCGTTGATTGCTCGACACTGTTGGCGTGATTTAACGCGCTCCAACTCACTCCAAGACCGAGCAGTGAAACTCCGCCCAACACGGCGACCGCCAGCCCCACCCAACGTGGTGTTCCTGTTGTGGTGTGGTTCAAGGGTTCCTGAAACTCGCTCATAAACTTCGCTCTCCTTTGGGGTTTTCCCCCTGTGGCTTGGAAGGGTGCATCCCTGACGCCAAATGATTCGAGTTGAGGAAGCCCGACTTAACTTAAGTGGATGCAAGAACTTGTCAGGCGGAATTACGGGAAGAGAGGGAAGATATAGAAGTACTAGTACTAGTAAAGTTTACGCACTCGCTTCCTCGACTGTAAATTTTGCAGCGAGCGGGCCTGGAGGCTGAAGACGAACGGGGCGAAAAGAAAGAAAGGAGATCAAAGACTCGATGGGAGGTAGATGCTTACTCTAAGCTACTGTTCTGAAAGACTTTACCGCGAGGCCTTTACGCTGCTTGAGGCGCTGGTTCTTCGTCCGAGCCTTTTAATGGAGTAAAGTAACGGTCCAAGGTGCTCATGGCTGCGTCCAAAACCATGTGACAATCTGGACAAGAGTCTAGGTGGCACCTGATCTCATTGGCCACCTGCGGCGACAGCCTTCCCTCTAAGTACCAGCAAATCAAATGGATAGTATCTCGACAGCTCATAACAGCGGTCCCCCCGTGGCCCCGCGCCGATTCTCGGCCCAGCGCACTATGCTGCATTTGATTCACCAAAGCCTTTGACAATTGTGGAAATTCTAATTGCCACAATTTCAATGGTTTAGGACTGTATTGCCGGGACTAGTCGGGGTGCCCAAGAAAAATTCGGGGAAAGATTACTCAGCCATTACAACAATTGCGTGTCTGCTTGCCGGGATGGAACTCACCGCTTTGGGACCATAGTCATCTCCCGCAGAGCTTCGATCCGCGCCTCGAGGGGCGGATGCGTGCTAAAGAGCGAGGAGAGGGTGCTCCTGTCAAATACCGGGTGCACGATGCACAACGACGATGTGGAAGGCGAAATGGCTGTTGTCGGGATACGGTTATTATAAGTACCTAGCTTTTGCAAGGCGCTCATCAGGCCGAACTGGTTGCCCACCATGCGGGCTCCGGATGCGTCTGCCGCGTACTCCCGCTGCCGCGACAGAGCTAGCTGCAGCAACATGGCCGCTATGGGTGCAAGGATCATAAGTGCCAGCTCGATCAGGACGCCACCACGGTCCCGGTCGTCATCGCCGCCTCCACCCAACCACATGCCCCAATGAGCAACCCACGTGATAGCCCCTGCAAGCGTAGCCGCAACCGAGCTAATTAAAATATCGTAGTTACGGACGTGTGACAGTTCGTGTGCGATGACGCCTTCCAGTTCTTCGTCGTTCATCAGCTTCAACAAGCCTTCCGTCACCGCGACTGAAGCGTGGTGCGGATTTCTTCCCGTGGCAAAAGCATTGGGAGCCTCTTCCGGCACGACGTAAAGTTTAGGAACGGGGATATTCGCTTTGGCGGCCAGCCGCTCCATGACATCGTAGAGCCGTGGCAGCTGCTCTCGTGAAACTGGCTGCGCGCCGCTCGAATTCAAGGCGATCTTGTCGGAGAAGAAATAGGCGACTGCATTGGTGCAGACCGCAATACCGAGGGCAATGGTCATGCCATTTCGGCCGCCAAGATAGGCGCCGATCATCATCAGGAACAGTGTCAGTGCCACTAGCAAGAATGTTGTTCGAAGAACTCTCATGGTCTTTCCTTACTATCTACGTTCCATTTCCCGAGTTATATCGTTGGGCCGAATCTCACAGAGAGGAGGGATGGCTCACAACTCCTCTCCCTTAGGCTATTAGATTCCGGCGGCTACGGCCGGTTGTTTCACCTTCGAGCGTTCGAAACGCATTGAGTCGTCCTGACCGTTGCGGTCCACGCGAATGTGATCCCCTGGCAATACTTTGCCCTCCAGAATCTGAAGCGCCAGCGGGTCCTGAATCAGGCGCTGGATGGTGCGCCGCAGCGGACGAGCTCCGAAGGCCGGGTCATAGCCCTCTCGCAGCAGCAGCTCAGTCGCCGCTGGAGTAAGTTCCAACGTGATCTGACGTTCCGCCAGAAGCTTTTCGACGCTCTTCAGCAGCAACCCGACAATGCTGGCAAGCTGTTCCTTACCCAGCGGGTTGAAGATAACGATTTCGTCGATGCGGTTGATGAACTCCGGACGGAATGCAGCGCGCAGCGCTTCCATGGCTTCTTTTCGCGCGAGCTCCGGATCCTTATGAGAGAGCTCGAAGATGGCCGTCGAGCCCACATTGCTAGTCATAACCATGACCGTGTTCCGGAAGTCCACCGTCCGGCCCTTGCCATCCGTCAGCCGGCCGTCTTCGAGAATTTGCAAGAGAATGTTGAACACATCCGGATGGGCTTTTTCAATCTCGTCGAACAAAATCACAGAGTACGGATGCCTGCGCACCTGTTCGGTGAGTTGTCCGCCCTCTTCGTAGCCGACGTAACCTGGAGGCGCGCCGATCAAGCGGGAAACGCTGTGCTTTTCCATGTATTCGCTCATGTCGATGCGAATCATCAGCTTTTCGTCGTCGAAAAGGAATTCGGCGAGGGCGCGTGCCAGCTCGGTTTTCCCCACGCCAGTTGGTCCGAGGAAAATGAAGGAACCGATCGGGCGCTTGGCATCCGAGAGTCCCGCGCGGCTCCGCCGCACGGCGTTCGCAACTCTTCCTAGAGCTTCATCTTGGCCAACCACGCGTTGCCGCAGCCGCTTTTCCATGTGCACAAGCTTTTGCGCTTCGCCTTCCAAAAGGCGTCCAGCCGGAATTCCGGTCCACTTGCTCACCAACTTTGCGATGTCTTCCTCATCGACTTCTTCCTTTAACATCGGAGCTTCTTTTTGTACCGACGCGAACGTAGCTTCAGCTTTCTTCAATTCTTGTTCGGCGGCAGCAATCTTGCCGTAGCGAATTTCCGCGACTTTCGCGAGCTCGCCGGCGCGCTCATATTTCTGCTCTTCAGTCTTGAGCTGCTCAATCTGCTCTTTCAATTTGCGGATTTCGCCGATTGCTTCCTTCTCAGCCTGCCAACGGGCCTTCCGCGCACTGGAGTCCTCTTTCAGTTTGGCAAGTTCCTTGTCAATCTGATTGCGGCGTTCTTTGGAATGCGCGTCGGTTTCCTTCAGCAGCGATTGGCGTTCAATCTCAAGTTGCAGAATGCGCCGTTCGATTTCGTCGATCTCTACGGGCAGCGAATCGATTTGCATCCGGAGGCTGGCCGCAGCTTCATCGATCAGATCGATGGCCTTGTCCGGCAGAAAACGGTCGGAAATGTAGCGGTGCGATAGCGTCGCGGCCGCCAGGATTGCCGCGTCTTTGATCCTCACTCCGTGATGAACTTCGTAGCGTTCCTTCAAGCCGCGCAGGATGGCAATCGTGTCTTCGACCGTGGGCTCACTGACCAGCACCGGCTGAAATCGGCGCTCCAGCGCAGGGTCTTTTTCGATGTATTTCTTGTATTCATTTAGAGTCGTGGCGCCGATCGCGCGCAGTTCCCCGCGCGCCAGCGCCGGTTTCAAGATGTTCGAAGCGTCCATCGATCCTTCCGCAGCGCCAGCTCCCACAAGCGTGTGCAGCTCGTCGATGAACAGAATGATCTGCCCTTCCGCCTCAGTAATTTCTTTCAAAACTGCTTTCAGCCGTTCCTCGAATTCTCCACGGAACTTTGCGCCGGCGACGAGCGCCGCCAAATCCAGCGCCACGAGCCGCTTGGTTTTCAGCACGTCAGGCACATCACCAGAAACAATGCGCTGCGCCAGACCCTCGACTATCGCCGTCTTGCCTACGCCAGGCTCTCCGATCAGAACAGGATTGTTCTTGGTGCGCCGGGCTAAAATTTGCATCACGCGGCGAATTTCTTCGTCGCGCCCAATCACCGGATCGAGCTTTCCACGCCGCGCCAGATCTGTGAGGTCGCGCGCGTATTTTTCCAATGAAGCATAGGTAGCTTCCGGGTTCTGCGAAGTGACGCGCTGATTGCCACGCACACCCGTGAGAGCCTGGAGAATCGCTTGATGCGAAGCGCCCTGCCTTTTCAGCAGTTGCCCGGCCGGATCGCGATCCTCGCCGGCCAGCGCCAGAAAAAAATGCTCTGTTGAAACGTACTCGTCCTTGAATTTCTCCGCCTCGTCAAAGGCCCGCTCCAGAACATTGTTTAGAGGCCTACCCATGTGCTGTTGTGCAAAACCCTGGACTTTCGGCAGGCGACCAATCTCGCGCTCAATTTCCTGGCCCAATGCCTCGCTTCGGATTCCTAGCCGCGCAAGTAGCGGAGGGACGACGCCGTCCGTTTGGGACACAAGTGCCTCAAGCAAATGGATCGGCTCGACCTGCTGATTTTCGTGCCGCGCGGCCACTTCATTTGCTTCCTGCAGCGCTTCTTGCGCCTTCACTGTCATCTTGTCAAATCTCAGCATGTTCTTCCTCGCTTCTCGACAAAAAGGGGCTGGTACACAACCCAGCCCCTTCCTTGCTACCACCGAGTCTCCTGCTTACTTCGCCCCAGCAGCCGCAGCGGCCACCGCAGGCGTCCCGACGTTCACTTTAATCTGCTTCGGCTTGGCTTCCTCACGCTTCGGAACCGTCAGCGTCAGCACACCATTCTGGTAGTCGGCATTGATGGCTTCCGAGTTAACGGTATTGGCCAGCGAAAAACTCCGGCTAAACGCGCCATATGCGCGCTCCACTCGCAGATAATTCTCTTCGGACACTTTCTTCTCGAACTTGCGCTCACCGCAAATGGTCAGGATATTGTTCTCCACTCGAATGTCAAGATTCTTGGGGTCAACGTCCGGCAAATCGGCCTTAACGACCAACTCATGCTCGGTCTCGTAAATGTCGACTGCTGGCGCCCAGCTCGTAAGGCTTGATTCCTCACCAGAACGCTCAAGCACATCACTGAAAATACGATTCACCTGGTCCTGCAGGGTAGTAGCCCGGCGGAAAGGTTCCCAACGGCTCAAAGTAGTTCTCATGTTCGATCTCCAGAGTTTGTTTAATTGACTGCATGCGGATAATATTACATGAGTGTATCAATGTCAAGTATAATCCCTCACCACCTGATTTCTTCTAAACTATTCATATTCATATACATAGCAGCATTCTGCTCTCTCACGCTCGTCATTTTCCCCCTGACCGTTCAAGAATTTCAAGCGAGCCATGCCCCTATTTCCGGCGAACTCAACTCTTGGGATGCTGCTAGACTGCCACTTGATGCGCCTCGACGAACTCGATTACCACCTGCCGGCCGAATCGATCGCTCAGCGCCCTTTGGAACGGCGCGATTCCTCGCGTCTGCTACTGGTCCCACGTTCAGAACAGACCTGGGAGGACCATCTCTTCGTGGAGCTCCCGGACTTTCTAAACGGCGACGAACTGATTGTCCTGAACAACACGCGCGTCATTCCGGCTCGTCTCTTCGGACGCCGTGCTGGAACACACGCGCAGGCCCCTTCGCGGGCCAGCCGTGTCGAGCATTTGACTGGCACTGTAGAAGTCTTTCTGGTTCGGAAGATCGATCCGGAGACTTGGGAAGCGCTTGTCCGCCCTGGCCGGAAGATGCAAACCGGGGAGCGCATATTATTTGGAAGCGGCGAACTTGAAGCGCAAGTGATCGCGCGAGGAGAATTGGGGATACGCACCCTGCGCTTTGTTTCACGCGACACACGCGTGGTCGCGGATCACCTTGAGCATCTCGGGCATGTTCCTCTGCCGCCCTACATCCATCGCACTGACGAAGATTCCGATCGCGAGCGTTACCAAACGGTATTCGCCAAACAACCGGGAGCTATAGCCGCCCCCACGGCCGGCTTGCACTTCACTCGAGAGATTATGGAGCGAATCCGGGCGCGCGGCGCGAATGTCTGTGAGCTGACCTTGGAAGTGGGACTCGGCACGTTTCAGCCGGTGCATAGCGAAACGCTCGAAGGCCACGTGATGCATGCCGAGTCCTACGAAATTCCGGTTCAAACCGCGCAGCAGATTTCCGAGGCACGATCAGCTGGCAGACCGATTCTGGCGATTGGCACCACCGTTGTTCGAGCTCTCGAGGCCTCGGCCGCGCGCGCTGCAGAGTCTGGCTCCGCCGAGCTCTTGCTTCCTGGAAAAGCCGTCGCTCAGCTGTTCATATATCCAGGATTTCGTTTCCGGGTCGTGGACGCGTTGCTCACAAACTTTCACTTACCGCGCTCGACTTTGCTGGCGCTGGTTTGCGCGTTTGCGGGGCGAGAGAAAATTCTTGATGCATACGGCCATGCAGTACAGACAGGCTACCGGTTCTACAGTTATGGTGACTGCATGCTGATTCGATGAAGAGGTAGAGGCTCGTCCAAGAAAGCTGTCAGGAGGCATGCACGGGCTCTTGGCTAGAATTTGGTTCGTGCCGTGGGCGCGATTTCTGCTGGAGCGTTGAGGGCATGTTGCGTCAAATACTTGAAGGGGAAACCGCAGCAGTGCACGGTCTCCCTGTCATACATTCGAAAACTTCCCGGATCTGCTTCGCCTATTCGCTGAACACGAAGACGCGCGTTTTTCCTGAAAAACGGACTTCCTTTAATTGGCCGTTTTCACCGATGAGCACGGAATCACTCGGAGATTTGGAGGCGCGTTCCTCCCAGCGGCCTTCACTTTGCGCCAGCACCTGGTTTCCCTTCTGGACGGTCGCATTGTTTCCGTCGATCATCAGACGGTACTCACCTGCTTGCAGATTCGCTTTACCGACCTTTGCCGCCTGGGCGATGTTGATGGTCTTGCTGAACGGCTTTGCGAAGAGTGGCACTGTCGAGGCCAAAGCGGCTGCCAGCGCCAAACTGCGGAGAATCGGATTGAATTTCATGCGTGTCAACTTCCTTTCCATCAGGATCGAGTCAGCCGCATTGCTGCCGCCGCACAAGCTGAACAGAGTTGACACGCGTGCTCAGGGCGAGTAGTCTCACCCGCAAGACACCTCGTTCTTCCTGGACTAACGGCCGGAAAGACTGCGTGTCATCGCCCCGCGGCTGCCACCGCGGGGTTTTTCATTTGATTCTCTGACTCACCTGCGCAGCTCATCCGGCTGCACCTGTATAGACGAGGCGGGTGCCGCGAATGTTTCGTCGGTCATCAAGTTTTTATGTTTGATTCTCCTGATTCTCTAATGCTTTTCCGTTCCACAAAGAATCTTTGCGATTCCGTTTTCTAAATTTTTTGTAAATATACGAAATCTCCTTCGAGACCTTTGTACGTCTCTTACGTCGTGCGCGATTTCTACTTACCTTGCTACGGAGCGAGGTGCATCGGCACACGGGTTCATCTATACTCTATGGAATTTTGCGGATGGGATGAATGCGCATTCTTATTCTTAGCGATCTCCACGCGAACGCTACGGCTCTCGCGGCCGCGCTTGATTCTGCGGCGGGCCGGTGGGATGTTTCCGTTTGTCTCGGTGACGTCGTCGGATATGGGCCCGATCCCCATGAAGTCGTAGCGCGACTCCGTGAGCTTGGCACACAAACAATTCGTGGCAATCATGACAAAGCTGTCTCCGGCCTCATGGACACTACTGATTTCAACCCGGTAGCGAAAGCCGCAGTAGATTGGACTCGCTCCAAACTGGACGGCGAAGATCTTGCGTGGCTATCCGCGCTCCCTCAGGGGCCGCTGGCCACTGACGGCATTGTTCTGGTGCATGGCGCTTTTCAGGATGAGGACGAATACGTTTTCACGCCGGCACAAGCTCTGGACGGCCTGCTTGATTCCACTGCGGAAGTCACTTTTTTTGGACATACCCACCATCAGGGCGGCTTCACTTACAAGGATTCCAATCTCGAAGTCCTGCAGATCCGTCCGCGCCCGTCTGAATCTTTTGCCGCGCTGCGTATCGAACCCCCGCGCCGTTATCTGCTCAATCCAGGCTCAATCGGCCAGCCGCGCGACGGCGACCCCCGGGCAGGTTTTGCCATCGCCGACCTCGAACATCACACGGTTGAATTCTGGCGCGTAGCCTACGATATCTCCGCCGTGCAGGAACGGATGCGCACGGCAGAGCTTCCGGAACCGCTGATCCATCGGCTTGTCGTTGGCCGGTAAAAGGATAAGCGCGCACTTGACCCGCTCATCCTGCTCGCTCTAGTCTTGGGAATTCATTTCGCGTAGCGCCTTGACGCCACGCGCTATCCGCGTCAGCATCATTCCACGAATGGATTCCAGGTCTGAGATCTCGCCAATCGAAAGCGCCGGACAGCCGCAGCCGAGTGGCGGTCGCTCGTGGATTGTCTGGATGGGCGTTGTCACTATTGCGATCGCTCTCGTCATAGTTATGTGGCCCGGAGCGGAAAGGCCTTCCAGCTCGTCCGCGCGCGAAGCGCATCTTCCTTTTGGCCCCGCGGAGCAGGCCTATGCACCGAACCTCCAGGTTGACCACATCGCGCTCAGCCGCGCTGAAAATTTTCTGAATCAGGAAGTCACCACGCTTGCCGGGCGACTCACTAACGCGGGTAATTTGCCGCTTTCCAACGTGGAACTCACGGTCGAGTTCTCCGACGAACTCGGCCAAGTCGTTTTGCGAGAATCGCGTGCGGTTTTTGCGCCTCAGGCGCCGCAGCTCGCTCCCGGCGAAAGCCGCAATTTCGAAGTCTCTTTCGAGCACATACCGTCCAGCTGGAACATTCAACAGCCATCAGTCCGCGTGACAGGAATCCTGTTTACTCTCAAGAAAGAATAGTTCACAAGCTACGTATTTCATTTATAATTCTCGGCGTGGACCTCTCCGCTGAACTGCAGGCCTGTCTCACGGAATTCACCGCGGTCGGCATTCTGGAGATTCGCGAGAATGGCGGACGTCTCGCTCCCTTTTCCGGGCTCTCCTGGGAAATCCGCGGTGCCGCAGAGAAGCCTCTTTTGCATCTCTGGTCGGAGAACTACAATCTGACACGCCGCGTTCTTGCTATCGCCGATCACTCTGAAACGCGGCTGGCCCTCGCCGTGGAGCGATTTGGCCGAGCCAAGCCCGACCGCCTTGAATTCATTCGGCTGGAGTTCGAACGCACTCCTCAGGATCTTTCGCGCGAAGCGTTCTGCGATTTCCTTCGCCCTTTTCTTGCCGAACAATTTCCCGACGAATGTCTAGAATCCTTAACGGCATCTTCCGATCTCGAACACTCCCTTTCAGGCAACTACGTTCGTGGGCTGCTACGAAAGGGCTCTTCGCATATCGCTCTGCTTGCCGTTCCCGACGGGGAGTCCGCTGACACAGTAAATCGCAGCCTGACCTTCGCCCTACTCTGGTTGGATCGAGTGAGCAATTCGGAACGGCGAGGCAACGTCGTCGCGCTCCGAATGATCTTGCCCAAAGGCACTGCACGCCATGTCGCTCAGCGCACCCCTGCTCTGTCGTGTGAATTAGCCCTCGAGCTTTACGAGCGCGATCCGATCCGCGAGAAGCTCGAAAGAATTGACCCGCGGCGCGCCGGAAATCAAGAAACCTGGCTGGTCCCGCACCGTGAATCGCAAGCCCTTCTTGATTGTTCGCGTTCGGCTCTCGACCCGATCGTGGCTCATTCGCCGCGGGCCATCACCGTTCATCCCGTGGCACAATCGCGTGAGGTGCTCGTACGTTTTCGTGGTCTCGCCTTTGCCCGTTGGGACGATGGACGAATCTACTTCGGCTGCCCAGATGCCCGAGAGGAACTCAAGCCCAGCACATTGGAAGATTTTAAGAAACTTCTCCATCAACTTGAGACTTACCGGCATCCGCTAGCCATAGAAACCCGCCACGCACTCTATCGCGGCCAGCCCGAGCGCTGGCTTGAAGCACTTGTACGCGAGGACGTCACACGCGTGGACGCGGCCTTTGATGCACGCTTCGCATACTCACAGGTGTTTGCGACTGCCGGAGGCGAACATGGAATACTTGACCTTCTTACAGTTACCCGCACGGGCCGCCTCGCTATCCTAGAATTGAAGGCCAGCGAGCACATTCATCTTCCACTGCAAGCCGCGGACTACTGGTTTCGCATTCGCCGTCATATGGAGCAGAATGATTTTGCTCGCTACGGATATTTCCCGGGAATCGAGTTGCAGGCCGCTCCGCCGCTTGTATACCTGGTTGCCCCTGCGCTTCGTTTTCACCCATCGACGGATAGGCTTCTTCGTTATATCTCGCCTGAGTTGGAATGCACGCGCATCGGCTTGGCGGAAAGCTGGCGTCGCGGATTGCGGGTGGTCATGCGCCAGTAGGGGGTCTCCGCAAGGCTTTTGCAGTATAACTGGCTTGAACTCTCAACCGTTCTCCCGATCCTGTTTCCGTTGCTCTTCAGAAAGTTCCTGTGTTAGCGAAATCCCCTGTTATGAACTCTCATCGCAAAGTAGAATTGCGAGTGCCAGCCTCCAGGAGCTCAGATTGAATTTTTCCGCGACCATCCGGCACACACCACAAGCTTCTCTGATTGATCTTCGCGGCCATCTCACGTTTTTCGAGGTTGGTGTACTTCGCGAAAATGTGAGCCGGCTGCTAAACGAAGGACACAAACACATCCTGCTGAACTTGAGCGGCTTGCAATATCTAGACAGCTCTGGGATTGGAGAACTCGCGCGAATTTACGTTACGGTGCTCAAGAGCGGCGGAGAAATGAAAGTTGTTGGATTATCGCGTAACGTCGAGGAAGTCTTGAAAATCACTCATCTCTACGAGGTATTTCCGGAATTCCCCGACGAGGAAGCTGCGTTAAAAAGCTTTCCTGAGGCAAAATCGGATAAAACGATCGGGGATCTCTAGTATAAAAGCACTATGGGAAAAATTTGTGCATAAAAGGAGAGAAGCAGCTAAGGCGTGTGCCTTAGCTGCTTCCCGGGGTGTGTCCTCGAAGTGGTTAGTTATAAGCTTAGATGCGTGCCAGCAAAAAAGGTTTCCACGGACTAAAAGAAATTTGCCTCCGCCCTTTTCTTGCTTGAAATACCTAATAAAACAGATACTTACGCCACCGCTCGTCGCGATGTCCGATTAGCCGCATCAATTGACGAGATGTATGCAGTGTAAAAGGTCTGGGCCGGCGTGCCAGCTTAAAACCAGCTTCCTCTGGCGTCCGATCGCCTTTGCTGTTATTGCAGCGATAGCAGCACGCCACCAGATTGTCCCAAGAAGAACGCCCGCCGCGCGACCTCGGCACAACATGATCGAGCGTAAGTTCCGAGCTCGGAAAAATTCGCCCGCAGAATTGGCATGTATTGCGATCGCGAAGCAAAATATTTTTCCGGGAAAGTGCCCTGCTCTGTTGCGGAATGTGCCGGTAGGCTAGCAGGCGAATCACGGATGGCACCTTGTGCGAATGCGCGGCCGAGTGCACTTCCGCGCTGTGCATTTCCTCAGCCTGAGCAACACCCTTCAAGAGCAAGACCATAGCACGCCGCACCGCCGTTACATTGATCGGCTCATACGTGGCATTCAGCACGAGCACGGGCTCCTGCATCAGTGATGCGCGCCTCGGCAAAATCGAGTTGTGGGTTCTACTGCCTGCGGGGTCCGCGGGGCCGGGCGCAGGGCCGCTGTCCCCTTCAGAGGCGTATCGCCCCCGGAAATCGATCGACTTTGGCCGGTTTGCGCTCATCGCGCTACCTTAGGCTACAGCTTACCATTCCCCAGGACTGGCAGGGGATTTCTCATCGCCCGGGCCACAGTCAGTCCTAGAACTGATTTGGCCCCCGACTCCAAGAGCACCCTCGCACAGGCATCCAGCGTCGCCCCAGTGGTCAATACATCATCTACCAGTAAGACGCGCTTATTGTCAACTTGGCTGCCCGGACGTGTGGCAAAAGCGCCACGAACCGACTCCCAACGCTCCTCTAGACTGAGCACCTGCTTGCTCGGCCTCGGCTTGGTTCGCATAAGCAAGACCGCCTCATGAGGTAGATCGAGCTTTCTGGCAAGTGGCTTGGAGATCAGGGCCGCCTGGTTGTATCCCCGCTGCCGCTCGCGGTCGCGGTGCAATGGAACAGGCACGACGACATCCGCAACAAAGCTCGGGCCCGCTTGGACGACAATTTCCGACAATCTCTCGGCAAACCATCTTCCCAGTGGCTCCATTCGCTGCCACTTCAGCAGAAGAATGGCTTGCACCAGCGGTCCTTCGTAGCTCCCGTAGCTTCTCGCGCGGTCAAACGCGTAGGTTTTCTGCTGGCAGGCTCGACAAATTAACTGTTCTTCCTCAGTCGCCGTCATTCCCTCAAGCGTCTGACCGCAAATTTCACATTTTCTTTGCGGAGTGGCTCGGAACGACGACAGGCACTCCTCGCAAATTGGAACCCGGCTAGCTCCCGTCAACAGCTTCTCGCAAATCCTGCATCCTGCAGGAAAGAAAACGCTCACAACCGTGTCGCTCACTATCGCGAGCCACGCGCGCACACCTCTTCCCGTACTTCCTTCGGCGTGCATCGAAGAGTCTTCTCTTATCACGCGCAAAGAAATCTACTCCTCCCGCGTCTATAATGAAAGAGAGAAGTCACGCTGAGGTAACTTGCGAAAAATGGGGGCGCTAAAAGCTCAGGGCCAGCCTGTGAAGGCTGGCCGCTCTTTTTCCGGTGCCAACAAGGAGCTAAAGCAGCCCCTGTTCCATCTTTTCCTGGCAAGAAATACAGTGCTTGGCCCAGGGTACCGCTTCGAGCCGCTTTTGCTGCATCTCTTCCTGGCAATTCGCGCATACGCCGTATTGATCGGTTTGTATGCGTTTCAGTGCCGCATCAATCATGTTCAGGATCGTGCGGTCTGTATTGGTCATGCCGAAGAGAAACTCCTTTGTGTAGGAGTTTGCCGCTTTGTCCGCGAGGTCTACTGTCGGATCTTCGTCCGCAGTTCGCCCCTCTTCCTGGGTGCGAGCGATCGTCTTCATCAACTCTTCGCGCCGCGTTACCAGCTTCTTCTTGTAGTAATCGAGCCTTTTCTTGTCCATGGGAGTCCCGCCCCTCTGTCGGCTTCCGGGGCTATCTAAAAACTCCGTAGTGTAGACCTGCCTTCGTGGAGTGTCAAGTTTAAGGCCTTAGTTTTAAGGCCTTAGGTGGCGAGATTGGCTATTGCTCGGAGCGAACGGGGGAGACGCGATTCCCGCCCTGGCTGCCAGGTTCGTTCCAGGGTGTTGAAATGTCTCTAACTTGTTAACCCCCGGCCTGCTGCTTCTTTGGCTACCGGTACCCCGGTACGCTTGCTTCCAGAAAAATTCATCATCCATAATCGAGAGTACTTTGTCTTGTGCATCGAGGCGTTCCCGCGTGATGGCGTCCTATTGTCTGCGCGTGGTGTGGATGTAGCGTTGAGCCCGCCCTGATGCAGAGAATGCTTCGCCGTTTTAGCACGGTGCAAGGGAGCCGTCCGCGCGTGGGACGGAGAATTGACCGAGGCCTTGACCAACCAGAGCTTCATCGCGCTGGCATTGCTGGCGGCTACCTCCTTGGTGGCGGCTTTCTTTGCCTACATTTACAACCTTAAGCGGCGCCCGTATCTACTCTACTGGACCGGAGGCTGGGCATTCGTCGCGGTAAGTTATCTCAGTCCGGTTCTCTTCCCCAATCCGGGCGGGCAACCGTTGAAGACGGCGATTGAACAGTTGCTTTACGCCGGTGCCGGGCTCTGTTTTTTTCTAGGCACTCAGCTTTATGCTCAGCGGCCACTTTGGAAGGTACACGCAGCGACAGCGGGAGGCGTGCTCGTGGTTTGGGCCGGCGCAAACTCCCTGGGTTTGTTCTACATTCCGCTGATTCTTCCCGCCGCGTCGATCTTCCTAGCCGTCAGCTACGTCTTCTGGCAAGAGAGCCGGCGGCAAGAAACACTTGCCGACTGGCTTCTGGCGATTTCGTTTGTAGTGTGGGCCGCTGTAGGAGTTATTTTCACTTTCTTACCCGCGGCATCCTTTTACCGAGAAATCAATTTCCAGATCGCGGCCGCCGTACCCTCCGCGTTCGTGGCCATGCTCATGGTCATGGCTTTGTACGAAGAAGAAAAACGGCGGGTCGAGCGCAACATGCTGGCGCTCTCGAATCTGAATCTCGCTACGTCGAGTTTTGTAGGCGGCGAAATTCAACGCATGCTTTCGCAGGCGCTGGATCGAGTTCTTGGCGTCGTGCGCCTGCCTGCGGGAGCACTGTTTCTTCATCATGGCGACCCGCAAGGGCCAACATCTGTGGTGGCCGTTGGCTTGAGCGACAATTTTTGCCGAACGGCGCAGGAGCAGGGACTCGATGATTACCTCGTCGGCCTCGTATCACGATTGGGCGGGCTCTTGGGGTTCCGCGATCTAAAGAATGACGACACGGTCGCAGCGCTCGAACGGGAAGAGCCCATCCGACGATTCAGGCAGCTTGCCCTCACGCAGGGACTGCGCAGCATCGTGGCGATCAGCCTGCAAGCCAAGGAGCAAGCCTTCGGTGTTCTGCTGCTGGGCACGCCGGACAGCCGCCGCTTCACGCCTGCCGAATACCGGTTGTTGCTTGCACTTGGCCATCAAATCGGCATGGCCGTCGAAAATAGTTACCTTATTCAGCAGACTTCACGACGCTCTGAAGAGCTCCACGTTCTGAACGAAATTGGCCGCGCGCTCAGCTCGACACTCAACAAAGAGGATCTGTTGCGCAAGGTCTGGGAGGAGTTGCGCCGGCTGTTTGACGTCGAGAATTTTTACATCGCCTCGCTCGACCCGCTGCGGGATGAAATGACCTTTGATTTGGAAATCATCGGAGGTACGGCCAAGCCTGCGCGTAGCCGGCCAGCCGGAAACTTCATCACCGAATACATCATTCGCACGCGCCAGCCCGTCCTCATCCGCGACAACTACGTCGCCGAAGCCAAGAAGCTCGGCGTGGATCCACTCCGCGACCGCGGTTGCTACTGCGGCGTGCCACTGGTCGCTTACGATCACGCCATCGGCGCGATGGCCGTTTTTTCGGATAACGAGCGCGCTTTTGATGAAGGGCACCTCGAGCTCATGCGCGTACTCGCCAGCGAAGCGAGCATTGCCATCGAAAACGCGAGGCTCTTCAACGAAGAGCGCACCAAAGCCAGGCATCTATCTCTTCTGAACAGCATTTCGCGCAACGCCATCGCCACACTCAATCCCGACGAGATGCTGGCAAAGATCGCCGAACAGCTCGAAGCCGGACTCACGTACGACCACATCGGCATCAGCGTGCTCGAATACTCCACACGCGAACTCATCGTTCAGGCAGAGGCGGGTGCGCGCCGCGGCGTGCTCGGCAGGCGCATTCCTCTCGGCAACGGTCTGATTGGACATGTGGCACGCAGCGGCCAATTGGCCGACTACCAGGCCTCCTCGTCCCTTGACTCCCCTCACAAGCCGCTGCTGCCGGATTCTCTTGCGGCCATTGCTCTTCCGGTGTTCTACGCCGAGCAACTCCACGGCGTGCTGTACGTTGAATCGTCACATCACATCGAATTCACCGAGGAGGAGATCCTCCTGTTGCGCACGTTGGCCGACCTGATTGCCGGCGCTCTTCACAATGCCTTCTCCTTCCAAAAAGCCCAGGAGCAGGCCATTACCGACGGTCTCACCGGCGTCAAGACCCATCGCTTCTTCATGGAAGCGCTATCCGCGGAATGGAAGCGTTCTACGCGCGCCGGCCGCGCTTTCGCACTCGTGCTGATGGATCTGGACCGCTTCAAATTCGTCAATGATTTTTACGGCCACCTCGAAGGCGACCTCGTTCTCCAGCGTGTCGGTCACATCCTCGAAACGAACTGCCGCCGCTCCGACGTTGTCGCGCGATACGGCGGCGATGAGTTCGTGATCCTCATGCCGGAAACGAATATGGAGCATGCCCGGCAGCTCGCGACAAAGCTCCGTGGCTGGGTTTCCGCGGATCCGCTTCTGCGCGAGAAAAACATCAGCGCAAGTTTCGGTATCGCCTGCTACCCGCTCCACGGCTCTTCGCCGCAGGAGCTCATCCAGGTTGCCGACGCTTCCATGTACCTCTCGAAACACCAGGGAGGAAATGCTGTCTCGACCGCCGACCATTTCGATCCCAACGAAGCCAAAAAGTGGAAGCGCGACGTGCTCGAAGCCTACCTGGGGGTGACGCTCAAGCGGCTCTTTGCAACTGGTCCGGAAGCCTTCGAAGAAATCTATTCACGCCTCAAGCAGTTCACGGAGTCGCTGGCCACGACGGAAGCTGCTGGCGGTAAGCCCACCGTTCCCACGGCCTCACAGGGCCCTGAGGGCCTCCCGCAAGCCGTGCTCGACACGGTTACCTCTTTGGCTTTCGCGATCGACGCGAAGGACCACTATACGCAGGGGCACTCGCAGAAAGTTTCCGCGTACGCCGCGCTCATCGCGGAGTCTCTTAACATGACCGACGCGGAAATCGAGGAGATCCGCCTGGGTGGAGTGCTTCATGACATCGGCAAAGTCGCGATTCCCGAGAATATTTTAAACAAGAGCGGCCCTCTCAATCCTGAGGAATGGGAAACAATGAAGGGCCACGTGAGATTCGGAGCCAGGATTTTGGACCCCCTCACGCCGTTGGCGCGCATTCGCGAAATGGTTCTCCACCATCACGAGTTTTTCGACGGCTCCGGCTACCCAGACGCTCTCACTGGCGAAGGCATTCCGCTGGGCGCTCGCATCATCGCTGTGGCCGATGCCTACGACACCATTACCAGCGACCGAACTTACAAGAAAGGCAGAAGTTCTCCCGAAGCCCTTGCCGAACTGGAGCGTTGTGCCAATGCCCAGTTCGACGGCGCTATAGTTGAGGTCTTCGTCCGCACCATGCGGCAGCTTCCAAATCCAATCATCGAAGTCGCCGCCACCGGCCCGCGCAGTTCCTAGCGCTGCAGACCTCCCGCATTCGGCTTGCTATCGTTTCTCTTTCTATTTCCGTCAAAGGATATGGGCCGGGGTGAGATTTGTTCTGACACAGCTTTGCTCAGGCGATCCGGGCGAACAGGACTGACGCAAGCCTGCCCACGCGCAGGTTGAATTTCAGGCTAGAGCAATTCCATAAATGATGTAGCGTATTTGGCGCTAAAAAAGAAGCCGCGGCAATCGGCGAGCGAAATGGACTGAAAGGCAGCTTTGGCGGCCAGCAGAAGTTGTTCATCGCTGCGGGGAGTGTGGCTGCGAAGCA
>DATJXZ010000042.1:0-7617 GCA_035499815.1 Candidatus Solibacter sp. | reverse complement strand
AAACTTACGTCGGTTGCTCAACTGAGGAGAACAAATGAGATTTACACGCTTCCTTCTGGGTTCCGCTCTCGTCGCCAGCCTCGCTCTTCCTGCTTTCGCTCAGTCCAAAGAGAACGAGCGCATCGAAAACTCCGGTACCGTGATGAAAGAAATCATGGACATCCCCGATAACATCCCCCAAAGCGTCCTCGACAAAGCCGATTGTGTCGTCGTCCTTCCTTCCGTTTTGAAAGCTGCCTTCATCGTCGGTGCAAGCTACGGTCGCGGCGTGATGACTTGTCGAAGCGGTGGAAACATGAGGGGCCCCTGGGGCGCGCCCTCGATGATGGCTCTCGAAGGCGGCAGCTTTGGACTTCAACTCGGCGGCCAGGCCACCGATTTCGTGCTGCTCTTGATGAGCGAACGCTCCGCCAGCAGCATCCTTAGCAGCAAGGTCAAGATTGGCGGCGACGCTTCCGCCGCGGCAGGGCCGGTAGGTCGCAATGCCTCCGCGGAAACGGACGTCACATTTCGCGCCGAGATCCTCACCTACTCACGCGCGCGCGGCTTGTTTGCCGGCATCTCCCTTGCCGGTTCCACCCTCCGCCCCGACAACAGCGCCAACGAGGCTCTCTACGGTGGCAAGAAAATTTCGGCCAAGGATGTCGTGCTGAAGGGCGTCGTGCCTCCGCCGCCCTCCGCGAAGGTGCTGCTAGAGACTCTCACCCAGCACTCGCCGAAGCACACCTAGAAAAATCGCTCGCTCGTCGCCAAATCTCGCTCAAAAACAAAAAGCCCCATCCTCCGTCGCCGGAGAATGGGGCTTGCTTTTGTGACCAACAGGATAGCGAGCTATCTCACGCTGCCGCGAGATACTCCCACTTCCCGTCCTTGGACTTCAATTGATGCACCCGGCCTTCGTCCGCATGCAGAAAATACGTGCCATCCGGAATCTGCCGCGCGTGTGCAGATCGCACCTTGCACTTCGCCCAGCGGGTACGAGCCACCGCTGGCGGCGCTCCGTGCTGCCGGACTTCCGGTACCAGTTCGATGCCATATTCCACTCGGTACTCCACTCCCGTGGGACGGGTCGGCACGAGCCGCCCCTCGCCCTTCAGCTTCTCCTTGCTCATGTGCGTCCTCCTCTCGCGTTCTTTATTAGGTGCCTGTTTCTCGCATCTAACTGAATATAAATAACTTCCCGAATTCTCTTGGCCCCCGTGCGCCCCAAGGCAGGCCTGCGACTGCCACTCGCTCCTGTTAGATGCAAACAGACGGTCGTTTCGTTTCTTTTATTTTCGATCGAATTGAACTTGCTGGCCCGAAAATCAAAGACCTAAGTGCAATCCCTTGCTTAAGTTACGGATGAAGACATCGGAGAGAACAGAAGGCGGGTGTTCTCCAGCTCGTCACTTCATCTGCCACTGCGCAACCCAGCATCAAATTCGCCGCAACTATATCATATTTCGAGCCAAAACGCAGCCGAAATAGCGCTTTCCTTCCCAACTCCTCACCGACCTCTACATCGATCCCGCCAAACTGTCCGGTCCTATCGCCGCCACCTGCAGCGGCTCTTTGCCAACGAATTCGAGCCCCGTCACAAATCGCCCCTTGCCCAGCTCATCGCAGTACGTCACCCGCGCTGCCGAGGTGAAATGCCCCGCCGGCAGCGACACCAGAATCGTGTCGTCCGTATACCATTCGCTTGCTGAAACCACCCGCAACCCCCGCGAGCTTACGTTCTCCGTAATCGCTCGCTCCACTCCCAGTTTTCCGTGCCGGCCGATCAAAAGCGCCGTCGTCTGGATCGCCGTGCGGTTCTCCACTCTCTGTGCCGCAAACGTCTGCTGCATATGGGCATGCCTCCCTCGTCAGCATATTCAGCGGTGTGGAGGTCTCAGCTCCCATCTCGAACACACCCCGGGGACGCCGAGTACACCGCAAACTACGTACATCGTAATCGCCTCTGCCCGCCACGCAAATCAAAATCCTGGCCTCTCTGTCCAAAACGTCAGCCCGCCCTCCGCCTTCGCTTTTTATCCGCCATAAACGAGCATTCCTCGGTCTTCTCGATTCGTGGCGCCGCGCTCGCTAGGCCCGGACTTTCCTGATTTGTTTCAGGTCGTCACCTAGCCGCAAACAATCCACGCACACCTTCAACGACTGGCACCGGCAGCGGCTCAAATTCTGAAACATGGCTTTCAGCCGCTGTGCTCGTTCCATGGTTCGCTCGGCCTCTTCGATCTTGCGCTTGGCGAACTTTCTCCACCGCGGTCCCACGGGCATGTCGTCCCGCAAGCCGCTCAGAAAGATTTTCACTTCAGCCAGCGTAAAGCCCATCTCGCTCGCGAAGCGGATCAACAGCACCCGATACAGGGCCTCCTCCGCATACCGCCGCTGCCCGCCGCTGCGATGGGGCGCCGCCAGCAGGCCCATCTTTTCGTAATATCGAATCGCCGACGCATTCACTCCCGTTCGCCGGGCTAGATGGCCTATCTTCATCGGTACCTCCCGGAAATCCCCGGATTTTGGCTGCCGCAAGGATTCCTTGAATTGTACTTGACTTAAAGTGGGCTTCAACTTTTAGCATTTCCAACATGGGGCGGCATGAATCTCAAAAGAGGAGCAAACAGAAAATGCCCGCGAATAAACAGCAGGATTTGACGCACCGATCAGCCCGTCGTTTCCCCACCACGCTGAAGAAGCCCTGCATCGCGCGAACCCTCGCCATGCTCGCGCTCATGCCTTGCTCGGTTTTCTGTGGCCCGGCCGCCGCCTCGCCTGCCGAAGCGCGCACCGGGCAGCAGGCGGAAAGTCGTGCCAAATTCTACTGCAACATCTCCGCGCTCACCCCTGCAGAGCGCGCCCGCCACACGCTGCTGACAGCCAGGCTCATGGGCGCCCGCAAGGAAATCGTGGAGACTCCTAAGGGATATGAATTTCAGTTCAGCCCTTCGGACGTGACTTTGGCGGAACTCGCGGAATGGGTCGTCAGGGAAGCGAAGTGCTGCCCGTTTTTCGATTTTCACATCGACCTGGAAAACGAAGGCAGGTTGCTCTGCCTCCGCCTCACTGGCGAGGAAGGAATCAAGGCTTTCATCCGCTCGGAATTCAAACTCCCGGCGAGCTAGCGCTCTCGCCCCCTCATAGCAAGGTGTCATCCTGAAGCGAACGTCGTTTGTTCGCTGAAGGATCTCAGCGCTGCTTCCTTGCCGGCCGCGCCGTTCTCGACCTCTTTCTTCCTACGCCGGCATCCCTGCCGGCGCTTTTTCCCCTTTCACCCGCGTCGGCCCTCTTCCACACCTAAGCTACTTCTGCATCGCCGCGACGCGCGCCTTCACGATTTTCTTGACCAGCGCCACAGGCAGGCGCCTATCAAGAGGGAACTGAATGGTCCCTTTGGAGACACTGTAGCCCTTCAATTCTTTCTGGAATGCTTTAATCACTGCCGCCGTTGGGAACAAGCTGACGTGCTTTGTAAATGCCGCATACCACACCAGAATTTTCTCGTGCTTGAACGCGGGAATCTTATAGCTGATCACCTCGACCGCCTCGCGCGGCACCGCCATTCGTATCGCCGCGCGCATCTCCCTCAACTTCCTCTTCGCCGGTTCCGGCACCCCGGCTGCATACTCCTCAAGACTCTTCGGCGCTCCGCGTCTAGCCCCGCGCCTCGCAGTCACCTTCTTCATCACCGCGCTGCTCTTCCTCGCCGATCGCCCCTTGCCCGATTTCGCTCTCCTCATTGGCTCATCCTACAAGCAGCCAGCAATTTGGTTCAAGTGGCGCAGGCCTGCCCGCCGCGGTGGGTACTCTTGCCTGCGCGCCTTTTGCTTGCGTTGGGCGTGAGCATCGAATCGCGCCCGCACGAAGTACATAAGAAAAGTACAAAATAAAATAAACACCCTGCGCAATCCATCGCTATACTCTCGCTGTGAGGTTGCATTCGATGCGCCTGAACATCGTTTCCCTCTCGCTGATTTCGTTCATCGCCGTCGCCGCCTGCGCCGTCGTGTTCGCCGCGCCGCGCCCCTCCGGCCTGCCACTCGCGCAGCAGCCGGCCACTGCCGCGCCCTTCGAGATTCGCGGCCACTACATCGGCGAACCCGTCAAACGCTTCTTCCGCCTCGACTTCGAAGCGCGCGCCGAAATGGACGTCTGCCACCAGAATCCCAACCGCCCAGCCTGCGGCCGCCTCCTCGACGCCATCGACTATGGCAAACGCGCCGAAGTCTCTACCTCCGTTCCCGCCGATCTCGATCATCCCGAAGGCGATCGCGAAACCACCGATTTCGTTCTCGACGGAGGCAAGCTCGTCAAAATCTCCATGCTCGTGAACGTGGCTCCCGACCAACTGAAGTCGCTCGGCCGGCCCTCGAGCGAAAAGTCCATCCCCGCGCAAAATAGCTCCGGCGCCAAATGGGAAAATCACCTCACCGTTTGGCAATCGCCTGATCTCTACGTCGAGCTCTACCAGGACAACAATCCTTCGCTTACCGATCACCGCCTCTCGCTCACCATCGAATCCCCAGCCGAACACGCCCGCACCAACCCCGGCGCGGCGCCACCTCCGCCACCCTCATCTCCCTCTTCATCGCCTCCCGCCACTCCCGCTCCCGCCACTGCCGCCACGCACTAAACATCCATCAATTCGTCACGAATCGCTTTTTCACTTCGCCTATTACGCCGCACGCGGCCCTGCTAGAATCTGCTGCAATACAGGTTTCCTGGTCCCCACAAATGGAGCATTCCAAAATGCACCACACCCTGATGCGTGTTCCTGCGCTTGCGCTCTTATTTGTTGCCTCCCAGCTTCCGGCCGCCGCACAAGAATGCAAGTTGAGGTTCTCGCTTGTGTATCGCGAAGGCAAGAATTTCCAGGTCGGACTCACACCCGAACAGAAAAAATTCTGGGACAGCAAGGCCAAAAACTACAAAGGCATGTGTCTCGATACCCAGAATCCTCGATATGTAATTGTGTGGAGCGAGAGTGTCGTCGACCAGTTCGATCGTGCTCCCGCGGCCTCCTCGGCAGCTTTGAAAAACCCGGTGAAGCCTGAAACAAACGCAATGGATTGGAGGGAGTGGCTCATATGGTTGCAGTCACAATCGCAGTCCTCCGGCACTGACCCGCGCCAGACGCAAGTCCTGCGCGCCAAAGCGGACTTCTGGATCTTCGATGCCTCGAAATCCCCTTCGCCGATCGTTCACAAAGGAGAGGGCTCGCGCGAAGCCCCTCAAGATCCATCGAGAAGGCCAAGAGGGCAGGAACCCAATACGCCGCAAAGTCAAAAAAACAATTTGAACGCAACTGTCACCATCTCCGATCCCACCGTCGCAATGGAAAACGCCTTGAACTGGCTCAAAAAGCAGCCCCGCCAGGAATAGCAATGCAGCTTGACGTCACGTCTCTTGAGTCTTAATATTTGACCAATTTACCTGATTCTAATCTCTAGGCAACGGTGGCTAATGAAAGGAATGGGTTGGTTTGCCATAGGGTTCGCGCTATTGCCCGTGTCCGCCGGCGGACAGACCTGCCACAAGGTTGTTTCTTTCGCAAAAGCTGACGAAACGGGCGTTCATCTATTCATGGGTACGGGAAACTGGATCGGGAATTGGGTGGAGAAAAATGCCAAGAAGTATCCAGATATCTGTTTTGCCCAAAATCCGATGGCAGGTACGGCGAATTACGTAATCGTACTGTCTCAAGCTGCAGGCTACCTTTCCGGTTTTGATCCTGTGGTTAGAACAAGCTCAAGCAGCACTACCTCTCCCGTATCGGGCAGCGGAACTGCCACGAACAACTATGGAGATACTTGGAACTTCAATTACAACGGAACGGTGACAACGACTACGACCACAACGAGCCATGAAAATGTCCCCTACACCATAAGATCAAATACTATCTATGCCGGTGGCTACAGCGATGGCGGCGTGTTAGTCTCCAACCACCATCACGTTTACAGCACCAAGTCCGGCGGCGACGCGGCGAACAGCGCGGGTTACAATATCGGGAATGCGATAGGAGCAATTAATGCCCGTGGGCGGCTGCTGAATTCCGTCGTAAAAGACATTTCGACAACACCAATTGTTGAAGCTGTTGCGACCCCGGCATCTGCGGAGAAGTCCGCTCGGGAAATGACACCCACCCCAGCCCCGATCATAGAATCTCGGGCAAACCCAAATCCGACTCCATCTACTCCTTGTAAGACGTATCTGAACACCGGTGAAAAAGAGTTCATAAGCGACAACGCCCACGGAACAATCTTGATTCTATCCGACGGTTCTATTTGGCAAGTCACAGACGTCGATGTCATCGATTCGTCGCTTTGGCTTCCCTCTGATGATGTAATCGTCATGCGCGCTGAGGATCCAGTCGCATGCTTCGGCTATCTGATCATAAATACCGACGAGCACGCGGAAGAGGTCCATGCCAAATACTTAGGCCAGCGCTAAAAGCAGACTGCTCGGCCACCATGGGTTCCACCTCAAGCGCTGCGATCTGTCCTCCTCCGAATCCCTACGGAAATCACTAGGCAAGAAATCTCTGACAAAGTTCTCGATACTTGATCACCTTGGCTTTAGCAAAGCCAGTAGCCTGAGCGATTGGTAGAAGAAGCATGAAATAGCGATCGTCGGACACAATGATATCCGCGTACGGCATGGCTGAAATCAAGTGAAACTTATCCACCATCGAATTCCAGTCGTCCCTACCAGCATTTTTCCAGCTATATTCTGCGATTGCGGACTCGATTGACAGGCATGGAAAATCATAGATTGACTTCGTATCTAGAAAATTATTTTTCGTGGTCTGGTCGATTACTACTTTGCTAGGAGTGCGCTCCGGTAGAAACATCGCTATATGTTTTCTATCGGCTTCCTTCATGAATTCAGGCGTCAGCTTTCCAGACAGCACGGCTACTCGGAGGTCCCGCAAGGCCTCTGCATTCGCCTGGTAGCTCTTAATGACTGAATCCATCAACTCAGGTTTGATTATCCAACCTTCGACAAACTCTTGGGAGCTAGGCACTTGGGCGGCCGTCAGCTGAACGCCGTTCATCGCAGAGATCAGCTCGGCCCTCGTGACTAGTGCTTGAGGTCGAGCATACGGTACGCCGACGAATCCAAAAAAGCTCTCTTGAATTTCGATGCTTTCCAGCTCCCGCCGATCTCTCAACCAAATAGGATCGAGTGCGTCCATGAAATTTGCGAGCGACGAGGCCTTTTGAACGTCCTTTGTTCGAGCAGTCTCTATCCAATGCCAGGGAGACAGAACGATAGTAAGAGCCTTGGTAGCAATCGCGGTTTGCACCTTCTTTTCAAACGAGCTATCTTGTTGCGATTGATTGAACAGGTCGATTAGAGCACTCTGATCCAGATAGATTGTGGGAGGCATCACGCGCTTTCGATTTTCACTCCGTAGGCCAGTTTAATTTAGCCGCCGCATTCATCGTAGCTCTAACTACGTTCGCCACACTCCGCCGAAAAATGGAGCCGAGACCTTTCCTGTACTTCCGACCAGTAGGCTTTTTCTTCGCCTCCATGCTACCCTCGCTTCCGAGTTACAACGATGCGCGCCGAAATCGGCAGGAACCGGCGGCTCGCGGAAGCACGCCGAGCTACAAGCACCACACCGTC
>DATJXZ010000041.1:0-4235 GCA_035499815.1 Candidatus Solibacter sp. | reverse complement strand
GTCCTCTACAAGAAGGGTTCCAGCAGAAGATGCGCGGTTTGGGCACACCATCCTCGAGTGATCGGATGGAACTCGTAAAGTTTGCCAGAGAACTGGCGCGTTCGTTCGGCGTAGACGCCAGAGATTCCTCGGAAGAATTCTATAAGCTAGCGCTGGAGTGTGGCTTAGATTTGGACGACGCGCGCGCGATTCGGGACGGAGTGAGAAAGCTGCGCTGACCTCCGAGTGAAAGTCAGGGAGAATCATTGCCCTTCTTCGGAACGCCCCTGGGTCTGCTTGAGGGCTTCCTGGGCTTCCTTCAAAAGTTTCAGTTGGAGTTCGAGCTCCGAGGCGTAGATTTCGGCGCGCTCATACAGCCTCGCGTTCCGAATGGCGACCGCCGCGGAAAGCGCGAGCGATTTGGCGAGCCGCAAATGCTCTCGGGTGAAACGTCCCGGTTCCTTACCGCTCACAGATAGCAAGCCAACCAGGTTTTCGGAACTGACCAATGGCACACAGATCCAGGAGCGCGCCGTCCCGAAGGCGGGGTGATCGCGCCAATCGGCCTCCCGTCGCGTATTCTCGATAAAAATACTCTTGCGGGCTATGGTCGCGTCTTGCAGGAAACGACTGTGACTCATATCGATGACCACGATGTTCTTGCGGCTTGAGGGGCGAGGCATTTCTCGGGCCACCAAAAATTCCGTTGGCGTCTCTAGTAGAAGGACCGAGGCCGAATCATAGGGAACGATGGATGAAAGCGTTTCGAGCAGGGCGTCCAAAAGGTCGTTCATCCGCAGGTTTTTCGTCAACGTTAGCGTGGCATTGCGCAGGGCATTGGCTTCTGCTTGCGCGGCTTGGGCCTCGCCCAGATGCTGGGCAATTTCTTCCTCGGCGACTTTGCGGGAGGTGATGTCCAGGGCGACTCCGACGAGTCTCCTGGCATCTCCCGGGGAATCGTTGACCAGGAAGCCCCTGCTCCAGATCCAGCGGATTCCCCCGTCGGGACGGATGATTCGAAATTCCTCGTCGAAGCGCCCCACGGTAGCGGTTTCTTCGAGTTTGGCCAGGAAGCGGGTGCGGTCTTCGGGATGGATCAGTTCTTTGTAGGACGAGGGACGTTGATACAGGTCGGAGAGGAACTGTCCCGTTATGGTTTCATAGGCTTTGCTGGCATAGACGACTTCCTTGGTCTGGGCATTGAGCATCCAGAAAACTTCCTGGATGTTGTTGGCCATTTGTTGAAAACGGTTCTCGCTTTCCTTGAGAGAGCGTTCGGCATTCCGCTGTTCGGTGACATCGCAAAGGATGACGATGTGGCGGCCTGGCGAGTGGTCGGCAGCGGCGGTGTATTGAACGAAGAGCGGGGTGCCGTCTCCGCGAGTGAGTTCAGCGCTTCCGCGTTGGTATTTTTCGGCGAGGAAGTCAGTCCAGCTCCGCGTGAATTCCTCTCGATCTACATAAAAATCGCCAAAACGCCGGGCGAAGAGACGCTCGCGGTCGACGCGAAGAATCGCCAGCGCGGCCGGATTCGCTTCGGCACAATCGCCCGCATCATCCAGTATCAAGATGCCGTCGAGCACGTTTTCAAAAACAGACCTGAATTCGCGGCCCATGGACAGAAGATTTGTTGCGGTATCGCGCGTTTCCGAACGAAGAAGAACGAAGTAACGGACGAGGAGAAATACGGCAAAGCTGAGCCCGCCGAGGACGGCGATCAGGAACCACGACACAGGTCTCGCGTGGTTGTGTCGAGCAAGAAGCACGGTCGCAAATAGAACCAAAGCGGCAAAGAAGACGAGGAAGGCACAAATCGTGAGCCAGTTTTTATACTGCTGAGATGGCATTGCCGTTCGGCGGGCGGCAGGCACAGTAACTCGGCCTCGCGTTTCCGTATTTGCGGGCGAGTCGGAACCAGGCGAAGCCGGAGACTCTAACATAACGCGTTACTGGATGGAATCTTGCTTGACATGCTACGCGGCCCCGTTTCGGAGAGTCAAGCCGGAACTGGGTTCGCGGAATGATTCACAGCGTTCCGGGCTACTCAGAGGGTCAGCCGGGAAGGAAGAGTTGACAAGAAGTGGAAATAGAGTAGAATATTGGTAGAACAGATGGAGATAGATCATGGATACAGCAATTGTGGTCGAGCGCCAAAAGAGCCGGCAGAAGCTGATTACGGATGTCTTAGAGGAACAGGGGATTCGGGCACGTGTGTTCGGTGAGCCCGAGGAAGCGGTGAAGAAGGTTGAGGAGCATGTTCCGGACCTGATCCTGATCGATGTGATGATGCCGAGTCTCTCGGGTTTCGAACTGTTGTCGAAGCTCAAGACCCTGGATACAAAAGTCCTTCTACTGACCAGCGAGCAGCCCACCTCGAGGCAGCGGTCCACCTACGACGGCATGGACTTCTTTGTTGCGCCGCTGAACCGGAAACGACTGGCTGCTTGCATCGTCGAACTGAAGACCCATTGGCCGAAGCGCGCCAGGGTAACGCGCGATGCGGAGCCTGTTCTCCATGGGTTGACGTCGCACATGCTTTCCGAGTTACACGATCCAGCAAACGGACGCCTCGATGCGGGACGGATTGCAACTTATTTGGATATTCCCCTTTCGTCGCTTTCGACCTGCTTGGAGAGAAGCGTTGCCGGAGTGCATAAGAACCCTTCTGCACCTGCAGTCCAGACGTTGCTTCGACCCATTGCGAGGAGCATCGCGATCCTCGCCTCGCTCCTGGGATCAAAAGAAAAAGTAAAGATCTGGATGAACAGCCCACATCCCGACCTGGAGGGTCGGACACCCCTGAGTGTAATCTTGGAAGGGAAAAGTACGGTTGTGTCTGAAATGCTGGAAGCGGCGCTCGCCGGGCAACCCGCGTAATGCTCCCGGAAGCCGGATTGAAGGCCGCGCTCGGTCAGATTGTGCCGACCTCGGTGCATGGGCCCTTCAGTCGCTGCGTGGCCTTTCAGTACCTGGTATCAAAACCGGGAGGGCCATCGGTTCAGCCGAAGCCACTGTGGGGTTTGGGTAGCATGGCAGGCGGAGCGAGGTTCACACCGCGTGGAAGCTTCGAGACGGTATACCTCGCCGAAGACCCGATTACGGCGTTGGCGGAAGTCTCCGGCATATTTGTGCATCCGCAAGCGCCGGCAGTTACACTGCAGACCCAACCTTGGGTGTTTGTTACCGTTCGCGGCGTTTTGCAGTCGGTGTTGGACCTGACTGACGCCGGCGCGATGGCGGCCGTGGGCTCGAACCGGCAGGAACTGACCGGCGCATGGCGCCTCGCCGCCTCGGGATCGACAGAAGCACCGACTCAACTCTTGGGTCGGGTCTGTCATGACAGCGGTCGATTTGACGCGATTCGTTTCTTTTCCAGCAAGAATCCGCCGAGCGGCGTTTGCCTTGGGGTTTTTCCCGACAGACTCAGCGGCGTGGCCTTCATCGAAGTGTTCGATCCCAATGGGAATCTGCGGCAACGACTGCCGTGATCAAAGGCGAGATAGTTACCTCAGCACGCGTTATTGGGCTCTCCATGTTTGCCGCGGCGATAGTGAATGAGCACCAGTTTTTGCAGGCGCACGATGTCACGGTCGGATATACGCTTACAGCCCTGCGTCGTATGGATGATGCGCGACAGCGTGGGTGGCAGCGTAGGGGCGTGGTCGCCAAAGTAATAGAAATGTGTCGAACACAAGACCGGCGCATCCGCGGCAATTTGATGGCCGGCAAGGTAGGCAGCGCGCGTCCCGTGCGACGCTTGGAATCGCCGATACGAGGGCGTCTTCTCGACCTTCATGGCGTAGATTAGAGCGTCGGTTTTGCCGGTTCCCCTGCCCCCAATCCCTACTACCCAGCTTCCCTTCTTGGCCCATCGTTCGATGGTTGTTGTCTTGCAACCACAGACCGTGCAGAACTTTCCTTCGACGTGGGGAGCGAAGCCCAGATCGTGGTCCACTCGATAGCTGTAGTGGCGGGGCCTTGAAAGTTTCCGAGAGCCGGGGCGAGAAGGGGAGGATAAGTGGGACCGAAGACCACGGTTTGCGAAACAATGGCTCATGGCTTCACCAACACACAGAGAGCAGCTCACCTCAGTATAGCTGGAGGCTTCGGGGCCTCTCGGTCCTTGCGATCGATTCCTTAACCTTTTTGGCGAAGAAACTCGTTGAGCAATTTGTGATCGGCAAGCACATCTCGTGCCCTTATGAAGAGTTCGTAGGTATAGCGGTAGCTCAACGATCCCATCTTGAAAGCAGTCG
>DATJXZ010000040.1:0-13287 GCA_035499815.1 Candidatus Solibacter sp. | reverse complement strand
CAGGACTCCGGCGCTCCAGGTGCCGATGACTTCTTCAATTACGAAGATCACCGAAGAAATGGGCGCATTGAAGGCAGCTGCCAGCCCAGCCGCAGCGCCGACGGGAGCAATCAGGCGAATCTTCTCCTGCGAGAGGTTGAGGCGCCGGCCCAGATGGGAGGCAATTCCAGCTCCGATTTGCAACGACGGGTCTTCGGGTCCAAGGGATTGACCGGTACCGATGCCCAGGGCACAAACGAGGAATTTCCCAACAACGGTGTTGAAAGGAATGTAGCCGTTGGAAATATAGACGGCCGACTTCGTTTGGTTCACGCCGCTGCCTCGAGCAGCGGGAAAAACATGAATAACCAGCAGGGCCACCACAAGCCCGCCGGCCACGGGAACGATCAAGACACGAAGAAGCGGCGGATCAATTGATGAGCCAAGGAAGGCCAGGTGAACCCATTCGATAAGAATTCGAAAACAAACAACGGCCAAGCCGGAGAAGATCCCAATCAGCACAGCCAGGAAAAGGAAAAGTTGATCTTCACGCAACGCAAAGATGCGATTTGTCCAGGATCGCCAGGTGGCCCAAAGGCCTCGAATCGAGGTCGAACCTTGGACGGCCGGTGCCGGCTGCGCGTCGGGAGGAATCGAAGGAGTGACGATCGAAGTCATCGCGAGTTGCTCCCTCGGTTCCGGCCAATCAACAAGAGTGCGTAATCGCCGCCTTTAGGTTCTCCGCATACCTCGGCGGCCTCGTTCTCCAAATCAAACACAGACTGCATGGCCGGTTCGACGCGATCCGGGAATCTGCGCAAGTTGCGCTCCGTCCAATCCTTTGCCGAGCGGTTGGTCGCCGCAAGAGCAGCCGTGAGAGGCGATGTGGGAGTGGGGCCGGAAGCGGGCACAGGAGCATTCCCTGCCGGCTGCAGACCGTGCTGCTTCGCGCAGTCGGTGGCATGGGCCACGGCGATTGCGAGAGCCTCGGCGGTCCTCTTAGCGCTCTCATTCGTAGAGAGGCCGGGGGCGAATGGATTCAAAGACACAACACTTTTGGAAACCTCATGCATCTGCGCAAGGTCCGCCGCTTCCAGCCTCTCGCGAGGCAGCCGCTCAAAATATTGCTGCGCGAGGGAATATTGGGAGAGTTGGAACGCGGCAGTAGCCGCACCGGCAAGAACGTCCGGATCGTGCGGATCGTGTTTCAGGAGAGCCTGATATTGCTGCAGAGCCCGATTCCACATACGAGCTCGCAAGAGCATGTCTGCGGCAACCAATTGGCCCGGAATATCTTCGGGGCTGGTGTTATCGCCGAGGGCAATGATTTCAGCTTCCGCCTGCCTGATTGCATTGTGACTCAGCAGATACTCGCAAAATTCCTTGCGAATCTGCCAACGCATGCCAATGGGATCCGTGTCCCAAACGCCGTAAATCGCCGCGTGGTAGTAACGCAGGGCGTCGGGCATCGCTTTTGTTCCGGCGCGCGCGGCAAGTTTTGCAAGCTCCAGGTTGATGGGGCCGCTGCCCGGGGATTCCGAAAGCAAACTCAGCAGATAGGCGCGCGCTTCTTCGTCCCGGCCTGTTGCCGCCAAAGCCCTGGCTAGATGAAATTCAAAATTGGTATTCCCCGGTGAATAAAGGAGGGCGTTGCGGTAATCCCGGAGTGCAGCCGTAGCGTTCCCGGCATGGAAGTCCTGCTCACCCCTCGCGAACCATTCGTCGCCCAGCACATGATACTTCTTGTGATACATGCGCGCGGCGAAGGCGGTAAACACGGCGGACAGAAGCAGCAAGAGGAGAGTGATGAGAAGAACGATCTCTCGGGAATATTTCCGGGACTCCGCGCCTTGGGGAGCTATGCTCGTCGAAGAAGACATTTACATTACTATTCCGGATATAGGATACCGCATCGTTCCGGAAGTGGTAACGGGTGAGATGGAAGAAAAATCCGAATGAATCGTCAGGCCTGATCGATCAAGCGGTGGTGAATGGCGTAGAGCGCCAGTTCGAGGCGGTCGGATACGCCCAGTTTGTCGAAGATATTGTGCAGGTGATTCTTGACGGTCTGCTCGCTGATGAACAATTTCTCGCCGATTTCGCGGTTACGAAATCCCTGCGCCACGAGCTGCACGATCTCTTTTTCACGGTCACTCAGGAGCGGTTTTTCCCGGCGCTGACCCGATTCAGCGGATTTCTTGAAGGCGTCGATTACTTCCGCCGTCATGCGGTTATCGAGCCAGATCTCGCCATCGGAGACTTTGCGTATGCTCTTGACCAGCAGATCGCTCGCGGATTGCTTCAGCACCACGCCGCGCGCACCCAGGCGCATAGCCCGAACCACGTCACGATCGTCTTCCGCTGCGGTGAGAACGATGACGCGGGTAGGCATCGAGTCGAAATTGATTTCCTCGAGCACGCCGAGGCCATCCTTTTCAGGCATGCGCAGATCGAGCAACAAAATGTCCGGCTTGTATTTCGCCAGCATCTTGATGCATTCGACGCCATTGGAAGCCTCGCCGACGATCTGAATTTCCTCGGCCGCTTCGAGCAGCTTGCGCAGCCCCTCACGAAAGATGGCATGGTCGTCCGCCACCAGGATGCGAATCACCTGTTTTGGTTTCGTCATCTCAACTCAATGGGATTTCGACGGTTAGGCGCGCACCGTGCCCGGGATTCGACTCCACCGTAAGCGTTCCCCCAACGCTTCTTGTTCGTTCTTTGATCGAAATCGGCCCCAGACGCAGACGATCGAGCTCTTCGCTTGTGTATCGCCCAGAAAAGCTGAACCCTCGGCCGTTGTCGTCTATCACGAGGAAGACTTTCGCCTCGTCTTGACCTAGTTTTACCACGACGTGACTCGCGTTCGCATGCTTTTTTACGTTGTGTAGTGACTCTCGGTAAATCTGGAATAACTCGCGGCAAATGCGGTCCGGAAGGGTCAAATTGCGATCTTCAATGAAAAGGTCGACTCCCATGCCGTGCTCGTTGCGAAAGCGTTCGGCGAAACCGAGCATCAGCTCGCGCATATCGGCGCTTTCCACGCGCAAGGGGCGCAGGTCGGTTACAAAGCGGCGCAGCTCCTCGCTCTCCTGCTGTACGGTCTTCTGGAGCCGTGCGAGCTCGGCACCGGCCTGCTCCGGGGTTTGCGAGGCTTTTTGCCGCAGGACGCCAAGCTGGATGTTCAAGCTAAGAAGGGTCTGCAAGATCCCGTCGTGAAGGTCCCTGGAGATGCGGCTGCGCTCTGCCTCGACGGCTCTCGCCCTCAAGTGGCGCAGAAGGAAGACGTTTTCGAGCGGCGGCCCTATATGCCTGACGATCTGCTCAAGCCATCTTAGGTCTGCTTTCGAGAATTGACCGGAGGTACCGTTCGACCCATTGGGGTTCAGTAGCAGCACACGTCCTGCCGGGCGCCCGCCGGCCTCGATGGTAACCGCCATCAGGGACTTCGCCGCAAACTCGTCGCGAGTTGAGTTCGGAGGGACGGGTATTTCCCGGAACATCTGGCCGGTGCGGCGGTCCCAGCCGAACCCCTCTCCCCTGCCGTTGCGGAACTCCCAGCACATGGTGACTTCGAGGCTGTCGGACAGGAAGGTGTCGGAACGCGTGAGAGGAAGCATTTCCGGTGAGTTCGGTTCGCGCTCGCTGGGGCGGACTTTCCACACGAACAGCCTTTCGAGCTCTTCCTCGCGGATCGCAAGGCAGGCCTGCTCGCAATTGAAAGCCAGCGCTATCTCCCCAAGCGCCTGGCGAATCGATTCGGCGAGGCCACGGTCAAATTGAAGCAAGCGGGTGACTTTTTCAAGAAACTGCTGCCTCGCGAGATGCTCGCGTTCCCGCGTGGCTAGGTATCCCATGCCAAGCCCGGAGATCAAGGTGCCCGTCCCGATCATCAGCCAGTGGATTAGGACCTGCCATCCGAAGGGCGCTGCGGCCGCATGGGCGACGCGAATGATGATACCAACGGTTGCGGCCGCCACAAGAACCAGCATCGTTCGCGTATGTCCACGTGAACTGAGCGCGAAAACGGAAAAGAGGAACAAGAACCAGAAGGCTGACACAGAGGGAGTAAGAAACAGGAAGACGGCCAGCACGACGGCATCGGCTGCCAGGGGAATCCGCAAATGCCAGCCACCGAAGAACTGCTCCGCGATCACGATTCCAAGGGAGATCACCAGGTAGCACGAGAGAAAAATTACCGTCGAGCGCTCCGCAGGCTCGCGCGCCGTTTCAAGCAGCGCTACGAGAGCCAGGGCCACCAGAACAGCTCGGGCCAGGGTAACCTGGCGTTCGATATATAGGCGTTCGGCGCTATCGAGAGGCATCGTGGAGGGCAACTGCCTCTTAAAGTCTAACAAGCCGAAGGAAAGGCGCAACCCGATGTCATCTTCTGGTTATGGGCGGAGGTGTTGACCAGGTGAGATATCCACAACAAATTCACCGCCGCGATTTGACATCGGGTGCATAATCATTTCACCGGAATTTTTCAGGGCGCAGAGGGCACATCGGCTTGACGCAACGCTATACTCGGAGAGAAGCAGGTCGAATTCTGGGAGTGGAGCCGAGCCGTCTTCGTTACTGGGAACGCCTGCGGTTGGTCCGGCCTCGGGCGCGCTGGGGAGAGCGGTTCTACAGCTTTGGCGACCTTGTCGCTCTTCGCACTGTAAAGCATCTTACCGAATGCAAAATCCCGGCACGCCGAGTGCGCCTTGCTGTTTCACTCGCGGAGCAACAATTTGGCGCAGCACCCCGGCCCTTGCACGAACACACCCTGCTGGAGCATGGCCGCGAGGTTCTCGTGGTCCCGCCCGGCACACCGATGCCGTTCAATCCGATCCGAAAGCAGTGGGTATTCCCATTCGAGGCGCCCGTGCCGCCCTCGAAAGTGCGCTCCATGGTCGGACGAACTCCCGAACAGCTTTTTGAAATGGCTCTGGACTTCGAAAGCAACCCTGAAACCCTTCCGGAAGCGATTGAGGTCTATGAACGCGTGGTGGATCTGGCTCCGGATTGGATCGAGGCTCATATCAATCTCGGCGTTGCCTATTACCAGACGGGGCAGATTTCCGATGCCTGCGCCGCGTTCCGAGCCGCGGTGGAGCTTGATCCGCTGAACGGAATCTCCCGCTACAACCTGGGCTGCACGCTCGAAGAGCTGGGAGAAATTGACGAGGCCATCGAGCATCTGCGCCGAGCCGCTCGGGCCATGCCCGCGCATGCCGACGTGCATTTCAACTTGGCCCTGGCACATGAGAAGCGAGGCGAGCGATCCCTGGCTCGCGAACAGTGGTTGCTTTATCTGCGCTACGCGCCGGGCGGGCCCTGGGCAGAGCAAGCCCGCGCCCGGCTGAAGCAGTATGCCATCCGTCGCAAACGCTCTGCTCCAATACCCTTCCGCCAGCCCCGCTAGGACCCAACGGGGACCGATTTTCGCACGTGGGACTTAACTAGTTGTACCTACGTTCCATTGACCCGCCCCTACCCGGCTAGTAACTTGGATGGTATGCAGGGACGGAGGTAGAGGTGTCGGAAAGCCCCGAATCCACGCCCTCGGGTGCCGAAAAGCGGCGCAGTACGCGCGTGTTGCACGCGGCATCGATAACAGTGAAAGGCACCGATGCGCTCGGGCGCGCGTTTCGAGAATCCACGAAAACCGTGATGGTGAATTGCTTCGGCTGCTTATATCAGGGCGCCCGCTATCCTGCTCCCAGCTCCGCGATCATGTTGGAGATTCGTAATGGAAATCCGCGGCGGCCTCCGCGAGTCGTTCCAGGGCGCGTTATTTGGGTGCAGCGGCCTCAGCATTATCGCCCGCACTATCATGTGGGAATCGAATTCGAAGTTCCCGGCAACGTCTGGGACATTGCCCTGCCGCCCGAAGATTGGTTTCCGTGTCCCGAAGACGAAGACCTCGTGATTCCGGCTTCGAGCGAAGAGATTCTCGCGAATCCGAACCAGTTCGTCCTGCGTGCATCGGTGGCGGATGTGGAAAGTTCCGACGTCGCCGCTCAAACGCAGATGAACGGTCAGATCTCCACGGGACGAATCACCGAGACGCTTCCCCTGCCGGAGGAAACTCAGCCATTTGCCCGCGCAGATTCCTCGGGGGTCGCGGAACGTCGTCCGGCGGCGGTTGTGGATATGGTGAGGATGTTAACGGCAGAAGCGGTAGCGGAAGAGTTGGTTCGCATTCGTGAATTCATCGATTCGGAGCTGAGAAACGCCGTAGATAGGGCGGTTGAGCGCCTGGTCGAGGGGATGACCACTCCCATAGACACGCAGCAAGTGACCGCGACGCCCCCGATGCCAGTTGCAGAAGCGATCCAGGAGTGCGAGCCAGCGACAGAACCGGAGGCGCCAGCGGTCCCAACAATTCCGCCGGGCGGAAATGGAACGGCGAATCTTACCGCTCGCCAGCGCCGAGCAATGAAGCGCGCTCAAAAAATGCAGAAAGCCAAGCCTGGCGACTGAGCGCCTGAGCGGTGAAGGAATTTACAACTAAACGGATTTCAATCCGCACGAACCCGTGGCCGCCAACCACGCGGAGACTCTGCGAAGCGACCTATCGCGGCATTCAAACACGCACACGACCCGTGGTATTCTAACCATACTGAGGTGAGCGTAGCTCAGCTGGTAGAGCATCGGTCTGTGGCACCGAGGGTCGTGGGTTCAAATCCCATCGCTCACCCCAGCCATCCTACTGAATATACTGGCCTGCACCCTCCGATTTAGGCGCATTTGGGCGCAACAACTCCGCCACTTTCTCGACTGCATTCCTCTGCGAATCTCCGATCACGTGCGAATAGATTGCCAAAGTGACGCGCGGGTCGGAGTGCCGCAACTGCTCTTGCGCGACCGTAGGTGATGCTCCCGAATCGATTAGCAAACTCGAATGAGTGTGCCGGAACGCATGGAGCCCGCAGCGTGGAAGTCCGAGCGAATCCAAAATCGGCCAGAGTTTCCGCTGTACTATCTTGTTCGCACTGCATGGATGCCCTACCTGATTGGCAAAAAGCAACCCCATCGAGTTGGGCTTCCAGCTTTGCAAATAGCTCCGCAGGGTCTCTGAAAGCGCGCCGGGCATCGGCAACGGTTTGGTGCTTGCCCGGCTCTTTGTCGTTTGGATTTTCCCGTACCACGCCGACCGGCGAATAAAAACGAGCTTGCGCTCGAAATCGAGGTCGCATACTTGGAGCGCGAGAAGCTCTCCGGAGCGAATCCCGGTCATCGCCAGAACTAAAAACATCGTACGAAAAGGTTCTTTCGCCGCCTCGACAATCTGCTGAACCTGTTTTGCCGTAAAGAATCGAGGCTCTGGCCTGACCGAACATTCCGGAAATTTCAACGCTCTGAAGTCCACGCACTCGCAAAGATAACCCCATTCCTTCGCCTTCCTCAGCATGGCTGAAAGTGTGCCAACCACGTTGAAGATCGTCTTGCGGGAAATGGAGCGTGAAAGCCGCGTGACAAACACCTGCAGCGTTTCCCTGCCGACCTGATCGAGACGCGCACTCCCGAGCTGCGGCAAGATGTGGCACTGCAGATGGGACAAGGCGGCTTTCTGACTGCTCGCCTTGTACTGTGAAAGCACCGTTTCCGTCCATCGCACACCGAATTCAGCCACGGTTGCAATGCGACCCGGCCGATAGTCCAACGAATTGATCTTCCACAAATATGCTTCCAAACGCCGAAGAGCGAGACGCATGGTTGGAATCTCAGACTTCGACCCGAGGACAACCGAACGCGTAATGCATTCCGGTTCTCCATCCGAGCCAATCACGTATTCTCGCCACCGTCCCACCCAAACGGGATTTCTTCCACGTAACAGCACCCATCCCTTCTGATACCGCCGACGTGCCATCGATTCTCCTGGCCCGTCGAACGGCTGCCCTTCGCGCGCGATCATAGGCGCGCTTGCAGTGGCGTGCAAGGTTTTCTCAATTCGAGCAATCGGTGCGCTCACCGATGCCAGCGCCTCAGTGGACGGAAAAACTTTCTCTCCATAGTTGCAGACGGTACGACGATACCGTGCGTGTGGGTGGGCGCGGAGCTCACGGCTAAGGAATCGTCCCAAATCCGTCGCCCGTGCTTGTGCATCATGCGGCTCAATTGGACGCCGGCGAACGTTCCGCCGAGGTGAATTTCGCCTAACGTTTTCGCCGCATATTTCGCAGCGTAAAAACACGCGGCACGCTCTGGATCGAAAGGCTCGATCCGCGTGCGGCCAAAGCGTCGGAACGCTTCCTTCCACCAAAACTCACGATTCAAATGCGCCACTCCGCAAATCAGCCCGTGGCAATGCCAACGGCCTCCTAGGCGTCCGAACTCCTCCGCGATGAGCCAACCTACTGTGTTCGGCAGTGCATCGGCCTGAATGTCCGCCAGCCACTCGGCAATGTAAGCAAGGCCCTCGTCTGGGCAGGGCGGGCCAGAACGCGGACTCGGACGATCCTTTGGCCGATGTTCATTCCGCCAACCGTCGCGAAAACTGATCGTGATGAACCAAGACCACAGCACAAGACCCGCAAGGAAATTGCCGAAGGCCTCCGGTAGCGCGGCGCGTTTCCGACGTCGTTTGGCCCACCAGTCCTGATTGCGCGCGTGATCTGCCAACGCCAACTAGACACACTCCGTGTTACAAGGATGGGCAACTCGCTCCCTTCGCGAACGCCCATGCGGATGGCGGTATCATCTGCTGCGAAAGTTCCGCCTTCGCTCGCGTTGCTCGCTTCGGCGGGACAGACGCTTTGAATCCTTTCCGGCATCCGCGCAAAATGGAGCGGGACCACGTGCCGTGTAAGTCACGGGATGAATGGTCTGTCAGTCCTTCAGCGCCCGCACTTTGCGTCCGTGGCCCCGCGCAGAAAATCAGAACGGGATATCGCCGTCCTCGGCCGGCTCGCACGGGATCGCTGCTCGCTCCGGTCCCGGTCCCGGCTTCGCTATTCGCTCGAATTCGCTCAGCACAGCCGCGCAAATTCTTTCGTGAAGTTTTCCGCTCGCCCGCGCGTGCGAGTAATACTTGCCGTTCTTGGCCGCACGCTGCGGATATGAGACCCAGGCGGGCTTTTCTGGATCGTGCTGAACGATTGATAGCCCGAAGATTTCAAGAACCGACTGGGTGAATTGGATTCGCACGTCTGCATGGGCTTTGACCGATCCCGGCTTGGACGCCGCCCGTAAAGTGATGTGGATTTTCAGATTTGAAACTGAGTTGGGTTCCTGCGATACTGTGTCTGACATTCGATAAATCGTGGGCGTGGGCTTGCGTCCCTCTCCAAAGGCATCGCAGCCCGCGTCCTCTCCTTAAGCCATTTCTCCTCTACGCGCGTCGTTGACGACGAAAGAGTTTGCTGACCGGAACACCCAGCAATCCAGCGATGCGTCGTCGCTCGCGCGGGCGCGCCAGAAATCGTCCCCCTAGCACGCGCGAAATTCTGAATTCTGAAATTCCAAGCGCCTTCGCAAGCGCTCGTTGCGTTAGACCTGCTCGCTTCAATTCTTCCTTGATCTGTATCGATGGCATGGACGGATTTTGCAGCGTAGTGCTAACATCTTCAATCTGTCCCGTGTAAATTAAGCGCCATGCGCAAGCCATCTACCACACTACAGATTGAAGGCCGACGATACAGATGTGTTGGCGCGTTCTGCGCTGCAGACGGCCAACGTCACGGTATCTATAGTCCAGTAAGAAATATCGCTGTTCCGACGAAGGATTGGATTGGCAGTCCACCGGAGCAAGACGTCCGGTTTTTTCTCTGTTTCATGTTCGATACGGTTGCACAACGTTCCGCAGCGAAGAGCGGACACCAGGAGGCCCAAATGACGGGGCCTTTCACTAGCTACGCGAAATCAAAAGGACAGAGGGGATCGGACTTTACGGCACGCATATATGCTGCCGTTCGACTGCTTGAAATCTCAGGAACGTCTAACTTGGAAGCTTGCCGAGAGATTGCCAAGTATCCATCGGTTGAGGCGCGGCTGCGCCCGTCCAATCGCGGCAGACCACGACGCACGTCGCGCGGGCGCGATTTTCTTGACCAGGTACATACGGTGCGAGGTCTATACAACAGCTACAAACGACGCCACCCATTCCCTGAAAAGCTGCCACGCACTGATTGCGTGCTTGAATTGTGGTGGCGACAGTTCCTCCAAGTGCGAGAGTGGGCACAGGCGACAATTGAAGAAACAAACCGTAAACGCGTTTCAATTGCCGATTATTTTGGTCCCCTGGGAAAGAGTCACGACGACTGGTTAGCTCACGTGATTTCAACGGTCAGGCAGGCTGATAGCATCTACGGGGCTCAAAGCTCTGCATCTACAGCTTCCTCGATCAGCTCTCGCGCGAAACCGTCGTCCGCCTCGCCGCGCAAGACATGCTGAATGAGTCTCGGGCGGATTCGGTTTTTAATCTTCTCGGCAAGCTGAAAACGATCCCAAAAATTCAGATTGCAATCACCATCCCGCGCGAGTTCTTCGATGTACTCACGCACGCGCCAAAGGCAGCGTTCTGCATCCCACTCCGCTTTCATTTCTTTGCGCTTAGTTTCCTCGGCTGCTTTAGCCCGTTCGCGAATCGGTGTTAGGACAGCATCAAATGCGCGTTGCAACTCGACACTTGCGCAACCGACGGGTAATCGGTCGAGGGCCTCGCGCACAGCGATTTTTTCCTTATCGCCATTCACCCTGTTCAACATTGATTCGATCGCCCTTCGATGGGAACTCTCATTCTTTTCATTTGCATATTGTTGGGCCACGCGCTTTACGCCCTGGCTTGCTGCTGCTCGAATTTCAACAGCTGTGGCATTGAGTGATAAGCCGCTAATAGCCTCACGCGCCTGTCGAAAGGCCCGAGCTTCCCACTCTGTGAGCGGCGCATCGGAGAGGGAGAATAGACGGATTTTACGAATCTCGAATGGCAACTCGCCAAAGGACTCCATAATCGCGCGCTCAATTGCTTGTTCGCGCCGGATGGGTGCAAGAACGCTCTGCACAGCGCTGTCCACCGCGCAAGATATTGTGCTGGCTGGATCGTTCGGCTCGATGCCTTTTAGGGCATCGCGAATAGCGTGGACAACTGCCTGCTTCGCCTGCGAAAAATCACTACGCGGTAGTGATCTAAGCGCAAACTCAATTTGCTCGTTCTCCCAAGCTCGACGCTGTTTCGCGAGCGATTCCCGAGCGGCACGTTCTTTTCGCTCCGCGCGCTCTTGTCGTTTCTTTTCCTTACATTCCAACTCAGCATGCGCTGCTTCCCTCTCAGCCTGGCGGCGCGCTTCGACCTGCTCGCGCTCACATTCAGCATCCTCTGCCTCGATACGATCGAGTTCTCGTTTTGCTCTTCGCGCCTGTACCTCCAGGTTCAGCGCTTCAATTTCATCCCGTTTGTTCTGGATGGTCGAGACTGCCGCGTGAGACGAACTGACGTTTCCCGCCGTAAGCCGCTCAAGATCCTCGCGCCTGAATCGGTGCTGTCCTCCGGGCGTGCGATAAGAGCGGAGCCTGCCATCGCGGACAAATCGCAGGACACTGCGCTTGTCGACGCCGAGTATTTCGGCGGCATGGCTCGCTGTGAGCAATTCACGCATGGAAGGCGGGGCAGTACGACAGGAGTGGAACGCGATGAATGCGGCGCATTCCGCGACAGATAAGGGAAAGGGCGCAAAATACTTGCGAAAACCGCGACAAATCGCGCAGCAAGTCGGGTGGCAAAGTGGACATTCCGCGTTTACCTCGTGCCGGTCTTCATGCGGATCAAATGCGCCAGATTCTCCGAGCAGATCCGGGTCGTCTCGTTTGCGCGGCCGGGTGGATCACTTGGATTAACTGCCGGCGGCTCCGGCGCGGTCGATTCGCTTTCACTAAGGCTGTACTTGCGATGCCCATTGCGTAAGCGGTTTGTGCATCTCGAAGACCCAAATTGATGACAATGCTTATCTGCGTTTTGTAGCACCGGCAAGCCCCATGCCATAATTGCCGAGTACGTTGTTATGCTCGTTCCCGCCAACGTGATCCACTTCGACCCTTAAAAGCTGAGCCATGAAATACGCAAATGTCCAGGTTTACCTTTGCATATTTCTGCGCGCGAAACCGGGGCGCGCGGTCACCGATCGACGCCGGGGATTCGCCACAGTAGGTTGTGCGCGCTCATTGCCCTCCTCGCCCTCGATCGGTGCAGCAATGTCAGCGATTTGGTCAAGTTGGTCTTGCAAATCGTCGTTCTCTTCCTCAAGCTCACGAATTCGTTCCTGCAATTCCTCTTTAGAAGCCATGCTTTTTCTCCTTGGGTTTCCGATTGTGATTTTTTGCTACTTGGCGTAGTCGTCGGCATTTTCCTCATCGATCTCGTCGGCCCGCTCAGGGTCGCCAAGAATGTCGCGCACAAACCGCGCGGCCCTTTCCTTGCGACTTTCGAGTTGCCTGCGAGTAAGAGCCCTTGACACAGGCCGATGGTAAACGGCTTTGAGCTGAGCGCTCAAGACGAAGGAAGCGAAGATCATTTTTTCGCGCCAAGAATTGAAGGTAGGTTTTGTTTACGATTCTGGTATGCAAACTCGAACAAAATCCTCTCGCAACGCGAGTGATTCATTATGGGTGGCTCAGGCGCCGTACGGAACACGGTGCGTTCCGTTGAGTTCGCGGTAATTGTGTGATTGTGTCAGTTGCGAGTGACCTCTCGTCCGCTCGCTACCTACGCTTGGCCACCACTTTAGTGACTGCCCTGTTCATTACGAGCGGTCCCGCCGTTCGCTCTTTGTAGAATTCGATTTCGAAGCAGTTGGTTAGCAGTGACAGCACATAACCACTCGTCGGAAGCTCCAAGTAGTTTCCGCCGTGCCCCGGGACGGACTCGAAAATCAAATACCCACCTGCTGACAATGACCTGCAGAAATGGGAAAACAGAGAAGGCAGGAAGAAGTGAACGTTAACAATTCCACCGACGCTGGATTCTCCGAAAGGCCATGTTTCCGCGGCTAGATCGAGCTGGCACATCTTGAGTGACCCTTGTAGCTCCGACTCCGTGCCGTTTCTAAATCTAGTGGCGCTTTTTAGTCCGGTTAAGTCCCTGTCGATACAAATCACAGTGCCGCCAAGTTGTGAAAGAAAAAAAGCATTACGCCCTGCACCGCAAGCAACATCAAGGATTGGTTTGTCCCGATCCCGAGCGAAATTTGCAAGTAGCGATCCAAACTTTCGAACTAGGACAGATGGCTCGGAATTCTGCTCATCACATTGGGGACTCTTCGCTGATGGCCGCCTGGTTGACATCGCGCAGATTCAGATAGTAACTATTGACATATGTACTCG
>DATJXZ010000039.1:0-110231 GCA_035499815.1 Candidatus Solibacter sp. | reverse complement strand
GGCCACTTGCAGCGCCACGCGAGCTACAGGCAGGAGTCCGACTTCGGCCATCGTCCCTCCTGCCTCACTAGAAAACACCTCGGGCCCCGACTTGTCGACTCCTCGAAACATACTCTGTGCCTAGGATGTCAACAGAGCCAGTGCGGATTCCAAAGGGGTTGCGGGCGAGTTTTTCGTAAGTGCGGATTCCAAAGGAGTTATTGGGTAGTGGTTGGTGGTTAGTCGTTAGCAAGGGGAGCAACAGCTGGTTCCTGGCTCCACTGGGAATGACGACTTGAGGCTGAGGGAAGCCAGACGGAGAGCCTCTGAGTTCAGAGAGAGGGAGCAGGCTGAATGAAGAAGAGCCGAGGATCGATTTAGGCTGTGGTGAAGAAAGAGCACAGGCTGAAGCCTGTGCCACCGACCCCCGCACCGGGAGGTATCCAGAGAAGAGTGAAGTAAGCGCATGAGAGGAAAGGGGTTGCGACGTCTGCTGTGCGTGCGAAGACAACGAAAGTGAGCAGCTGGAAGTGAATCGTGGGTAGAAAGAATTTGGGAGCGTGTCTCGATGCCGAATCACGGGGAAGGATAGCATTGGTTCTACTTACTGTCAAGATATAGTACTGTAGTTTTATCATTCGAATTGAGACGCGGGAAGTGGAGTGGATTGAGACGGTTGGCGGGAATTTGGGAGTTTGGTGAGACAGTGGACAATAAATATTTGCGGAAACTCGCGGTTCCCGTCGCTGTCAGGTTCCCCAGGTTCCTTGCGCGGTATTTAGATGTGTTATAGCCTCGCCTAAACACTGAAGCTCAGCCCATGTCCCATAAGAAAAACCGACAACACAGACGTCGCCGCACCAAAGAGAATTTGCGATGTCCGATTGAGGCCAGCGTTCCCCACCATACTATCCCTGCTAAGGCCGATGAACGACATGGCGAGGCTATTGCAAGCAGAACCAATTCCAATAAGGAGCCAAACGAATCAATGTTTAAGAGGCCTGATATGAACATTGTTATCAACGGAATTTTGGCCCTTTTTGCCATGCTTTCTTTCATCGTTCTTTGGAGTCAGCTGCGCGACGCGAGAGAGAGCTTCACAAAAGATCAGCGGCCATATCCCTGGCTGTGGAGCGGGAGCAAGAGTGACCCACCGATCCTAATGGGGATTAATAGTGCGACACCAAACACGGCTCGACAGATTTGGGTGAACATGTATTACACCAACTACGGCAAGTCGCCAGCCATCGAATTGCAGCAATCATTCGATATCTATGTTGGGGCAAACGCCTACCAGAGGGTCAAGGCAAGGCCGCTCTTGCCAGCGAAAACCATTTTGCCTACCGGCAAAGTGGATCTTATTACCCCAGTCAGCCCGAAATTGAGTGAAGAGGAAATTTCTGAGGCGATGAGCACTGACAGGGGCATCATAATCGATGCCCGGTGGCAATATCTCGATCTTACAGGGCATAGATATGAAACTGAAATTTGCATGGCAAGACTGAGAACGAACGTTTGGGCATATTGCCCCGAGCACAATCAATTCCGCGATTGTGAAGAGGAAGCCTGCGAAAAGTAAAGCCTCAAATGCCCTGGCACAGTTTTCTTCCTCCTACCGCCCAACGGATTCCACCTGATCTCTGCACCGACCAGCGCGCTTACCTTGCACGGAACTTAGTTGTGTTATAGCCCCGGTCCGCCTCGTTGGTTGTAGAAGAGGAAGCGGCACCGTTGCACTACTCGGCGAGAACCTGGGCGCTGGCGAAGATGGTGACGATTGTGTTGCGACCGACTTTTTTGACGTGCTGGCGGTCGCCGTCATAGGTGTGGGTGTGGGTGCAGGAGCCGCCGCTGGTAGAAAAGACGACGTGGTTTCCGGCGCCCTTACGACTCCGCTCATGGCAGGCTCCGTCGAGTGTGTTGATGCCGTCGTTGGCCATGTTGCCTATCGCGCCGACGATTGTAACCCTGGAATGCGTAGAGAGGAATCTCCGCACATGATGCGAAAAGGGCGTGCCTCGGATGTGGAGGAGATCCAACTCCGAAAGCACGCGCTCCCTGATGGTCGCGCTACTGCTATGTGGAGCCAGCGTAAGAATGTAGCGATCGATGAGGGGGGATGACGTAAGATGCGGCGTTCGCTGGGTGGTTTGATTGGAGAGGCTTTCGAGGTGCTTATGAGATGGATGGTCAGGGTTGTTTGTTTGGCGGCTAGCGTGGGCGCATGTTTGGCGGGGGCTGCGTCCGCCGAGTGTCAGGAGATTCGCGATGGATCGGCATTGTTGACGGCGATGCACGAACGATACAAGGACTCGTGGTACGGAACGGTGATCTTCAAAGAGAACGCCATTACATTGAATGACGATGGGACGAGCAAGAAGGAGGTGTGGGATGAGGCGGTGGAGGTGCCGGGGAAATTGCGGATCAACCGAGGGGCGGCGAGCGAGGGGAACGGTCTTATCCTTGCGGACAATATATTGACGAGATTCGAGAAGGGCAAGGCGACGGGGACTCGCCCCTTTGTGCACATGCTGCTGGTGCTGGGGTTTGATGTGTACCGGCAAGAGGCGAAGAAGACCATCGACCTAGTGAAGGAGCAGGGGTTCGACTTGGCGCAAATTCATGAAGAGAAGTGGGACGGGCAGGATGTCTACGTCGTGGGCGCGGCAAAAGGCAATTTGAAGGCGAGGCAGTTCTGGATCGAGAAGAAGCGGCTATTGTTCGTGAGATTGATTGCGCCGGATGAACAGGATGCGACGAAGATTCACGACACGCGATTCCTTGATTACCGTAAGCTTACCGGAGGATGGATCTCCGCGCGCGTTGAGTTCTATACCAACGGCAAGAATACGTTCAATGAGGATTATTTTGATATCAAGGCTAACGAGAGGCTGGAGCCAGCGTTGTTTGATCCGGCGAAGTTCAATGAGACGAAGATAAGCTACAACGCAAACCGATGAGGCGCTAGGACTTTAGGAAGGCGTCGAGTTTTAGGAATTTGCGGCCGAGGGCGGCGCTGAAGGCCGACCATTCCTCGTCGCCGGAGTCGGCGGCGAGGGCGGCGCGGACGGCGGCCATTTTGGAATCCATGTCGTCGAGATAATGGAAGACGAGAGCTTCGCGGATCATGGGGAGCTTGGGGGAGCCGAATTCGTACTGGCCGTGATGGCTGATGAGGAGATGCTGGACTACGGCTTTTAAGTGCGGCGGGAAACCTTCGATGGCGTCCATGGCTTTGCTGACAGTTTCGACTTCCATGACGATATGGCCGAGGAGCTGGCCCTCGGTGGTATAGCCGATGGCGACGTCGTAGCAAAGTTCTTCAAGTTTGCCGACGTCGTGAAGAATGGCGACGGTAAGGAGCAAGTCGGCGTTGAGCTCGGGATAGTGCGCGGCGATTTGTTTGGCGAGGCCGCAGAGGCCGACGACGTGTTCGAGCAGCCCTCCCAAGTAGGCGTGATGCATGACTTTTGCGGCGGGAGCGCGTTTATAGCGCACGGCGATGGCAGGATCAGCGAGAATTCCATTCACAAGTTTCTTCAGCCAAGGATCCCCAATGGAATTGGCGTATTCGAGGAGCTGTGCCCAAAGTTTGCCGAGATCTTCTTTCGTATGGGGCAGAAAATCGGCGAGATCGACTTCTTCGGGTTTGGCGCGGCGGAGCTGCTGCAAGGTGAGTTGGAGCTTGTTGCGGTAGCTTTCGACGCGAGCATTGACCTTGACGACGTCTCCGCGGTTGATGTCCTTCGCGGCGGCTTCAATTTGATCCCACATAACGGCTTCGATGGAGCCGCTGCGGTCTCCGAGTTCGAGACGGAGATAGGACTTGCCGGCGCGGGTGTTGCGAACTTCTTTTTCGTTAACGAGAAAGAAGGTGAGGATAGTTTGTTCGGGGGCAAGATCGGTGACGAACGGCGTCTTCATCAGTCGCCCGTGTCTCCGGGGCGCTTGCCAAAGAGCAGATATTTCTTGTGGCCCTTCTTGGTCTTGGTGACTTCGGGGGTGGCGCTGACTTCCTGAATCTCGGAGTTGCCGCCACCGGCGATGTCCTGATAGCCGGGCTTGACGATAACGTAACTCTGTTCGCGAAGGGTTTTGAGATAGTCACGCAAGGCCGGTTGCATGCGCTCGCCGTAGAGCTTGTCCATGATTTCATTTTCGACTTTGTCGATGGGCTGTTGCCCCTCATCGTAGTGCTCCATGACTTGCATGATGAGGAAGCCCTGCTTCGTTTCCATCACGTCAGTGAGGTCGTTCTTTTTCATTTTAAAAACTACTACTTCAAGCTGAGGTGAAAGCTCGCCGCGCTTGTAAGGTCCCAAGTAGCCGCCCTGTTTGGCGGTTGCGCCGTCTGAATAGCGCTTGGCGATTTCGCCAAAATCTTCGCCGTCCTTGACGCGCTTAAGAGCGGTCTCGGCCTTTTTCTTGAGTTCGGCGACTTCCTCCGGGGTCTTGCCAGCGGTGTTCACTTCGATGGATCGCAAGACAACCTGTTCGGGCCGGACGAAGTCGGTTTTGTGCGCGTCATAATATTTCTGGACTTCATCCTTGCCGATGGATATGTGGGAGCCCACTTCCTGGCTGATGACTTTTTTCGTGAGAATGCCGTTGCTGATGTTGTTCTTAAAATCCTCCCAGTTCAATCCCTGGGACGTGACGGCCTGCTCGAGGGCCTCCATGCTGGTCAGCTTGTTCTGGATGCGGATTTCGTCAAGCTGTTTAATGGTGTCGGCCTCGACGCTAATTCCCATATCCTTGCCGCGCTGCACGAGGAGTGACTGGTCGATAAGATCGCGAAGAGCATTTTTCTGGCTGCTTTCGACCAGCGACTTCAACTGCTCGGGAGTACACCGGTTGTCGCACTCCTGCTTGGCATCCTCTTCGGCGGTAACCTTGGAGTGCTCCAGTTCGGAGCGAGTGATGATCTCGTTGTTGACACGAGCGACGATCTCTTCAACGACCTTGCCTTCTGTATCCGACGCCGCCGGCTTTCTGATTGGAACTGCTTTTTTCGTAGAGGCAGGATTATCTGGCGGGGCCTCGTCGGGCCTCCCTAGAGCCGGCTGCGCCGGCTTTTGCGTTGGCGGAGGCGGCGGCGCGGGCTGCTGAGCCGCGAGCGGCAGAGCCGCAAAAAACGCGGCGATCATTACAAGATTACGCATGTAGTTCCTCACCCATAGAGTTTAGCTCTGGCCTTGAAGGCCGAGCAATACGTTTCTGAGCGCACCGGGGACGGATTCACCGCGGGTCGTTTCGAGCCACAGCACGCCACTGGGATCCAACTTGATGCCCTTGCGCGAACGGACGACTTTGACCAGCGTTGCGGGATCGAGCGGCGTTTCCGCATGAAAGCGGATGGCGATGCGGTTGCCTTGGCGCTCGACCGCGGAGATGCGCAAACGTTCACACATAGATTTGAGGACTGCATACTGCAAAAGGTTTTCCACGGTCGCAGGAGGCGCGCCGAAGCGGTCAGCGAGTTCGCGCTGAACGTCCTGCTTCTCGTCATCGCTGGCAATGGAGGAGATGCGTTTGTAGGTGCGGAGGCGAAGATTTTCGCTGGGGATGTAGCTTTCGGGAATGCGGACGTCGAGACCGAGACTCAGCGTGGTGCGGAGGTCAGGAGCGGTCTCTTCGCCTTTGAGCTTGGAGACGGCGCGTTCGAGCATCTGGCAATACATGTCGAAGCCGATGGCTTCGATGTGGCCATGCTGCTGGCGGCCGAGCATATTGCCGGCGCCGCGAAGTTCGAGGTCGAGAGCGGCGATGCGGAAGCCGGCGCCGAGTTCGCTGAACTCCTTCATGGCACTAAGGCGCTTGCGGGCAATTTCTGAGAGGGACGTATCTGGAGGAACGAGGAGATAGGCGTAAGCGCGCTGATGCGAGCGGCCGACGCGGCCACGAAGCTGGTAGAGCTCGGCCAGGCCGAGGCGGTCGGCGCGATTGATAAGAATGGTGTTGGCGCGGGGGATGTCGAGGCCGTTTTCGACGATGGTGGTGGCGACAATGACGTCGGCTTCGTCGCGGATGAATTTGAGCATGACACTCTCGAGCTCTTTTTCGCCCATCTGGCCGTGGCCGACCACGACGCGGGCTTTGGGAACGAGTTTTTGGACTAGAGTGGCGAGCGAGTAGATGGATTCGACGCGGTTGTGGATGAAATAGACCTGGCCGTCGCGAGCGAGCTCGTTTTCAATGGCGCGCCGGACAAGATCTTCCTGAAAGGGAGAGACAACAGTTTGAATGGCAAGGCGATCGCGTGGCGGAGTTTCAATGACGGACATGTCGCGCAGACCGACGAGAGACATGTGGAGAGTGCGGGGGATAGGCGTGGCGGAGAGAGCGAGAGCGTCGACATTTTGGCGCATTTCTTTGAGGCGCTCTTTGTGGGCAACGCCGAAGCGCTGCTCTTCGTCGACGACGAGGAGGCCGAGATCCTGGAACTTGACGTCTTTTGAAAGTAGGCGGTGCGTGCCGATGACGATGTCGACTTTTCCGGAATCGAGGTCGGCGAGAATTTTCTTCTGCTCGGCGGCGCTGCGAAAGCGGCTGAGCATTTCAATGCGCACGGGAAAAGCGGCGAAGCGCTGTTTGAAGGTTTCGAAATGCTGGAAGGCCAGAACGGTCGTGGGTGCGAGCACTGCGACTTGTTTGCTGTCGGCGACAGCTTTGAAAGCCGCGCGCATGGCGACTTCGGTTTTGCCGTAGCCGACGTCGCCGCAGAGGAGGCGGTCCATGGGAGTGGGGCGCTCCATGTCGCGTTTGATGTCGGCGATGGCGGTGTTTTGATCGGCAGTCTCTTCGAATTCAAAGGCGTCTTCGAACTCGCGTTGGAAATTTCCGTCGGCGGAAAAAGCAAAACCCTGGGCCGTCTTGCGAGCCGCGTAGAGATGGAGAAGCTGGTCGGCCATGTCTTCGAGGGATTTGCGGACGCGCGTTTTACGTGTGTTCCAGCCGGTTCCACCCAGCTTGTCCAGCGTGGGATGGGAGCCTTCGACGACACGATAGCTCTGGACCAGGTCCATGCGTTCGAGAGGAACGTAAAGCCGCGCGTCTTCAGCGTAGCGAAGCAGCATGAATTCGCCGCGGTGGCCGTCGGATTCGATCTGGCGCAGGCCTTCGAATTGGCCTATGCCATGATCGACGTGAACGATGAAGTCGCCGGGTTTGAGTTCGGCGAAATCGGTGAAAAAACCAGAGGTGCGGATTTTGTGACTGGGGCGCTCCACCGTGGGAGTGACGTCGAACAGATCGGCGTGGCCGAAGATCGTGAGTTTGGCTTCGGGAAAAGCGACACCTGCGGCGAAGGGCGCACGGATTAGAAGGAGGCCTGCGGTTTCGAGGGCGCCTTCCGCGGTGAAACCGGCTGCGGCGTTTTCTGATTCGCCGAGGACGTAGGGCACATCGTATTCGCGAGAGATATCGGCGAGGCGCTCGAGTTCGCCGGTACTGGCGGCGGTGAGGAACACTTTTCCGCCGGTATCGAGCTGGGATTTGATGGCACCCATGCAGGCGACGACGTCGCCGTGAAAACGCGAGCTTGGCCGTGAGGAGAGTTCGAATTGCGGAGCGGAACCGATGCTGACGGCAAGCTGCTCGAGATGGGCTTGCGAAGTTTTCGCAAGGGTGGCCGCGAACTCTTCTTCACTGAGAAAAAAATGCGAGGCCGATGGTGCGCTGGCGCTGCCGTGGCGCTCGTAAATTTCAGTGGCGTGCGCAAGATGTTCTGCCGCAGCTTCGTGCAGGTTCTGCGGCTCGTCCAGGAAAACGATAGGTCTGAGAGAGCTCTCCGCCAGTTCGAAGAGCGAGCTTTGGCCGCTTTGTGCGGCAGGACCAAAGAAGGAAGCCATCTCCCAGGATGGCGCCGAGTTTGAGACTGAACTTTGCCTGGCACCCTGCGATGCCGGAACAAGCGCGGCTAAGTTCCATTCCGTCAGCGGCAAGAGGGTAGTGCGGTTTACGGGAGCGATAGAACGCTGCGTGCGCGGGTCGAATTCGCGCACGGATTCGACGGTGTCTCCAAGCAGCTCGATCCTCACTGGGCGCGGTGCTTCCGCGGAAAAGATGTCCACGATGCCGCCGCGCTGCGCGAATTGCCCAGGAAGCTCAACCATTTCCGTGCGCGCGTACCCGACGCCAGCGAGGTGAGCGACGAACTCCTCGAGGGGAACCTCGGCGTCCTTCGTGAGAGTGCGCGCGAGCGATAGATAGAGCGTGGCATCCTGAAAACGCCAGAGCGCAGCTTGCACAGGAGCGATGACCAGCGAAACTTGGCCATCCGTCAGGCGAAAGAGCGTTGCGGCGCGGCGTTCGAGAATGTCAGGATGCGGGCTCTGTGATTCCCAGGGCAGTGTATCGAACGCTGGGAGTGTGGCGATGCCTCCGGTCGGACCGGGGAAAACGCTTGAAAAAAAGCGTACCGTTTCAGCGAGGGCTTCCGCGCGGCGATTTGAATCGGTGATAAAGAAGGCGGGGCGGCGGAGCTCGTGCGTGAGATACGCGGCGATGAGGGCTTTAGCCACATCGTGCAGCCCGGAAAGAGAAACGTGCTGCGCGCCATCACGCAAAGCGCCAAGTGCGCCCTCCAACGCCGGTTGGCGAAGAACGCCATCCAATCGCTCGCGAGCGGCAGGAAGAATCATGCAGGGGGTCAGGCTTCCACGCTGGGAGCGGAAGCGCCCTCGCGGATCTTCCGTAGGATGTTCGTGGTGGAGTGGCCCGGAAGAAAAGGGATCACTTCAACTCTGCCGCCGGCAGCCTCGACTTCCTCGCGACCGACAATCTGGTCGGGTCGCCAATCGCCACCCTTGACGAGAACGTCCGGTAGAAGGCTTGAGATAACTCTGAGAGGAGTAAGCTCATCGAAGATGACCACTCCATCGACAAACTCAAGTGCCGACAGGATCTCGGCGCGTTCATTGGCTGGAATCGCAGGACGGCCTTCGCCTTTAAGTTCACGCACGCTTGTGTCGTTGTTTATACCGACGACAAGCGCGTCACCGAACGACCTAGCCTTCTCTAAACACCAAAGATGTCCAAGGTGAAGCAAATCGAAGCAGCCGTTGGTGAAGACGACGCGCTTGCCGTTGCGTTTCTCAGGGCCAAACCGCAAAATCGCATCTTCGAGAGTGAGAATCTCCGAATTCAAAGGAACTCCATGAAGGCCGACGCGAAGACAGCCCTAGCTATTGCTGAAGCGCTAGTTTATCACGCACGGGAGGCGCAGTGCCTCCGCGCTGGCTTCCTGCGATGAAAACGAAGAAGACGGTTCGAGCCATGCTTGGGGCTGGACTCTTCATCGCCGGGCTTTTGCTCGTATATTCGGTGCCCTATCATCCGCGTACGTTTCGAATCGACGCTGGCGGATGCCGACTGATCACGGACATTGTCGAGCCAACGGATGGGAGGCCGTCTGGTGGCAGGCCGCGAGGATACGCCGTACTGCTTCATGGGCTATCAGCAAACAAAAAGATCATGTCGTATATCGCGGCGGGATTCGCTTCCGAGGGGATGCGCGTTTATGTGCCGGATTTGCCGGGACACGGCAGGACTGCCGGGCCATTTTCCTACGAACGCTCCGAACAGTGCAGCGGGAACCTGGTGCGCGAACTGATCGGGCGCGGGCTGCTCGATCCCGAAAAAACGATTCTGGCTGGCCATTCGCTGGGCGGCGCCGATGCACTCCGCGTCGCTTCCCACATCCCGGTAGCAGGCGTGATTGCGATCTCGCCGGCGCCGATGCGCCCGACGCCAGGCATCTCTTCGGAAATGCTTCCCTACTCGGAATTTGGCGCGCTGCCAGCTCACTCCCTCGTGATGAGCGGTGGCTGGGAGCCAGAGATAATCCGGGACGCAGCCAAGAGTTTGGTGCCAATTCCTGGTGACGGGACGAGTCTTTACGTCGCCATTCCACATTCGACTCACGTTAGCATCCTCTTTGACTCGATGGCCATGTCGGTGGCGCAAAAATGGGTTGCCCAAGTTCTGCACTTGGAAAAACTTCCGAACTTGCCAACCCGTCGAGGCTTGCTGGGTTTTTTCCTAGGATTTCTCGGGATACTTCTGTTCGTGGGTCCCTTCTTGCGCGAGACATTGCAAAGCAATCCAGAAGCGCCGCCCAAGGCTGATGCCGCCCCGGCCAACGCCAAAGGCCGATTGTTCGTCGAACTTGCAATCATCGCCTTGGGGAGTGCGGGAGTTCTCACCTATTCGAATCCGCTCAGAGTGCTGCATCTATTTGAAGGCGACTACTTCGCAGGCTTTTTGCTGATCCTTGGAACAGTTCTGCTCGCTCTGCATTGGAACTTGCTACGGGGCTGGTTTGCGAATGGCACCGGTGACACCAGACCACTCTACATCACTCTGCTCGTCGCGGCCTTCGCCGCCCTTCTGTTGCAATTTCTGATCACGTCTTGGATGGATTTGACGATCAGCGAGGCCTGGCTGACGGGCGCACGCTGGGCGCGATTCGCCCCGTTCGTGGTGGCTGTGCTTCCCTACCATGCAGCCGAGGAGCTGTTTCTCGGCCCCGCCATTCCGAGCAAAGGGCTGCAGAGAGTTGCCATTGCGATTGGCTTTCGCCTGGTGGCCTGGGGGGCCATCGTCGCCGGCCTTTTCCTCCTCCATAGCGGGGAAGTCCTCCTTGTGTTGCTTGCGCCTTACTTCGCGATGTTTTGTCTGCTTCAGGCGATGGGAATGAAGGTTGTCCGGGAGGTCACTGCGTCGGCGGCAGCGGCGGCTCTTTTCGGTGCTATACTCCTCGCAGGGTTTTGCCTTGTGGTTTTCCCCACCACTTAAGGGGCACCGTCACCTAAAAATTCGGTTGCCAAACCCGCCCGCCGCCTGTAGCTTCCTCATAAAGCGACGGATTTCGATAACAACAGCGAGACAGGATCATGGCTGAGATAGCGATTGTCGGCGGCGGACCTTCCGGCGCGATGTGTGGTGAGCAGCTCGCGCGCGCCGGCCATGAGGTGCACATTTTTGACGAGCGGCTCGCGTGGGAAAAACCCTGCGGCGGCGGGCTGACGCACAAAGCCGTCCAGTGCTTCCCTTTCCTGCTCGACAATCCTTATCCCAAAAAACTGGTCCACTCCGTGGAACTGATCAGCAGCCACGACCACCGCGCCAATCTCGAAATGACGCACCCCATCGTGATCTATTCGCGCAAAGTGCTCAACGGAATGCTGCTGGACCGTGCCAGAGACGCGGGCTGCCACGTGCAGCAATCGCATGTGCTCTCCGTCGATACCAGCACGCCAAAGCCCCGCTATTCCGTAGAGGGAGAATGGCGTACGGCCGATTTTCTCGTTCTAGCGGCCGGCGCACGCAATCAAATCGTGCCGGAAACCCGCGCCCTCCAACGCGACGAGCTGGAAATGACCCAAGGCTATTTTGTCCCGCAAACCGCCGACTCAATCATCGTAAAATTTCTTCCGCACTTTGAAGGCTACATTTGGTCTTTTCCCCGCTGCGATCATCTTTCCGTCGGCATTTGCGGCAGCATGGCTTCGCACACCAGCGCGGACCTGAGGACTCATTTGAATGCGTTTTTCGAAAAGCACGAGATCCCGACGGAGGGAGCGACATTTTATAGCCACGTCCTGCCTTCGCCGAGAGAGCGCACGCTTTCCGATCGCAAGGTCCTCGGAAAGAATTGGGCGCTGGTCGGCGACGCCGCTGCCTGGGTCGACCCGTTGACAGGTGAAGGGCTTTTCTACGCGATACGATCCGGAGAACTACTGGGGCGATCCCTCGCGGAAGGCTGCCCGGAGAAATATACGGCCTGGGTGAAGGCGGCGTTTTCCTCCGAGCTGGAATTTGCGGCGCGAATCGTCCGCCGGTTCTACAGCGGCTCGTTTCTGGGCACCGCCGTTACAACGCGCATGGTGCAGTTCATGAATCGCAGCGCGGTCTTTCGCCAGTTGATGAGCGATCTATTCAGCGGCACCCAGGATTACAGCAGCCTGAAACGGCGTCTCTGGGGCCATCTGGGCATTACGGTAAGCGATTTCATTGCCAGCGTACTGAACCTGGAGCGTCCTACTCCGGCGCAAGTCCCGCCCGGTGGCGCTGGCGACTGATCGCGCAATCGACCCACGGGCGAAAACCCGCCTGGGCCCGCGTCCAGACCGCCTGGCAGACCATGCGCACCAGGGGCCTGTAGATTTCCTTTCCCACACCGCATCCAATTGTCTGAGATAATCACTCCCAATTATGGCTGCCGAAAAAGATCCCTCGAAGGAATCGAAAAGCGAGAAGCGCAAAAACGCCTGGAAATCGCTGCCCGATGTTTGGGCGCTGATCAAGCCGCGCAGGGGCCTGCTCGCGCTCGGCTTCGTGCTGATGGCCATCAACCGCGTCTGCGGCCTGGTGCTCCCCGCATCCACCAAATATTTCGTGGATAACGTGGCGATCAAACATCAAGTGTATTTATTGACGCCGATCGTTTTGGGCGTCTTGGTTGCCACCGTCATTCAGGGACTGACTTCCTTTACTCTGACGCAACTGCTTTCCAAATCCGCGCAAAAGATGATCACCGAATTGCGCCGCCAGGTGCAGGCGCACATCGGCAGGCTGCCAATTTCTTTCTATGACGCAAACAAAACCGGCGTGCTCGTTTCGCGCATCATGAGCGATGTCGAAGGCGTGCGCAATCTCGTGGGGACTGGCCTCGTTGAATTCGTCGGCGGGCTGATGACGGCCGTCTTCGCGCTGGTCTACTTGATTCACACCAGTGTCCTGCTGACGGGAGTGGCTTTCTCTATTCTGTTGGTCTTCGGCTTCGGCATCAGCCGGGCGTTCGCGACGATTCGGCCCATTTTCCGGGCGCGGCCGAAAATTACTGCGGAAGTGACGGGGCGGCTGACGGAATCGCTCGGGGGCGTGCGGGTGGTGAAGGGCTATCACGCGGAAGATCGCGAAGAAGGAATTTTTTCGACGGGCGTGCAGCGGCTGCTGGACAACGTCTTGAAAACGCTCACGGCTACTTCCCTGATGAGCCTTTCGGGCGCGACACTTCTCGGCGTTGTCAGCGCCCTGATGCTCGAGCTTGGCGGCCACAAAATCCTCAGCGGCACGATGACGCTCGGCGACTGGTTTGCGTTCAACCTTTTCCTCGGATTTCTGATTGCTCCCGTCTTTCAGATCGTCGCCATCGGCACGCAGATTACAGAAGCCATCACCGGCCTCGAGAGAACTCGCGAAATCCTGAACGAAAAGAAAGAAGACGAAGATCCGCGCCGCACCGTCGTCATGGACCGCATCACCGGGCGAGTGGTGATGGAAAACGTGAGTTTTTCATACGATTCGGGCAAGGAAGTGCTTCACGAAGTGAGTTTTGAATCGGAGCCGGGAACCGTGACTGCGCTCGTCGGCCCATCCGGAGCGGGCAAATCAACGATCATCGGCTTGATTTCGGCGTTTTACGTCCCTTCCAGTGGCAGAGTTTTGGTGGACGGAATCGATCTGGCCACCGTGAAGCTGAACTCCTACCGCACGCAGCTTGGCGTCGTCTTGCAGGAAACTTTTCTTTTTGACGGCACGATTCGCGAAAACGTGGCCTTTGCCCGCCCGCTGGCCAGCGAAGAGGAAATTCTTGCTGCATGCCACATCGCGCGCGTTGATGAATTCGCCGAAGGCTTTGAGAAAAAGTACGACACGGTGGTCGGCGAGCGCGGCGTGAAATTATCCGGCGGACAGAAGCAGCGCGTCTCGATTGCGCGCGCAATTCTGGCCGATCCGCGCATCTTGATTCTGGACGAAGCCACTTCAAGCCTCGACTCCGAATCCGAGGCGCTCATTCAGGAGGGATTGCGTTACCTGATGCGCGGACGGACGACGTTTGTGATCGCGCACCGGCTTTCCACGATTCGCCGCGCGGAACAGATTTTGGTCGTCGAGAATGGACGAATAATCGAGCGCGGCACTCATGCATCGCTCTATGCGGCGGGAGGGCGCTACTTCGACCTCTACACCAAGCAGCATGATGTCGAGAGCAATCTTTTCCTCGCGCCGGGCGAGGGTTCCCTCGAACCGGAGGACGGCAATGGAGCACGCATGCCGTCGCTAGGGCGCGCCGGCGCTGCTCTTCCGGACGCAATTCGGCTCATCCGCGGACAAAGCAACTGAAGATTCTCGTTTTGAAGGCTAAGAGCCCGTCGCCGCCTGCACTGCGAGGCTACCCAATTACACCGTGGTGGTGCGCCGTATAACCAGCTTTTTCGTCGCTGGCGGCGGAATCAGCGTCGCCATCTTGCGGATCATGGCCAGCACAAGACGCTTGTCACCGTCAGAAAGCGTGGTGCTGAAGCGCTTGATCTCGGCGAGGAATCGGATCTCGTCTTGCGAAAGTTCGCCTAGCATCTTCTGCGTTTCGCGGTCGCGCGGCGTCTCCGTGCCCGGGAAGAAATCCGCGAGCGAGATGTCCATGGCTTCCGCAATCTTCGCAAGAGTTTCGAGCGAAGGCACGGTGTGGCCATTTTCGACGCGCGAAAGGTAGCAACGCAGCAGGCCGGTGCGGCGTTCGATATCGCCTTGCGACAGGCCTCTCTGGCTGCGATAGGATTTGATGACTTCCCCGATGTTTACGCGTGGTTTTTCTTTTGGCACGATAGCTCTCCAAGCTGAGGGGGTATCTTAGTCACTAACAGCAGGAAGAGCAAGACGGATTTTGGGGGTTCTGGTTCCAAAATGACAACGCCCCTCCAAGCTATGGAAAATAAAGGCAATCCGCGCCCCGAGCCTTGATAGGATAGCGGAGCATTCAGGGCGAACCGTTGCCGCTCAGCCTTGTGTAGGAGTTACCGCGGCGGGCTGCTGCAGCCGGAATTCCAGCAACGTTTCGCTGGGCACTCTTACCTGTTGACCTTTCGTTAGGACTTGAACCGTAGCACCAGCCGCCGATCCCACGCCTGCCCCAATCGCCGCACCTTGGCCTCCGCCGGCGATCGCGCCGATAATGGCTCCGAAAATGGCCCCGCCGCCAACTTTCTTGGCGGTATCAGCGCCGCGGCTCTTCCCTTGCACGCTATAGTCGCTGCTGACCAGCGGATAGTCATGCCCGTCAATCACGATGCGGATCAGTTCGAGTTGCAACTCCGATTTTCCTCCAAGATGTCCCGCCTCCTTGGCGTTCGCCAGCCGTCCATAGACGTCCGTGCCCTTCCGCGCTACCAAAGTGCCCCGGACGTAGAGGTCCGTCTCAAGACTCGCGCGAAAGACGTCGCCAACTTGGTTTCTCGAGGAATCAACTCCGTCAATCATGCGCACCAAAAGCGCTTGCCCGGCCGGAATCGTGACTTCGCCATACTGAGCAGCGGGGTCTTCCGCTGGAGTTGGGGCAACCTGGGGAGCAGGTCTCGCAGCCTGCGGCGGTACATCCTGAGAAACAATGGGCCGTTGTGCCGCCTCCGGTGGCGGAGCCTCCTGAGGAGGCGGAACGCTGGCAGTCTCAACTGGAGCAGCGGGAGCCGGGGCGGCACCAGATGCCGAGGCGCTCGCCGCGTTGGGATCGCCCGTGAAGGTCAGCGCGACCGTTTCCGAGACATAGAAGGTTTGCACCTGCCCGTTAATCTCAAAGCGCAGCACCGCTTGCGTGCCGCCCAGGTAACGGCCATGCAGCACTCGCCCATCTTTAAGTTCCAGCGTATCCGCGCTGGCAGCACCAGCTAAAAATAATCCCAGTGCTATTGAGGCAACAATCCTCGCACCATTTTTCATCATTTGGCCTCTCCACAGGCGCGATATGCTGATTGGGAGCTACGCGCCGGTTCCCCGTTTGCACTTGGCCCGAATCATTCTCCTATATATTTCGATGAGCCACCCCTGCGCCGGGTTGCGTAATTTCATCGGCTATTGGGTAGCTTGGTAGAGCTCGCGCGTGATGTCCGCCATTAGCGCCGAGCTGACTTTCATATCCGCAATCCCGCGGACGAGAATAACCAGCACAAATGGTTTCGGCGCAAATACGATGGCCGCATCGTGATGAATCTTTGTTATCTCGCCAGTCTTATGCGCCACCAGGGTTCCAGCAGGCAGTCCGGCAGGGATGGCTTCATTGAATTTCTGGCGCTCGAGGATTTCTATCATCTGCCGGGATGAAGCCTCATCGACGGCTTTCCCTTGCGCAATGGCCTCCAGCAACACGAAGAGGCCGCGCGCCGTCGTGGTGTTATTCATTCCCTTTTCGTATGCTTTCTCGTCCTCGACGCCGCGAAGAACACTCATCCCATCGGCGTGCAGCGAATGGACCGTAGCCCGGATGTTCTCCACCCCCAGCTTTTCGATCAGCAGATTCGCCGAAAAGTTGCTGCTGACGGTGATCATCAGCTCGCATAGCTGCCGCAGCGTGCGCGTCTGCCCCACCGCTTTGTACAAATCCGCGTCGGAATCATCCGAAGTGCTAAGCGTGTAGACCGAGCCGTCCACAAGGCTATGAAACTCGTTTTTTATGGGCAGCGGATCGTCCAGCTTCAGCTTTCCCTCGCGCACTTGGTGGAAAAGCTCGATCATCACCGGAATCTTCATCGTGCTCGCGGCGTGGAACACATCGTCCGCATGAAAAAACCATTCCGTTTTGCCATCCAGCGTGCCAAATGCAATGCCAACGTCCGCACCGCTTTTCTGAATGAGTTCCTGAACTTTGGCGGTGGCCGCGGAAAGGCTTGCATCCTGCCCGTGAGCGGCAGGCGCGACGAGCGCGATTAGAAACGAGAAACAAATCGCACGGCGGATTCGCAAGGTCAACTCGATGGTCCCGGAGGAGGGGGTCGAACCCACACGGTACTAAGTACCACTGGATTTTGAGTCCAGCGCGTCTGCCAGTTCCGCCACTCCGGGCTTTTGTTTTCAACTATTTGCAGCTAACTTTTTTCGCCTGCACCTGCTTGCTGCAATTCTGCTGCACTTCCAACACGGTCAATCTTCCAGTTTCGTGGCCGCGTCCTGAAGGTCGGCAAGGTTGCTGATGTTGTACCGGCTGAAAACCGCGTCCGTGGCATGGCCGGAAATCTTCTTTGCGATATCGCGCGACACGTTCTTACGAATCATGTTGCGCACAGCCGTGCGCCGGAAATCGTGGAGTAGCACCGATACACCAGCCTTCTCACACACCTGCTTCCATGTTACCCGAAAATCGCGCACACGTCTGCCGTCCTGCCATGTGAAAACGAAATCAGCGGCCTGCTTGCCTTTGATGCACTCGGAAATCAGCGCAAGCACGTCGCTGGTCATAACGATAGTGCGCCCCTGCCCGTTCTTCGTTTCGCCGGGCAGCAGGCTGATAGTTTTCGTTTGCAGGTCCACCTGCCCAACGCGAAGATTGAGCAGTTCCGATTTGCGGAAGCCAAACCGATAGGCCACAGCCAGCAATCCGCGCAACCACAGGTCCGTGCACGCGGCCTGCATCGCGGTGTACTGCTCTGCGGTCAAGAATCCTTGCCGTGGATTCGCTTCCGTGAGTACAACCGGGAAGCACGGGATATGCGGAATTTTTTTGCTGCGCAGTGCCTTGCGGAAAATCGCCTTGAGAATCGCCGTCTCACGGTTTATGGTCGCCGGTGCCGCGCCCGCATCCGTGCGATTGCTTCGGTACTTTTCAATCAGGTCTTCGTCCACGCGCCCGGCGTTCAGGTGCCCGAAGAAATCCTTCAGGTGTTTTTCCCAAACCAGCGAGCACCACCAGTGGGATTTTGGTTTCGAGTTTTTTATGTAGAGCAGATACGATTCAGCCAGCGATGCAACCGTGCCGCGCGTTTCACCCTCTTCTGCAACGATATTTTTTTCCTTCAGCGCGGCCTGTGCGCTCAGTTCTTTTTCCGCCTTCTTCAACGTTGAAAGAGTCTTCGTGCGCCGGACGCCGTGTGCGTCCGTAAACTGAATCTGAAATCCGCCCTTGCGTTCGCGGATTCGTCCGTGCGCCGTGTTGTGAATCTTTTCCGTGGGCATTTCCAAAACGTTGGTGAGTGGCATTAGAAACCCTCTGGCTTTCCGGTGCGCTTTTGGCGTATGTCGGCTGCCTTCTCTTCAAACGCTTTCAGCGGGGTTGTGAAATAATAACGTGTGGCCTCAGGAACCTTTTTGAGTGAGCAGAAATACTGAGGCTTTCCGTTCACGATTTCGCTGAAAGTGTAGACGATTTTCCCAGCCGCCACGCCTTCAGCTATCAATTTTTCTTTTGTTTGCATGGTATCTCCTATACGCACTAGATTGCCAGACGCACTAGATTTTTTCAATGGTACTTCGGTACTAGCGACGAATCGGTACTTAAGCACTCTTGCACTTTGTCGGTTAGGAAGCGTATCGTTGCCACAGTAAGAAAAACGGAGCCACACAGCGTTTGCGCGCGGTGCGGCCCCTAACCAAAAAGGAAAGGTTGGTTTCCTCAATGGCTTCACACACCGTATCTCATTCCCACGAAATCTTCTACCGGACGATGGTCGATTTGGCCGGTGGGCGCTACAAAGGGATTTTCCAAGCAATCCAGCGCAAGGACGGCACGTGGCACGAAGCCCTGTGCCTTTTCGATTCTCCGCAGACAGGTTCCACGCTGGCCCTGCCCGTTTCTCAAGTATCCGCCGAGAACGTTCGCAAAAAAATAGCAGAGAGCAACGCGCTGTTTGAAGAGTTCGCGGAGAAAGCCTGCACGCGCGTGCTGCGCCAGTTTAGCGCGGTCTGAAAAAGTTTCGGGCGCGACCAGACAAGGTGTGCCCGATTTGAAGGAGCAACCATGAAAGCAATCCGTTCAGCAATAGCAATCCTGATGTGTGCGGCCCTGCTGGTGGTGCCTGCACTCACGGACGCGACTGGAATCGTTGGCACAGTTGCCAACGTTACCATGAGCTACACCGTTGGTGAATCCATCGCAGTGAGCGGTGTGCCGCCGTCGTTCTCGTTTCTCGGCAGCACGCCAACGTTTACGGGGCTGGCAGTTACGACCACGTGGAACGTGAACAGCAGCCGCACGCACGTTGACATGGCGATGTACGTTTCGAGTGCAACACAGGCCATGAGCGACGGCGCGGGCCACTACATCACCAGCGCTGAAATCTTCCAACAGAAAAACGGCGCGGGATACTTGGCGTGCACGAAGCCCAACACCTACGTGCCTACCGAACTTCAAGCGACCGTTGTGACCGGCGCGACCTGCGCAGGCCAAACCAACGTAACCGTAACCGGCGCAAACCTTGCTGGAACGCAAACGGATACTTTCGACTTCCAGCTACAGGGAATCCCCGGCAATCAACCGGCAGGCAGTTACACCGGTCTGCTTAACCTAGTAGCAGGTGCAGCCTAAGTAAACACGGCAAGCGATAGGAAGGGACGGGGCAGGCTGGCGCGCCTGCCCCGAATTTATCTAGGAGAGAAAAAGTGAATCGCCTAAAAAGTGAAATCGCAATCCTGCTCATGCTTCTGATTTGCGCTGCTTTGCTTTGTGTGGTTGCAGCGAATGCACAAAGTATCAGCCCGTTGCGCGGTGAAGGCGGAAAGGGCCGCGTGCACGGCAGTTTCACAATCACCAACACTACGCTGAAGCCAATCGTGGTGACGGTGGAAGCTCACGGGTTTTCACTCGACAAGCAAGGGCGCGTGACCGTGCTTCCGCTGGACAAATACGCGGTGGTGACGCTTTCTGAAACTTCCGCGAGAATTGGCGTGCAGCAAGCCCACCGATTCGACTACACCGTTGAGTGCTTACAGCCACACTGCATGATTGTTTTTACCGCGAGCAATTTCCTTTTCAATCGCGCGGAGAAATCAGCCGGTGGATTCTTGGCCCGGCTGGTGCTTGAGCACTTCGCGTACATCTGCCAAGACGGTGGTAGTGGTTGCCGATTGCGAATCAGAAAGGAGCTTGGCGTAGAGGCTCCATGATTTTTCCCCGCACGTTGACCACGCTGTTTGCCTGCCTGCTACTGGCTGGCACCGCTGCTGCGCAAACCTTCCAATTCAGCGGTGGTGCCAGCAACCTTTTGCAATCCGAAGGCGCGACCGCAACGATGTACACACCGGGAAGCACTTCGCTGGTTTCTCTTGGCATGTCCAACGGCCACTTGGTTGCGGCTGCGCAGACAGATTTCCGGACGCGATTCTGTGAAGTGATTGCAGGCGACCAGCAAATCTTTCTCAGCGGTGGTGAAACGGGATTAGGAATCACAGCGCGTGCGATTTCCTGCCACAGAAAGCACGTGACCTTTTTCGTTGGCGCAGTGGGCCGCGCGTTCAGTGCACCGTACTTCAACGGAATGCAGGCCGCTGATTTTGGCACAGGCGTTTCGTATGAGAGGACGTTTCACGAAATCGAGACAGGTGGTGTGCTGGCCGTGGCAGCCGGGCGAATCACCGCTGTGGAATCCGCACAGCGACGCTGGCAGCATTTCACTTTGCACGGGCTTGGCGGCCTGCTGGATTCATCGTTGCAGTTTGGTGGTCGCGCGGAAATGCAGTACTCGCACTTCGCTGCCGTGGCCGGGCGCACGACCTACTTTGTGCAGAATCAATCCGCGACCACAAATGATTTTGGAATCAGCGCGACCGCTGGAAATTTCGGCGCACACGCAAGTGCATTTCTCGGAAGGTCCAGCGGGCAGGCCGTGGGCGCATCCTACCTAATCGGCCCGGCGCGATTCAGCGTTGATGAGTATCTGGCGCACAGCGGCAAAATCTTCGTTGCGACCGCCACAGAATCCCTGCGCCGTTGGACAATCAGCCAGCACTTCACGCGCAGCAACGGCACGTCCGCGTTTTCGTTCGGTGGTGGATACGCGGGCAATCTGATTTCAGCCAGCGCGGATTATCAGGAAATGTTTTTTCCTTTTGCGACACGCGCACCGTTTCAAAAAGTTCTGACCGTGACGATTGCGCTTCAGTTGCCGCATTCGATTTCAACGCACACAAATCTACAGGCTGCGCCCGGCCAGAGGCTTGGATTCACGGCCTACGGTGCCGCGTTTCTCGCCACAGGCACGCAGCTAGCGCACACGGCTGGCGGAAAGATTGGTGGTGTTGAGTTTTCTGGAATCGTTGAGAGTGAATCCGGCGCGCCCGTGGAAGGCGCGGCCTTGCAGATAGGACCACAGGAAGTTTTCACTGACGCTGCCGGGCATTGGATGGCGCGATTTCCGAAGGCGCGACCTCAGCCTGTATCGCTTGTGCTTGGCGATTTCCTAATGCCCGGCGACTGGACCGTGGTATCTTGCCCGGCCACAGCCACAGAATCCCCTATCCGTTGCATTCTGGCACACCGCTAGGATGCCTATTAAACCGATTTAATAAGCCCGGAGCCAGTACTTCAGTGCCGAGTAGCTGGGATTACCGCTTGCGGCGTTTCCGGGCGCGGTCAAACCGATAAAGCAATCCGGCTTGCCGGACCATGTCGTAGCTGTAGAAATATCCGTTCGCGCAAATCCACGTGTACGTGGGAAGCTTGCCTTTATTTTTCTTGGCCAAGCTCTGAAGAATCCTGACATGCTTTTTCAAAGTTTCGATGCTCATGACTTTTTCTCCGTTTCTAATGTGATAATCTCAGGCTTGGTGTTACGACTTAGAAATCTAGAGTTTCCGCAGCGTACACCGGCTGTTCCGCCACATACGGCGCGTCGATATCGCCCGGCGTGAAAACTTCCTCAATCACCTTGCGTTGGTTCATTCGTTGCATGTATGCGGTGCCCCAACGACAATTTTCCGGCGAATAATCACCATTCGGGTCGATGCGGTCAAGGCTGTGCTTATCGGAAGGGCGCGGCCTCATGTCACGATAGAAATTCAGAAAGCAATCGCTACCGGCCCACCGCTCACAAACTTTGACACCGCGCCCACCATAATCGGGATTGTTTGGATTGTTGCACCGGTTGCGCATTGCGTGCCATGCGCGGTATTCTGGACCATCGGACAGCCCGTGGTTGCGGATATGCTTCCCTTCGCGTATCTGCCCGGCCCTTGTGTTCCATTTGCAGTTTTTCGGTGAGTAATCACCATTCATGTCTTTACGGTCTAGTAAATGCTTCTTTGACGGGCGCGGTCCCATATCCTTGAAAAAGTTCTGGAAAAGTCCTTTGCCATTCCAGCGGGCACAAACTTTGATGCCGCGTGCGCCATTGTGCGCGTATTCGCGGGCGCGTGGATTGTTGCAGGACTGCCGCATGTTGTGCCAGATGCTATATTCAATCGTCTTGGTCAGACCGTGATGAAAAATCCGCTTGGCAAACAATTCTCGCTTGAGGCAATCACAGCTCTTGGAATCACCCCGGCGCAACGATATGGCCAGAACGGTTCTCTTGGTGCCGCAATCGCAAACACACACGCAGAATCTAGTCCCGCGCTGGTAGGTGGAACTGAAGCCCGTTTTATAAGTTTTTTTGTTGGTTACATACGTGCGAAGGACTGTCCAGCGTCCGAATCTTTCGCCAGCCTTGATTGCCGGTAGGCGCGTTCCTTTCGGCGGTCTTTTCTCTGGAAATACTCTGTAGTAGTGCTGTGCAACGGTGGGACCGGCAACGCCAATGCTGTCACCGATTTTATCGAAGGTTTGTCCCAGCGCGCGCAATCTGCAAATCAGCGTGACTTCATTGAGTCCAATTTTGATGGGCATATACTACGTGATAAGTGTTACAGTTGAAAAATGGGAATGGGCCACGGCGACGAGACCGTGACCCATTTTTGACGTGTGCATTTCACCGTAACATATGGACCGTTTTTACGAGCGCGTTCAGCGGTCCTACCTGTTGCGCGCAAGCTTGTTAGCGGCCCGGCTGCGTTATCGCAATCGCTTTGGCCGCAAGACCTTTCTGGTTCTGTTCTAGATGGTCCACAAAGACAATCTGGCCTTCCCGCAAGGGAAGTTTCAACGGCTCGCATACCTGCGCTGCCGAGAGATACACAGGTATTTTGTCTTCGGTGAAACCGAATCCGAAATGCCCGTGCCAGTGTGAGACCTTAACGTTCATTTCTTCTTTCTCTTGCCAGCAAACTCACCGGTGTAATCATGCCGATGCTTGGCGATTTCCGACGTGGGCAATGGCATCAAATGCGATGGCCGCACGCAACTGTGATTCAAACAGATGGGGCTTGCATTCCAGCCGGGCGGAATTTCTACCCCGCAAAGTTCGAGCACCAATCTCGCAACGCGCCACTGCTTGCCGCGTAGCTTGAAAAATCCGTAGCCGTCGCGGTCTTTCGCGCCGGTCCAGATGAAACACATACCCTCAACGTTTCCGGTCTTCGCTTGCGTGCAATCAAAATCAACGTGTTGCCACAAGTCTTCTGCTTCGTTGGCTCGCATGTTACCGGCGCGCATTCTTGTGCAGAAATTCCCGCACGCTGCCGGGCTTGGCGGATTCAGCAAATAGCTGCATCACGAAATCGGCCACGTCTTTGTCAATCGTTTTGTTCGCGGGCTTCACCTGAATTGCCTTCAGCAACGCGACCACGTCCGGGTCAATCTGATGCTTTGGCAAATCTTCCGCGTAGGGCTGAAAGCCTTTTGCGCCGAGTAGCCGCGCTGTCTTTGCGAGTGCTTCAGGGTTTGCCGGTATCGGCACACAGGAAAGCTCAAGCAATTCCCACGTGATGAAACGCATCCCCGTGGGCTGGCCGTCTTCCATCAGCATTTCCATTTCCAGCGGCCTGAAACCGATACTGACGGCGTTCATATAGCCGCCCTTGTACAGTTTCCAAACGTTTTCCGCGATTGGATTTTGGTCGGCGGTCGCAAATTGCACCGTGCACTCAACGGCCTTTGCCGTTTTCGTGATGCTCACGGTTTTGCCAATCGGCAATTCGCTGGCATCATGTGCGAAAAGTACAACTGGATTTTGCATATACGCGGAGTAGTCGCAGCCCAACGGCTCGACAATGTCGCTGTAGCGGTCCGGCGCGCCTGTGCTGGCAACGAAAGTGATTTGGCGTTTCGCTTCGTCGAGACTCGACGCGCTGCGTTGGAAAGTGCGATTTATTTTTTTCATGATTTTTTCCGTACTCCGCACAGGCCGCGTTTCCCACCAAAGGAAACGCAGCCCGTTACGGAAGAGGATTAGATGACGTTCTCCAACACGCAAGCGCTTTCCGGGTGCGCCAACACGTAATCACGGTGCACGGTGCCACGGATTGCCATAATGTTGGAATCGAATTTCCAATGCGTTGAAACCGCGACATCGAGCCCGGCGTCACCAATCATCACGTTGCTGGGATTCAGAAACGCGATGTAGGTGCAATCGCTTCCGCTGCCAACATGGTTGGGAATCGCCGGGGTGAGATATATGCGATGGCCAAGCAACGAATACGTGGTGCCGTCTTCGCTCAAATGCGCCTTGAGGATTGGCCGGTTAGAGGAATCTTTCAGCCCGCGCACTTTGTTTAGGCCGAGATTGCTCATAAAGAAAACGAAGTTTTCGATTTCGTCTTCGGTTTCGCCCGCTGTTTCCATCAGGCCGAGAATGTCCGAATAGGCCAACGTGCTTCCGGCTTGGTCGGTGATATTGATTCCTGCGATGTTGAGCAGGCTGGTTGGTCCGTTGGCTTTTCCAGCGAAGAAAGAAAAGTCTTCCGCGCGCGCGATTTTCCGGGCAAGGATTTGCTCGCTAAGAAGGTCAAACGCTGGCCGAGAAGTGCGCGCCAAGTTTGCCGACATTTCAAAAAGGATGACAAGGTGCTTCAAATCGAGCACGCGCTGTTGAATGTCAGGCGTGATGGGAGAAAGCAGTTGGTCATTGTCGCTGAGGTACTGTGATTCATCGTCGGAAATCGTGCCTTCAACGGGAATCTGCATTTTCTGGCTTAACGGCATGGGCACAACGATTGCACCGGCCCGGCGTAGCTGTCCACCACGGGAAAGGGCAGGTATCAGTTGGTTGTATGCCTCTTGGGGCACCAAGTAGCTGCCCGGTACTGCGTTGCTGGAAAGGTCGCGTGTTGCGAGTGCCATTCCTTCCGAGAATCCGTCGCTGCTGTACTTTTTGTGTGCAATCGCGCGGATTACTTCGCCCACAGTTGGGCCGTTTTGCTTGCCCGCGATTTTTGCGGCAAGCGCTTCAATGGATTTACTGTCAAGACGTACTTTCATTTTGAGTCACTTTTTCTGCGCTCGGGGCGCTAAAATTTCGCTGCCCGTTAACGATGAGCAGCGTCCGTGTCTAGCATTTCTGCTCGGCCCGGAATGGCCGTTTGCAACACGTCTGGTACACGTGAAGCGAAACTTTTATCCGGCGATTTTCACAACCAGCCGTTCGCTGGTGCTTGGCTTCGTCGCGGCAATCACGCGCGCGGCCCACTTTGCGCCTTCGCCTTCGCCGCGCATTTCATCCACTTGCTCGATTGCTTTTTCCTTCCAAGCAGTGTTGCGCCGTTCGGTGGTTTTGATTTCGGCTGTAAACAACCCGAATCCAATCTCCGCGCCTTCCTTCAGTGCTTCAAGCACCAATGCTTCGTCGTGCTCAACTTCTTTTTTCAGTTCTTCCAGCGCAGCGCGATTCTGCGCGATTTTTTTCAGCAAACTTTGCGCGATTTCTTTTGTGGCAACCATTGCGGTGTTCTCCTGCAATGCCCCGCAAGTGTTTCGCCTACATGCGCCCGAAGTTTCCAAAATCTGTGCGGCCAAATGCACTTTCATCGTCCGGGCCGCCGCTGATAACTTTCCAGCCCGCATCAACACCCTGCCCCGGAATCACTGCGGCACTGCCTCTTCCGACGTTCAAAGTTTCAAACCACGGTGCCGTTGTTTGCTGCGCTTCAAATGATTTATAAATCGCCAGCGCACACGCAACCGCAAGGTCGTCGTGGCCGCGCTTCGCTTCCACTGCGCTCCCACCACCGTCAACAAACTTCATTTCCAACGCCTTCAACTGAGAAATCAGAGTTTTATTTTCAGGAATCCGCACTTTGCCGGTCACAAAAAGTTCTCGCACCACGCGCCACATTGCTGCTGCGCCAGTACCGTAAGTGATTGTTCGCTGATAAAAAATCCCGTACTTTTTCACCGTATGCTCTACAACGCTTTGCAAAACTTGGTCGCTGAACGCCTGCGACACGTTGTATTCCTGCATCGCTGTGCACGCTTGCTCCAACACCAGAAACGGGTCGATTGTGTTTTGCCCCGCAGGACGTTTCCACAACGAGCACAAATCTAGCTGCACTGTGCCTTCAAATGCATGTGCGATTCCCAGCGCAGAATCATCACCACGCGCGGAAAGGTCGAACCCCGCAACGTAGGCGCAATTTTCCTGCGGCAAAAAAGATTCGTGGCCCTTCACCACCGCGCGGTCGATTGCTTCCGGTGGAATCAACGATTCGCCGCTGTCCACAAACTCGCTGAGATATTCGCGCTGGTACCACGATTCGCCTTGCAAAAACTTTTGCGCCTGCATCGCAACTTCGGAAAGGGAGGGATTTAGGTCGCGCGATGGTAGCTGCATCACCAGCGTGTGCGCCGCGTTTTTTTCTTCGTGGCGTTTCGCAAAGGCGTCCCACACAAGCCCCGATTTCACCCACGGTGAGGAAACGAAAACCATCTTCGCGCCCGTGGCTTCGCAGGTGAGCAGCGATGGGCGCAAGCTCGCCACAATCTCGGAAAGTGGATGCGCGCTGCGGTCTTCGCGCCCGAAATGGCAGCTTTCTTCAAAAATCACGGCCACGCACGCACCACCGCGCACAGCATTGGAACGCGCGGCCTGCACGGTAATCGTGATGCGCGTTGTCAAATCAATCGAAGCTTCACCCTGCGAGAAACGCGGAGTGCCTTGAATCCGCTCGGGGAAAAATTTATCGAGCAACCGCATAATCGTTTTGAAAGTCTTGCGCGCCTGCTCTTCCGTGGGCGCAATTACCGGCAAGTACGCGTCTTCCGTATCCGGTACCGCGTGCCCGGCGAAAAGCGATTCCCACAGCACAATCAGCGCAACAAATCGCGTGGATTTCCCCGACCGGCGACCGGCGAGCATCACCGCGTTGAGGAATCGGCACGCAGCGGGCAGGGATTCGCGGCCCGTGGCCTTCAGCGCGAGCCGGATTTGCTCCGGGTCAACGATTGGCAGGCTATAGAGTAGGCGCAGACAGGCCTCTTGGCCGGGCGCAAGTTCAATCTCGCACAGCTTGGCGAGCGCAAGGATATCGCGCGGGCGTTCAGTTGGTACGGTCGTGGTGTGGTCGTGGTGTCGCATAGAGGCTCCGGTAATACGCCTGCGGGCGTGTTAGGCGCAGGTTCACTGGTTCAAGCTCTCCCACTGCCGCTGTCTGATTTCGGCACGCCATGCGGCTTCCGTGGGCGCATCGCTGCGCCTTTTATAGCGCGCCCGGATGTTTCCCCCGGCGTGCGGGAACGCGCCCAGCCGCCAAAGGGTAGTAAGAAACCGTGTCGTCACGTTGGAAAGTGCCTTTCCGCTCAAACACGGTTTGCTTGGCGCACGTTTGCCGGTACGTGGCCGCCTGATACCGGCTTCCAAAATCGCCCGATAATCCCGCATGAGGATAGGCACCAAGCACTTTTTCTCTGGCGTGTTTGCGCGCCCGAGCAGAACCATTTCCAATTCGTGCAGGGCTTCTTCGCGCGCCCGGCGATTGGCCTGCGCACGCTGGCCGCCCTTGCGCCCGGCATCTGCATTGGATACCTTATCTAATGTATCTTGTTGATTGTCCATGTGTTATTCCCTTCTGCTGCACTATCGCTGCAACCGTTCTGCACTTTCCACGAATCGCGCTAGCGTCGCCCGGCGCACGAAGAGCTTACGGCCCACACGTACAACCGGCAGCCTGCGCCGAGATATCAGCCCACGCACGGCCCACGTGCCGACACCAAGCACTTGTCCGGCTTCCACAACCGAGAGAAGCAAGGGGTCCGGATACCCCGGCCCTGCATATTTTTTACTTATACGCTGTGTAAGTAATCCCTGCCCGTTTCTCACTTCGATACCTTCGCTGCTCATGTGAGTTTCCGATACTCTTCCACGGAGATACCGGCCATTTCCGCAAAGTCGGCTTCGGTTTCTTCCCGTTCTTCAGGTGGTGCCTCTGGCGCAACGTAGGTGCCCGCAACGATAGCGTCTAGGATTTCCGCGTACTCGCGTTTCTCGCCGGGTAGCCACTGTGCGCGTTGCGCTTGCACCTGTTGCGCGTCGAAAATTTCCTGTGCCTTATTTTCCTCAGCGATTTGTGATGCTGTTGGCGCGCCCGTGTGTGCTTCGTGCTCTTGGATGAAGAAATGCCAGCGTGCTTTCAAATCCTTCCAGCCCTGTGGCCGTTGCTTCCAGCTTGCGAGCATCGCGTCGAGTTTTTCCGGCCCGTAGGTTTTCTCTAGGCTTTCAAGGACTTTGATGTTTTCTTTCGATGGCCGTCCCATCTGAAGGGTTTGGTTTTTCCACCACGCCTTTCCATCCATCCTGCTGCCGGGGTTGGTTGGTTGGATGGTTGGTTGGTGTAGTAGTGGTGTTGTGTGGAGTGTAGGCGATTTATCGGCGTTTTCGCCTGCGGCTATGCGAAATTCGCCTGCGGCTCCTTCGATTTCGCCCGCGGCTCTGGCACTTTTCGCCAGTGGCGAATTTGCGGCTTTTTCGCCAGCGGCTAAATCGCCGTGTTTTCGCACGCGGCTTTTCTTCTCTTCCGAGTAGCCCGGCCAATACTCTGGAAAGTTTGGATGCTCGAAATTCAACGGCCAGTAAGAGAGTGTTCGTGCACCCGCGCCCGGTATGGAAACTTTATGTTCGGGTTTGAGCATATCGAGTGCGACCAACGACTCTAGGATTTTTCTGATTGCGCGTCCTGTTTTCACGTTCGTTGCTTTTGCAACGATTGCAAGACAGATGGGTTGGCCCCACCACGAAGCAACGGCAACAAGCGCAAGTTTCTGTTTCGGAAAATATCGCTCAGGAAGCAAACCGATTTTTTCGACTGCTAGTGCTGTGCGAATCGCATCAATGATGTTTTCAGGTTTTCGTTTCATTTTGAGCACTCAAGAGAAAAGGGCCGTGTTAGCGCACGGCCCCGTAGTTGAGTGCTCTAGCTGGCAGGCATAGAGACTGCAAAAAAATTGTGTGTGCGCCAGCTACATCCCCGCTAAGGGATAGAGTTCAACTACAAACCACGCGCGCCGTGTTACGGCGGAAATTCCCAATTGGAATTTGCTACTTGGATAGGATGGCCGTTCTTTTTATCGAAGGGCCGCGCTTGAGGCTCGCCGTTCGTGCAGCAACACCGTTTCGCTTACTCTAGCTAGCGGTGCTCCCCTGAAGGGAATGCACGGGCGAAATCAATGCGCGTATCTTAGCACGCGCAGTGCCACAATGCAAGATATTTTTTGTTAACTGCTGCGTGTGTTGATAGATGAGTAAGTCTATGCTGCAATTCTGCTGCACTTCTGCGCAAATCTGCGCCAACGTGCACCAACGAGCACAAACAACAAAACCCGCATTTTCAGCGGGTTGTGTTGATGGCAAAGGATTTGCAAGGGATAGCGGATTTGATTTTGAGTCCAGCGCGTCTGCCAGTTCCGCCACTCCGGGTTGATAAGTGAAAATAGCATGGCCGCGTCCGGCACTCAAGGTACAGGCAGTTCTGCTTGCGCTGCTTTTCCGAGAAGTTCGCTTGGTTCCTCGGCGCAGAGAACAGGCGTCGATCTATTTGGAGGCGCGCCTCTCGCGCGGCGACGGAACTCTCACCGAGGCCATACCCGCTGCCGTTGCCGCTTGAATACCCATTTCCGTGTCTTCAAACACGAGACAACTCTTCGCCGCTACTCCGAGTTTTGAGGCTGCAAGCAGAAAAGCCTCCGGATCGGGTTTGCTCTTCTTATACTCTCCGGCGCAAACCAGCGTCTCGAACCGGTCGAGCAGATGGAGCGTTACCAGCGAGGCGGTAACCGAGTCGCGCGCGCTCCCGGACACCACAGCGAAGGGAATCCGTCCGTGCTGCGCATCAATATGCTCCAGAACTTCCGGCACGGCCTTCAACCGCGGCAGCAGTTCGAAATAAAGTTCTTCTTTCCGGTGTGCCACCGTTTCGACCGGCATCTGCAGTCCATGCCGTTCATTTAAGGCCGCGATGATTTTTGTGGTTGGCATGCCTCCCCAAGCATAGAAAAGCTCCTCATCAAATTCGCAGCGCCATTCGCCGAGCGCCTTCGTCCACGCCACGTAATGCAGCGGCATGGAGTCTGCAATCGTGCCGTCGCAATCGAACAGGTAAGCCTCGAAGGAACCGGCGGGCAGTTTCAATCTCATACTCTATTCCTGATTTCCTCCTTATCAGTTTAAATTACCTCCGGGCAAAATCGCTAACCAGCATTCGAATCACTTCATTCTGCCGCGCCCGGAATCGTTCACCCGTTTACGCTTCCGTTCCGAACAGCTCCGTGCCTACTTGTCCACCGCGCACCGAGCCGATAGACTCCGCCTACCCATGCCGGCCCAATCTCCGCCCCGTTCCGATTCATCACTCCCCACGCAGCCCGCCAGCCTGGCTGGTTTCTGGGCCCTCATCGCCGTGCAATTTCAGGGTGCCTTCAGCGATAACGCCCTCAAGTGGCTCGTCAGCTTCCTTGTTCTTGACGCCGCTCTATCCAAGGAGCGCCGCGACTTCTGGTTCGTTCTGGTCGTGCCGCTGCTCTTCGCAGTTCCCTTTTTGCTTTTCTCCATCCCCGGTGGGTATTTTGCCGACAAATACAGCAAACGCACCGTCACACTTTGGACTAAGGTTTTCGAGCTGGGCGTCATGGGCCTCGCCACATTCGCGCTGGCAAGCGATCGCCTGGACATCGCCGGCGCCGCTCTTTTTCTCGCCTGCACCCAGGGTGCAATCTTTGGCCCAACAAAGTACGGTCTCCTCCCCGAACTCCTGCCCTTGGAAAAATTAAGCTGGGGTAACGGCATCATCGAACTCGGCACTCTTCTCGCCGCCATCAGCGCCGCCCTAGCCGGTGGCTACCTCGCGCAGGCTTTTCACGGACGCCAGGTCTGGTCCGGCGTGATCTTTCTCGTTCTCACCGTGCTCGGCCTCCTGACAAGCATGGGCATCACAAACGTCCCAGCAGCCGATCCGGGCCGCCGCTTCGATTGGAACGTCCCCGCGGAGTTCCTCCATGAGCTCCGCCATATGAAAGGCGACAGAACCCTCTGGACCGCCGTCATTGCCAACACCTTCTTCTGGTTTCTCGGCTCCCTACTTCTGTTGAACATCGTCCTTTACTCCACGGACATTCTTCATGTGGACGACCCCCATAGCAGCTATCTCCTCGCCGCGCTCAGCCTCGGTATCGGCATCGGCAGCTTTCTCGCCGGCCTGGCCTCTGGCCGCAAAATCGAGCCCGGCATGGTGCTTCCCGGTTTGGGCGGCATCCTCCTTATGGCCGTGCTGCTTTCCTTGCCGGGTATTGGCTATTTGACGGTCCTTCTCCAACTTGCCTTCCTCGGAATCGCGGGAGGATTCTTCGTCGTCCCCATAAACGCTCTCATCCAGCAACGCCCCCGTCCCGAAGAGAAGGGCCGCGCTATCGCCATCGCGAATCTGCTCTCCTTCGTCGGTGTGGCGCTTCAGCCCCTCGCGCAATACGCCATGCTTAGGCTCGGCCATCCTGATCCCTCGCGCGTCTTTCTAATTGCCGCAGGTATGACCCTGCTCATGGGTATTGTTCTCGCTCGCATGTTGCCCGAGCTTTTTCCACAGGCCCTCGGCTGGACTCGCCTCCGCCCAAGAGCTACTCTATAGACCCCGTTCGTCAGGGGCTCCTGGTCCCCCAGGAGCAAACGAGCGGTTCCAGAGGTATACGATGGCTACGGCGCTGACCGCCTCCCGGTCACCCCTCTCCGTGACCGCTGCACGGTCACCTTTTACAGTTGTCCCTGTCCCCGGCCCGCGTCCGGAACATCGAGGCCTCGCCCACTGGATGAACCGCGTCCTCGAAGAGCTGGGCCAACTGCAATCTTCGCCCGACCTTGACACAGTCCACGATCTTCGAGTTGCTATTCGCCGTTGCCGCTCCATTGCGACCGCCATGGAAGAAGTCGACACGAATTCTGCGTGGCCCGAAATGCGGAAAGTGGGTCGGCGTCTATTTCGGGCGCTAGGCACTCTGCGCGACACCCAGGTGATGGAAGAATGGATCAAGAAACTCGGCTCCGAGGATGACCTTCTGCGGGCAGAGCTTCTCAGCTCGCTCGAAGCCGACGAAAAGCAATTCGCGGAATCCGCACTCCGCACGGCAGCGAAATTTGACAAGAAGGAATGGACGCGCCTCGAAAGGATACTGCGCCAGCGTATCCGCCGCGTGCCGGTCGGCGGCCTGGTAGCCGAGTGCCTGGCCCTCGAACGCTTCGAGGAAGCGAAGGACCTGCACAATCGCGCGTTGCGCACGGAGAAACCCAAGCCGTGGCATTCACTGCGTGTCGGCCTGAAGAAATTTCGTTACACCGTTGAAGGATTGCTGCCGGAACACTATGCCGTCTGGAGCGAAAATCTGAAGCGGCTTCAGGATCTCCTCGGCGACATTCACGATTTGGATGTTCTGTCCGGCTTGGTGGAGGACACGAAAATTTCCCAAACCGTGGGGTCCTCCGCGTTCCAGAAGTCCTGGCAAGAAAAAATCGCGCGCGCGCGCCACGAGCGGATCGAGACCTACCGTCAGCTCACGCTGGGCACAACCAGTGTCTGGCACGGCTGGCGCCACAATCTTCCGCATGGACGGCGCTTGGAAGCGGCGGCAACGGCTCGTTTGCGCGCCACGGCCCGGGCCGCCGGCGCCCATTCTCACCGCAACATCCTGGTCTCGCGCATCGCCCTTCGCGTTTTTGACCTATTGCGCCGCGCAAAAGCCGCGCCGGCATTTCAGGACACTTCGATGCGGCGCATAATGGAAGCGGCCGCGACACTGCATGGAATAGAATCCGCAGGTGAACACCGTTTGTCTCAAAAGGGGTTGCGCAAATTCCTCCTTTGTGTGACGGTTCCGCCCAATTGGACCGCTCAGGAGTGGGACTTGATGGCGTGGTCTGTTCGTTTTCAGCGCGGCGCGGAACCCAAACAGAAAAACGGCTTCGCCAAACTCTCCGAATCTCAACAAACCGCCGTTCGAACCATGGCAGGCACGCTGCGGCTGGCGCGCGCTCTCCGCAAGTCAGGCGTCGAAAGCACGGTCGGCCTTCGTTCGGAAAAATCGGCCGACGCTATCGTTCTGCGCGTCCCCGGTTTACCCGACACAGCGGAAACTGCGGCCCGCCTCGCCGCCGCGAAACACCTTCTCGAATCCGTTTTGGAGAAGCCGCTGCTCCTCAAAGCTGCCCCGGCGCCCGCAGAGGCTGCCGCGCCCCTCGAAAAAAAACCTGAACCGCCATTAGTCGCCGTCGCTACCGCTTAGCTCGACTCGATTATCCGTGACTATTTCTACTTTCCTGCGCGCCGAAGGAGTTTGGGCGGAGCCAGCCATAGTAATTGGCCGGTTGGTGGCGAGACGCGTTTCAACTCAATCAAGGCTACTCCCGCTTTTTTGAGTGAAGTGAGGTGGTGCTTCGAACCTAGCGCCGTCGCGATCAGGTCATCGAGCTGCGGCGTGTGCCCAAAAATAAAGAGAGTTGAAGCGTGCTTGTCCTTCGCCAGTTCGCGAAAAAAAAGCGTCGGCTCAGCACCTGGGAGCAGTAAATCCGTCCGCCGGATCTTTTGTTTGGGATAGTCCAGCGCGGTCGCGAAAATTTCCGCCGTCTGCGTCGCGCGCACATAAGGACTCGAAAGCAACACATCGGGTGCCTCGCAGAGCGACGCCACAGAAGCAGCCACGCGCCTCGTTTTCTCGATGCCTTCCTCGGTCAGGTACCTCTCGGGATCGGGCGGACATTTGGGATCTTCCCGGTCGATCGCGATGCCATGGCGCACGACATATAAGTCCATCAGCACGTCACCCCTCTTTAGAATTTAAACGATAACCCAACGGTGCTGGAGCGAAACTCACGACTGCTTTCATTAAGAAGCAGCCTGGCGAAAGTACAGTCGCACGTGAAATTCTTTTTCGAACATTTCCGCGCTGCGGTTCGCGTCAAGCAAATCCTCCGCCGCGTCGCCCCGCGCGGTAACTTGCAAGCCCACGGCTCCGCCTTGAAAGGTCGCACGCAACTGCATGACCCGCTGGCGATGCGAATGGTCAAGGGCCTCTGCAATCCTCAGTATGGCGGAGAGCCGCCGCGCGATTCGTTTGTCGCTGTTAGTCAGCGAAGAATAGGCGGTGTGATGTCCCGCGGGCTCCGATTTTCGATTGTGATAGCGCGCCAGTGCCGCAACAATCGCGCGGTCCCGGCCTTCCAGGCCGGGAATATCTCCGTGCAGTACAAGATATTCTCCGTGCTTATGGTGGCCCCGATGGCTGATCATGTGACCGCTGTCGTGCAGGAGCGCGCCGGCCTCGAGCAAAACCCGCGACTGCGCAGGAAGATGATGCACCGGCTGAAGCTGATCGAAAAGGAGAATGCTCAACTCGCGCACGTGCTCGGCGTGGGTTTGATCCTTCTGCAGGCGGCGAGCGTAGGCTCGCGTTCCGACGAGCAATTGCCTTGCGGCAGCGTCGTAACGATGCGGCTCCGTCCGGGAGAACGCCTCGCGGGCAATCTCCTGAAGCAAACCTTCGCGCAATCCAACACCGGGAATCGAGAAATTACGGATGTTGAGGTAGCGCCCCAGCGTCACAAACGTAATCGCCGCGATACCGATCACGTCCGCTCGGTCACGACGGATTCCGTAGCTTTTCATACGCTCACGAAGGTCTCGCTGCAGAAGATCCGGCAGCCGTTCCCGCAGCAGTGAAAGTTCCAAGGTGGGAAGTCCATGGAGACGCGGGCCGGGCGCGAGATTTGCCAAGGTTTCCGCGTTTCCTCCCAGCGCCACGCAAATTTGCTCGCCAAGATTCGGCCGCGAGGGCAGCCGCGATTCCAATAGTGCCCGCACGTATCTGCGCACTTGTTCCGCTTGCATCGGGCGGATCACGCCGGGAATGTTCAGCGTGGTCATGAGCCTCACCGTTCCCACGGGCAATTGCGCGCTCTGCTCGACATTGTGATCGCGGAGAAGGCTGATCTCCAGGCTGCCGCCACCCAAATCGACAATGCATCGGGGCGGCGACTCCGGCCCAAGAGCCGCCAGTACCGCCACGCGGCCGAGTCGCGATTCCTCGGGGGAGCTGATTACCTGGACCGCGATACCTGACCTCTGCTTGATGTGCCGGACAAACGCGTCGCGGTTGCGCGCTTCGCGTGACGCGCTCGTAGCTACAGCCCGATAGCGCGTGACGCCGAATTCCTCCATGATTTCGCGGAAATGGCGGAAGGCCTTGGCGCCCTTCTTAAACAGCTCTTCGCTGAAGCGGTGCCGCAGAAAAACGCCTTCGCCCAGACGCAGTGAGTAGCGTTCATTGACCAGCGGCTCGATATCCAGCGCCGAATAAGCCCGCGCCACGGCAAGGCGCAGAGCATTTGAGCCCGCGTCGATGGCGGCAATGTGGACCGGATCGGACATTTCGGAAATTAGCGCCAGAGATGAGCGAGCGCGGCGGAGGGCGTGTACTTCGTCGCGCGAATTCCCAATTGTTCGCCGATGCGCTGGCGAAGCTGCTTGTTGACGGCGGAAACGCTGGCCTCGCCGTCCAGCTCGATGAACGCGTGCCGCTTGGCCATCAACTCGAATTCGCGCTTGATCATCGTCTGGTAGCGGATGAACGACCAGTACAAGTCATGCGAGAGCGACATGTCGCGCCCTGCTTCCCAGTAACTGATGGCCTGAGCCTTTTTAAATTCGCGCGCGAACGCCGTTTCCGGGCGTACGTTCAGCCAGAAGGTCAAGTGCGGGCGCAGCGCCATGGCATACAAACCGTTCAAATAATCACGGTTGATTCCGCGTACGACGCCGCGCGCCACCAGCGTGAAAATGAAACGGTCCGCAAGCACGATGGTCCCGGAGCGCAGCGCCGGCAGAATTCGATGTTCCACCTGGTCGAAGAAATCCGTTGCGTACATCAGCGCTAGCGTGAGCCGAGTGACGGCGTTTTTCGCGAGCAGCTCATCAATGTCGCGACCGACGAGATTCGATCTGCGCAATCCGCTTGTCTGCACCGCGAAACCTTCTGATTCGAGCCATTCTTGGAGCAATGCAATCTGCGTGGAGCGTCCGGAACCATCCATGCCTTCGATCACGATCAGGTTTCCGGTAATTTCGCTCGGATCGAAGCCGACCAACGCTTCGCCATAAAAATACTGCGCCACGCCGTCGTCGCCAACCGCCGGTGTTTTTGAGGGTGACGGAACCGGCTGCCCGCCCGGCTGGAGCACGCCGAGGCTCTGCTCCCCTTCCGCCGGCACGATTGTCGGCGCGATCGGCTTTTCTTTCTCTTTGTCCTGATCGGGCATGCTCACTCCGGAGCCGGAATCCGCGGTGCAAAACGTTTCAAATCGATTTTCGAGGCGACGATGTCGCGCATCTGTTTCTGTAATTTATTCACTGGCAACGTGCCGTCAAGCACGACGAAGTTATCCGAATCCACCATCTTGTCGTACTCTTCTAGAATGCGGGCCTGGAACAGCCGAAAACTTTCCGAGCGGTCGTAGGACAGCGCCATGTCCATTCCGGCTTCGTAATATTTCAGCTTTGGACGGCCACTGAGGATGCGGTGCACGGCCACATCCAGCGGCGCACGGAAATAAAACGTAATATCCGGCACGGGCGCAAATCGATACAGATTCCGCAGCCACCGACCCGGGCATCCACGGGCGGAGTCGCGCGCGAACGCCGTGTAAATGTAACGGTCAGCAAGAACCAGATAATCGCCCTGAAGCAGCGGCATGATTTGCCGCTCGCAGCGATCCGCGAAATCCGCCGCATGCAGAAGTGAAAAAGTAGTCGGCGTAAGCAGCCGCCTCTGTTTGCCGCGTCGTGTCGCGGATTTTACCAGCGGGGACGAATTCCATTCCGTAAAATGCAGCCGGTATCCGCCGATCTCCAGCCAGCGTTTTAGGAGATAAAGCTGCGTGCTCTTGCCGGAACCGTCAGTTCCCTCCACGACGATCAGCGCGCCAGGATAAGCGCGGCTCGGCACAGGCTTTCCCGGCTGCGGAAGCGTGGATTTGCCAGGTTCCATCCGTGGCAACTTTTGGGCGATTTCCTGATTTTCCATTAGGTTCTTTGCGAGAAGCGGTATGGCGACTCAGCGTAAACCCGCATTGTTACAAACTCATTACAACACACCCGCCACGTAAGGCAAAGTGCGCAGAGCGCCAACTCAGAAAACCGAAAGCTTGATTCGTAGAAATTTCTTGGGATTCTGGCGGAAATCTCCGATCAGTAAGCGCAAATCTCCCGTGAGGCCCGTCATGCTGTCGTAGAGTTTGGGATCGGAAAACAGTTTGCCGACAGTCGTCGTGTTGTCATTCAGTTTCGCAGTGGCTTTTGCCACGTTATCCGTCGTCTCCTTCAGCTTGGTGTAAAGCGTGTCATCCGTCACGAATTTTCCTAGCGAGCCCTTGCCCGCCCGCACGTCCCCGATCACGGCGTTGGCGTTCGTCACCGCTTGCTTCGCTTCGTCGTAAAACGACGGATCGTACAACAGCTTCCCGATAGTCCCTTTCTGCGATCGCACGTCCGTCAAAATCACATTTACGCTGTCCAATCCCTTATCCACTTTGTTGTACAACTCATCCGAAGTCATCAGCTTTCCAACCGTTCCCTGGCCAGCCCGCACATCGGCCATCATTGCGTCGCCCTTCGAGAGAATGCCGTTCAAATGGTTGTAGGCCTGGTCGTCGGTGAGCAATTTGCCGAGTGAGCCTTTTCCTTGCTTCACTCCATTGATCAGCTCCTGCACGTTTTCCGAAAGTGCTTGTAGATTGCCGAGCAAATCCGCGCTGCGCTCGACGACTTCTTTCATCGCTTTTTCTTCCGTGCCCGGGACTTCCTGGCCGTCCTTCAGCGGTACGCCCGTGATTCCACGCGTGATATCTACATACCTGTTTCCGAGCAGGCCTTCCGTCACCAAGCTAGCCACCGAATCCGTCATGATGTCATCCTGGTAGTGCTTTCCAACACGCATCACGACCTCGATGTTCCGGTTCCGGTCGCTGAGCTTGCCAGGTACTCGCGGCGCGAGCCGGATCGTTTCCACGTTTCCCACCTCGACCCCGTCAAGCCTCACTGGAGCCCCATTCGCGAGTCCTGATACTTCTGGCAAATAAGCAACCAGCCGGTATTTCGGCCCAATCGTTCCTGCACCCGTCACGTAGAAGATGCCGGCCGCTAGCACGGAAAGCCCGACCAACACGAAAAGCCCCACGCGCAGTTCCGTCCAAGTCAGTTGTTTGCGCTGCGCCATTTTTCTTCCCTCCCTTTCTTCTCCCGAAGAACCATCGTTTCCTCAAACCAGAAACCGCTTCAGATAATCATCTTTCGTGCCGGCGAGCTCTTCCTGCCCGCCTTCGAAATAAACCTCGCCTTCTCGCAATACCAGAAAACGTGTCGCCGCCATTTTTGCGCCCGCAGCGGCATTGCCGTTCGAAACGCTATGCACCACGCGTTTCGTCGCCGGATCAAAACGAAAGTTTGCCAGCGCAAATCCATCCTGCAAGCGTTGGGTCGCCAGCAGCGCGGTAACTCCGTAGACGTCGCGCAGCCGCAAGATCAGCGTAATGATCGTCTGCGACGTCACCGGATCGAGCCCCGCAGTGGGGGAATCATACAGCACGATGGGCGGCTGGTTGATCAAAGCGCGCGCGATCGAAACGCGCCGGCGCATCCCGCCTGACAGTTCGGAGGGAAGCAGATCCACGGTGTGCTCCAGTTCCACGAACCGCAATACTTCCAGCACCCGAGGCTCAATCTCATCGTCCTTCACTCTATCTTCCAACAGCCGGTAGGCAACATTGTCGCCGACAGTCATCGAGTCGAAGAGTGCTCCTTCTTGAAATACAAATCCAATGTGTCGACGGAATTCGAGCAGTTCACGCTCTTTCATGCTGGACAGTTCCTGGCCCAGGACCCGGATTGTGCCCTGGGTTGGTTGCAGCAGCCCGGCTGCCAGCTTAAGCGACAACGTCTTGCCAGTTCCCGTTTCGCCCAGAAGTACCAGCGTCTCGCGCTCTTGCACTTCGAACGATACGCCGCGCAGGATATCGCCCTCGTCGAAGCCGATGCGTACGTTATCAAATGTAATCGCTGGATTATGCTCGGAACTCGATGGGACGCTAAGCATCGGGTGTGCCCGCCATTATAGCGGCAATTTGACCCGTCACCGACACCAAACGCGAAAGCAGCCACACATCTGCCCTCGGGCAGTGTCTTGACTAGAAGAGTTTGTCCGCGAGGTACAAAGCCACTTTGGTGAGAAAAGCGTCGGCCACAATGATCATCACGGAGGAAAGTACCGCGGCCTGCGTCGTGGCCCGGCCCACCCCTTGCGTGCCTCCGCGCACCGTCAGACCCTTGTAACAGCCGATGGTCGCGAGTATGAATGCGAAAAACATAGGCTTCGTAAATCCTTGCATCAAGTCCGAGAAAACCAGCGCATCGATCGCGCGCCGCCAGAACTCGACCGCGGTAAGCTGCAGTGAGAAGACGGAAGCCACGCAACCACCGATCAATCCCATAAAATCCGTCATCGCCGTCAACAGCGGAAGCGTAAGCAGAGTGGCGATCGCGCGAGGCGCCACCAGCTTGCGAATGGGATCGGTGCCCATCGCACGCATGGCGTCGACCTGCTCGGTCACCAGCATGGATCCCAGCTCTGAGGCGATTCCCGTGGCGCAGCGGCCTGTGACCAGCAAACCCGTGAGCGATGGGCCTAATTCGCGGACTAGCGCGATCGCCACGACATCGCCGGTCAGCGAGCTCTGCCCGAAACGCGTAAACTGCGAGCCTGTTTGCAGCACCATCACCGCGCCGATGAAAAATCCGGATAGCAGAATGATCGGCAGCGATCCGGCCCCGATGTTGTCCATCTGCTGTAAAATATCTTGGAGGTAGTAAGGCGGCGTGAAGATGGCGTAGAGCGTCCGGCCGCAGAGCAAAGCGTAATCCTGCACGTCCGCCACTGCACCTTTTGCGGCGTTTACAATCACCCCAACGACGGTGATTTTCTCTTCCGCCTTGTCTTCGCGACCCGTTATCTGAAGCGGTGTGTCTGCCACGGTTACCCGTCTTGCGAGCGCTCTGGTGAACTGCTGTGGACAAAATCCCGAATCGAAAGCGTAACCGCGCTCCACAGTCACGTCAAGTAAACACTCGGTTGGCGCTGCATGGAACAGCTATCCCCAAGGACGCCGCCACTCTTCCCGATTTCTCTGAGCGGAAGCCGACTCGCTGGACGCCCGCCGCAACCGCAGTTACACTGCTTGTTTCCGCTTCTCCATACATAAACTTGTACGAGGTTGTTCGCTGAGATGCTGAAATTCTATACAGCCGGTGAATCTCACGGTCAAGCGCTACTCGCGTTTGTTTCCGGCCTGCCCGCGTCGCTGCCCGTCGATCTAAATTTCATCAATCACGAATTGCACCGCCGTCAGCTTGGGTATGGCCGAGGCGGGCGGCAAAAAATCGAAAAAGATCGCGCCGATATTTTCGCCGGCGTGCGGCACGGCAAGACGATCGGCGCACCGATCGCACTGCGCATTGAAAATCGCGACTGGACTAACTGGGAGAAGATTCTGCCGGTTGAAGCAAATCCCGATTCCGCGTCTCACGAGAGAAAGCTGCTCGCTCCGCGTCCTGGCCACGCCGATCTCGCCGGTTCTCAGAAATTCAATTTTCATGATGCCCGCTACGTCCTCGAGCGCGCCTCAGCCCGCGAGACGGCAGCTCGCGTCGCCGCTGGAGCGTTCGCGAAACTCCTCCTGCGCGAATTCGGCATCGAGATCGCGAGCCATACACTTCAAGTCGGGCAGGTGCGGCTGGAACGCGCCGCAACCTGGAAAGAAATCCAATCCGTCAGCGCCGACCTTGATTCTCCGTTGCGGTGCGTCGATCCTGCCAGTCAGGAGAAAATGAAAGCCGAAGTTGACGCCGCTCTGAAGGCCGGCAACACTGTCGGCGGCATTTTTGAAATTGTGGCTCATAACGTTCCCGTCGGCCTCGGCAGCCACGCCCAGTGGGATGAAAAGCTCGATGGCCGCCTGGCCCAGGCGCTCATGAGCGTGCAAGCGGTGAAGGCGGTGGAAATCGGCACCGGTGTTGCCGCCGCGGGTTCGTACGGAAGCGAAGTGCAGGACGAAATCTCTTACGACAGATCGGCGCGCCGCTTCCGCCGTTCCAGCAACCGCGCGGGTGGGCTTGAAGGCGGAATCACGAACGGCGAAGACGTCGTCATTCGCGGTTACCTGAAGCCGATCTCGACGCTGCGCCAAGCACTTCATACCGCCGACATGGTCACCAAGGAGCCGGTTTCGGCCGCTTACGAGCGCTCCGACTGGTGCGTCGTCCCGGCCGGCGCCGTGGCGGGAGAAGCCATGGTGGCACTTGTGTTAGCGGACGCTTTTCTGCAAAAATTTGGAGGAGACTCCCTTTCCGAGATGCGGCGGAATTTCGAGAACTATGCCCAACAAATCGACCAGTTCTGAAGCGGTCTCAGCTCCGGCCACCGCGGCCACCGAAGCGCCGGCCCCCGCGCGCAAAATTTATCCAATCGTCAAGTACGGCGATCCCATTCTCGAAAAGCCGACCGCTCCCGTGCAGAAATTTGATGCTGACCTCGAGAAGCTTACCGAGGATATGTTTGCCTCGATGTACGCCGCGCAAGGGGTCGGATTAGCTGCTCCGCAAATCGGCCTCGGCTTACGGCTCACCGTCGTCGACGTCACCACAGGAAAAAATCCCGAGGCCAAGATCGTCCTCGCCAATCCGGAAATCATTCATGCGGAAGGCGAAGTCCGCGAGGAAGAAGGCTGCCTTTCCGTTCCCGGCTTCCGCGGGTACGTTATTCGTCCGCAATTCGTGACGGTCCGCGCGCAAAACGTGAAAGGCGAGTCTTTCGAGATCCGTGGCGAGAATCTTCTTGCCCGCGCCTTCTGTCACGAAATCGATCATCTAAATGGAATTCTGTTCCTACAGCACCTCAGCATGCTGAAGCGCGACTTGATTCGCCGTAAAATCAAGAAACTCAAGAAGCAAGGCGAGTGGTGACGACAGGCAGCGACCGATTGCGTCTCCTCTTCTGCGGTACACCCGAGTTCGCTGTCCCGCCGCTGAAATTTCTATTGGCACAGCCCGACTTTGAAATTCTTGGAGTCATCACTCAACCCGACCGTCCGCGCGGGCGCGGCCAAGAATTTTCTTTCTCGCCTGTAAAACAGGCGGCCCTGGCCGCAGGCATTCCCATTCATCAACCCGAAAAAATCCATACCCCTGAAGCTCAAGCTCTGCTGCAAACGCTCGCTCCCGACGTCATCGTGATCATCGCCTACGGCCAAATTATTCCCGCACGTCTTCTACCCATTCCCAGGCTCGGCTGGATCAATCTCCATGCTTCACTCCTGCCGAAATATCGCGGCGCCGCTCCCATCAACTGGGCCATCGTCAATGGCGAACGAAAAACCGGGGTCACGACCATGCGCATCGACGCAGGCATGGATACCGGCGAAATGCTGCTCCAAGAAGAGTTGGAAATCGGGCCGAAGGAAACCGCCCCGGAACTTGCCGCGCGCATGTCGGAGTTAGGCGCGCCGCTCATGGCTGAGACGCTTCGTGGCCTGGCGTCGGGCTCGATCGTCCTGCGTCCGCAAGATCATCAACAAGCCTCGAACGCGCCCATCCTCAAAAAAGAAGATGGCCTGATCAACTGGTCGCTTACCGCGCAGGAAATCTTCAATCGGATTCGCGGTTTCGCTCCGTGGCCCGGCGCGTACACTTCCTTCCGCGGCCAAATCTGCCATCTCTGGGGCGAGCCGGTGTCTGCCCCTGTCGCCGATCAAATCCCGCCCAAACCTCAAGACGCCCTTCCTGGTTCTCTGCACGCCAGCCGCAACACCCTCTTCGTCGCCTGCGGAGGCACAACCCATTTGCGCCTCCTCGCCGTCAAACTCGAAGGCCGCAAACAAGTTTCTGCCTCGGAGTTTGCCAATGGCGCCCGATTGCTTCCGGGTGAACGCTTCGGACAACCTTAGTTTGCGTGCCGCGATGTGCTCAGGCATACTCAAAATTTGACCCGCTCATGAAAGCGCGATTGGCCCCAGGAGTTCACACCACATGAACAATTCGGAATTATTCCGCGTGCGTGGAAATCTACCTGCGCGCGCCAGCCAAATTCTTCGTATTGCCGCTAGCTGGGCTCTCGCCGCGCAGCTTGCTGCTCTTCCGCTTGCTTCCGCGGCGAACACTTCTGCTCCTGCAGCCGCGCCCAAGCCTGCTCCAAAGATCGTTAGCGACCCGGTGATGAAAGTCATGCAAGCGGAACTCGCGCGCGCGACCACGGACCTGGGCAAGACCGATTCCCCGCCCTACTTCATGAGCTACACCGTGTATGACCAGAATCTCGTCGTCCTGGTGGGCGCTTATGGGAGCTTGCTCACCGACGCTTCACTTCGGCGCCGTCAAGCGGACGTAGTAATGCGTGTCGGCAGTCCTGCTCTCGATAACACTCATGGCCAGAACCGCTACAGCGGGATGTCGTCGGGCACGCTGCCCCTGGGCAATGACCAGGACGCCATCGCCCGCGTCCTTTGGGAACTCACCGACCGTGAATACAAACGCGCCGCGCCGGCGTTTCTGAACGTCAAGACCAATACCGCGGTCCGCGCCGAAGAAGAAGATAAGTCTCCTGACTTCTCAAAGGAAACTCCCGAGACGCATGTGGTCGCGGAAGCCGCGCCGCCTCCATTTGATCGAACCGCTTGGAGCGATGAAATCCGCCGCCTCTCCGCCAATTTCCGTAAATATCCTGATGTCTATTTTGCAACCGTCGTTCTTCAGGTTACGGATTCCGATTCACGATTGGTTTCGAGCGAAGGCAGCGCCATTGAAACGCCGAGCGCCAGCACGCGGCTCATCATGGAGGCGCAGACGCGCGCCGATGATGGAATGGAGCTGCTACGTGTCGAAACATTTCAAGCTCCCTCAGCCAACGGCCTCCCTAGCGAAGCTGAACTCTCCGCGAAAATCGACAAGATGGCGGTGGATTTAAAAGCCCTGAAAGCAGCCCCGGTCGCAGAGCCATACGATGGCCCCGCGCTCCTGAGCGGCCGTGCCGCCGCTGTCTTCTTCCACGAAGTGCTTGGCCATCGTCTTGAAGGCCACCGCCAGCGTGACGAGGACGAAGGCCAGACCTTCACCAAGAAAGTCGGCCAGGAAGTTCTTCCGAAATTCTTGAGCGTGGCCGACGATCCGACCATTCACGAGATGGCCGGGATGAAACTCGCGGGCTCCTACGACTTCGATAACGAAGGAGTTCCTGCCCAGCGCGTCGAGGTCATCCAGAACGGCGTGCTGAAAAATTTTCTGCTGTCGCGCATGCCCATCAAAGACTTTAGCAATTCCAATGGCCACGGCCGCGATCAGCCTGGCTTGATGCCTACGGGCCGCCAGGGAAATTTGATTGTCACTTCCACGCAAACTGTTCCGGAGTCGGAGTTGCGGCAGAAACTCATCGAGGAAGTGAAGAAGCAGAACAAGCCTTACGGCCTATATTTCGATGACATTCAGGGCGGCTTCACGCTAACTACTCGCTCGCTTCCGCAAGCTTTCCAGGTTCTGCCGGTGATCGTTTACAAAGTTTACGCGGATGGCCGGCCCGATGAACTCGTCCGGGGGGTGGACATAGTTGGCACGCCACTCGCTGCTCTCACTCGCATTCTCTTGACCGGGGACAAGGAACATGTGTTTAACGGCGTTTGCGGCGCCGAAAGCGGCCAGGTGCCTGTCTCCGCCGTCGCCCCCGCGATGCTCTTTTCGGAGATGGAAGTCCAGAAGCGCCAGCATTCACATGACCGGCCGCCCATCTTGCCTCCGCCTGGCTTTGAAAATGGGGCGCCACTCAAATCCGCTGCAAAAGATGGGCAAGCTGCTCCGGCGGTGAAGCCATGAAAATTCCTCGCGCTCTTATCGGAACGCTTGCTGGAGTTTCGCTGCTGTTCGGAGTCGCGAAGATTCACGCGACCACCCACAAAGCTGGCCTGAACAATACTCCGAGCGAGGTCAGCACAACCGCCGCCGCTATGCCGCATCCTGCAGCCGCTGGCGATCCCCTTCTCGATGCCCTGCTCACTGAACTGGACCGCTCCAAAGCCCATCTCAAGATGGATCAGGTTCCTGCACCGTACTACATCGGCTACCGCGTCAACGACGTTGACGATTTCGACGCCGAAGCCGCATTCGGCGCGCTTCGTGAAAGTCAGCGTGTCCACCTGCGCATCCTTCGCGTCGTCGTCCGCGTCGGGGATTACAAACAAGACAGCTACTACGGCCAGGGTATGGGCGAAACCAACATCCTCCCGCTCGATAACGATCCCATCGCTCTGCGCCACCAAATCTGGATCTCCACCGATCAGGCCTACAAAGCCGCCGGAGAAGCTCTCGCCGAAAAGCAGGCAGATATGAAGCGCTTCACGCCTGACCCCAACCCCGTCGCGGATTTTTCCAAAGAACCTGTGATCAACGCTCTCGAACCTATCGTTTCTCTTAAACCAGATGAAGCCGCGTGGGACAAGACTCTCGAGGATGTCACCAATCTGTATCGCCAGTACCCGGAAATTCAAGCCGTGAGCGCATCGGCTCGCTTCACTGCCGTCAATGAATACTTCGTCGATTCGGAAGGCACCGTCACGCGCAGCGGCAAAACCACGTACAACCTGCAGCTAAACGGCTCCGCTCAAGCCGCGGATGGAATGCGCCTGAGCCGCAATCCTTATTGGATGGTTGGCCGCGCAGAAGAACTTCCTTCGCGGGAGAAATTTCTCAGCAAAGCCAAGCAGGCGCTAGAAACCGTCGTCGCGCTGCGCAGAGCTCCTATCGTCGAAGAAGAATATCGCGGACCCGTTCTCTTTGCTCCCGATGCCGCAACCGACGTCGTCGCCTCGCTCGTCGGCGCTAATGTCGTCGGCCGCAAGCCGCAGCTTGGCAGACCGAATCGCACCGTCGGCGCCTTCGCCACCAGCTACAAAATGCGCGTGCTCCCAGCTTTCCTTTCGATTGTCGACGATCCGACTCTTAAGAATTTTGAAGGGCACAGCCTCGTCGGCAGCTACGAAGTCGATAATGAAGGCGTAAAAGCACAGAGCGTCAAGGTCATCGAAAACGGCACGCTCGACAACTATCTGGTCGGCCGCCAGCCCGTCCGCGATTTTCCTTTATCAAACGGTCATGGCCGCGCGGCTCCCGGCTCCTTCCCTTCGCCCAGCCTCGGCGTCCTTCTGCTGAAGAGTTCGGAAGCGCAATCGCCCGAGACGCTCAGAAAGAAAATGATTGAGATGATCAACGCGCAGGGCACGCCTTACGCCTATCGCGTCGAGACTCTCGGGCCCGGCAACTCTCCGCGCCTTCTCTATCGGGTATACGCTGATGGCCATGAACAGTTAGTCCGCGGCGCCGTCTTTAATGAACTTGACGTCCGAGCTCTGCGCAGCGACCTCATCGCCGTCGGCAACGACCCGCTCGTCAGCAACCGCACTGGCGGCGTTCCTACTACCGTCATTTCGCCTTCGCTGCTTTTCGATGAACTCGAAGTGAAGCGCGCGGACATGAGCCAAGACAAGTTGCCGGATTATCCGCCTCCGCCGCTGAGTCACTAAGAGCTCTTGCAGCATTTGGCGCTGCGGTTTTAGGCTGAGAGCAGAGTTCGGAGTTCGGTTGATCGCATGACTCTTAAAGAACGCCTCGAATGGGTCACACGGATGGCGCTGCTTGTGTTTGTCCTCGCCTCCGCCGCTTTTCTCAGCGCCATCACGGCCATGCGCATTGCGATTCACGGCCGTGAAGTCACTATGCCCAATCTCGTCGGCAAGAACGTGACCCAGGCCAACAGTCTTTTGCGATCGCACGGCCTGGTCCTCCGTGTTGCGGACCGCATTTACAGCGAACTTCCTATCAACGTCGTCGTCCGCCAAAGCCCGCCACCCGGGATGCTCATGAAAGTTTCGCAGCAGGCCAACGTTATCCTCAGTCTCGGACAGCGCCAGTTGCAAATTCCCCTTCTAGAAGGAAATTCTCTCCGCGCCTCGCGCATCGAGTTGCTCCGCGCAGGACTTCAGGTAGGCGAGGTCTCTGGCATCACCATGCCGGACGATCCCGCCGACACTGTGATCCTCCAGACGCCGCGGCCGGGCGCTGGCGCCGCCAGTCCCCGCGTGGATGTGCTCGTCTCCGACGGCCCGCGCGAGCCCGCCTTTGTCATGCCCCACCTCGTCGGCCTGAATGACGCCGATGCCCAGCGCCGTCTGGAAAGCGCCGGCCTTCACTCCAAAATTAACCTGGTGTCGGCGCCGCAGTGGCCTCACGCCGCTATCATTGACCAGTCTCCGCTCGCCGGCCAGCGCATCACCCCCTCCGTCATCGTCGAACTCACCGTCGCCAACTAAGCTGCAAGCATCCTCGTTGTATACTTTGCCTCCCGTTTGTCCCGGCAAGGAGCCGCCTCTTGAATCGCCGCGAATTCCATCTTTCGATCCTCAATCTTTCCGCGGCCACACTCGTCGCCCCACATCTCTTTGCTCAAAATCACACCGCCGATTCCACCGACACCGCCGCTCTCTACAAACACGCCATCGTAATCGACTCCCTCTGCAGCCCCGGCATCGATCTCGATTCTTCCCCGAGCCCGGAACTCCTGGCAACCATTCGCCAATCCGGCATCACCGCCATAAATTGCACTGTCTCTTCTCCGGACTTTGAGGAAACTCTCTACGCTCTCGCTTCTCTCGAATCTCTCGTCGAAAAATTTCCGGATAATTTCTCTCTTGTTCGCAAACACTCGGAGATCGCGCTCGCCAAGCGCGAGAACAAGCTCGGCATTCTGCCAGGCTTTCAATACACTTCATTTCTTGAGGCGGACCCGGGCCGAATCGATCTCTTTCGCAAACTCGGCGTCCGCATCATGCAACTAACTTACAACAATCACAGTCTCTTCGGCGGTGGCTGCCTTGACCCGAAAGATGCGGGCCTGACGGCCGCCGGTGTCGCCGCTCTCGGAAAAATGAACCAGCTCGGAGTCGCCGCCGACCTAAGCCACAGCGGCTATCGCACCACCGCAGACGCGGTCGCCGCTTCCTCGAAGCCCATCCTCATCACGCATTCCGGCTGCGCGGCCGTCTATCCGCACCCACGCAACAAGCCCGACGAGATTCTCAAATCTCTTTCCGATCGCGGCGGTTATTTCGGCGTCTACTTAATGCCCTATCTCGTCGCCTCTCCCACCGTCCCCACGCGTGAGCATGTGCTTGCTCATCTTCTTCACGCCATAAACGTCTGCGGCGCCGACCATGTCGGCATTGGCTCCGACGGCTCCATCCAAAAAGTCGCCCTGACGCCCGCCCAGATTGCGAATTTCAATGCCGATATCGCTCGCCGCCAACAGCTCCACATCGGCGCTCCCGGCGAAGACCGCTTCCCCTACGTCCCCGATCTGAACGGCCCCGATCACATGCAAATCATCGCCGAGGAACTAGCTCGTCGCGGCCAGCCCTCCTCCACCATCGAAAAAGTCCTCGGCGCCAATTTCCAGCGAGCCCTGGGAGATATCTGGGGCACAGCCTGATCCGCACAGGCCCACTGCTTCCATTTGGCGCTGAATCCGCAAGCCGTGGAGCCGACTTCATCTAGAACTTCATCGATACGTCAATTCGCGCCGACGCAAGCGAATGATCCGCCGCATGGCACACCAGTTCGATTTCGGCCCGCTGCAAGTTGCTCGGGTTGATCATCGCGGTCGTTAACGGAAATTTTACCAGCTGCGTACCATCCGACCCCACCAGCGTCACGTCGTACAGGGTGTTGGCCGCGAGCGCTTCCATGATATTTGCCCGGCCGTTCGATAGTGTTTGTGTCGCCAGCACTGTATCCGGCCCGGATAAATTCACTCTTCCTAGCGTCACCGTCCCTTGAATTGCCCGATTGTTGTCCCAGCGTGCCCCCATCACCAGATTCGTGCCTGCAGTTTGCGGAACTCCCGTTGACGTGAAAACCGTAGCGGCCGCCAACAATACGAACGTCAAACGTAGTTTCATTGGACCCTCCCGGATTGGTTTGTTTTTCGCCCAGCCGCGCGACTCCCGGTGAGAGGGTCCCGTATCGCCAGCTCAACTGTGTCCGAAGCCTAATCGGCCGCCATCCGGCTGGCTATCGAACTTGAGGACAGAATTGGTACAGGACCTTCGTCCCGACTCGCTCTCGTTTTCGAAATGAACGAGAGGACACCCGGCCCGGTGATCGCCATGACCCGGCAGGTCGCACAGCAATCGAATCGGTCGACACCCGTTGCCCAGAGAATTCTCTTCCCCTTCGGAATGGACTCACTATAATTCTTCACGCCATGAACGAGCCAAGAGTCCCTCTCCGTTTTCGCAAGAAACAATTGCTGATCGCGGTGTCCGCCGCCATCCTGGTTCTGCTCGCCGGTCATTTCTATCTCTACGGCCAAGACAAATCCAATTTCCCCGACGGCTACGACGCCGTCCAGGCTGCCCCCAATACTCACAAAGTCATCTTCGAAAACGCGTTCGTCCGCGTACTCCAGGTGACCGTGCCACCTGCCGGCACAACCATCCCCATGCATCACCACCGATGGCCGAGTTTTTTTCTAAGCTGGGATTCGGGCGGCGACACGCCCCACATTCGCTATCATCGCGCCGACGGGACGGTCACCGATCAACCGAGCAGGCATTTTCCCGTTCATCCGGGTGCTTGGAGCGTTCGGTGGATGAAGCCGGAGCCCCTGCACGCGATTGAGGTCGTGGAGAATCCCGCAAGTGCCGTCTCTTCAAGCGCGCCTCCGGACCTGCGCATCGAGATCAAGTGTCATCCCTGACCCCTGGTCTCGCCACAACTAGTTTTCTCGGCAATCGCCGATTCCACAACAGAAATGCTCGTGGTAATGTGCATCGAACAAATTTCACTCGGGAGGGAGAGCGATGCAACGACGAACCTTCATGAGCCTAGCCACTAGCGGCGCGACGGCGCTGGCTTTCACTCCATTCGCGCTTGCCGGCGAACAGCAAGAGAAAGATCCGGTTCCCTACCCCGATCCCAGAATCGAAGTGTTGGATCCCCGCTTTGAAAAATATGATGTCAAAAGCGCGGCGGTCGAGCGCCTTTACACGGGCGCGCGCTGGGCCGAAGGCCCCGTGTGGTTCGGTGATGGCCGCTATCTTCTCTTCAGCGACATCCCCAACAACCGCATCTTGCGCTGGCTCGAAGACACGGGAGAAGTGAGCGTCTTTCGCGCGCCTTCGAATTACAGCAACGGCAACTTCCGCGACCGCGAAGGCCGCCTGCTCACCTGCGAGCACGACACGCGCCGCGTAACGCGCACCGAGTACGACGGCTCGATCACCGTGCTCATCGACAATTTCCAGGGCAAGAAATTCAACGCGCCGAACGACATCGTCACTCATTCCGACGGCGCGATTTGGTTCACTGACCCCGGCTACGGCATCATGTCAAACTACGAAGGCCACAAAGCTCCCTTCGAGCTTCCCGCTGTCGTCTACCGCCTCGATCCGAAAACGCACGAAGCCACGGTCGTCGCCAGCGACCTCGACAAACCCAATGGTCTCTGTTTTTCGCCTGACGAAAAACTTCTTTACATCGTCGATAGCGGGACTCCAAAACGTCCCGGCGATCCGCGTCCCATTCGCGTCTATGACGTCGTCGATGGCGTGCGCCTCAAGAATGGCCGCCTCTTTGTGAATATGTCGCCGGGTTCATCCGATGGCATCCGCTGCGATCGCGACGGTAACGTCTGGTCCGCCGCCGGCTGGGGACCCGCCGACTACAACGGCGTACACGTCTTCGCCCCCGATGGCAAGCTGATCGGCAAAATCCATCTCCCCGAAACCTGCGCGAATCTCTGTTTCGGCGGCGCCAAGAAGACTCGCCTCTTCATGGCCGCCAGCCAGTCGCTCTATTCACTCTACGTCGAAGCCCAAGGCGCCCAAACGCCGTGAAAGCGTCAATCTCCATTAGCACCCCACCCCGGAACTAGCCTGGAGGGCCCTGGACGCTGCAGGCCCTATGAACGCAGAGAACGCGCCCACCTCGCCGTTGTCAGCGCAACGGCCGTCATCGACCTGCTCCAGTCTCATTCCGGCAAGCCTTCACATTGCTATTCATGTTTTTAGGAAGTTTATGCTTGCGGTTCGGGCGCGCGGTTCAGCCGAATGGTTCGAATGTTGATTTCGCTGTTGGCTTGCGACGAATCCTTCAGACGCTGGCGATGAGCCGCGAGGATATCGCTGCGAGTAAGCCAGCCGGTGACCTTGCGTGGATTCTCTCGAGCCACGACGGCCAGGCGGCCCACGTTCTCATTCACGATGTGGTCGGCGGCTTCGCGAAGAGAATTGTCTTCGAACACAATAGCCGGTGTTCCCTTCAGAATCTGGCGGAGCGGCGAACTTTCCGGCTCTGCGGCATCCATAATCTCGCGCCTGGTAACCGCGCCCACGAAATTGCCCTGGCGATCGAGAACCGGGAAACCTTGATGCCCCGTGCCGGCGGCTTGCGACGCGAACCATGCGCGCACTTCGCCCAGCGTGTCGTCCGCGGCCAGGGCCACAACGTCTCGTGTTGCGGCGGTCTTCACCAGCACCTGGTCCAGAAAGTCGGTCGAGTATTCGGCAAGCACGCGAACCCCTCGCCGGGCGATTTTTTCCGTCATGATGGTGTTGCGCATCATCAGCGAGGAGATGAGGAACGCCGCTGTGCAGCCCCCGAGCAATGGCAGCAGGCTAAGCGGCTGGTGTGTGGCCTCAAACGCGAACACCACCGAGGCCAGTAGCGCGCGCGATGCTCCGGCAAACATGGCCGCCATGCCCACCAGCGCCGCGACACGAACGTCTATCCCGAGCCCGGGAAAAATAGACACCGCCGCCACCCCGAGGATCGCCCCCAATCCGCCCCCGATTGTGAATAACGGCGCAAGCGTACCGCCGGAAGTCCCGCTGCCAAGAGAAATCGCCCACGATACAAATTTCAGCAAGAACAGAATCACCAGCGCTCTTCCTAGCAGGTGCCCGCTCACGATGCTCTCGATATTGTCGTAGCCCACGCCCATCGTGTGCGGCGCGAAATAGCCGATCACTCCGACGGCGACTGCGCCAATCGCGGGCCACCACATCCAGTGGATAGGCAAGCGGTCAAAGACGTCTTCGACGCCGTAAACAGCGCGCGTCGCGAGCACTGCCGCCACTCCTACAATCGCCCCGATCACGACATATACGGCTAATCCGTATCCTCGAGGTTGGCTTACCCCCGGCATCGCAAACATCGGCGCGGCGCCAACAAAAGCGATCCGCACCGCTTGCGCCGTGGCGCACGCCAAGGCCACTGGAATGATTGAGCGCGGACGGTATTCAAAGAGAAGTAGCTCGATCGCCAAAAGAACGGCGGACACCGGGCTGCCGAAGGTCGCCGCCATGCCCGCCGCCGCTCCGGCTGCCAGTAGCGTTTTGCGCTCATCCGCCGTGATTTTTAGAATCTGCCCGACCAGCGAGCCCAATGCACCCCCAGTGGCAATGATGGGTCCTTCCGCTCCGAAGGGGCCGCCCGTCCCGATGGCGATGGCAGCCGAGAGCGGTTTCAAGAACGTCAGGCGCGGCGGAATCCGGCTGCCGCCGAAGAGAACCTGCTCCATCGCTTCCGGAATGCCATGCCCGCGAATCGCTTCCGAACCGTACCGCGCCATCACGCCTACGATGAGGCCGCCGATGACCGGAATGAAGATAACGTACAGTCCTAAATGGTTCCCGGCCGGCGAACTGAAGGCAAAGGAGAAGTGGCCGAAGAAAGAAAGATTGGTGATGAGTCCGATCAGCGCCGTCAGCAGCCGAGCCACCACTGCAGCGGCGACGGCCACAAGAATCGCTACTCCGCTGATATACGCGGTGCGGAGGCTGACCAGAGGAATTTGTACTGGAGCGCGGACCGCTTGCAACGCTGGCGCTAAAGAAGTGTCGACCGGTAATCCACCGGTAGTCGAAGCCCGAGAGATTTCGCCGTCATCCATTCAATGCCACGCCCCAATGGAAAAGCAGAATATGCATCGCTCGCATATCTATCGTATCACGATAGAAAATCCTTCGTTTCGTGCGTGCGGCGCCTTCTATGACTAGCTGCTCACGAAAGAGGCAATTCGACAGGAAGTTCAGATGGTCGAACAACTTCTGCTGCTCTTCCTTGGTCAGTTTGGAGAGGAGAGGAGCCATAGCTTGCTCGCTACCATCAATAATGTTCATTACCAGCCGCGAAACCGCATGAAAACAATCTCTCAATGGAACGACTTTGTTCCTCTCAGCGCCGCTGGACACGCAACTCGGCCATTCTCTGGGCAATCTGGTCTATTGAGCGTCCTTCATCAACTCCCCAATCGAAACGAACCGCAGCCCCTTCCGCTGCCCCGCTTCCAGAATTCCCGGCAACGCCCGAACGCTCCGGCTCGCATCGGAAATCCCATCATGCAGAATCACAATCGTTCCAGCCCGCAAATTTTTCTTGATGAGCCACTCGATGTACCACACCGGAGGATGCATTGGGTCATGAGGATATGCGCACCCAAGCACGCATTGGTAGCCGCGCTCGCGCGCTAGCCGCAACTGCCTCGGCCTCGCCACGCCGCCCGGCGGACGAAACAGCTTCGCCCCTGCCGCGATGCCCAGCGTCTTCTCCGTTTCTTCAAGATTCAGAAGAAACTCCACCTCCGAATGCCCAAGCAATGATCCGTCGCGAATGTAATGATTGCCGATTTCGTGCCCGGCTGCGCGGATCCGCCCAACAAGTTCTGGACTCCGTCGCGCCCGCTCGGAAATCAGAAAGAATGTCGCTTTCGCCTTGTGCTTTTCCAGAATCTCGAGCACTTGCGGCGTGAAATTCGGATTCGGCCCATCATCAAACGACAACCCTACCTGCCGCTGCTCCGTCTTCACGCAGTACATCATCTGCGGCGTCAGCCGTTCCAGCAAACCCAAAACCCCCAGCGGCTGAACGAAGAACACAACCAGCGCCGCCAGCACCGCAACTCCCGCAAGCACTGCCACCCACATAATTCCATTCTAACTGGCGCGTGCCTTGTTATTTTGCCAGGCAGACTGCGGGAAGTCTGACGCCGTCTCAGGCTGTCGCGGCCAGTCCCGCCTCACTCTCCGTAAACCAACACGCGAAACGACCCAAGAACCGTGCCGCCCCGCGGATGCGGCCGCTCAGCCGTCGGCGCCGGCGGCGGCGTGAAATCTGCCGTGTCCACGAAGACATTGTGTGTCTTTGTGTCTAGTCCCATCGTTTTTGCTCCCACTTCTGTCTCGATGGTTTCCACTTCGCTGTATTTATTTGGAGTATCTTCGTGGAACACGTGTACCTTGCCCTCGCGCGTCGAAACAAAAATCCTTCCCGTGCTCGGTTCAAATCTGTCCGCGTCCACTCCGCCGGAAATCGGAAACGACTGAATTACTTTTCCGTTCTCGGAGTCGAGCACTACCAACATCTGCGGTTTGCGCCCGGCGGTGAACAGCCTGTGGTGCTCTACATCGATGGCCAGAGCCGTCGGCCCTCCCGCAGGCGCAACCGGCCACCGCGAATTGATCTCCAGAGTGCGCGCGTCAACACTCAGAAGCTCGTTCTTGTTTTCCAGGTTGATATAAACCGTTCCCTTCCCATCGGCCACTGCAAATTCCGGCCCGCCGCCGAGTGCGATCGTCTTCACCACACTGTCATTCCTTGCGTCAATCACCGTCGCGCTCTCCGCATCCCCTTCCATCACGAACACCCGCTTCGTGAAAGGATCATAGGCCACGCAGTCCGCGTCTTTCTCCGCTTTCACTTCGCCGGTGACTTTCAGCGTCTTCAAATCGAAAACGACCACCTTGCCTTCTTCGCCGTCACTGATAAAGCCTTTGTCAAATTCTTTGGCCACGGCAACTCCGTGATCCCGCTTCAAACCGGTGATCTTGCCAATCAGCTCGCCGCTGTCCGCATTGATGACGTCGATTTCCGTTCCCCGTGACAAGTACACCCGCCTCGCTTCGGAATCCACCGTAATGTAATCGAAGTATTCTCCTTTGCTCCCGTCGGCTGGCCCGAAACTGTATTTCTTGATCAGGTGATACCCGCTCGGAGCCGCCGAAACCCAAAGTCCTCCCGCCAGGATCAACAGCCCGCCGATTCCAAGACGTCCAATTCGATTCAGATTCATCTCCATCCTCCCTCAATCTCTATCGCATTCCAGTCATTCAAAAGTCGTCGCGCCGATACCTGCCAGTCTCCCTGCTTCCGCCGGCTAACCTACCGTGTCCTGCCTAAACACAGCATAAATAGATAACGAAAAATCTTCAGAATCGAACCCGAGTGGAAGAATATTGCCACCTTTACGCCGCCTCAACCGCGTTCCGCAGGGCCGAGCAGATTCAAGACAGATGAACGGGAAAATTTGACCAGAGACGATTTAGCCCATATTTCCATTTTGAGGCTCTTCCGTTGAACTTCCTGTGGCCGCGGCTGGTGCTGCCGAAGAGAATCGACGCCTGGTCGCTGACGAGCTTGCAGCAGCGGCCGGTCAAGCACGCCCGGTACTGCTGGCTGTTGCTGACTGATGAACATTTGCACCGGCGTCTATTTGGGGGCATGCCGCGGCGGATTGCGGCGCTGCCGATGCCATCGGGTTAGCACTCCCATCGCGGTTACAAAATCTGGAGCCGAAGTAGGAAGGTCGGCCTGGTGATGTCTGAGAAATCGATTGCGCGCCAACAAGCGGGGGCGTTTCAGACACGCAAGGCACGAACCGTCGGCACTCCGAAGCCTCGCTGGGGCCGCTGTAGTCATACAATTCTTGAGTCTACGTGACAAGGAGAGATAGAATTCGCGAGCGCGGACTCCAAATTGCAAATCCTGGCTGATAGTGAGTAGGTGGCAAATCATGCCAAAGCGTGCCATGGACTTTCTTCGTAATATTCTTCGCGGACAGCCGAAGGCGCGCGACCTTTCCAGCGAACTTGGTTCTCATCTGGATATGCTTATCGAAGAAAAAATCCGCGCCGGAATGAATCCTGACAAAGCCCGCCGCGCTGCCGGCATCGAACTCGGCGGAATCAAGCAAGTCAAAGTGCAAATCCGCCAATCTCGCCACGGTGCATGGTTCGACTCCCTTCTCCGCGACATCCGCTACGGCGCGCGTGCGCTGCGAAAGAATCCGGGATTCAGTTGCGTCGCGATTGCCACGCTGGCGCTGGTGATCGGCGCCAATACCGCCATCTTCAGCGCCTTCTACGGCCTCGTCTTCCGCCACCTTCCCTATAAAAATCCCGATCAACTCGTGATGTTGTGGAGGTCCAATCGAAGAACAGGAGTACAACACTCCAAACTGTGGTGGTCGCGAAGTTTCACGAAGAACCAAACAAAAAGTTTTGAAGAGATCGCTACTGTCTCCCTCAGCGACGACCCAAGGTGGTTTGAAAGCACGAAATTTTGGGGCACTCAGGAATCGGTCCAGCAAGTGCCTTGCTCCGCCGATTTCTTCCGCGTACTCAAAGCCACGCCCCTCTTGGGCCGAACCTTTCAACCTGACGACGATGCTGCAAATGCGCCAAGCGTTGCTATTTTGACCGCCCGTTTCTGGCGGCAGCACTACGGCGCAAGGGATGACGTAATCGGAAAAACTCTCTCCGTCAAGATGCTCGGGGAGCGCCGAGATTTCACGGTTGTCGGTGTGATGCCGGAGTACGTCGAATTCCCGTATCCACTTTTGCCTCGTCAAACAGATTTCTGGGTCAACACCCCTGTCGGAGATGAGGTGACCTATACAAACGCCATAGCTCGCTTAAAGAGCGGGGTCAATATTCGAGCGGCCGAGGCCGAAATCAACACAATTTTGCGGGGTTTTCCTTCGGGAGCCAAGGGAAACAACGACGACGACACAATTCAAGTCGTTCCGCTGCGCTCTGAACTCATTCGTGATGTTAGGTCCATGCTCTGGATCTTAGTCGCCGCGCTCGCGTTCGTGTTGCTCATCGGTTGTGCAAACATCGGCAATCTTCTGCTTGTGCGTGGCTTTGTTCGCGAGAAGGAGTTCGCTCTCCGCACCGCATTGGGCGCTGGGAGGGCTACCCTGATTCGCCAACTATCAATCGAGGCTCTCCTACTCGCTGCCTCCGGAGGATTTCTCGGATTTCTCCTCGCCTATTGGGGATTGCGTGGCTTCCTGATGCTTCTGCCACCCACCTTGCACGTACCGCGCTTCCAGGAAGCAGCCATCGATCCCCGCGTTCTCGCAGCTACAGCTGCAATCTCCATGGTTGCCGCTCTACTCTTCGGGATATTCCCAACGATGCGTTTCTCCCGTGTCAATCTCACCAAGACACTCGGGTCCGGTGTCGTAACAAGCCAGGCCGGCGGTTCTGTGCTGCGTCGTCCGGGCAGCCTCTTGCTCGTGGTAGAGATTGCCTTAGCCTTGGTGCTCCTTGCGGGAACGGCCTTACTGACGCAGAGCTTCGGAAAGCTTGTAAGCACCAATGCGCGCTTTCAACCTCAACACCTTCTCACAATGGATTTCTTCGTCAATCCGGATTCTTCCGTTGATGACGCAAAGTCGCGGGGAGTAAAATACATACAATTGATCGGCGCAATATCCGCGCTTCCCGGCGTAAGATCATCGGGCCTGGCATCCCCGTTCCCATCTTCAGACCATCCATATCAATTTCAATTCCAGGCGCTGACGGGTGGAGGACGCATCGCGGAATCGAAGCAGCCGGCGGAAGCGCAATTTGTAACCGCCGCCTTCTTCCACATGCTCGGATACCAGTTGCAGCGAGGCCGCTGGTTTGACGACACGTACGATCTGAATTCTCCGCCTATCGTAGTCATTAATCAGGGGATGGCCAAAACCTACTGGCCTGACGTCAATCCCATTGGCCTTCAGTTGGCATGGAAGCACGGCGGGTCCGCAGATACCTTCACAATCGCAGGGATAGTAAAAGAACCGCCGCGATTCCCTTCAGGCGAAAGGGCAAACCCGACAGTCTACATGTCGCTGCTTCAAAAGCCGCTCCTCAATGTCGCCTTGCTCGTTCGCACACAAGGCGATCCTCGCGGCGTCGCCGGCATGGTGCGCGAGGCCACGTCCAAAGATTTCCCGGCGGGCGCTTCTTTGAGTGTCGTAAAAACAGGCGATGACTTGATTTCGGAATCGATGGCTCGTTTGCGTTTTACCATGATGCTTGTCTCCGTCTTTTCGGGTGTCGCGCTGCTGTTGGCGCTGATTGGCATCTATGGTCTGATCTCCTACTACACCGCGCAGCGCACCCGCGAAATCGGCATTCGAATGGCGCTGGGAGCAACACCGAGTGGCGTCCTAAAGCTAATCCTACAAGAGGGTGTGGCCCTCATCAGCGCGGGTGCCGCGTTGGGCTTGGTCGTGGCTTACCTTTTCGGCAGAGGTCTCGCCAGCCTGCTGTATGGAGTGCGTCCCAGCGACCCGATTTCACTGCTTGGCGCCGTCATCTTGTTCGTCGCCGTAGGTTCCATCGCTTTCTACATTCCTGCCCGTCGTGCCGTCCGCGTTGATCCCATGGTGGCGCTACACTATGAATAACTAACGGGTTCCAAATACATTTAGCGAATTTTGGAACCTACGGACCCTACGGAGCAGTGCGTTATTCAACTCGGCCCACTTCAACATGATAGCCAGAGCGAGTGGAAATATACTTTCAGGACACGCATTTAGAATTCCAGGAAGAAATTGTAAGAAGGCCTTCAAGCGGAATCAGCCTACGGGCGGTTGATTCCCTTTTTTTGCTTCGTCCAGCCACCGCTCCAGAACCGGCTGGTATTGCGCGTCTATTTCAAGAAACGCTACTCCCGCTCCCATGTTGGTCTGAGCGTAAACGATTTTCGACTTGGCTTGGAAGTATGCGTCGCCCGCGGAAATCTTTACCAGCACCAGCGTTCCCACAGGAAATGGATTCATCATGTCCAGATAACAGCCGTGAAGGCTCAGCTCGCTTACGCGCGTGGCAATGCGCACGTCCGATGCCTCTTCAATCAGCTCGGCGCTTGCGATAAAGCTGTACCTCGGCGTGCGGCGGCGTTCTGACCCCAAGGAGTGGCCTCCGGATGAATCCTTCGTTCTATTGATGGTACGACGTTTTCAGCAATTGTTGTGCGCGAATCGCCCAACTTGTAACTAGTGAAGAGATGACCCGTTTTTCGAAACCGCACGCGCCATACGTCGATGCCCGCGAGCACTCTCCTCCCCATAGGGGCACCGAGTGCTACGATACGAGCGCCACGCGAACGCCACTAAGAGGAGGATAAGCAAAGCCATGCCGGGCGATCGAACGAGAGCAAGAGAGCTGGCGGCGGAATTCATCCGGAGGGGAGACCCTACCGGCTGGTTTGAAGTGCTCTACAAGGAAGGTGCGGAGGGCCAAAGCGTCGTGCCTTGGGCGGATCGCGGAGCGAGCCCCGGATTGCTGGATTTCTGGAAACTCCATCCTCAAACGACCCTCGGAAAGAGAGCTCTGGTCATCGCTTGCGGCTTGGGCGATGACGCGGAACAGTTGGCCGCCTGGGGATTCGAGACGACGGCCTTTGATATTTCGGAAACGGCTATCCACGGAGCCCGGAAGAGATTTCCGGAGAGCAAAGTGAACTACTGTCCGGCGGATTTGTTCCATCCCCTCGCCGAATGGGAGCAAGGGTTTGATTTCGTCTTGGAATCGAATACGGTGCAGGCCTTGCCGGTCAGCCTTCGTTCGGAGGCAATTCAGAGTATCGCCGCACTTGTTGCGCCGGGAGGAAAGCTGCTCGTGATTGCCAGGGGGCGCGAACCAAACGAACCGGAGGGCCAATTGCCGTGGCCGGTCACGCGCACGGAATTGGCCGGGTTTCTCCGCGCAGGCCTGCGGGAACAAAGCTTCGAGGATTATTTTGATAACGAAGAGCCACCTGCGCGCCGATATCGGGTATTGTATACAAGGCCTAAATGAAACAAATGTTGCCGCCACAAAAGAGAGGTCTTGCTGAACATGATGAATGAAAACCACTGCTTTCATGCAATTGTGAGTACCACTCGCAAGTTGAATGTCCTTCTTGATCGCGTACTCTTTGTCGTACTTTTTGCGGCTGCATTGTTTGTTTCACTTCCCTTCCGTGCCCTGGGACAAGCCGCGAACGCCGGAAGCGATCTCACGGGAACTTGGAAAGGTGAACTCGGCGCGGGGGCGGCAAAGCTTCATCTCGTTCTGACCATATCGAAAACCGCCGGCGGCGACTTCGCCGGTGCGCTGAACAGCGTGGATCAGGGCGTCACGCTTCCAATGGAAAACATCACACTGACTGGCGACGCCGTGCGCTTCGAAGTGAAAGCCGTAGGCGGTGTCTATGAAGGCTCCCTAAATCAGGCCCGCACGGAAATAAAAGGAACGTGGACCCAGGCGAACACGCCCGCGCAAGCTCTCTCGTTTGTCAGAAGCGCGGGAGGCGAGGCGACAAGTGATGCTACCGCGCAAAAAACTCCCGAAGGCCCCAAGGAAAAGCCGATTTCCGTTTTTGAAGATGTTCTTGTTCCCATAGCGCCGACAGCGTTCAAGGCCGATGCCAAGTGGCATATCGTTTACGAGCTGCATATCAACAATATGGACCGCTGGGAGCACCGCCTGACGCAAGTGGAAATGATTTCGGGAGACTCCGCGGCGCGTTCGCTGGTGAAATATTCCGGCGCGGAACTGGAAGCTGTGCTGGCCCGGCCAGGGCATCCCGGCGCAACAGAAAAAGCAAGAATAGAGCCTGGCGCTATGGCCATCGTGTACATGTGGGCGACAGTTGATACGCTCGAGGCAGTCCCGCCCACTGTGCGCCAGAAATTGACCGTGAAGGTTGGAACGTATCCGGAGGATCTTTCGATCGAAACCGCCCCCCTTCCGGTCGGGCGAGGGCCAATCGCCATCAGCGCGCCACTGCGCGGCGATCATTGGCTTGCCGGCAATGGGCCTTCGAACAGTTCCGGGCATCGCCGCGCATTGATTCCGATTGATGGGCACGCGGCAATCGCGCAGCGCTTTGCGATCGATTGGGTGCGCTTGCGCGACGACGGCAAGACCTATCAAGGCGATGAAAAGGACAATAAAAACTATTACGCGTACGGGTCAGACGCGCTCGCGGTTGCCGACGGAATCGTTACCGAAGTGAAGGATGGAATTCCGCAAAACATTCCGGGAGCAAATTCCCGGGCGGTGCCGATCACGTTGGAAACTGTAGGCGGAAATCATGTGATTCTGGATATTGGCGGCGGACACTTTGCGTTTTATGCGCATCTTCAGCCGGGATCCCTGCGTGTGAAGCTGGGAGACAAAGTGCATCGCGGGCAAGTGCTCGGACTGGTGGGAAACTCGGGGAATTCCACGGAGCCGCATTTGCACTTTCACATCGAGAATGCGAGTTCCCCGCTGGGAGCGGAGGGGCTGCCGTATTCGCTCGCGTCGTTCGAGGTAGTGGGGCATGGATGGGGATGGAAACCGGCGGACGCCAAAGGCCCGGGGGAAGTTCATCACAACGAGATCCCGCTGGAAAATGAAGTCGTGAATTTTGCGGCTGAGCAGTAGCTTCAAAAACGAGGACACTGCAGGTCGAGCCGCGGAAGCAGAACCGCGGCTCGACCTTTTCTTGCAGGCGATTTGGTGAAGGACACTGGAGATTCGCCGGAACATTTATTTTGATGCTTCCTTTTTATGGAGGTCGGTGCAGACCGAAACGGCAGTGTTGGGGTTTACGGCGCTGTCGCCTTCTTCGATGTGGCGGATGATGCCCTCTTTATCGATGACGATGTTGGCGCGCTGGGCCCACTCGTAGGTCTGGTTCTGGACGTCGTAGCCCTTCAGGATTCCGTAGGATGTGAGCATCTTGTGGTTCATGTCGCTGAGGAGCGGGAATTTGATATCGATTTGCTTGGCGAAAGCGGCATTGGCAGCCGGTGAATCCATGCTAACGCCGAAGACCGCGGTATCGGAAGTGTCGAGCTTGCCTGAGGCGATTCCAGCCTGGACCGCCTGAAGTTGTTTCGTTCAACCACCGGTAAAGGCCAGGACGTAAACGGCAAGAAATACATTTTGCTTGCCGCGATAGTCGCTGAGCTTTACGGTCTTCCATTGATCGCTGAGCAGAGTGAAGTCCGGAGCAACGTCACCCACTTTCAGAGAAATTTTTGCAAGCGCCGGTTTTTGCGCCTCTTGCGCCAGGGACGGAGCCATGGGCGCGGAGGCCAGCAAAACGGCGAGAGCTAAAGCACGTTTCATTCGCACTCTCCTTGAAGATGCAATGCACTACCAGACGTCCAGTACACCCTACCATCAGGACGTTCTTCGGAGAACCTGAAAATACCTGCGAATGCCGAGAGTCGGAACCGTGGAAACTGAGGTGGGCGAGGGATAGCGGCAGGCTGCAACGGAACTTCGCCTGGAGAAAGCTCGTATGTCCGAGCGGGATGCTGGATTGCGCGTGAAAGAATCGGCGGGGTTTGGCGTCGTATAGCGTGACCACGAGCGGGGGAATGCCGATGAGACGGTTCTTGCTTCGACGCAAAGAATGGCTCGCGATCGCGTGTGTGCTCGTCATCATCGGGGGCACTACGCTCTGCGGTGCAGCAGGCCGGGGGCAAGAGCCGCAGATCAAGGTTAAAGTCAATCTGGTGAACGTATCGTTTGTGGCGCGGGATGAGCGCGGCGGGCTGTTGGACAATCTCACGCAGGACGATGTGGAAGTTTTTGAAGATCGTGTGCCGCAGAAGATTTCCTACTTTGCGCGAAGCGTGGACGTGCCGCTGACGCTGGGGCTGGTGGTGGATGCGAGCGGGAGCCAGGATCACTTTTCCAAACAACACAAGCAGGATCTGGAAGTTTTCTTCAGGGAGGTGCTGGGACCGAAGGACCACGTGTTCCTGGTGGGATTCGGGAATCACATCCGACTGGTGAGCGATTTTTCGGCATCGGGGATGGATCTGCTGGAGGACTGGAAGAAATACCAGAAATCCACGAGTCATTTCCCGGAATTGGGGCCAAAGGAAGATCGCGACCTGGGGACGGCTTTCTATGATTCGATTTATTACTCGATTGAGGAAAAGCTGGCGCAAGAGAAAGGGAGACGGGCGATTCTGCTTTTCAGCGACGGAGAGGATAACTCGAGTTCGCACGACATGATGACGACAATCGAGACAGCGCAAAGCGAAAACGTACTGGTCTATACGATTCGCTACACGGAAAAAGAGCATGGGAAACTGACGGCGCGGAACAAGTACGGGATCAGCGTGATGGACCGCGTGGCGCGGGAGACGGGAGGGGCGCACATCGATGCTGCGACGACGGACCCGCACACGTATTTCCGGCAGATTGCGGAGGAACTGCGGACTTCTTATGAGATTGGCTACTACCCGAGGGACCCGCTGAAAGACGACACCTTTCGCAAGCTTGTGGTCAGGCCGAAGCGCGAGGGGATCACGGTGCGAGCGAAGACGGGATATTTTGCGAGATAGTCCGGTGGCAAGCGACGAGGGGCGAGTGGCGAGACAGGAGCTGAAGGAAGTTACAGGACGAGGGCCCCCCCGCCACCCCGGGTGTTTTGCGCAAAGAGTGCGGAAGCGATTGAAAGTAAAGGAGTTGAGAGATTTGGCAGTGCAAAAGAGTGCGTAAGAGTATGAAAACAAAGGACGGCTAACATCCATGGAATGACATTGATGCGAACTCTTTCCAGGAGGGGTAAGGAGTGTTGCTTTTGACAAAGAAAATGCGGACAGCAAGGAGGAGGATCGAGGAAATCGTGGAGGAGGGGCTTTGTGCGGGTCTTGAGCAGCGAACATGAGGGATGATAGCAGCGCATTGTATTACTGTCAAGTACTGTTGTTTAGTGGGATGATTCGAATGAGACGCGCGGAAGTGGAATGGATGGAAGGAGTTGGCGGGAAATTGGGAGTTTGGTGAGACGGATTGGGAATGTCAGCAGTGGGTAGTGAGTCGTGAGTAGAAGGCAGCCCGTGATTGAGTTCGGAAGCGCTGGTGTAGTTCTGGCTGCTGTGACGCACCTACGGTGCTCGGAAGTTGGTCACAGGATGAACCCAGCCCTTACGGGCTGAGTTAGCTTGTGGCGCGCCTATGGCGCTTGAAGAGTTGAAAGCAACTGAACTTGCAGAGCGGGGCGTATGGGGGACGGAGCGTAATAACTGGCGAGCGGGAGGATGCCGCCCTAAAGAGCCGGGCTACATAGAAGCGGTACGCAGGAGCACCTGAGGGATATTCCGGCGAGGAGAAGATGAAACTAGATGCCGAACATGGAGTTGACGCCGGCGCGAGGGGGCTGAGCCGGGGAGGAGGACTGCTGGCGGGCTTGCTGGGCCGTGGTGGGCGATGAAGCGCCACTGGCTGCCGCGGCCACAACTTGGGGAGCTGTGGAGTTCGGAATGGCGGCCGGGTGGGTGGGAAGTTGCTGGAGATAGGCGAGATCGCGAGGCTCTTCCGTGCCGGGCTGTACGGGCGTGGATAGCAGACTGAGTTGATGCTCGAGGGCGGTGGCGATGCGGTGGAGTTGCCAGATGAGCTTTTCGAGGTCTTTGGAGCGGGAAAGTTTCAGGTTGCGATCCCAGAGAAAGCGGATGGCCAGGACGAAGAGTATGGGCAGGCCGATGGCCAGCGTGGCGAGTACGATGCTTTGGAAGATTGAGTCAAGAGACGGCAGCGACGGGGTCATAGGGGCCTCCAGTTGCGGGGTACAGAGGGAAGGATAGCGCAGGGCGGGGGTGGTGACAAATGATGCGGGAAGTTGATTGTCGTTAGCACACGATATGTCCGGTTGAATTAGGCCATGAGGATGTCCGCTTTAGCGAGCCGCTAGGGTAGAGCTACTAGCCTGGAGGGGAGGCATGGAGAGCTACCGGAGAGTGGCAGTGGAGCGGGCTATGAAGATTCAGGAAGTGATTCTGCGAGCGGTGGCCAAGAAGATCACCTGGGCGCAGGCGGGAGAGATCATTGGGTTGTGCGAACGACAGATGCGGCGGTGGAAAGAACGCTATGAAGAGTTCGGCTACGACGGGCTTTTCGACCATCGCTTAGGAAAGCCCAGCCCGAAGCGCGTGCCCTTGGCGACGGTGGAAGAGATTCTGCGGCTGTACCAAGAGCAGTATGAGGATTTCAACGTACGGCAATTTCATGAGAAGTTGCGAGAGAAGCACCACATACGCCTGAGTTACACGTGGGTGAAGCGCGCCTTACAGATGGCCGGGCTAGTGAAGAAGAGCGGGAAACGAGGAGTGCATCGGCGGCGGCGGCCACGGCGACCGCTCGCGGGGATGCTGCTGCACCTCGATGGCAGTTCGCACGCTTGGTTTCAGGATGATCGTCGCTACGATTTGCTGGTAATTCTGGATGATGCTACCAGCGAGATCTACTACGCGCAGTTGGTGGAAGAAGAATCGACCGCCACGGTGATGACCGCGCTGCGCGAGGTGATCGAGCGAAAAGGCGCTTTCTGTGCGCTGTACAGCGATCGGGCCAGCCATTTCTTCCATACTCGGAAAGCCGGTCAGCCAGTTGATCGCAGCCGACCGACGCAAGTGGGGCGCGCCCTGCAGGAATTGGGAATTCAGATGATTCCGGCCTACTCGCCACAGGCTCGCGGGCGAAGCGAGCGCAGCTTTGGTACTTGGCAAGGGCGACTGCCACAAGAGTTGCGGCTGCAGGGCATCCGCAGCCTGGCTTCCGCCAACGAGTTTTTACGGGAAAGCTACATCGAAGAGTTCAATAAACGCTTCGCGGTAGCGGCCAGCGAGCCAGGACATGCCTTTCTGCCGGTGCGCGGGAAAAGCCTCGATCTGATCTTTTCCCTGCAGCACGAGCGTACCGTGAACCAGGACAACACCGTGCACCTCGGCTCGCGCATCCTGCAGATCGAGAAAACCCGTTGGCGAGCGACACTGGCCGGCTGTCGGGTCACCATTTACGAACATCTGGACGGCAGTTGCACGATCGGATACGGACCACACATCGTCGGCCGTTACCAGCGGGACGGCCTAGCACGACTGCTAGAAAGTCCGGCGCGAGCCCAACCTCTGGGGAAGCGGGGGTCGCTACGCTCCCCCCGCCTCCCCAGACTCAACACAACAAACCAACCCCTGACACCCAAACCAAACCGGACACTTCATGTGCTATGAAAACCGGACATTTTAATTTGCCAACGACAATGATGCGGGAAGTTGATAGTAGGTGGTGAAATGCGAGTAGGGGGAAATCAGGAGACGTGGAGTGCGGCGGGGGCGCGGCGGGAGCGATGAGGCTCGATTAGGATTTTGACGTCGTGGCCGAGGACCACGAGGAAGCGGAGAAGGCGCTCAACGGAGAACTGGCGGAACTCGCCGCGGAGCATTTTGGAGACGTCGGGCTGCTTGACGCCGAGCAGAGCGGCGGTTTGAGACTGTTTCAGGCGACGGCTTTTCAGGATTGCATGGATCTTGTAGACGAGTTGCGCCTTGATCAGGTGTTCTTCGGCATTGGGGATGCCGAGGTCTTTGAAAACGTTTCCGCTTCCCACTTCGTATCGGTTCTTCTTCACGATTCCCTCTCTCTGACGATCCCTGCGGCCTCAGCCAGGCGCCGCCGGGTTAACTCCATGTCCCGACGGGGAGTTTCGCGGCCCGATTTCGACTTCTTCTGAAATGCGTGAAGCACAAAAACGGCTCCTGCAAAACGAAGCGTGTAGACGGCGCGAAAGGTATCGCCGCGAAAATCCTTAACCACTTCCAGGACTCCAGCGCCGCCGAACCCGCTCAAGACTTTTGCCGTAGCATGCTTTTCGCCACGCTGGGCGATGTACAGCGCGTAGCCCATGTGATCCTGGACGGGATCGGGAAACTCGCGTAAGTCCTCGCGGCTCGACCCAACCCAGATCACCGGCTTTAAGACGGGATCATCGTCCATTGGCAGCATTTTAGTATAGTGATATCACTATATAATTGTCAAGAATCGAAGAATGGCCCGCCCTTCGCGGTTCTGTTTTACGCGAAGGGTGGGCCATCCAGGCCAGGAGCTAAGTCGGCGGCACTCGCCGGTGGGAACAAACCGACTTTGGAAACAACATTTGTGTTGCTATATGATTTTTCCAGTTTTCTCTCTATCAATCGCCAATTGCTTCACCGTTTTTGAAATAGTGAGTTCGCGACTATCAATCCAAAGGATTCCCGTGATTGGTGTCTCGGCGGCAGCCGTAGCAGCGACTAGGTCTTGATAACCTCTGGCGTTGGTCGCAGCGCAGGCCGTACAGAAATCTAAAAAGGTTAATCTCATTTCGTCGCGAGGCATAATCGCGCGGCCAGTGTTGCTCTCGTCGAATCGAAAATAACGCAGATTAGGGTCTTTGCTTTGTATTTCGCATGCATAGTTGGAGTTCCAATGTCTAAGAAAGGCGGAGGGTATAGATAGCTCGTAGTCGTATTTTTCAAAGCGACGACTCGTGTGATTAGCCACACTCAGGATGAGCCTATGGATCCGGTGCTCTTGTTGAATTCCCGTCAACTCGGATGTGAGTTGGAGTTGGATGCTGGATTGTAGATTCGTCCAAGCCGATAAACGGCCACTCAGTTCCGCCAAGACTTCTTCTTCGTGCGCGAATTCAATCGGGTTTAGGTGTAGAAGACTTCTAATGCCCTCAAGTCCAACCGACTTATGGCGAAACGCAATTATTGGCAATGTTCGGTTCTCAACCCTGTTTATGTAGGTTGCGATGGCGATTTCTTGCTCTATCCATACAGACGCGCGGGTGAACGGTGGCGCCTCAGGTCTTGAAATGGTCCCGCGAGGATGCAGGACCGTGATGAAAGCCACGCAATCGCGTAGCGCGTTAAGTATGTTGGAGTCCAGGCCATAGAGGTCTTGCACCTCTTCGGCGAAGTATGGCGTCAGGTTGGTTTGCGACCGAACCATGTCAACGATCCTCTTGCCGAGCAATTTTTCGGCGCGAGTGTACTGGCCGCAGGAGATGAATATCGTGCCGCTCATTGGGTTTGGCGCTCCCCACTGCAGACTTGAACTTTGGTAAGAGTCGGAAGCCACAAACGAACAACACCTCGATTCTACAAGAAAAATCTAAGCAGGGAGTGCCGTTTGCAACTCCTTAGTGGATGCGCTCGTGGTGGCGAGTTAAGGGAAAGCGGAAGAACAATCGGAGAGATTTCACCGCGCAAAATGCGTCTGATAAGGCCGAGGTTTACTCTGAGCAAGCCAGCACGGTTCGTGCCACGGGAGGCTCGGGATGGGAAGGAGGGACAGGAGCCACCGTGAAAGGAAAAACGTGGGCTCGTTGCATTCCTCGTCATGAACGAAATGTCGATGGCGATGTACTACGAATGAGGTGGCCAGTGGCGGGATGCGGTGGATTGACTTTGTATATCCTTTGGCGTATATACAATTTAGCGAGGTGAGGGATGGCGACGGCGCGGGTGTTTAAGTCGGGGAACAGCCAGGCAGTGCGGCTGCCGAAGAAATTCCGGGTGAAGAGCAAGGAGCTGGAAATCAGCCGGCGCGGGGACGAGATTGTGCTTCGGGAAAAGAGCGGAGGGCTGGAACGGGCGTTCGAGATACTAGCGAACCTGCCTAAAGACGTGCTGGCGAGAAAGCGGAAAGACAAGCCGCCGCAGCGCCGCAAAGGGCTTTGAGAATGAGAGCGCGGTTCTTGCTGGACACGAACATCTGCATCTATATCCGGCAGAAGAAAGCGCCGGAAGTGATGGCGCGATTCCGGACGTTAGAGGCGGGCAAGGTAGCGATGAGCGTGATTACGCAAGGCGAGCTGCTCTATGGAGCGGAGCGAAGCCAGCAACGAGAGGTGTCGATGCGGGCGCTGGAGGAGTTGGCGGCGCTGATCCCGCCGCTGGCGTTGCCGGAGGAGGCGGGAGCGGAGTACGGGCGGATCCGAGTGGATTTGGAGCGGCGAGAGTTGACGATCGGGAACAATGATTTGTGGATTGCGGCTCATGCGAAGGCTGGGAAATTTGTTTTGGTGACGAATAATGAGAAGGAGTTCAGGAGGATTGGAGGTTTGCGCGTGGAGAATTGGGCTTCGCGGAAATAGAGCGGGCGAGAACTGACAGATGCCGCCCTGAAGGGCGGCGCTACATAGAGGCTTCGTCGCAGGTGATACTCGGGGACGCGTCCGTGGCGGGCAGGCCCGGCAAGGGCTCGTGTTCCACTCAGAGGTAGTAGCCTCCCATTTGTACGTGTCCGCGATTCAAAATCTTTGGACGATTGTCGACGCAAATCCCAATAAAGTGTGGGCGCGGGTGTAAAATGCGTGCTCTGCATTGGCCGGAGGTGGTCCGTGCTCCGTTCCCGAGTCCTCTTAGGTTGGCTGGTGGCGCTAGTTCTGCCTGCGGGGGGAATTGGGCGGGCGGCGGGGAATTTATCGGCGAGTTTGAGGGGGATCGTCTACTCCGAGGCGACGAACGAGCGGATCCAACACGCTTCCGTCTGGCTGTGTGACGATGGAGGGAACCGCCTGGAAAATTCCATCACCACCGATACCGGCGAGTTTGCGTTTCTGGGGCTGCAGTCCGGTGGGTATATCCTGAAGGTCAGCGCGGCCGGTTACGATTCGACTGATATAGATGTGAACGTGGATTTCGGCACCGAGCGCGGTGTTTCGATTTTCCTCAAACCGACGAGAACGTCTCCAGCGAATATTCCCGGCAGTGCTTTGATTTCCGCGCACGAACTGTCCATGCCAGAACCTGCCAGGATACTCGTGGCGGCCGGAATGAAACAGCTCTATGCCGAGAAAAACGCGGACGAGGCGTTGAAGGATTTTCAGGGCGCGATTGAGAAGGCGCCGGACTACTACGAGGCCTACTATCAGATGGGGATGGCGTATCTCTCGATGCAAAAATCGAGTGACGCGGAAAAGAATCTCGAGAAAGCCGTCGAGCTAAGCCAACAGAGCTATGCCGAGGCGGACGTTGCTCTCGCCAGATTGTGGATAGGGCGGCGAGACACGGCGCACGGAGAAGCCCTCTTACGCCACGGGCTGGAATTGAATCCGAAGAGCTGGATGGGTTTATTCGAGCTGGGAAAGCTGGAACTTTACCGCAATCACCTGGAAGCCGCGCTGGAGGCGGCGGAAAAGGCAAAATCGCTGGCGCCTGAACAACCATTGAGCTATCGACTGCTCTCGCTCATCCACCTGCGGCAAAAAAACTATACGGCGGCGATCGCGGATTTGGATGGGTACATCCGGCTCGACCCAAATAGTCCGGAGGGACTGACTGCGAAAAAAATCCTTGCCGATACGCAGCAGAAGCTTCAGAAGTCGCAAGCCGGCGGTGAGGCAAATTCGAAACCGGAGTGAGTGGCGGGTACGGGCCAGGCGTTCGTGTCGAGTTTTGAGGACGAAGCGAGTTCAGCCTGCTGGATGGAAACTATTTGAAGGCGGCTTCGGAAGCGACGGTGACTCGGGGAGCGGGAAATTGGTGGGCGAGGTGAGTTGGGGAGGGGTGGTTGACTTTGGAGGGGCGGCCTTCTGTTTCGAGGCGAGTGTGGGCTTCGGACCAGGATGGGAGGGCGGCGGCTTCCTGGGTCCAATGGGCGACCGCGGCTTCGTCGCACCAGTGAAGAAGTTTGCGCATGGCGCGGCCGTGAGCGTCGGCGATCATGAATCGCTTCATCGCGGATTCGGAGGTCCAAAGGGTGGCGGTCCAGAAAGTGTTGCGGCGGTCACGCAGCAACTTGATTGCGAGATTGCCTTCGGCGCGGGCGGCCTGCCGCGAGGAGCGAAGCGCGTAAACGAAGAACATAGGCAGGAAGCGCCAGGAACGGACGCGCAGGCGTGTGATGGAGACGAAGGGCATGTTTGAGAGGATGTGGAACGTTCGAGGAAGAGTCAAGAGGCTGCGAGCCGAGGAATTGAGAGATCTGGTGGCGGAGAATGCGAAGAGCACAGGCAGGAGTGCCTGTGCTACTTAGCGCAAATAGCCCCAGTTGTGGAGTTTGTCGGAGTCTTCGACCCAGCGGTCGCCAATGTCGGTGCGGTAGTACATGTTGGCGATCATGATGTTTTTGATGCGGGAATAGGCTTGGGCTTTGGCTTGCAACATCGTCTGACCCGTGCCTATCACGATTAGGACTACGCCGCTGGTGCCGGCGATTAACCACTGGCCTTTGACTTCTTTTACATCTTCGATGTGGATGCCATCGTAGTTGGGTTTTTTGAAGACGATGGCGCCGTTTTTGGAGAAGGACTCGAAAGTGGGCTCGTCGTCGAAGGGAAACGGCGGAACGACGATGCGGACGCCGAGTTGGAACCCGCTGCGGGTGCGCCATTTGGGATCGGCGCCGGTGGCAAGTTCCCAAAAGAGATCGCTAATGGGCGTGAGCATGCCTTCCTGCTGGATGCTGATGGTGGGGTAGCCGAAACGGCTGGTGAATTCGAGCGGATAGATGCCGTTGTTGTTGACGATGCAGTTCAGATCGATGTAGCCGACGTAGCCTTCTTCGGCGAGCTTGGGCTCCATTTTGAGGAGGGTTTGATTGAAGAGGCGGTTGGGCTCGGCCCAGAACATGGAGGTGCCCATTTCGCCGGTGGGCGGGCCGATGTTGCCGGGGAAAAGTTTTTTGTGCTCGAAATTGATGTTGACAGGGAAGATGAATTTTTTGCCGTTGAAGAAAGCGCCGACGGCGACTTCGACGCCGGTGACGCGGCGCTGAAGCTGGAAGACCTTGATTTCATCGGAAAAGGCGCGCTTGTAGGCTTCGAGCATGCGGATAACGTCATCGCCGTCTTCTTCTTCCCCGACGAAGAGGCGACGCTTGACGTTTTGGGCTTCGCCGCTGGGTTTAATGACGTAACGGTCGGGATTTTTCATTACGAATTCGATGGCGGGATCGAAAGAGTCAAAATCCTGGTAGGGGATGATGTTGACGCCGGCTTTTTTCAGCTCTTCCTGACCGAAAGAGCGATCGTCTTCGAGGCGATCCGTGTATTCGGTGCCTCCAATGACCGGCTTGCCGGTGGCGCGGAGAGCTCTGGCTTTGGACCCCTGGCCGAGAGTGTCGTCAAAGACGACAATATCTGCCCATTTGGTGTCGCGCTCCCAGTCTTTCGATTTGGGGACGAAGCCGTCGGCGATGTCGCGCTCCTTTTCGGCTTCGATGAAGTAGCGGACGTCGTGGCCTTCCTTGAGGACTTGCCAGGCGATGTCACCGATGAGGCCGGAAAGGGAGACAAAGAGGAATTTGCGTTTGTCCATTTAGGTGAGTGGGCGGCTGGCCGCTGCTCCTGGGAAGCGTGAAGGTATATTAGCCATGGGTGGCGGGGACATTGTTACATTTCGTTGAAAAATAATGAAGGGAAGGAGATAGGCCAAGGCAACCCAGGGGAAGAAGTGGGTGCATCACAGGGGGAGAGGAGGGCGGAGGAGGACCTGTCCGGAAGGGCAAAGTTCTTGCTCCACCTGACCTTTGGTTCAGGCTATAATTGATTCTCCTGGCCTTGGAAGTGGAAGGACTACTGGCCCGACCCGGGCCGAAGTCCTGCGGCGAAGTCTGAAGACTAAATTGTGGAAGCCGAGATTCGCAAGAGAGGTGGCGTTTGGGCCAAACTGTGAAAAATGCTAAGGAAAAGCCAACCGTGAACGGAAAGGGATTGGCGTGCTGCGTTTTGGGTGCGCTTTTTTTATTGGGGGCGACAACCAGCAACGCGCAGTTCATTTTCCACAAAAAGAAGAAGGTCGATAAGTCGACCGGCGCGGACAACAACGCGCAGCCGGACAAGATCTTGTATGACCGCGCGGTCGACGACATGAAGCACGGGAGGCACGAGGTCGGCCGACTTAACATGCAGACGCTGATCAATACGTACCCCGACAGCGAGTACCTGGCAAAAGCAAAACTGGCAATCGCGGATTCGTATTACAAAGAGGGCGGAACATCGAACCTGGCGCTGGCGGTTTCGGGCTACAAGGATTTTGAAGTGTTCTTCCCTTTCCTGCCGGAAGCGACCTACGCCCAAATGCAAGTGGCGATGGCACACTACCGCCAGATGGAAAAGCCGGACAGGGACAGAACGCAGGCGCTGGCAGCGGAGGATGAGTTTCAGATATTTCTACAGAAGTACCCGAACGATCCGTTGGTACCACAGGCGAGGCAACACCTCAGGGAAGTACAGGAGGTGCTGGCGGAAGGCGACTACCGAATCGGGTATTTTTACTACATAAAAGGGGACAAGAGGGCGGCCGCAACGAGATTGCTCACAGTTACGAGCAGATACCCCCTGTATAGCAAATCGGACCATGCGCTTTGGATGATGGGAGATATATTCGAGAAGAGCGAGCACAAGGAAGTTGCGGCGAGGTACTACGCGAGGATTGTGAAGGATTACCCCTTGTCGAGCATGGCGCCGGACGCCAAGCAGAAACTGAAGGAGCTTGGAGCGCCGATACCGCAACCAGATCCGACCGCACTTGCTTGGATGAAGGCGGAAGAAAATACACCAAGGCCACATACGAGCTTGCTTAAGAAGCCGCTTGAATTGACGAAAAATGGACCTACCGCGGAACTCCAGGCGGCCGCGAGAAACGGAGCTCCGAACCTGGAGCCCGAATCGAACTCGATGAACGAAGCGGACTTGCTAACGCCGGGAGGACAAACAAGGCTGGGCGGGGCAGGCGGGGCGACGACAGGAATCGTGGCGACCGTATCGCCGGGAGGGGCCAGCGGAGCGGAAACGACGGGTGCATCGGAGACCGTCGCTCCGTCAACGAACGAGGGTGGAGCCGATGTGGGAACGGTGGGAGGGTCTCCAACGCCTGTTGATCCACCGAAGGACGCGACTGCGACCCCAGCGGCGGCGCCTGCTGCGAGCGATCCCGCGAAGAATCCGCCGGCAGCGGATGGAACGGAAACGCCGGTAAATAGTGATCCGGCCGCAGGAACAGCAGCAACGAACGACACAACGCCAGCAAGCCAGGAGAAAGCCGGAGACGCGAAGAGTACCGGGGACTCCAAGAACGACAAAGACTCGAAGAACAAGAAAGAATCGAGCAGTAAGAAGAAGGGATTACACAAGCTAATTCCCTGGTAAGAGTGGCAGTCACAGAGAATGAACGGTGAGAAACGAAGGGGTACGGCAAGGGCCGTACCCCTTGTTTTTTGTGAGGCAGGGCCAGAAAAAGGAGCAGAGTGCCCGTATTTACTTGCGACACACACCTGCCCGGTTCAGATTGACGCGACCTGCGCCCGGTGCTCCAATACTTAGGAGTCTTAAAGAAGAAGCGACCGCTGAGTGTGTGAATTGAAATGCGACCGCAAAGCGGTCGGATAGCGGGTTACGGGTGAGTTTCATCCGGAGGACGTTTGGTGGCCAAGATTCTCGTTGCCGACGATAACAGCAACATCCAGAAGATGGTAGGACTTGCCCTGAAGGATCAGGGGATTGACGTCGTCGCCGTAGGCAATGGTGAAGCGGCGGTGAGAAAGATCTCCGACATCCGTCCGGACCTGGTGCTTGCGGACGTGTTCATGCCTGTGCGAAACGGGTATGAAGTATGCCAACACGTGAAAAGCGACGAATCACTGGCGCACATTCCCGTGATTTTGCTTGTGGGAGCATTCGATCCGCTGGATGAACAAGAGGCACAGCGAGTTGGAGCGGATGGAGTATTGAAAAAGCCGTTTGTGCCGCCGGATCCGCTGATCTCCATGGTGAAGTCCGCGCTGGCGCGCGCGGGAGTCCAGGTAGGAGGAGCGCCACCGCCGCAGCCAAAGCAAGAAGAGCCGATCCGCATCGCGGAGATGCTGGCGCCGAGAATAGCGCCACCCGTTCAGGACGTTCCGAACGCCGCTGCATTCGGTTCCGTTCCCGAGATACCATCCGCCGAAAACGAGTCAATGCACGATGGAACGCCTGGAATGCCGGAACCTGTGAGGATCGCGGCAGGGTCGGGGCCATTGGCGTTTGGAAATCTCCTGGATACGTCCGAGACAGAACAGGAAGAAGATCTCGTATACGCGACGACGGCGAGGCCAGAACTGGAGCGCGACTGGAAATCGGGAGACGAGGAAGAAGAGGACGAGGTCGTCGAGGAAGAAGAAGAAAAACAAAGTGCGTCGTGGCGCCGCGATGGCGGCGACGAGGCCATGGAAAATGAGGAAGCAGGGAGCGGCGCGGCAAAGGATTGGCGTGAGACGGCATTTGCAGAGGCGCCAGCGCGGCGCATGAAGCATGATTCCTGGTCTCCGCAAAAAGAAGTTTCGAAGTTCGAGGAAGCGGCCGAAACGGAGCAGAGTGTTGGAGCAATGTTGAAAGAACCTCCGATGACGGAGACGAGAATGGCTCCAGCAGCGGCTGCGCCCTTTACGGAGGATGCCTGGGCGGCCGCGCTAAAACCCAAGAACGGGGTTGAAACGGCAACGGCTGAAGAACCAGCGGTTGCGGAAACAGCTCGAATCGAACAAGCCGCGCCAGCGGCCGACAAAGGTCCTTCGGCTTACAGTGCGGAGCCGGTTGAGGAAGTTCAGGAGGCGAAGAAGCCTGCGCCGGAGAGTTCCTGGTTTTCGGCGGTATCCAGTCCGTGGGATGAGGAAGTGCAAAAGGCGAATCGTCTGGCCTCGACCTGGGATGCGCCCACGACAAGTGAGCCCGCGACAAACGCCGTTCCTGATGTGACGGTGCCTGCTGTCGAGGAGCACGAAGGGGCGGCTCCGGAAGTCCCAACCGCCGCAGTTGACACTTTGTCAGCAGGATTAGGCGACGAGTTGAAAACAAAAATGCAAGAGGCGGCGCTTCCGCCGGCCACTGTGGAAGCGATACGCGAAGAGGCGCAGCAGGTGACCGAGGCTGCGGTGCAACAGGCGCCCGCTTCGGAAAGCACCGCGAGGGCCGCGGAACCGAGCATGGAAGATCTCGTGGCCAAAGTGCTCGCGAAGATGAACCCGGATATGCTCCAAGCCGTCACGCGAGATATCCTGAAAAACGTCGTGGAATCGATGGTAAAAGACGAGTTGAACGCAAAGAAATAGCAGTTCCCTGCCCCAAAATACACTTCCAGCTCGTCCCAAGGACCCGCCAACGGTGCACGTAAGCTTGTGCGCGTGAACAGGCAACTGGAAAATCCAAGTGTAGTGAGAACACCGCTGAATTGACGGGGCCGGTTTTTGCACCGTATAGTCGGAGATTACTCTGAACGATTTGAATCGGTAGTGGGGTGGGCCCCCTGGGACGTGAGCAAGCCCGCCGCCTGATTACGGAGATGCATTTCCGATGCCTCGAGAGATTGCCAAGGCGTATGAACCGCAGCGGATCGAACCGCATTGGGCCCAATACTGGGTCAAGGAGCAGTTGTTCAAGGCCGACGTGAACGCTCCGGGACCCGTGTTTTCGATCGTGATTCCGCCGCCAAATGTGACAGGTTCGCTGCACATCGGGCACATGCTGGAGCATACGGAGATCGACATTTTGGCGCGGTGGCATCGTATGCGCGGATACAACACGTTGTTTTTGCCGGGTACCGACCATGCGGGGATTTCGACGCAACGGGTGGTGGTGAAGCAGCTAATGGATCAGGGAATTGACTACCACCAGCTCGGCCGAGAGGGGTTTGAAAAGCGAGTTTGGGAGTGGAAGGCGAAGGCAGGCGGCCAAATCACCGAGCAAATGAGGGGGATTGGAGAAAGCTGCGACTGGTCGAGGGAGAAGTTTACGCTGTCGCCGGAAATGTCGCGCGTGGTGCGCAAGGTGTTTGTGCAGCTTTACAAGGAAGGATTGATCTATCGCGAGACACGGCTGGTGAACTGGTGTCCAGTGTGCCTTACGGTTCTAAGCGACCTGGAAGTCGTGCATGAAGAGCGGCAAGGAAGTTTGTGGCATATCCGCTACCCGGTGCAGAACTCGAAGGAGTTTATCGTCGTGGCGACGACGCGGCCGGAAACGATGCTTGGCGACACGGCGGTAGCCGTGCATCCAGAAGATGAGCGGTATGCACATCTTGTCGGGAAGAGCGTGATGCTGCCGCTGATGGACCGCGAGATTCCGGTTATCGCGGACGCGATGGTGGACCAGGAGTTTGGAACAGGAGCGGTGAAGATCACGCCCGCGCACGATCCGAACGATTTTGAAGTGGGCAAACGGCACAAGCTGGCGGAAATCGATGTGATGACCGACGACGGCCGCATGAGCACGGCGGCGGGAGTTTACGCGGGACTGGACCGCTTCGAGGCGCGAAAGAAAATTGTGGAGGATTTGAAGGCGGCGGATTTGCTCGAGAAAGTGACGGGCCACACGAACTCGATTGGGATCTGTGAACGAAGCAAGACGGTGGTGGAGCCCAGGATATCGACGCAATGGTTCTGCGCGATGAAAGGGTTGGCGGCTCCGGCCCTGAAGGCGGTGCGGGAGCACGAAGTTGGCAAGGAAAATACCATACAAATTGTTCCGGATAACAGGCGGCAGGAGTTTCTCAACTGGTTGGACAACATTCGGGATTGGACAATTTCCAGGCAGTTGTGGTGGGGACACCGGATACCGGCGTGGTATTGCGGAGACTGCGCGGAGATCATCGTGGCCGAGGAGGCGCCCAGCAAGTGCGGGAAGTGCAGATCGGAAAAGCTGACGCAAGATCCGGACGTGCTGGATACCTGGTTCAGCTCTGGACTTTGGCCGTTTTCGACGCTGGGGTGGCCGGAGAAAACGGCGGATTTTGAAAAATACTATCCGACAACCCTGATGATAACGGGCTATGACATTTTGTTTTTCTGGGTGGCGCGAATGACCATGCTGGGAATCCACTTCACGGGGAAAGTGCCATTTCACACGGTCTATCTGCACTCGCTGGTGAGAACGGGAAGCGGCGAGAAAATGTCCAAATCGAAGGGGACGGGCCTCGATCCAGTTGAGCTGAACCAACAGTACGGGACGGACGCTATGCGGTTTTGTCTGGCATCGATGGCGGCGCCGGGGACGGACATTGTTTTGTCCGACGACAGGCTGGCGGGAGCGCGGAATTTCGCGAACAAGATTTGGAATGCGGCGCGGTTTTTGTTTATGAATTTGGAGAAGTTTGAGACGGGGGGCACGGGATTGGAGGAGTTGGCTTCCCCGGAGGTGCGGGCCGGGGCGCCGTATGCGTTTGCCGGAAGCGTACCGCTGGTGGATCAGTGGCTTTATTCGCGGTTGGCGATCACGATTGAGACGGTGAATGAGGCGCTTAAGAATTACCGGTTTCATGAGGCTGCGCAGAATGTGTATCAGTTTTTCTGGGACGATTTTTGCGATTGGTATATCGAATGGATCAAGCCGGAATTGCAGAACGCGAATCGCGAGCGAGCGGTGGTGGCCTGGAAGAATTTGTTTGCGGCATTCAATGATGCGCTGCTGCTGCTGCACCCGTTCATGCCATTTTTGACGGAGGAGTTGTGGCACCAGTTGCCGCAGCCGGCGGGGGCGAAGTCGATTGCGTTGAGTGGGTTTCCCGAACCCAAAGAACGCTGGAAAAACGAAGAAGGCAGTAAGAAGATGCAATTTCTCCAGCAATTAATTAGGTTTTCCCGATATACAAGATCACAAAAGAATGTTCCCAATAAGACGAGATTCCCGCTTGCACTCGGGAATCTCGCCGATTCGTACAGGGAGTTGGTTCAGGACAACGAAGAGGCGGTTATCAGACTAGGATTATTTAGTTCAGTGAACTATGCCCTTCTGACGATAGATGCCAAAACCGGCGCCGTTCACTCAACGCCTCACGGAGATGTCTCGATGTCGATAGACACACACGCTGACGTCTCAGCAGAGCTCTTGCGGATAGGCAAAGAGATTGAGAGATTAGAAAAAGATGTTGCGTCCAAAGAGCGACAACTCGGCGACGAAGTTTTTCGCAGTCGCGCCCCGCAGAAAATCATCGCGGGCCTCGAAGCAACGCTGGCAGATCGACAAATAGAATTAATAAAGCTAAGGGACCGTCTGAAACAGATTAGTGGCAATTCCTAGACTCTAGCTCGCGTCTCATGGCTCATCTTGCAGTCGTGAACGATCCCTGACTGCTTGTTGATTGCGCCAAGGAAACGTAAGCTTAGGCGGCAGTTTGTGACGTTTTGAGGTTAGGTTGAGTTTGCACAGACTGAAGCCTGTGCCACATCGATGGCTCAAGAGACACTTCCGGGGATAACAGACAAGAGGCTGGCGGCGCTGCTGACGCTTCTGGCGGAAAACGCGACGATTGTCATCAGCGGGGCGCGGATCGCGCGGGAAATCGGCGTGTCGCGATCGATGGTGTGGCAGTGGGTAAGGCAACTGCGCGGGCTGGGCGTGCGCGTAAAGGGAAAGGGCGGCGCGGGATATTTTTTGGAACGCGTGCCGGATATCCTGACGCCGGACATGCTGCGGCAGCGGTTGAAAGGCGGACTTTTCGGGAAGCGCATCTACCATTTTTTCAAAATTGATTCGACAAATCGCGTGGCGTTGGAATTAGGACATGCGGGCGAGCCGGAAGGCGCGGTTGTGCTGGCGGAGGAGCAAACGGCCGGCCGTGGCCGCGCGGGACGCAGTTGGCAATCGGACCGGGCGGCAGGGATTTACGTGACGCTGCTTTTGCGGCCGCGGCTTGCGCCAGTGCAAGCGCCGCTTCTGACCATGATGGCGGGGCTCTCGGCGCGTGGGGCGATTGAAGCGACAACGGGACTAACGGCGGACTTGAAGTGGCCGAATGATTTGATGCTGCGCGGAAAGAAAGTGGGCGGGATATTGACGGAGATGCATGCGGAGCCGTCGCTGGTGCGATTCGTGATCGTTGGGATTGGACTGAACGTAAATCAGGAAAAGTTTCCGGGAGAGTTGGGAGCGACAGCGACTTCGTTGCGAATCGAGACGGGAAAACAGGTTTCGCGGCTGGAACTGCTCGTGCGGTTGCTGCGCGAATTCGAGAACGACTACAATCGTTTTCTGCGCGAAGGGCCGGCAGGTGTGACGAAGAGGTTTGAAGCGGTTTCGAGCTACGCGCAGGGGAAGCGCGTGCGCGTGACGAGCGGGACGGAAAGTTTTGCCGGGACAACGGCGGGACTGGGCCCGGAGGGATTGTTGCAAGTGAAGCGTGATGATGGGCAGGTGGTGACGGTGATTTCGGGCGACGTGGCGGAGGCGCGGTAGATGCTGCTAACGATCGATGTCGGAAATACGAATACTGTGCTGGGCGTCTTCCGCGGCGAAGAGTTGATCGCTAACTGGCGGTTGACGACGGCGAGGCAGCAGACCATCGACGAATATGGCGTGCTGACGCGGAATTTGTTTACGTTGGCGGGGCTGGACAGAGATTCGATTCACGGCGTGATGATCAGCTCGGTGGTGCCTCCGGTGAATTGGACGCTGGCGGAGATGTCGCGGATTTATTTTGGGCAGAAGGCGTTGTTCGTGGAACCCGGCGTGAAAACGGGAATGGCGGTCCTGGTGGACAACCCGCTGGAAGTCGGGGCGGATCGAATAGTGAATGGGGTGGCGGCTTTTCACAAATATGGCGGGCCATGCATCGTGGTGGATTTTGGAACAGCGATCACATTTGATGCGATTTCGGCGCGCGGAGAATATCTTGGCGGAGTGATTGCACCTGGATTGGGGATTGCCTCCGAGGCGCTATTTGCTAGAGCAGCGAGATTGCCGCGCGTGGAAATCAAAGATCCGGGAAAAGTGATTGGGACAAACACCGTCACGCACATGCAAGCGGGACTTTACTACGGCGCGGTCGATATGGTGGACGGAATGCTGACGCGAATGAAGGCGGAGCTTGGCGCCAACGTGAAAGTGGTTGCAACGGGCGGGCAAGCGCGACTAATCGCGAATGGCTCGAAACAGATTCAGGATACGGATGAATTCTTGACACTTACCGGGCTGCGCCTGATTTGGGAGAAAAATCAGCAAGCGGAGACTGGCCGGGCCGCGGCAACAAATCGCGGGACAAAGACGACTGGGCCCACGGCAGTCCCTTTGAAAAAAATGCAGCGATAGGCCGGCTCAAAACGACGTTTGGAAGTCTTAGCACGGGCGGACCCGCTGTTGCGCTTCGCGATGGCAAATCAGATGGACGGCTGGAACTACTTCAACTACTTCACGGAAATTGAAACTTATTTCTGGAAGAAGCGCGGTGCGAGCCTGCTGGTGTCACCGCTGGACTGGGCCATCATGGAGACCTGGCAGAAGGCAGGAGTGCCGCTGGACGCGGTGTTAAAAGGAATTGATCGTGCATTCGAAAGTTATCAGCGGTCGCGGCGCGGCGCGGGCAAACCGCTGAAGAGCCTGGCTTATTGCACGGACGCTGTGCTCGAAGCGGCGGAAGAACAGCTTGAGGCCGCGGCCGGAAAGGCGCCTCGGAACGGAAGCGGTTCGAAAGAGCCGTTTTCACGGGATGAAATGCGATCTTACATTGTGAACAATGCCTCCAAGATGGACTTGGCCGCGGAGAACGCATCTTCCAGCGGACTAGAGGGGTTCGCGGCAAGACTGCGTGAGATCTCCGGGTCATTGAAGGGGTCTGTGACGCTGCTGGATTCGCCCGGGGCTCTGGACCTGGAAGATTTGGAGAGGCGGCTGACGATCCTGGATGAAAAGATCCAGGCTTTGTTGACAGAACAGGCGAGCGAAGAAATTATGCTGAAGATCCGACGGGAGATGGATGGGCAGCTCGCGGCATACCGGCGCAAGATGAAGGCGGAGCAAATCGCGCTGGTCGAAAAACAATATTTGCAGAAGCGGCTACTGGAAGAATTCGGACTGCCGCGGCTGAGTTTGTACTATTTTTCCTGAAGCACGCATTCCGGAAGCAAACACCTTTTCTTTCCACGCGAAAAATCGCAGAATGGGGCCCATCAATATGTCTGACGAGTTACGATTATCGATTGAGAAGCTGGTGTATGGAGGCGACGGACTGGCGCATGCCGATGGGAATACGGTGTTCGTGCCGTACGTGCTGCCGGGCGAAGAGGTGCGCGCGGCGGAAAGAGCAAAGAAAAAGAAACTGATTTGGGCGAAATTGCTGGAGGTAAGTTCGGCGTCGAAAGAGCGCGTCAAGGCGCCGTGTCCACAATTTCAGACCTGCGGCGGATGCCATTACCAGCACATCGCGGCGGGCGAACAAGTGCGGCTTAAAAAAGAGATTTTGCGGGAGACGCTTTCGCGCTTGGGCGGAATTTCCTGGGTGGGTCCGATCCAGGAGCACACCGCAGAGCCCTATGGCTATCGAAACCGCGCGCAGTGGGCGGTCAAGAGCGGAATGCCACGAGCGCTTGGCTATTTCTTGCCGGAGAGCTCGTTCATTGTGCCCATCGATGAGTGTCCCGTGCTTTCGCCCCGGCTCGCCGAGACGTTTGGGCGACTGCAGGAAATAGCCCGGTCCGGCGCTTTGCCAACGGGCATTCTTGAAATTGAAGCGTTTGCGGATTCGGCGGACGAGAAAATCGCATTAAACGTCGCGTTCGAACGATTTCCAAGGCCCGCGGCGGAATTGGCAGCTACGCTGCGCGACGCACTGCCACGAGTTGAGAGCCTGCTCTTGCTGGATCAGAAAAAGGATAAGTTCGAGCTGACTGGGCCGGGATATCTGGTGCATGAAGCGGGCGGGTATAAGTTCCGAGTGAGCCACTTGTCATTTTTTCAGGTGAACCGGTTTTTGATCGGGGATTTGCTCAACTCGGTGACCGCGGGTGCGAAGGGGCGATTGGCGCTGGACATGTATGCCGGAGTGGGCTTTTTCACGCTGCCGATGGCGCATGCGTTTGAGAAAGTTGTGAGCGTGGATGCAAACCTGGCGGCTACGCGCGATCTCTATGCCAACGCGGATGCAGCGGGAGTCGCCGTCACATCGCACAATGAGCATGCGGAAGATTTTCTGAAGAAGACAAAGGAGCGGCCGGAATTCGTGGTGCTCGACCCGCCGCGAGCGGGATTAGGGGCCGAAACGGCGGCGAGACTTGCGGACCTCTGCGCGGCGGAGATTGTCTACCTGTCCTGCGACCCATCCACTCTGGCGCGGGACTTAGCAGTGCTGACAAATTCGCCAAAGAAACCCAAGGAAACTGCGGCGCCGCGCGTACGCTATGAAGTGAGCGAGATGCATTTGTTCGATTTGTTTCCGCAGACATACCACATTGAAACGCTGGTGAGGTTGAAGAAGGTCACATGAGATTGCCTGCCGTCGCCCTCGCCGCGTTATTTGCATGCGGTGTCGTGCTCGGCCAGACTCCGTGGTTCGCTGGAAGCATATCCTCCCACGACTGTATCGCTATAGGATTCGCCGCAACAGTGGCCTTGGTCTGTTGTGGTCTTTTTCTGACAAGAATCGGGCGACTCGTCCCGGGTGCTACTTTTGCTGCTTTGAGCTGGCTCATTCTCGGTTTGCTGGGCGCAGGCATCGCGGATCAGCCGCGGCCAGCGAACTACGTGTTGTCGCTTGTTAGTTCGGGGCGCGTTAGTTTAAAGACGCCCTTGCGCTGGCATGGGCGTTTGCGGGACGAACCGGCGCGTTTGCCATGGGGCTACGGCTACGAGATCGAATTGACAGGAGTGGAGTACGAGGGTCAGTTCATCAGCGCGCAAGGAGGCCTTCGACTCAGCTTTTCGGGGACTCCGGATCAGCCAGCGGCACCGGACGTTCACGCGGGGGATGAAGTTGTTGTCGTTGCGCAAGCGAGGCGCCCGCAAGTTTTCAGAGATGACGGAGCGTTTGATCGGCGAGCGTATCTCGAGCAACAGAACATCGATCTGGTCGCCACATTGCGGGCTCCCGAACTTCTGGACCGCACGGGGACCGCCCACACGACTCCGGCGACACTCCTGGCCCATGCGCGGCGCCGATTGCGCGATGAGGTTGATACGCTCTTCGCAAAGAGGCCCGATGTTGACGGCGTCTTACGGGCGATGCTTCTGGGAGACCGAAGCTTTGTCGAGCGGGCGGAGTCCACAGATTTTCAAAAGACGGGAGTGTTCCACGTGCTGGTGGTGGCTGGGTTGCACGTTGGAGCTCTGGCGGTGTTTCTCTTTTGGATCGGGCGGGGCTTGAGGTTCACGCCGTTCTGGACGGCGTTTACGACGCTTGCGCTTCTGCTTGCCTATGTGGCCGTGGTGGAACAAAGGCCGCCAGTGTTGCGCGCGGCGTTGATGACGGGGATTGTGGTCGTTGGCGGTCTGTTTTTCCGCCGGCTGGAATTGTTGAACTCCGCGGGCCTGGCGTTTCTCCTCCTGCTGGTCGCAAAGCCTCTGGCGGTTCGAGATTCGAGTTTTCAACTCACATTTTTGGCGATTGGTTGTATCGCGGGGCTGGCTGCACCGTGGCTGGAAAGAACGGTGCAACCGTATGTCCGCGCCTTACGCGGCTGGCGCGACGTCACGCGCGATGCCTCCCACGAGCCGCAGGCGGCGCAGTTTCGGATCGATCTGCGTATCGCCGCGGATTGGATTGGTTCCCACGTGCCCGCGCGCGCAGCAAGCGCCACGGCTGATGCGATGGCGCGCGGCCTCGGCGTTACGCTGCGCGTTTGGGAATTGCTGGTTATCACGTTGGCGCTGCAAATTGGGATGCTACCGCTGATGGCGCGCGACTTCCATCGCGTTACGCTGAGCGCGCCGATCGTGAATCTGGCCGCCGTTCCGCTGACAGGGATTGTCGTGCCGCTCGGTTTTTTGACGCTGGGATGCGGGCTAATCCTACCTGCCCTGGGAAAGATTTTAGCTGCGCCGCTGGCGTGGACGACATTACTGCTGCTACATGTCGTGCAGTGGTTCGCACATTTTCCGCGCTGGAGCTACCGCATCCCTGGCCCGCCCGCGTGGCTAGTGGCTATTTTCCTTGTCGCGGCGGTTGTCCTGGCGGCAGAAGAACAACGGGCCGCTACCTGGCGCGGAAGGGCGTCACAATGCGCGGCCGCAGTTTTGGCATTGAGCGCGCTCGCAATCGCGACCTTTCCGTTTACGCCTAAGTTTTCGAAAGGAAAGCTGGAGCTCACGGTTTTGGATGTGGGACAGGGAGATTCGTTGTTTGTCGTATCTCCGCACGGCAGAACGCTCTTGATCGATGGCGGCGGCGCCTTCGGAGGATTTCCCGGACATGAGGAACACAACAACATTGATCCCGGGGAGGAGGCGGTGTCGCCCTATCTCTGGTCGCGAGGTTTTCAGAAATTGGATGTCGTGGCGCTAACGCACGCTCATCAAGACCATATCGGAGGTCTAACCGCAATCCTGAACAATTTTCGCGTTGGCACTCTGTGGATTGGACGAGAAGTCGAGTCACAGGCGCTGGCAAATCTGGAAAAGCTGGCCCGCCAAAAAGGAATTCAAATCGTGCATGAAATTCGCGGAAAACCTTTTTCATGGGATGGAGTTGAGGAAGAAGTCCTGTGGCCGGAGGTTGGTCCCGAGGAGGTTAGACTTTCGCCGCAGAACAACGATTCGCTGGTGCTGCGACTGAAGTATGGAGAGCAAGCCATAATGCTGCCGGGCGACGCGGAAAAACAGGTCGAGAACGTTATGCTAGAGGAAAACAGCGCGCCGGATCTGCGTGCCGACGTACTAAAAGTGGGACACCACGGTAGCAAGAATTCGACCACGCCGGGATTTTTGGCGGCTGTCCGCCCGGTGGTCGCCGTGATCAGTGCGGGAGAGGACAATCCCTATGGACATCCCAACCCAGAATTGCTGGAGCGTCTCGGAACAGCAGGGGTGAGGGTTTTGCGCACGGATCGCGATGGAGCAGTGCATGTGTTGACTGACGGCAAACACCTAGAGATTAGTTGCTTTATGGCGTGCCCGGAGAAAAGCGGAAACGCTACTTCAGTGAGGCCGCAGCCACCAGAGCAACAGCAGAACCAAAAGCAATAGAAGGAAACCGATGGCGGCCTGATACTCGTGATTTTTCTTGTACTGCGCAAAAGAAAAAAAAGCAGCGCCGCCGAAAGATAACTTGGGCGGCGTAAGTCGGGGGAAAAAGAGCGGGACGGAACGAGCATATTCTTCAAATAAGGCCGCATGCTGGCGACGAAGCTCCGCTTCCTCCCGGCGCATGACAATCGAATAAAAGAGCGCGAAGTAAAGGCAGAGAATGACAGCGGAGATCCAGGAATGCGCCGCAACGGCCGCAGCGAGCGCAAGAAAAGAGCTGCCGAGATAAAGAGGATTGCGCGTGTACGCATAAGGGCCAGTGACCGTAAGAACTTCTTGCTTATGAAGGTGACCGGCGGAGCGCGCGCGAATGAATAGGCCGAGAAGTCCTATGGGCACCCCCCAAAGAATGCTGCGAGGAGTTGGCCGGGCGAACCACAAGACGAGAATGGCAAGCGGATAGCCGAGGCGCACACGCCAACGGGCAAAGAACGCGCCAACGGAACTCACGAAGGAACTCCGAGGCGACGGCGAACTGCATCGAAGACATCGGTCACTTGAATTTTTAGCATGGAGGGATGGACCTCATCCATGCGACGGTGAGTTCGGACTACGCCCGGCGCGCGAAAGACGATATCGTCCGTGCGGTATGGGCCATTGCGCGCGGGATCCGTCGGGCCGAAGAGAGCAACAGCCGGAGTGCCGAGAGCGATTGCTAGATGAAGCGGACCGGTGTCGCCAGCGATGATGCAGGCCGCATTGCGAAGCAGAGCCATCAAGGTGCCGAGCGAGCCGTTGTACGGCAAGGGCGCGGCGCCGCCGCTGCAATCAGTGATCGCAAGCGCGAGATCCTCTTCTCCCGGGCCGTAATTCACTACACAACGCAGCCCTAGAGATTCGTGAATCATCTTGCTCAGCTCGCCGAAGCGTTCTGGCGGCCAGCACTTCGAGCGCCAACCCCCGCCTGGGCTTAGGACGACGTAGCGAGTAAGGCTGTGCTCCTGTAAATGTTCGCGCATTTCATGGTCAGAGGCTTGTGGGACGTGCAACGTAAATTGCGTGACTGGGTTGCGCGCTCCCGCATAAAGAGAAAGTTCGCCATTTTGATCGGCGATGTGAATCGTCCTGCAATGGACTTTGTCGGTATAAAGAATGGAAACGCCGAATTCGCGGACCGTTTCCGATGAAAAACCTATTCTCCGCTTGATGCCGCCAAGAAAAGCCAGCCCGGCGGACTTCCATAAGCCTTGATAGTCGATTGCGGCATCCCAAGGAAGGTTTCTGAGATCTTTGATGAGTTTGCGCAGCGAATAGATGGACCGAGTTTCCGTAGCCCAAATTTGCGAGGCGAGATTGCTGCTTTCGACAAGCAGCTTCCAGCGCGGGTGCGTGAGCCAGACAATCTCCGCGCCGGGAAACGATTCTCGCAAGGCAGAAACAGCGGGAAACGTGTGCACGATGTCTCCCAATGAGCCGAGGCGGACAACCAAAAAGCGCGGTTCAGCCATGCGAGACCTTGCGGACGGTATCCAGCAGCTCGCGCGTGGAGTGGTCCTTGGGATCGCCGACAATGGCAACGCGTATGCCAAGGCGCGCGGCGGTGGCGCGTTCAGGCACCGAGTCCGCCGTGTAGTCGGTCCCCTTGGCGTGGACGTCTGGACGGAGATCTTCGAGCAAGGATTCAACGTTCGGTTCGCTGAAAAGAACTACGAAATCGACGGGTCGGAGCGCGGCAACGAGCAGTGCGCGGGCGTTCTCATCCAGAATCGGGCGGCCAGGCCCTTTGAGCGAGGAGACGCTCGCATCCGAATTAACGCCCACCACCAGAACATCGCCCTCGGCGCGCGCGCCTTCGAGATAGCGTATATGGCCAACGTGCAGCGTATCGAAGCAGCCATTCGCAAAAACGACGCGCTGGAGGCGTTGCTGTCGTTCCGCTAACTTCTGGCGGAGCAACTCTCGTGTGACGATTTTAGATTGAGCGTGGCGCATGTGTCAGGCGGCGCCGCCGGCTTGCTGACGAATAGCAGCGAGCAGTTCGTCTCGCGAGACGGTGGCCGTGCCGCGTTTCATGACTACGAGGCCGCCAGCGATATTCGCGATGTGCGCCGCTTCGAGTGGAGCAGAGCCGCACGCTAGAGCAACGGTGTACGCGGCGAGAACTGTATCGCCCGCACCGGTGACGTCGACGGCTTGATCGCTGCCGAAGACGGAAATCTGCGTGAGGTGGCCACCGGGCTCGAAAAGCGCCATGCCATCGCGTCCGCGCGTAACGAGGAGGGCCCGCAGCTTCATTTCCGCGAGTGTGGAGGCCCCAACTCGTTCCAGCTCGGCAAGATTCTTACCGATAGAAACGTGATGAAGTGCTTCGAGTTCGGCCTCGTTCGGCGTGGCTGAGGTGATGCCGGATTTCGCATAGGCGTGAAGGTTGTGGCGCGCGTCGAGCGTCACCAACAGCGGGCTCTTTTTCTGTGAGACAGCCTCGCGGATGAGCGCCGGAGTGGGGACGCCGAAACCGTAGTCGGAAACGGCGAGTGCGTGCGCGGAACGAATCCGGGCTTGCAACTTGGCACGGAGTTTTTTGCGTATGGCATCGGGAACAGGCGATCGCGGCTCGCGGTCGACGCGAAGGACTTGTTGTCCCACGGTGTGCGCCCATCCGCCGAGGATGCGTGTCTTGGTAGGAGTCGTCCAGCCTTTCACGCGGAAAATGCCCGAGACGTCAACACGCTTGCTCCGGAAATAGGCGACGAGCGCGTCACCGGCAGCATCATCTCCAACGGCGCCGATGGGAAGAACTCGAACGCCGAGAGCAGCAAAATTGTTGGCGGCATTTGCGGCGCCGCCGGGAGCGAAATGAGTTTCGCGATAACGAAGGATCAGCACGGGAGCTTCGCGCGAGACACGCGAGATGTCGCCAAACTGATATTCGTCCGCGACAAAGTCGCCAAAAAGAACGATCGTCTTCGAAGAGAACTGCTCAACGCAATCAGCGAGGGCGAGGAGATCCACCGACGAGGATGGCGATTTCATATTTCGGGCGCGCTTCATTTCTGTGGCCTCAGGATCCAATGGACCGCGTCAGCAAGATCCGCCGCGACAAAATCGGGCTGAACCGGCCAATGCTCGGCATTCCACAAATATTCGCCTTCGCCGTAACCGGTGCGCACCAGGATGCTCCGCGCACCGGCGCGATGGGCGAGCGCGATGTCGCCGTGGCGGTCACCAACAACGATGGACCGGCGCAAATCAATCGCGTGTTCCCGGGCTGCGCGTTTCAGCATGCCCGGATTCGGCTTCCGGCAATCGCAGCCTTCGGCCGAGGTGTGCGGGCAATAGTAAACAGCATCCAGATGCGCGCCTTCGTCAGCGAGTTGCTGGATCATGAGTTCGTGGACCGTTTGCACCAGCGATTCCGGAAAATAACCACGGCCAACGCCTGACTGGTTTGTGACGACAATTACGGGCATCCCGGCGTCATTCAGCCGGCGGATGGATTCCGCGACACGGGGCAAGATACGAAATCGGCTGACATGATTCAAGTAGCCGACCTCTTCGGTGATGGTGCCGTCGCGATCGAGAAACACGGCGGGCCGGAGAGCAGAAGAGTCAGGCAGGGCGCACCTCGTTCGAGGGAATCCATTGCCGTGCAGCGGCCTCAACGGCATCGGGCGTGACGCCGTTCATGCAGCGGTGATCCGTCGGACAGCGGCGCAGAAAGCACGGGCTACAGTACGGTTTTTCCCGAACGATGCTGCAACGGGGCGTGACGGGGGCGGTGCCGAGTGGATCCGTCGGACCGAAGATAGCTACGACGGGGAGCCCGACAGCGGCGGCGACATGCATTGCGCCGGAGTCATTGCCGATAAACAGATGGCACTGGGAAAGAACTGCGGGTAAATCGACAATGGAAGTTTTTCCGGTGAGATCTATTGGCGGTGTGCGCATGCCTGCCGCAATAGCTAACGAAACGGTTGCTTCCGAAGGTGTGCCGAATAAAATCACTTCAGCGCCCGTTTGCGCCTGGAGACGATTCGCCAGTTCGGCAAAGCGATCGGGTTGCCAGCATTTCGCCGAACCGTACGATGCGCCCGCGCCGACGGCAATGCGGAAGCCATCGGGCCGGGCACCCGCTGAGTGAAGAAATTCCGCTGCGTGCTTGCGATTCTCATCTGGAACAATTAGCTGAATGAAAGATTCGCTCGGCAAGGAATCCAGCCAGCCGGCGCGACGCAGCAATTCGAGATAGTAGTACTGCTCATGGGCGGGAATTTCGCCGGGCTTTGGGACGGGCACAGCCTTCGTGAGAAGAAGGCTGCGGCCGTCGCGCGCATAGCCGACCCGCTCGGGTATTCCTGCGCGCCATGCGAACCAAGCGGCTTCAAACGCATTCTGTAGCAATAACGCCGCATCGAATTTGTGAGCACGAAGTTCATTCACCATGTCGCTTTTATAATCGACAAGCATCATCTCGTCGCAGACCTGCTGGTTCTTGTAGATAGCCGCGACATAAGGGCGAGCAAGAATCGTGATCTGCGCCTCCGGGAACCGCGAGCGTACCGCACGAAGGGCGGGCAAGGCCATAATAGCGTCGCCCACCCAATTCGTCGCGCGAATAAGGAGTTTCACGCTGGCGCACCAAGTCGTGACTGCAGCTTGCGTTCCAGCGCAGCAATAAACTCGCTTTCCGCAGAAAATACGAAATCGATGATCGCCACGTAAGTGGGAATCGTCATCTTCTCCACTTCACCCATATTTTCCGCATCCTTTTCTGTGGTAACGAGTGCAATTGCCCCCGCGTTGTGAGCGGTCTTCTCCAACCGTTGAAAATCATCCGTAGTGTACCGATGATGATCCCGAAAGATGCTCCGTCCCGCGACTGGAACATGCCAGTGGCTCAAGTCACCAAAGAATGCTTCGGGATTACCAATGCCGCAGAAAGCCAAGAAGGGGCCGTGCCCGATCTCGCTGACATACTGAATGTCGGACTGCTGGCCAAATCGGCGAAAGCCGAGTAGACGAGTCTGCGCGTAAAAAATGCAGTGTTCGTGAGCATCGCCTGCTTCCACGTCGGGCCGCTCGGTCTTTCGAGTCACCACCAGGATGTCCGCGCGGCGGCACGCGGAAATCGGTTCGCGCAGCACACCTGAAGGTAGAAGCCGTTGGTCTTTCAGTTTGCGGGACCCATCGAGCATCAAGATATCGAGATCGCGGGCGAGCGGCAGATGCTGAAAGCCGTCATCCAGCAGGAAAACGTCGACGGGCCGCTGCTCTTCGATAAGATGGCCTGCAGCAAAGCGGTCTTTGCCAACGCCAAAAATGACTCGTTCTCCCAGGCGATGCTTCATCAGTTCGATCTCATCGCTCGTGCCGTGTGAACCTCGATAGCCGCGACTGAGAATAGCAACGCGCTTTCCTTGCGCGAGAAATTTCTCGGTAAGCCACAGAACCATCGGCGTCTTCCCGGTGCCACCGACGGTCAAATTGCCAACGCTAATCACCTTGCCGCGCAGACGGCGCTGCTTGAGCCAGCCCTGTGCATAGAGCCACGCGCGGACGCGGACGTAGCCGCCATAAAGAACAGAAAATGGCCAGAGCAGGAGTCGCACAAGCGGCGGGAAATTCATCCATTTTCCCGCGCAGCACTATCGAGGTGTTTGCCGACCTCGGCGATCGCCCGATCCGTCGCGCCTCGGCTGCTTTCGACCAGCTTGCGAGCGGTCTCGCCCATACGCGTGGCGCGTTCCGGATTGCGAAGAAACTCGATCCACGCAACGCCAGCGTCTTCGGGGCTTTCGACTTGCACGGCAGCGCCGGCCGCGATGAACCGCTCAGCGATCTCAGCGAAGTTTTCCATGGACGGACCGAACACGGGAATCTTGCCAAACGCGGCGGGCTCGAGAATATTATGTCCGCCGCTCTCAACCAGCGAGCCGCCCACGAAAGCGCCGTCCGCCACGCGGTAAAGCGAAGCCAACTCGCCGATGCTATCCAGCAGAATAACGGTCACGTCATCGGGAATGGCAAATTCTCCCTCGTACGGGGCGCCGTTTTGCGAAGGCCCCGGGATCGGCAGTTGCGAACGGCGGATAAACTTGCGGTGTGATTCGTCAATCGAGCGTGCCGCCACATCAAAACATTCCGGCTTTCGCGGAGCCAGAACCAAAAGCGCCTTGCGGTGTTCTCCTTGCAGCGTGCCAAAAGCGATCAAGGCGAGGGGCTCTTCGCTCGCGACAACGCTGCCCGCAACAATGATGGGAGCGCGTCCTCTGCGCAGCGCCTCGCCGGCAAGCCACTGCGAAATTGGCGTTGGCGCCGGAAGTTCCAGGTCGTATTTCAGGTTGCCGCTCACGAGCACACGTTCGGGAGGCGCGCCCAGAGACCGAACCCGTTCGGCGTCGTTGTCGCTTTGCATGAGAAATGCAGCAGAGTTCGCCAGCGCGCTGCGGAGAAAGGGTCGGAGAGAAAAACCAAACACGCCAAAGAGACGTTGATAGCGGGCGAAAGAACGGTCCGAAATTCGTCCGCTCACGAAAATCACGGGAACACCTGCGCGGCGCGCTTCGCGAAGAAAGTTGGGCCAGATTTCAGTCTCAAGAACAATCACAATCGAAGGCCGTACCGCGTGCAACGCCCGGCGAACACAAAAAGCCCAATCCAAAGGAAAATAAAGAAATGCGTCGGCAAAGGGCATCCGCTCGCGAGCCAAAGCCTGTCCAGTCAAAGTGGTTGTCGAAATGACCAGCGGGCGCTCCGGATAAGCCTGTTTCAATCTACGTGCAAGCGTGACGCCGGAAAGCGCCTCACCGACGGAAACGGCGTGAATCCAGATGGCACCCGGATGCTGACCGGGTAACTTACTGAGCGACGGAAACGAGAAACCGAACCGCTCCGAAAGATTCGAGAAATACTTGCCGTGGCGAATTCTCTGCCACAGCCAATAGGGTGTAAGCAGCAGCGCGGCGACGCCCAGTAACAGGCTATAGGTAAAATACACTAAAAGTGACTCCAGTCATTCTGCCGCACCGCCGCGAGCAGGCGGTGCTCGGTGCGGGCAACCTTGCACTTCCCCCAGGAATCGAAGGCGTCGAGATGAGAAAGGGCTATTATAACCCGATGCGAAACCTGGCCATCATAGTTCCCTTTCTTGCCTGCGCGCTTTTTTTTGGCGGGCCCACCGCTCCATCCCCTCAGTCCACGATGAGGGCGGCTGCATTGGAGGCCCATGAAGGCGTCACGATCTCGGCGCAGCCGTGGACCAATGCGGAGAGCTACAAAGAGAAATTTCACAAGAAATCTCCACTCGCCGCGGGCGTCGTGGCTATCGACACGACCATCCGTAACGACACGGACGATAGCATGAAGATTGACCTGGAGCAGATCCGGCTGAATGTGACGCTTTCCGAAGAGAACCGCCAGGCGCTGCGTTCTCTCACCCCGGACGATGTTGCCGATGTGGTCATGGAGAGCGGAAACAAGGACCCCACCGCGAGCCACAGGTTGCCTTTTCCAATTCCTTCCAGCGGACCAAAGGCGCGCGACAAGCATTGGATGCAAGTGCAGAAAGAAGCGGCAGAAGCGGCGGTTCCAGCAAGCATCGTGGCTCCACATCAGTCCGTACACGGGCTGCTTTACTTCGACCTGCGAGGGCAATTCGATCTATTGGCCACGGCGCATCTTTACATTCCTGATGTGCGGGCCCTCGAGAAGAATCGACCCCTGTTGTACTTCGAGATTGACCTGAGCAAATAGTCCAGCGGCACACGCGACAGCGTCATGTTTTTTCGAGGATTTGCCTGATTTCCGGCACAAAATTCGGCAATTTGCGCGAGTCCCAGCACTCGGCTACCATCACAAGGCATCGCATCTTCGACCACTGCAGGTTAATATTGAATCTGCTCGACGAATTGAATCCAGAACAGCGGCTCGCAGTTGAAACGACGGAAGGCCCGGTGTTGATCCTGGCTGGCGCCGGGACCGGCAAGACTCGCGCCATCACCTTTCGCATGGCCAACATGATTTCCAAAGGTGTGCCTGCGGAAGCGATTTTGGCCGTCACTTTCACCAACAAGGCGGCGGAGGAGATGCGCACGCGGGTTTCCGATCTGTTGCTGCGTTCGGGAGTACCGCCGGCACAACCCTGGCTTTCGACGTTTCATTCGCTCTGCGCGCGCCTCTTGCGTAAAGAGGCGCCAAGCGCAGGTTTGCCGCGAGATTTCGCGATCTATGATGACGACGATCAGGTCGCCGCGGTGAAGCTGGCCATGAGCAAACTTGCCATCGATGACGACAGCCTTACGCCGCGCAATCTCCTCAGCCGCATCAGCCACGCGAAAAACCATGGCAAAACCGCCGAGATGCTGCGAGGCGAAGCTATCGGACAGGACAGCCGGCGCGTGGCGGATGTTTTTGCAGCGTACGAGAAGTTGCTGCATCACAGCAACGCTCTGGATTTCGATGACCTTCTTCTTCGCTGCGTGCGGCTGCTTCGAGAAGCGCCTGCGGTGCGCGAGAAATGGCAAGCCCGTTTTCAGTACATCCACGTTGACGAGTATCAGGACACCAACCGTGTGCAGTACGACCTGCTGCGCCTGTTGACGGGGCCTCGCCAAAATCTCTGCGTCGTCGGCGACGAGGACCAGTCTATTTATCGCTGGCGCGGCGCGGATGTCTCGATTTTGCTCAGTTTCTCTCGGGACTTTCCTGGCGCGCGTGTTGTGAAGCTCGAACGCAATTACCGGTCCACACAAAATATTTTGGACGCGGCAGGCGCGGTGGTTGCCAACAATCCGGAAAGGCTTGGCAAGTCACTCAGCGCAACCAAAGGAACCGGCGCAAATCTGCGGTATTTCGAAGCGCGCGACGCACAGGCTGAGGCGGAATTTGTCGCGGGAGAGCTGGAACGCATCTTGAACGATGATTCCGCGCTGACCTGCGCCGTCGAGTACCGCACCAACTTTCAGTCGCGAGCGTTTGAAGAAGTGTTCCGCAGGCAAGGATTGCGCTACAAACTGGTCGGCGGGTTCAGCTTTTATAACCGCGCCGAAGTCAAAGATGCACTGGCGTATGTGCGGCTGGCCATGCATCCGGAAGATGATATTTCCCTGCTGAGGGTGCTGAACCTGCCGCCGCGCGGCATCGGCAAAACAACAGTGGATTCTATACGTGAAACGGCGCGAGTGGACACAACTTCGCTATGGGCCGCAATTGAGAAGTTTGTGTCCGGCGCAACGAGCGGGCGCGCGGTCACGCCGCTCCGCTCGTTCCAGGACCTGATCTTTAAACTCCAGGAGGTGCTCGCCGCGAAAGAGCCGGCAGAATTTCTCCGCATAGTCCTCGAAGAGAGCGGTTACATGGACATGCTGAAAGACCGCAACACGCCCGAGGATGTGGCGCGGCTGGAGAACCTGGAAGAACTGACCCGCGCCGTCGCCGAAAGCATGGATGCCGGTGAAACGTTTACGGACTTTCTGGATGCCGCCGCTCTAGTGAGTGACGCGGATTCCTTCGAAGGTAAACCAGGGGTAACGCTAATCACGCTGCACAGCACCAAGGGACTGGAATTCGATCATGTTTTTCTGACGGGGATGGAAGAAGGAATCTGCCCACACGGGCGCTCCCTGAATGAAGAAAAAGGCATCGAAGAAGAGAGGCGCCTGGTCTACGTTGGCATGACGCGCGCGCGCTTCTCGCTCACGCTTACTCGGGCCGTATATCGGCGCATTTTTGGGAACGAGCAGCAATTGCGGGCGTCTTTGCCGTCGCGTTTTTTGGGGGAGATCCCCGGAGAATTAGTGGAAACCATCCGCGGCTCCATGGCGGAAATCGGAGAAACGCGCCGCTACGAGCCCGACCCCGAATATTCCTACTCGCCCGACGAATTCCTGCGGCGCGTGCGCGGAAAACCCACACCTGCTGTGGCTGCTCCCAAGCCAGCGAGGAGCTCAAGCTCATTTGGCAGGCCGGCGGCGCGGCGCGGCGCCGACGCCAATCCCATGCTCGGCCGTAAAGTTCGCCACCCCAGCTTTGGCGTGGGCACCATCGTCGGTGTCGAAGGCGATGAGGAAGACCGGCGTGTTTCTGTCAGTTTTCCCGGCCGAGGGACAAAAAAATTCATCGAGCGCTACGCGCAACTCGAGCCAGCATAGAACAGGGGCGAAGCTGTTGCACGCCAGCGTGTGTCGAGGTAGAGTGAGGCACGATTTCGTCACTAAGGTAACCGCCAGTGTCCTGCAGAGCCGGGCTTTCGCCGTGTCCGGGCTCGATCGGAGAGTATGAGTGGGATCAGATCTCTTCTGTTGCAAGAGCATTGACCAGTTACTCGCGGATGCGGAAAACCCGGAAAAACGGCTGAAAAAGACGCTTGGCTGGATCAGCCTGACTGCGCTCGGAATCGGCGCCATTATCGGTACGGGTATCTTTGTCCTCACTGGCACCGCCGCTGCCGGGGAAGATGTACGCTACCCTTCCATTCTGAAAGCTCCCGTTCTGGAGGTGCTTTTCCATGGGTCGCACGCTTCGGGGGTCACCGGCCGGCCCGGAGCTGGTCCGGCTATCGCGCTCTCGTTTTTTCTAGTCGCCGTGGTCTGCGGCTTTGCTGGACTGTGCTACGCAGAACTATCTTCCATGATTCCTATCGCGGGCAGCGCGTATACCTACACCTACGCAACACTGGGAGAGCTGGTCGCCTGGATCATCGGTTGGGACCTGATCCTGGAATACGCTGTCTCGAACATGGCCGTCGCGGTCGGCTTTTCTGCTTATATCGACAGCCTTCTACAAACCTTTGGAGTCCACTTGCCGCCTTCACTAAGCACCCCGGCGTACACGCCGGGAGGCGGATGGGTCCTGCACTTCAACTTGGTTGGCTTCATCATCGTCATGCTTCTCACGGTTTTGCTGATCGTGGGGATTCGGGAATCCGCCGGTGCCAATGGAATTATGGTGGCGATCAAGCTCGTGGCCATCTGTCTTTTCCTCTTGTTCGCTTCCAAATACATCAAGCCCGTCAACTGGCATCCGTTCATGCCCAACGGATGGCAGGGAGTCCTCACCGGCGGCGCCATCGTATTTTTTAGCTATATCGGGTTTGACTCCGTTTCCACCGCTGCAGAGGAATGCAAGAATCCCAGGCGGGATTTGCCCTTGGGCATTATGGCTTCCCTGCTGGTCTGCGCCACGCTCTATGTTGGTGTGGCTATCGTGCTCACGGGGATTCAGCCGTACAGCATCTTCAAAGGTGATGCTGCTCCCGTGGCCAGTGCGCTTCGAAACATTGGGCTGGACAAACTCGAACAATGGGTGACCGTTGGGGCGCTGATGGGCATGATTTCCTCGCTCCTTGTCTACCAGCTTGGGCAAGCGCGCGTGTGGTTTGCGATGTCGCGGGACGGTTTGCTGCCAGGCGCCTTCTCGAAAGTACACAAGAAATACCGCACTCCGTACATCGCCACACTGGTGGCTGGAATTTTTGTGGGAATTCCTGCCGGTATCTTCGATATCGGAACGCTTGCGGATCTTTCGAACATCGGGACGCTTTTTGCGTTCCTGCTGGTCGCCATTGCTGTTCTGGTTCTGCGAAAAACTCAGCCGGACCGCCAGCGCGGATTTCGTGTGCCCTTCGTGCCGTACGTGCCCATCCTTTCCATTGTCACATGCCTTATACTGATGGCGAGTCTGACTCTCGAGAACTGGATCAGATTTTTCGTATGGATGGTCATCGGACTCGTGGTCTATCTTTTGTATAGCCGGGAGCACAGCACGCTGCGGATATTGAATCGAGCATAGAGACTAAGGTGATGCGCCACGGACTCGCAAAAGAGTCGCAGGGGATGGCCGCGGCCATGCTCGCGGCACTGGCATTGTTATTGCTATTGCCGCTACGCCTCGCCGCGTGGGGGCGCAACGCCAACAAGCTGATCGTCAATCAGGCTATCGATACGCTTCCTCCGGACGTTCGCGCATTTTTTGATGCAAGCCGGGGGATTCTCCTCCAGCACGTGACCGACCCCTTGGACGAGCTTGCCAAAACTCCTGCCGAAAAGCGCAACAACCATCTTTATCTCGACAAATACGGCCACTTTCCTTTTGACACGCTCCCACGCGACTATAAAGCAGCCCTTGACAAATTCGGAAAATCAAAACTCCAGTCGAATGGGGTGCTCCCCTGGCAGATTGGCGTTTACAGCCAGAAGCTGACGGAAGATATGAAATCAGGTCGTTGGGACGAAGCCAGGCTGGATGCCGCAATTCTTGCAAATTACGTCGCTGACGCTCACGACCCTTTCAGCACAACGGAAAATTTTGATGGGAAGCTGACATCTCAACGTGGCGTAAACGAGCGATTTGGGACCGCCCTGGTCGACCGCTACTCTTCGTTTTTTCCCATGCGGCCAAACGACGCCGCGTTTATCAGCGATCCCACGGATCATGCGTTCGAAGTTTGCCTCAGTTCGCATAGCTGGCTCGAGCCGATACTCCTTGCGGATCGCAATGCATATCTGGCTGGAAAGGCTTACGCTTACAACGACGAGTACTACGATCGTTTTTACAACCAGTCCGCGGCCATTTTGATTCGGCAACTCTCCGAAGCTTCGACAGATGTCGGTTCTTACTGGCTGACCGCGTGGATAAACGCGGGCCGGCCCCAACTGCCTCACTGACGCCTGGGATGAACGCCAGTCTTCTACCAGAAAGCATCACTTCTCTCCCCAAGGCTGAGCTGCATTTGCATCTCGAAGGTTCGATTCGGCCGGCGACCGTCTGCGCACTCACGGCCCGGCACAATATTTTTCTAACGGAGGAGGATGTTCGCCTGCGTTACACCTACAGCGACTTCACTGGTTTCATCGATGCCTTCAAATGGGTCACTTCCTTCCTGCGAGAGCCCTGCGATTACGGTCTTATCGCCAAGGATTTGTGTGAGCACCTGCTTACGCAAGGGGTCGTCTACGCGGAAGTCACCTTATCTGTCGGAGTCATGCTTCTCCGCAAGCAGCAGCCTGAAGCTAATTTCGAGGCCATATTGCAAAGCACCGAGCCATTTCAAAAGCAGGGGCTTCGCCTGAACTGGATTTTCGATGCCGCCCGCCAATTCGGCGCCGACGCGGCGATGGAAGTTGTAGCTGCCGCTCAGCGCTGCAGCTCGAAAGCGATTGTGGCTTTTGGCATTGGCGGCGACGAAATGAGTGTTGCTACGCTGGATTTTCGGCCCGTCTACGAACAAGCTGCGAAGAATGGGCTGCATCTCCTGATGCATGCCGGCGAGGTCGGCGGTCCGGAAAAAATCCGCGAAGCCGTCGAGTTGCTCCACGTCGAGCGCATCGGCCACGGTATCGCGGCCGCCCACGATCTTTCGCTCATGGATTTGCTGGTCGATCGCCGCATCCCGCTCGAGATTTGCCCCCAAAGCAATATCCGGACGGGTGCACTGGCGAAACAATTGGGAATCCCTGCGGCAGATCTTGCGCAGCATCCACTACCGCGTCTCTGGCGCCATGGCATCCCGATCGTTCTTTCCACGGACGATCCCGCGATGTTGCATACCACGTTGCTGAACGAGTATGAAAATGCTGCAAACATGGGGATGAATGACGCCGAACTCACGCAGCTTGCCAAAATGAGCTTTGAACACGCATTCCTTTCATCGGAAGAAAAACTCGCCCTCCGAAAGGCGCGCAATTCCTAACTCGAACAGTCCCCCGTCTCTTCCCAATCCATCTCGATTGGCCTCTGGCGGCGCCTCCAATGTTATACTTGGCTCATGAAAGCACACGTTTGGGTGATGCCGAAGCGCACGGTGCTCGATCCTCAAGGGCAGACGATTCAACATGCGCTGTCCGGGCTGGGTTATGCATCCGTCAAGGACGTTCGCCAGGGGAAATTTTTTGTGCTGAACGTCGAGGGCCTGACCCGCGACGAAGCATTGAAGCAGGTCGAGCACATCTCCAAAGAAGTGCTCACTAACCCGGTCATTGAAGAATCACGCTTTGAAATCGTCGAATAAACACGCCGAGCCATGACTCGTCGCCGCAAACTGGCGTGGCTTTTATCCAATCTACGGCCGCTGCTGGCGTCGGTTTTCGTCCTCTTTCTAATGCTCTTCGGGGCAGGATGTAAGAGCAAGAATCACACCTCCGACCCCCATCTTAAAAAAATTGATGAGATGCTCAGCGCCCAACTTCCGGCCGGCACACAGAGAGCACGCGTTGAATACTTCCTCAAATCGCGGGGTTATAACCTCGAGAATTCTCGTGATAAAAATTCCGTGGTCGCCGTAGTGCGTCATATCGATACCGAGACTCTTCGGCCCACCACCGCCCGCGTCACGTTTCACTTCGATTCGAACGACAAGTTGCGCACCTACGAGCTCCAGCCAGCTCCCAATGACCCCTTCCAGCCTTGATACGATTCGCCACATCGCCTCCACGAGCCCGCTGGACCATCGCAAGTCCATGCTAGTCTTACGAAATAGCTTCTTCAGGAGATGCCGCGCATGTGCGGAATTGTCGGTTACATCGGGCCGAAAAAAGTAGTTCCTGTCATCATCGAAGGCCTCCGCAAGCTGGAGTACCGTGGCTACGATTCCGCGGGCATCGCCGTCGTCAATCCCGCAGGAAAGCTGGAAATCCGGCGCGCGCCGGGAAAGCTCCGTAACTTGGAAGAAGTCATCCTGAAGTCCCCCATTGAGGGTACCTACGGGATCGGCCACACTCGCTGGGCTACCCACGGCCGCCCCACTGAAGAAAATGCACATCCGCACCGCGACTGCAGCGGCGAAATCGTCGTCGTTCACAACGGGATCATCGAGAATTATCTCGAACTCAAGGAACAGCTCCAGCGCGAAGGCCACAAGTTCGTCACGGAAACAGACACGGAAGTCGTCGCGCACCTCGTTGAAAAAAACTCGCAAGGCGCCGTCCCGCTGGAAGAAGCCGTTCGCAAATCGCTCAAGGAGCTGCGCGGCATCTATTCCCTTGTTTTTCTCTCCTCGCGCGACCCGCACAAGATCGTCGCTGCGCGCAACGGTCCGCCATCCGTCATCGGTCTCGGCGATGGAGAGTTCTTCGTCGCCAGCGATATCCCCGCGCTTCTTGAGCACACGCGGCAAATCTTCTTCCTGGCAGACGGCGACATCGCTGTCCTCACCCAAAGCGGCGTGCGCGTGATGGATCACGACGGCCGCCCCGTCGATCGCCCCGCTCATCATGTTGCGTGGGATCCCATCATGGCCGAAAAGGGCGGCTATAAGCACTTCATGCAGAAGGAGATTTTCGAGCAACCCCGCGCCGTCCGCGACACTCTTCTCGGGCGAATCTCGCAGGATTCGGGAAAAATTTTCCTCGACGAGATGCAAATCTCCGAACAACAGTTCCGCGATTTTCAGCAGGTGAGCATTGTCGCGTGCGGTACAAGTTGGCACGCGGGTCTCGCCGGAAAATTCATGATCGAACGCCTTGCGCGCTTGCAGGTCGAGGTCGATTACGGCAGCGAATTCCGGTATCGCGATCCCATCATGGACTCCAGGACGCTGACCGTATGCATCAGCCAGTCCGGCGAAACTGCCGACACTCTGGCGGCCCAGCGCGAAGCAAAACTCAAGGGCTCGCCTACTCTCGCCATTTGCAACGTCATGGGCTCGATGATCACGCGGGAAGCTGCCGGAACGGTGATCACCCATGCCGGTCCTGAAATCGGCGTGGCCTCCACCAAAGCCTTCACCGCACAATTAGCTGCCCTCCTGCTTCTCGCCTCTTACCTCGGACAAGTTCGCGGGAAGCTTGCTCCGGATTTAGCCGTGAAGCTCATGCAGGAGTTCACGCGCATCCCTCACAAGATGGAAATGGTGCTGCAAGCAGACGTCTCAGGGTTTTACGAAAATCTTGCCAGGCAGTTTTTCCGCTATACGGATTTTCTCTATCTTGGCCGCGGCATCCATTACCCTATCGCCCTTGAAGGCGCGCTCAAGCTGAAGGAAATCTCCTACATCCATGCCGAGGGCTACCCCGCCGGCGAGATGAAGCACGGTCCTAACGCCCTCATCGACGAGAACTTGCCGGTAGTTGTTCTGGCCACTCGCGATGATAGCGACCCGGAATCCGTCACGCGCTACGAGAAAAGCGTTTCTAATATTAAGGAAGTCAAGGCCCGCGACGGCATCGTCATTTCGATCGCCACGGAGAACGACCATCTCGCGCGCGAAGCGTCCGACCACATCATCGAGCTTCCGCCCGCTCCCGAAATTCTTGCGCCGCTGTTGGAAATTATCCCTCTCCAGCTTCTCGCTTACCATATCGCGGTCCGCCGTGGGTGCGACGTTGACCAGCCGCGCAATCTAGCGAAATCAGTGACCGTCGAATAGCGGAACAATTTCCGCGCTCTTTTTTCTTCGGTAATTCCTGCCTATGAATGATCCACAAGTAGGCCCAAGCTCTTTTTTCCGCTAAGATAAATCAATGCTTCGCAATTTACGGACCCGTTTGTGCCTCTGTCTATTTTTCACGCTTATTTTCTTCCTCCAGGTTCGCGCTCAAACGCCGGCAGTACCGACGGCGATTCTCCGTGAAGTTCGCTTCGAGGGCCTGAAAACGTTTCCTGAAGCCCAGATCGTCGCGCTCTCTCGCCTCGAGAAAGGTTCTCAAGTAGGCAAAGCGGACTTACAAGCCGCCGCCGACCGCTTGCTGCAAACGGGCCTCTTCGCCAAGGTGAATTACAAATTCGAAACGCGCGCCGAAGAACTTACCGTCATCTTCCAATTGGAAGAGGCGCCGCGTGTTCCAGTTTTTTACGACAATCTTCCCTGGCTTGGCGATGGCGAGCTCAATGACGCCATCCGCCAGAAGCTTCCCTTTTTTGATGGCACTCTTCCCGAAGCAGGCGCCGCCCTGGACCAGGCCGCCGTTGCCGTGAATGATTTGCTTGCAGCCCACGATCTAAAATTAACCGCCGAACACGAGCTGATCGCCAATCCTCTGGGCGACGGCAACGTTCAGGACTTCCATGTTCCTGACGCTCCTTTCTCTATCGCGAGTGTCGAGTTTGGCGATCCAGCTCTGGCCTCTTCGCACGTTGTGCAGCAGCAGCTTTCCGCTGTGCTGGGCAAGCCCTATTCGCGCATTACCATCGATCTTTTCCTTTCCGAACAGGTCCGCCCGCTCTATCTTCAACGCGGCTATCTGCACGTGAAGCTCGGCCCGCCGCAGGTCCGCTTGACGGGCGACCCCAACCGCAAATTACCAGAGCAGCTTCCCATTTTTGTCCCTGTTGAAACGGGCGCCGTCTATCACTGGAAGGCACCGCTGTGGTCCGGCAACTCCACGCTCTCAACCATCACGCTTACCAATGAACTCGGCATGACGGCAGGCGATGTTGCCGACGGCATGAAGCTCGAAGCAGGATGGGACCGCGTCCGCGAAGCGTATGGCCAACGCGGCTATCTCGATGCAAAGATCGATCCGGTTGTTTCCTATGACGATCAGTCACACACAGTTTCATACGCCGTCTCTGTGTCGGAGGGACCGCTCTATCATTTCGGGACCTTGGTCCTAACGGGGCTTTCGCTCGATGCCGAACGGCGCCTTACAGAAAAGTGGCCCATGCAAGCCGGCGCCATTTTTGACAAGAGCGTCTTTGAGGATTTCCTGATCAAACTGGAATCCCGTCACGAAGAGATTTTTGGCGACTTGCCACTGCATTACGACACGGTCGGCCACTGGTTGCGCACCGACCCCGCCAAGCATTCGGTCGATGTCTTGCTGGATTTCAAATAACCATGCTTTCCTTCATCGCAAGCAAAAAAAACTGCTCGCTCCCTGGGGTATACTTTCGTTGGAAATGAATGCCCTCGTGCAAATCCGCGTGCCGGAGCCATCGGAACTCTCGGCCTTTGAAAAAGAGCTGCTGCTCCGGACCCGACTCGCCCAATTCCCTTCCGTGATCATTGCTCTGTCCGGGGGAGCGGACTCCGCGTATCTGGCGTGGGCCGGCCATATTGCACTAGGAGAACGCGCGCTGTCCGTCACCGCGCTTTCTCCAAGTTATTCCGCGCATGATCGCGCGGTGGTCGAGGATTTTGTCCGCAAAGTCGGCGTTCGCCATGAATTCGTTGAAACGCATGAAATGGAAGATCCCAAATACCGCGCCAACGCGGCGGATCGCTGTTACTTCTGCAAGGACGAACTCTTCGGCGTCCTCGACTTTATGGCTCAAGAGCGCGGTTTCACGGCCGTCGCTTACGGCGTAAACGCCGATGACACCCTGGATTTTCGCCCCGGCCACCGCGCCGCAACCGAGCATCGCGTGGTGGCGCCTCTTCTCGATGCCGGATTGCGCAAGGCGGAAATTCGCGAACTCTCTCATCGCGCGGGCCTGCCTACCTGGGACCGTCCCGCCTCTGCCTGTCTTGCTTCGCGCCTTCCTTACGGCACAGAAGTAACCGCCGAGCGGCTGGCACTGGTCGAACGCGGCGAAACGGCTCTTCGCCAACTGGGATTCCGTCAATTTCGCGTCCGCTTGCATGAAAAGCTTGCGCGCGTGGAAATTGCGCCTGAGGAGATGCCGCGCGCCATGACTCCGGAAGTGGCGGCGTTGATCGCGGCGCATCTCAAGGGCGCCGGATTCACCTATGTAGCGCTCGATCTGGAGGGCTACCGGCAAGGCTCGCTGAACGAAAGCCTTGCCCGATAGCATGCACTCCTGTTACTGCGTGTCGGGAACATCTTTCGCCGATTGTGCGTATCTTCTTTTGGAAAGGGTCGAACACGCGCCGCAGTTGGCGCTGGAGGAAGAATGACGAGACATCGCAGTCGGGCCGCGTTTATCGCTTCGCTTGCCCTCGTCGTGGCGCTGGCTGGATGCTCGATGGGCCCGTCCGTCTCCGGCAGCTTTGACCGCTCGCTGGATGTTTCCGGCCCGATCCTGGTGGACCTGTCCAATGTTGCGGGCGATGTTTCCATAGTCGGCAGTGCGGACGGAAAAGTGCACGTGCACGGAATTGTACAAGTCTCCGGTTTTGGTTTTGGCAGTCCGCAAAAACGCCTGGACGATATTCTCGCCAATCCGCCCGTCGAACTCAAAGGCAGCACTCTCCGTGTCGGCAAGGAGCTTTCGCGGTTGCATAGCGTCTCCATCTCGTACTCCCTCGAAGTGCCCCGGCAGACCGAAGTAAATGCGACGAGCATTTCCGGCTCCGATTCGATTCGCAATGTGGCCGGCCCTGTCCGAGCGGAGTCCGTCTCTGGCTCCGTTCGAGCGCAAGATATTGGCCGCGAAGTCAGACTTTCCTCAACCAGCGGATCCATCGAAGCCGAAAATTGCGGTGATGACGCACGCGCCACAAGCGTTTCGGGCAGCGTGACGGTCTCGAATGCCAAGGGAGACGTTCTGGCCCACTCCGTTTCTGGCGATGTCCGGGTAAATACCCCGGGTGGTCGCGTGGATGCCGGCTCCTCCAGCGGCTCGATTGACGTGCATGGAGCCAATGCCGACGTGAAAGCGCGCACCAGTTCGGGGCGCTTGTCGGTCCAAGGCAATCCCAGCGGCAACAGCTTCTGGGAATTGCGAACCGCCTCCGGGACTGTGCAAATCGCGGTCCCCTCGAACGCAAATTTCCACTTTTCCGCTAACGCCGTCTCCGGTCAGATCACCGCTCAGATTCCCATCATGATTGAAGAGCAGGGCAAGCACTCCCTGCGCGCTCACATCGGTTCGGGCGGGGGCCGTGTGGAAATTCATACCGTCTCCGGGAACATCGAAGTGCAAAGCGCCCAATAAACTGATCGCCTTCCCGCGCTGAATGGCCTCGACAATCTGCAACGCACCTCGGCAATTTCCACCCAAACATACTAGAATCTCCCTTGTGAACTGTATGTGCCGATGCACGCTCGTTGCTCTCGCTCTCTTGGAGACTCATTTCGGCTCTTCCGCCTTGCGAGCGGCTAATCTGCAGCAAAGTTATCTTCAGAGCGCGCCCCCGCGCGGAACGAAAGCCTCGGCTGCAAAGAAATCCGCTGATACCAAAACACCGTCCGAAACCGAAGAACTCCAGCAGGCCATCGACGATTCCGGCAACGACCGCGCCGCGTTAGTCCGCAACCTTGAAGCTTTCCTCCAGAAGTACCCGGAATCGCAGCAACGCCCACAAATCTATCGCGCCCTCGTCGAAGCGAATCTCCAGCTCCAGGACTCCGCTCGCGCCGCCGAATACGCCGAGCGCATCGTCGCTCTCGCTCCCGAGGATATCTCCATGACCGTGCTCGCCATCCAACTCTTGGAGCGCAACGGCGATGAAACCGCCCTGCGCCGCGCGATATCCTATTCCACCCGCGTTCTGGAATACGTCCAGCGCAATACTCTCGAAAATAAATCTCCCAAAATTTCGATGGAAGAATGGGAAGCTGAACAAAAGCGCGATGAAACGAATATCCTCTCGCTCCGCGGCAGGCTTGCCTTCAAACTGCAGGATACTGCTGCTGCGGAAAAGGATTTTCGCGCCAGCATGGCGCTCTCTCCGAACGCAACGGCGGGAGAAAAACTCGGCGAAATTGCCGAATTAAACAAGGATTTGCCCGGGGCGATTCGCGAATATGCCCGAGCCTTTGCGCTGGCCGGTGCTTCGGGCAATGGAGCAAATCGCCGCGAGATTCGCCAAAAACTCGGCAATGTCTGGCGGCTCGCACACGGCTCTGAGGAAGGCCTTGGCGACTATCTCCTGCATGCGTACGACGACGTCTCTGCGTCTTCGGACGCTCCCAAACCCGCAAGAAACGCCGGCGCCAAGGAGCCTTATGACTTCAAGCTTCGGATGGCCGTTGACGGCTCATCATATCCGCTCGCTGGCCAGAAGGGAAAAGTCGTTGTGCTGAATTTCTGGGCCACCTGGTGCGGACCTTGCCGCGCGATGGAGCCTCACTTCGAGCGCGTGGCCGCGCAATTCGATGGAATTCCCGGCATCGTCTTTCTTTCCGCGGATTGCGACGAGGATGAGTCTCTTGTCCCGGACTATCTCCACGAAGAAAAACCTCGCACGACCGTGGTCTTCGCCGATGGCCTGGACCGCCTCCTCGGCGTAAATGCCTTCCCCACTATCGTCATTCTCGATCGCATGGGAAAGATCGCTTATCGCGCGGAGGGCTTTGATCCTGACGGCGTGGAATCGCAACTTAGCGGAGCGGTCCGCCGGGTGCTCGCTGGTCAAAATGAAAGTCTGGCGAAGCCCGTTCAGGGCGCTAAATCGGCGCCATAGTTCGACACAAATTCTTCGAAGTCATCCACCTCGTCCATATCTTTTCCTACAAACCGGATCGTATGCGAATCTACTCGCTGCACGATTCGCAGGTAGCTCAGTACCTCAGCCGGCATGTAATTCTTGAACGTAATCTCCAGCGTCACCGGCGTCTTGACCGTGTAAGGTTTGAAATCCTGCAATCGCACAAGCGCCGCTTTCACCCCGTCGTGAATTTTTTCGCAGGAAGCCGCTGGCGTGAGCGTTTCCGCGGAATGGAAGCTCAGAGCGCTCTTCGTTTCGACGGTTTCGATATTCCCTAACCGCGATTTGATCTCTGCAACGGCTGCGTCGTCGCCGGAGGCAAAGATGACCGGCACTCCTTTAGCTCCCGCGTAGGCGGCGTTGTACTCGCCTTCCGTCACCGCATGGCCGTTCAACGTGACTCGTGTGTAATGCGCGCTCGAAAATGTGTGCGCGCGAACGCCGTTCGGATTCGTCGTGGATGCATGGTAGCCAATAAAAATCGCGGCGTTGAAGCTCGAATCCAGCCCGGCCATCATTCCGCCGTGCCGCGGCCACGAACGGACTATGCGAACTTCCTTGGGAAACTCATCAATCAGCAGATTCTCGCCGTTTCCGTGCGAGTCGCTCACTACGATGTCGCTTGCTCCCGCTTCTTGCGTCGCCCGCACTGCCGCGAGCGTCTCGTCCGTCATGAACTTTCGGAATCGCTCGTACTCAAATCCCCCTGGAATAAGTTGATCCGCGGTCACCACTCCCGCCACGCCTTCCATGTCTACAGAAATGTACACCCTCAACTTTTTTCCAACAGCAGTCGGCACCTGCGCAAGGCCTGGACTGGCAGCGGTGGAAGACAACAGCAGCGCCGCACAAATGAAGTGGTTGAATACAAGTCGAATCGCGAAACGCTTCATGGAACGCCCCTCAATATCCCGCAGAGCAAATGCCCGGGAATGGAACCTATCTCCTTGCTAGTGCTTCGCCGCCGATGCGGATGGAAACGCCAGCGCAACTTCGCGCGCGGCAAGAATTGTGTTTACGTGGATGCGTATCGTGTCTTCCACCCTTCGCGCGTATCCTCCAGCCAGTGCCGTCGCCACAGGAATTGCTCGTCGCCGTGCCTCTTCAAACACTCTCCGATCGCGTTCTTTCAATCCTTTCTTCGTCAGCATCAAACCGCCAAGCTGGTCCTCGCAAAACGGATCCGCCCCGCCCACATAAAAGACAACTTCTGGCTTGAATTCATCCAGTGCCAATTGCACCGCGGGAATCAAAGCTCCCAGATACTCGTCATCCTCCACGCGGTCCGCCATTTCCAGATCGATGTCCGAAGGTGGCTTGTACGCCGGATAATTGTTTTCCTGGTGGATCGAAATCGTGAATACGGATTCATCCTCGGCAAAAATTGCCGCCGTTCCGTTTCCTTGATGCACGTCAGTATCAATAACCATCGCCTTCCGAATCGCTCCATCCTCCTGCAGCCTTCGAATCGCCACCGCCACGTCGTGTATCGCGCAAAAACCCTCGCCATGGCCCGGATACGCGTGATGAAATCCGCCGCCCAGGTTGCAGCCGAAACCATCGCGAAGCGCACGTTGTCCCGCCAGTATCGAGCCTCCCGCCGCCAGCCAGCACGCTTCCACCGCCTCCCGCGAATAAGGAATCTCCAGTTTCATAATCTCGCTCGCCGAAAGCGTTCCCGTCTTCAGCTTGTGCACCCACTCCGCGGTGTGTACGCGCAGAATGTCTTCGTCCGCCGCAGGTTCCGGCGTCAGGAAATCCTCTCCCGTCGCGATGCCCTCGCGCACGAGCAATTCGGCAATTAAATGAAATTTTTGTGATGGAAAAACGTGCTCGCCCAGGTTCAAATCGTAGCCTTTGTGGTAGACCAGTTTGAAGGGCAACATCGCCGGCCCGAGATCAGTTCTCGCGCTCGAGAATAAAATCTGGCAAAGTCAGCAACGCCCGCGCATACTCCGAATCTCCGCGCCCTTCGAGGCACGATTTGGCGCGGCGCGCGTACTCGTGAGCAAGCATACGCGCCCGATTCAGCGCTCCGGATTCGTGAACCAGCGATACAATGGTTTCCGCGCGAACCGAGTTGAACTCCTTTTCCTCGAGCACCCGCGCCACAAGCTCTCGCGCATCGCGATGCCCGTTGTCCATTGCATAAATCAGCGGTAGAGTGACCTTCCCTTCCTTCAGATCGCTCAACACCGGCTTCCCCAACTGCTCAGTAGAAGCCGTAAAGTCCAGCAAATCGTCCACCAACTGAAACGCCAGTCCCGCATAGCGCCCGTAATCCGCCAGCGCTTCTTCTTCCACGCCTTCCAGGCCGCCTAGCACCGCTCCCAACCTCGCGCACCCGCTGAACAAACACGCTGTCTTATACATCGCGAGCCGCAGCGCATCTTCTTCGGTAACATCAATGCGCCCGATCTTCGCCAGTTGAATTAGTTCGCCCTCAACCATCTTCTGCGTCAGGTCGATCAAAATATCCAAAATCCGAAAATTTCTTTCCTCCAGTGCCATCTGGAACGACTGCATGTACAGCCAATCCCCCGCCAGCACGCTCCTGTGATTCCCCCATCGCGAATTCGCCGAAGGCCGCCCGCGCCGCGTATCCGCGCTGTCGATCACATCATCATGAATCAGAGTCGCGCTGTGCAGCAACTCCACAACCGCCGCCAGCCGAATCGCTCCCTCGCTCTTCCGCCCCGTATACGAATTGCACAGCAGCAGCAGCGCCGGCCTCAGCCGCTTCCCCCCTCCGCCCAGCAGATAACTCGTGATCTCCGCGACCGGCTCGAAAGCCCCGGCGCTTTGCCGCGCGAGCTCCTCCTCAACCAAAGCCAAGTCGTCTCGGACGAGGTCAAAAATCTCTTTGACAGTCAGAAGCGCGATAGCTCTCCTCCCAAGCCCTGCATTCATCTTTGGGACTCCGCAGCCGCGGACATCGACGGCTCGGTCAGGCGGAAGAATCGCCGGAAATTCTCTGCTGTCCTGGCGGCGAATTCTTCCGCGGGTAAGT
>DATJXZ010000038.1:0-19524 GCA_035499815.1 Candidatus Solibacter sp. | reverse complement strand
CGCCGAATTTATTTCGTTTCCAAGAGCGAGGGCTTCCGCAAAGACGAGGTTAGCGGCTAAACCTGCCCACGTGGCCCTAGTTGCTCTTGCTATGTTGTCCGCCTTGATCCAATTCAGCGCGTACTTGCCTCCGCGTAGCGGCGGGTGGGGCCTTCGATTCTCCTGATTTTTCAGCTTGAAGAAGAGGCATGAGGAGAGGATACCACTTTCGTAATTCACCGTGGGGTGATAAGCGAGGGTGCCCCACCCTTTCTGGAAGAAAGGGTGGGCTGTACTTCTCTTCTGATGCCGAGAAATCGGAAACGACATTACGGAAAAGGCGATCTGCATTTCATCACCTCTAGTTGTTACGAAAGAAGGGCGCACATGGGGACCGCTCGGGGGCGGAATCTTTTTGCAACATGCACGCGAATCCGGTGAAGCGGAAACTGGTGGAGCATCCGAAGGACTGGCCATGGAGCAGTTGGTCGTTTCATGCGAAGGGAGAATCTGGATTGGTGAAGTTTGATCCGATGGATGGAGATGGCGGAGCAGAGAAAAGAGGAAAAGAAAGACCCACCCTTTCAAAAACCAAAGACGAAAGGGCGGGGCACCCCCACAAGCAAAATCAAAATCGTTTCGTCGAGTTTAGGGGGTGCCACCCGCCAGACGTCATCATGGTCTTGCATGACCGCAGACATGTTTGGTGGGTTGCACCACAACGATGAACGAACACGGGCCCGAGCTATATCCGGTGCGAGCAGAAAAAACAAAAACGCCAACAGGTGAAAAGCACGCCGCAGACATCCTGCCGCGCGGGACGCACGGGTGTCACTGGAGCAGCCGAAAATCACTGCGAAACGCTCTTGACACGGCCGACTTCGTTAGACATGTCCCCGGCTTCCCAATTGCTTGCCGCGTCAGGCGTTCCCGAATACCCAGAACCAAATCAGGAAGGGGAAACATAGCACCAATAATATTTTGCAAAGATCGAGTAGTAGTACCAGCCTGCTCCCTGGGTAGAGCTTTTTATATCTCCGGCGAACTTGAGTGCCCCACCAGAAGTACGACATCCGCTCGCTTTCGGGCAACCGTTGGTTGATTCTACCGATCATAGTGAACGAAAGTATGTTGGCGAATAGAGCGCACGATCCGCCTAACAAAAGAATTACAATCACACGCAGAGTGAAGTGCGGCGTTAGCTGCACGGGCGCCTCAGCAGATATACCGCATAGTCCACCGGCACGTATTCTGTAAACTTCCCGACGTTGAGAGGATTCGTTGTGTTCGTCAAGCTCGCACCGAAGCCGTACCTTCCGGCTAACGTCCCGGCAGGTGGGGCCTTCGATTCTCCTGATTTTTCAGCTTGAAGGAGAGGCATGAGGAGAGGATACCACTTTCGTAATTCACCGTGGGGTGATAAGACGAGGGTGCCCCACCCTTTTTGGAAAAAAGGGTGGGCTGTACTTCTCTTCTGGTGCCGAACTATCTGAAACGACGCTGCGGAAAAGGCGATCTGCATTTCATCACTTTCAGTTGTTACGAGAGAAGGACGCACATGGGGACCGCTCGGGCGCGGAATCTTTTTGCAACATGCACGCAACCCCGTGCAAAGGAAGCTCGTGGAGCATCCGAAGGACTGGCCATGAGCAGTTGGTCGTTTTATGCGAAGGGAGAATCTGGATTGGTGAAGATTGATCCGATGGATTGAAATGACGGAGCAGAGAAAAGAGGAAAAGAAAGACCCACCCTTTCAAAAACCAAAGACGAAAGGGCGGGGCACCCCCACAAGCAAAATCAAAATCGTTTCGTCGAGTTTAGGGGGTGCCACCCGCCAAGATCTATTGATGGACAGGAATCGATCGAGAACAGTGAGTTCGACGCGAGGTGTGGGCCTGATTTTGGAGGGCGCACGAACGCGCTTGCTGTTAGGGGAAGGCTCAACAAAATTGCGAAGGAACCAACGGCCAAACCATCCCGGAGTAATCTGTTCCGCCGGAGCTTCGGGCTTTCCTTCGAGGGCGGCTGAGATGGCCGGAAGATAGGCTTCGTTGGTGATGCAGAGATGCTCGAGACACTGGCCAACGCTCCAGGAGCCGGGCGCGGGCCGCCAATTGAGCTGTTCTTCGGTGAGTCCAGAAGTCACGACTTGGGCAGTCTGGTCATTTGCAACCAGCTCAAAGGCAAGGCGGATAGACCAGGCAGGCGCTTGGGATTCCATCGTCCCTCCTGAAGATAAGATACTTGGGCTGAGCCGATGGTCGAATTAGGACGACCGATTGGGTGCAATGGAAGAAATTCTAACACGCCGCACTCATCAAATCTGCTACGTGTGGTTCGGGCTCAGCGTGGCAGACCCTCGAGTATCCATTCGCGAGCTATTGTTTCTTCGTTCAAGCGAAAAAACTTAACGGCACCGGGGATCACAAAACTGAAGACGCGAAGCATGTGTCGAATCCAGTCAACATCGCTGACGACGGCGATGCGCTCCCAACGGAGGAGATGCTCCATGCCAACCTTGAAATCGTCCCACATCGCGCCGGGAGCAATGCCCGAGAAGTCGGGATCGGTGCGATAAAAGAGGCGGACTTTGCCCGGTTCCTTGAGTGCTTTATCCACCACCGGAATCAGCACGGTTTCATAGTCGTTTTTGGTGACGTGTCCTTTGCAGGCAAATGCGAGAACTTTTGGCGGGAATCCCGTGAGTGCTTCAATCATGTGACCTCCTAGCTCTTCTGCAAAACCTCACATAATTCATTATGCCGCCGAAATGTTCTGGATGAGGTGCTCCAGATCACGTGACTCTGGCTACGGCGGCCAACGGCCAGTGGACGGCCTGAGGAATGCCGGAATGAAAGCTGGACAGGTTGGGGTGACAGTTGGAGCGGAAATGGGCGGCACGTAATGTGATGTCTGTCACAGCGAAAGGTGTGCCGGGACACAGCGGGCCGGAGCGAAAGGGGCGAAACTAGTCGTGCTTGGTTAAGCCAGCGCAGCCGGCGAGGATTTGAGGGGCGCTGGAAGGGAGTTGGCTATGGACTACATTTTTGTTGGCGCATCTGTGGCGGCAGTGGTGCTGCTGGCATTGGGATTGGGCGTGGGGCTGACGAGAGCGGTACGGGCGTACATGAAGTATCGAGGGAAGAGAATTGTGTCGTGCCCGGAGACGCATCACGCTGCGGCGGTACGCGTGGCGGCGGGAGATGCGGCGCTCCATGCAACGATTGGCGAGGCGGAGCTGCGGCTCAAGGAATGCTCGAGATGGCCGGAGCGAGAAGCGTGCGGGCAGCTGTGTTTGCAGCAGATTGAAGAAGCGCCGAATGCTTGCCTTGTATCTACAATCGTGAACCATTGGTACACGGGCAAAGAATGCGCGTATTGCCACAAGCCGTTTGGCGAACTGCATTGGGAGCTGCATCATCCGGCGTTGGTGAGCCCGGAGGGGAAGACCGTACAGTGGAATGAAGTTCCAGCGGAGAAGCTGCAGGATACGATGAAGACGCATCAACCGGTATGCTGGGACTGCCATATTGCGGAAACATTCCGGAGGGAGCATCCGGAAATGGTGGTGGACCGCGTGGAAGATCCGCTGCGGATGAGCATTTACAAGTAGAGGCGGAAGACCGGCCAACGAGCGGCTGTCACGAAGAGCAAGCGGAGTGTGCTTAAAGAAGCCTTGGGGCGAAGTAGGCGTAGAAGTTGGGGTCGCCCCAGTAGCTGAGGTGGGCCAGGCCGGGGATGCGGTAGGGAAAAGCCTGCTGATTGTCGCAGTCTAATTCATAAAAATTGAGCCTGCCACTGACCGGATCCATGTGTGCGTAGGCGTTGACCCAGACGAGATGATCGAGCTGGTGAAACTGATAATTGAATTCGAAGGGAGAGTAGTCGCGGCCGGAGGGAGTTTTGCGGAAGGAATAGAGCATGGAAAGAATCTGGGCGCGAATCGCCTGATCGTCCTTGAGATGCTCGCGGAAGAAATAATAAATTTTGTCGAGAGGTGAGCCGAAAGTGAGCAGGCCGGTGAGCTTTTGAAGTTGTTGAAGCTTTAGCGGGAGGCCGGGACGATCGTCGAGAGGACCAAGGACGCCGTTGAACTGAGCGAGGAGCTCGTTGAGGGTGTCGTAGGCGATGACGCTGCCGAGAGAGTGGCCGGCCAGGACGACGCGGTCGTACTGGCCGTCGGCAAGGAGTCTGGCAAGAGCGGCGGAAGAGCCTTTGAGGATGGCGGAGCGAGCTTCGAAATTTTTTGATTTGGCGTCGGCGGAAACGTAAACGGCCACGTCGGCAACGTAAGCGGAGAGGGCATAACGGCAGAAAGCCGCAATGGCGACAGCGAGTAACGCGTAAAGCGCCGGCTTTGTGAAGATGGCGCCCCAGAGCGGATGCAGACTGACAGAGTAAAGCGCAGCTACAGAGTATCCCAACAGGAAAAACACGACGGCAGAGAGGGAGGCAAGACCGAGCCAGACAGCGCCGGCCTGCTTCTGGATGGATTGCGCGCCGCGCCTGAGATAGGCGGAGACCGACTGGAGCATGAACCAGACCATGAGAAGAGCAGCCGAATAGAAGACGAGGACTAACGGCTTGGGCCAAATGGAATAAAGGCGCAGAGCTGCGCCAATCGGTTGAAGAGAGTTCCAGACACTGCGCGGATGAGAAAGCCACGTGAGCAGCCAAAGGGAAGCGGCCGCCAGAGGAATATAAAGAAGCAGGACGCGAAGAATTTCGCGGAGGCAGAGCTTGAGAGAATAGGCGAAGGCGGAGCCGAACGATTTGCCGCGGGCAGACATCATTTCCTGAAGGTTATCGGCGAAATAGCGAATGGGAGTCAGGTCAGTTTGAATAAGCCATTGAAGAGTGGTTTTCCAACTTAGTTTGTCCTCGGTTTCAGGAGCCCAATAAAACTCGAAGAGGTCGAGGTGCTTTTCGGAAGCAGGATCCGGCCCGGAATTGAGAGTGATGCGAATGCCGGCCTGGGTCCAATCCTTGAGAGCGACAGCGAGAGGAGCGATCGCAGGATTGAGGTGCAGGCGGCTGCGAAAATAGGAGAAAAGCCCGCGGGCAAAACTGTCAAGAGTTTCGTAGGGGTTCTGTTCGCCGATGCCGTGAATGACGAGCATGGCGGTAGAGCGGCTTTGCAAGGCAGACACTTGCGGAGCGCTGGAAGGCTGCGGCATGGAGGACTCCTTGGCGAGCGCATACACAACTGAACAGCAATGTAGAGTAGTGAGGCGGAGAACTCCAGCGTTTCACGAAGACGAGATTAGATTGAGAAGAGGAACAATTCCGCGCGACTAGCGCCGATTACGGTTGACCGTCGGGACGGCGCTTGAGGGTTGGCCGGCCGTCATCGTCACTGGTGGTGGAGTTCGGATCACTGGTGGTGGTGCTACCCCGCTTGGACTGCTCTGTTTTTGTGCGGAGAGAAGGCTTGCCCGGAGCATTATCAGAAACCTTCCGGGCGAACATGATGTTGCGGAGGCGGGCTTTGACGTTGTCAAACTCGGAAGTGGTGACGATGTACTCCGGGCGCGCGGGGAGAATATCCGCGATTTCCTTCTGGGCCGCTTCGATGCGGTCCGGAGTTGGAGGATGAGTTGAGAAAACTTTGGGGATGGTGCCGGGGCGGCGCTTCTCGTCAGCCTGGATGCGCTCAAAGAAAGTGACATAGGCATTCGGATCGTAGCCAGCGTGGTACATGTACTGGAGACCGAAATAGTCGGCCTGGCGCTCGGCATCGCGGCTGAACTTCAGATAAGTGACGGGGATGGCGAGTTGCGCAGCCTCGTAAATGCCATAGCCAGCCCAGCCGCCGGGACCGAGGAGCATGAGGGGGATGGTGGCGAGCTGCATGATTTCGCCTTTGGTGGCATTCTTGGTTCCGTGACGTAGAACGACGTGAGAGATTTCGTGGGCCATAACGCCGGCCAGTTCGGATTCCTCCTGGGCGCGGAGGATGAGGCCGCTATTGACATAGAAGAAGCCGCCAGGTAGAGCGAAAGCATTTACTTCGTCCGAGTCGATGACTTTGATCGTGAAGGGGACTTTTGCGTCGGAATTGCGGACAAGGTTCTGGCCAACACGATTGACGTACTCTGTGACGACGGGATCGTCAATCATTTTGGAAGAGCGCTCGACATCCTGGGCAAGGGATTTGCCAAGGGCGATCTCGCGCTCGAGCGAATAGAAATTGATGCCCTTGCCGAGGTTGCGATTCCCGATGTCGTTGACATCTTCCTTGGAATTCTTGGGGTCAACGGTGTCCTTTTGGGGAACCGGTTGATCCTGAGGAGGCTGAGTTTTGGCCGCTGCCGTGGGTTGCGGGGGAGCAGGCTGAGGCGGAGCGGGTTGCTGCTGAGGCTGCGTCTGCGCCGGAGAAGAAGTCTGGCTGGGCGTCTGGCCGGGGGTGGGCGACGGCGACTGCGCCGCTAGTGAGGCGCTTGCAGCGAGGAGGGTTGCCACAGTAAAGCTAAAGGCCAATCTCGGAATCTGTGACATGGCATTTACCTCCCGGTCTAGCCAGTATACACCCGTTTGCTAATCTAAAGGTGCAACGGCGCTGTTAGACTTAATCACTACGATGTAGCCGGGGGCTAGAAGGTTTTCTGTGCACTTTGGAGGACGCGGCGGGGAGCGGGAGTGAGAAACGCGAGAAGGCCGAGGAGCGGTCGCGGCAGCCGAGTCCGGACATGCGCCGGACTGGAACTGTGGTGAATTGTGTCCAAAACGAGGCATTAGAATGGTTGACACCCTTTGCGATGGCCTCTACAGTCATTGGAAGCAGAATGAGCGTGAAAAAGATACAGATTGGGCAGCTTTGGAGGAAGAACGACACCGGCGAAGTCTATCTGGTGACGCGAGTCTACAGCGAGGCGCTGAGCACCATCGTGGTGCTGCGCAAGTCCGGAGCGGAAGACGAGGCGCTGACTCGATTGCGAGCGGAGAACACCGCCAAGGGGCCAGGGATTCCGGGGTATTCGCCGGCACAGGACGAAGAGAATTTTTGATGTGGATGTGAGCGGTCGCGCGACGTTTTTGCCCGCCTGACGAACCATAAGAACTTTCAGGTACAAATCCAAAATCTTATATGGAGCGAACGTCCATCTTAACGACGTCGTGAACTTGCATCAGTTCCTTGACGAGGAAGGGTTCGCCGTACCTTACGCCGATCATTTCGCCGTAATGGCGGGCGAGCTGATTCATCTGGTCTTCGAGCCGGTCGATGGCTAGGAAAACGTTTGTTTTCTTGAACTGCCGGCGGGATTCACCCTTGTTGGGATGAAATTGGGAAGAGAAAGCAAGGATGGCTTTGCGCCGCCGTTCGAATTGCGCAGTGATGTCGACCACAAAGGTCGGACGGGCAGGGGCGTATGCGGTGGAATAGAGGATCTTGAACGGCCTGTGGGGCTCGCCGTCGATCGGAAGCTGCTTGAGACCGGCGAGGAAGCAGCCTTCGTAACCGAGAGTTGAGGCGTGATAGTGATCAGGATGGCGGGCGTCCCAATAAGGGATGATGACGGTTTTCGGTCGGATTTCGCGGATGACGGCGGCGAGGCGGAGTTTGTGCTGGCGGCTCGGCTGAACATCCGAATCAGGAACGCCGAGATTGCTGCGCCAGCTTACGCGAAGGAGCTTGGCGGCTTTGGCGGCTTCCTTGGCACGAATTTCGGGATTGCCACGGGTGCCCATTTCGCCGGCAGTGAGATCGAGGATGCCGGTCTTGTAGCCGAGCCCCGCCATTTTCAGAAGCGTGCCGCCGCAGGTGAGCTCGACGTCGTCGGGGTGGGCGGCGATTGCCAATACATCCAGATTCATCGGGAGTTCCTTTCGCGTTGATTGTAGCAGGGGAGCGCAGAATGCTGGATACGCGGGAGTGTGCTATTTTCTCTCGCTAGAAGATGCCGAACGAAATGACAGGTGAATTGAAGCTGCGGGGAAAGGTGGCCCTCGTTACTGGAGCGGGGAAACGGCTCGGACGAGCCGTTGCGCTGAGGCTGGCGCGCGAGGGTGCAAGCGTGGCTGTGCACTATCGCAAGTCCGCGGCGGATGCGGAAGAGGTCGTGGCGGCGATCAAGAGCGCGGGCGGCAGTGCGGCGGCGATTCCTGCGGAGCTGACGTCAGTGATTGAAATTCAGCGAATGGTGCAGAGTGCGGCGCACGAACTGGGGCGGCTGGACATTTTGGTGAACAGCGCGGCGAATTTTTTGCCGTCCAGCATGATTTCGACCACGGAGCAAGTTTGGGATTCTGCCCTCGACACCAATCTGAAAGCGCCATTCTTTTGCGCGCAGGCGGCCGCGCCATGGCTTCGGCGAACGAAGGGCGTAATCATTAATTTTGCCGATACCGGAGGGATTCTTGGGTGGCCGGGGTATGCGGCGCATTCTATCGCGAAGGCCGGAGTGATTATGCTGACGCGAGTGCTCGCGAAGGCGCTGGCGCCAGAAGTGCGCGTGAATGCGATCGCGCCAGGAACCATCACGATGGAGGGAGATGCGCCGGAGCTGGAGGCGGAGTTCATCCGGCAAGCGCCGCTGAAGCGCAGCGGAACACCGTCGGATATCGAAGATGCGGTGTTGTATCTGGCAAAGGCGCAGTTTGTGACGGGGCAAGTGCTGGTGGTGGACGGCGGGCGGGTTCTTTAGATTATCGGACGACCGGCCTGCGTGGCTGTACCCGAGATGCGCGCGGATCGAATCCAACATTATTAATCCTAGAATTTTCGCAAACGCGGTGTGCAGAGAAACGCGGCGCGGTGTATTCTATTCTGCTTATAGGAACAATAAGTTGGTGAGGCACGCTGATGTGCGCGCCGCAATCTGACAAAAGAGGGGCCAGCCGAAGTTATGGACAATGAGACGTACACCCACCCGCACGGGCTAGATGACATGGAAATTCAGGAATGGCTGGAGTCGCTGGACTCCGTGCTCGAATCGAGCGGCCCGGAAGTGGCAACGGAAATTCTCGAGCGGCTGCGCGCGCACGCCACGGTTGCCGGTATCGATCTGCCCTTTTCCGCGAACACCCCTTATGCCAACACGATTCCGCTGCGGCTCGAGCCGCTCTTCCCAGGCGACCAGCAATTAGAGCGGCGAATCAAAAGCCTGATTCGCTGGAACGCGCTGGCGATGGTTGTGCGCGCGAATCGCGTGGAGCACAACATCGGCGGACATATTTCAACGTACGCTTCCTCTGCCACTCTATACGAGGTTGGATTCAACCATTTTTTCCGCGCGCGCTCGGATGAGTTCGAGGGCGACACAATTTATTTCCAAGGGCACGCGGCCCCGGGCATGTATGCGCGAGCGTTTCTCGAAGGGCGGATTTCGGCGCAGCAACTTGAAAACTTCCGGCGCGAATTGAAACCTGGGGGAGGGCTGTCCTCTTATCCGCACCCGTGGCTGATGCCGGAATTCTGGGAATATCCGACGGTGTCGATGGGCCTGAGCCCGCTCATGGCGATTTATCAGGCGCGCTTCAGCCGGTACCTTGAAGATCGCGGGCTAAAGCCCGCGACAGATGCAAAAATCTGGGCGTTTCTCGGAGACGGCGAAACCGACGAGCCGGAATCGTTGGGCGCGATTACGCTGGCCTCGCGCGAGAAGCTGGACAATCTGATTTTTGTGGTGAACTGCAATTTACAGCGGCTAGATGGGCCGGTGCGCGGCAACGGGCAGATCATTCAGGAACTGGAATCGGCGTTCCGTGGCGCGCGGTGGAACGTCATCAAAGTGCTGTGGGGAAGCGAGTGGGATCCGATCCTGGAACGGGACACGGAAGGGCTGCTCGTGAAGCGCATGGGCGAATTGGTGGATGGCGAATACCAGAAGCTGGTAGTTTCGTCAGGCGCTTATGTGCGGGAACATTTCTTTGGGAGCGATCCGCGACTGCTGGCTTTGGTTGAGCCGCTGCCGGATGAGGCGTTGCGGCGTTTGCGGCTGGGCGGACACGATCCGCGGAAAGTCTATGCGGCGTATAAAGCGGCGGTCGAACACAAGGGTTCGCCGACGGTCATCTTGGCGCGGACGATCAAAGGCTATGGTTTGGGAGAAGCAGGCGAAGGGAAGAATGTCACTCACCAACAGAAGAAATTGAACGAGGAAGAGTTGCGGGAGTTTCGTTCGCGGTTCGGGATTCCGCTGAATGATGAGGATTGCGTGGAGGTGCCGTTCTACCGTCCCGCTGAGGATAGCGAAGAAATTCAATATTTGCGGGCGCGGCGGGAGGCCCTGGGCGGTTACACGCCGAAGCGGAGCGTGCGATCGAAGCCGCTCGTGGCCGACCACGACGAATTGTTCAAGGAGTTTCTGGAGGGCAGCGAGGGCCGTGAAGTTTCGACGACGATGGCCTTCGTGAGCATGCTGCGAAAAATGATGCGCGATCCGGAAATCGGCAAGCTGGTGGTGCCCGTCGTTCCGGACGAGGCGAGGACGTTCGGCATGGAGTCGTTGTTTCGAACGGTGGGAATCTATTCGAGCGTCGGACAGAAGTACGAGCCCGTGGACGTCAATACGCTGCTTTACTACAAAGAAGCAAAAGACGGGCAGATTCTCGAGGAAGGAATTACGGAAGCCGGTTCGATGGGGTCGTTTATCGCGGCGGGGTCCGCCTATGCCACGCACGGCATCAATACGATTCCGTTCTTTATTTATTATTCGATGTTTGGGTTCCAACGCATCGGTGATTTTATCTGGGCCGCTGCCGATATGCGCACGCGCGGGTTCCTGCTCGGGGGAACTTCCGGGCGAACGACGTTGTCCGGTGAGGGTTTGCAGCACCAGGACGGAAACAGCCACATCCTCGCCCTCTCCGTGCCGAATTTGCGAGCGTACGATCCGGCGTTTGCCTATGAGATCGCGGTGATCATTCAAGATGGAATTCGGCGGATGTACAAAGACGGCGAAAGCATTTTTTATTACATCACGGTGATGAACGAGCCGTATGCGATGCCGGCCATGCCGGGCGATGTAAAAGAGGGAATCCTGAAGGGGATGTATCGATTCCGCGCTTCTGAGAACAAGAAGTCCAAGTTGCGGGCGCAACTCTTCGGGAGCGGGGCTATTTTGCGCGAGGCTCTGCAAGCGCAGGAAATTCTCGAGACGAAGTACGGCGTTGCCGCAGATGTGTGGAGCGTGACGAGTTACAAGGCGCTTTACACCGACGGGAACGAAGTCGACCGCTTGAACCGGCTGCATCCCGGCGAAAAGCCGCGCGTGCCTTACGTGACGGAATGCCTGGCGGATGCTCCGGGCGTATTGGTGGCAGCTTCCGATTATCTGAAAACGCTGCCGAACATGGTGAGCAAGTGGATGCCGCGGCGGCTGGCTTCGCTGGGGACAGATGGGTTTGGGCGAAGCGAAGGACGAGCGTCGCTGCGAGATTTCTTTGAAGTGGATGCCCGGTTCATAACCCTGGCGACGCTGCACGAACTTCATACCGACGGAAAGATCGAGCGGTCAGTCGTGGAGAAGGCGATCAGGGAACTGGGAATCAATGCGGACAAATCGAACCCCGTGGTTTCGTAGAGGCTCGGGCGCCGATTGATCTATGGCGGAGTCTTGGATTGGAGAGGCGAACTTTGGTTCGCCTTTCTTATTTTTGGCTGGAACCTGCGGCTTCTTCGAGGATTGCGGCGGGTTTCAGACGGCCGGTGGCGAGCTGCGCGATGAGTTGGGAGTTGGCCGCGAGAAAGTCATAGCTCCCGAGATCTTTTGGGAGAACCCACGCGATTTGTTCGAAGCTCCGCGGACTGATTTCTGTTTGCAGGATACTTGCGGCGTAAAAGCGAATTTCCAGTTCCTCCGGTGCGGTGGAATATTTGTGGCGCGCGCGGCCCATATCCGCGCACTTATCCAGCGTCACGCCCAATTCTTCAGTGAGTTCACGGGCGAGGGCGCGTTCGGGGGTTTCTCCTTCCTCCATTTTTCCGCCGGGAAATTCCCATTTGAGCGGTGACGTGTCGTTTCGCCGGCGCTGGCCGATGAGGAGACGGCGGTCGCTACGTTCGATAACGGCGGCTACCACTACAATCATTTGTCGCGCCTCTCTGGCGCCACTGGGTCGAGAAGACGGAATAGTTGTTTCGCGCCCTGGACCAACGGCGGACCGGGCGTGTTGAGAAGCTCATCGGAGATAACGCAGACGCGCTTGTCACGGATTGCGGGAAGGTCCTTCCATGCCGTGACTTGGAAGGTTTGCCGTGTGCCGGCTTTGTCTCCGGTAGCGGTCCAGGCGAGGACGATAATTTCCGGAAGTGCTTCAGAGACCTGTTCGTCTGTCACTTTTTGGCCAGAAGGCAGGACCATTTCGCCACCACAAATCTTGACGATTTCCGAGACCCAGCACGGAGAACTGATCCGGGGATTTGGCCAGGCTTCGCAGTAGACGCGCGTCTTCCGTTTTTTCTTTCCAGCTTTCTTGGAAATGGCGGAAAACTCCTGGCGCATTTTTCTTATGAAACGTTCCGCTTGAGGAAGGCGGCCGACCACGCGCCCGAGCATGCGAATATCGCTCTCGATGTCTCTGAGAGTGCGCGGATTCATGGCCAGGAAATTGAGCGGATGCTCGAGCAGCTTGGCAATGGTTTCTTGTTTGTAGGGAACCGAGCCGATGACGAGCGTTGGCTTTAGTTCTAAAAGTTCGTCTACGGAGTTCATGTGCCAACAATCGCCAAGCTTTGGAAGGCCGTTGACGGGGGCGACCTTAGCGCACCATTTCGTAACCCCGACCAGACTTCTCTTCGCACCGATAGCGCAGAGTATCGACGTTGCGCTCGGAGCGAGCGAAACAATGCGCAAAGAGCGATCGTGTCCCGGGGCACGCACAGCAAAAGCTTAGCAAATCGCGAGTCAAGTTAGGCGAGTCGAGGGTGTTTTAACGTGCTGGGGAGTCGGATGCTGCCGGAGCGGCTCTCGCCGCCGAGCCAGAAATTTAATAATGACCCGCGAATTGGGCTACGATAGGAAGATGCACAGCCAAGCGGTCCTCGAACACTTCCGGAATCCGCGCAACGCGGGCAAGCTGGCGAACTCGAACGCGGAAGTGCTCGCGACGAATCCGATCTGCGGCGATGTTCTGGAGCTGGCAGCCCGCGCGGAAGCTGGGAAAATAGCGGAAGCGCGTTTTCTGTGCCGGGGCTGCACGACTTCCATCGCGTGCGCGTCTTACCTGACGGAGAGCCTAACCGGATGCAACCTCGAGCAGGCGCGCGCCATCACGCCGGAGGAAATATCCGAAGCCCTTGGCGGGCTACCTCCAGCTACGTTTCACGGGGCACAACTCGCTGTCGACGCGCTTCGTCTGTTGCTGGCGAAATTGGATTAGCCGGGGAATTGCGACCGTCGATCAGCCTCCAAAGGCTTTATGCATCGTGTCCGGATCATTCAAATTAAGGATGCATCCTTCTTCGTTCGTTTGGACCACCTGAATTTCGTCGCCGTGCGCCCACACAACGGAACGCGCTCCCGTTTCGAGCGGCGCACTCATCAACTCGCGATACAACTTGGAAGAAAAAATCACAGGGTGCCCCCGTCGTCCCTCATAAACGGGCAAAACGATCGATTTCCCGGAGCTGTAAAACGTTTCGATAAGCTCATCCACAAGCGACGAGCTAATCAACGGATGATCAATCAGAAAAAGAATAATGCCTTCAGTTTCAGCAGGAAGGCTGCGCAGGGCCGCTTGAATCGAGCTGAGCTGGCCCTTTTCCCAGTCTTCGTTAATGACGATTTCGTCCGGCGAAAGATTTATTTCTTTTGCGATGGGCTCCGCATCGGCTCCCAGCACGACGCGACGGGCTCCAATTTTCGAATGGCGCGCGACGTCGAGCAGATGTTCGAGGAAAGGGCGCCCTTGATAGGAAAGCAGGGCTTTCGGCGAGCCCATGCGGCGAGAAGCACCGCCCGAGAGGATGATGGCTGCGAGCATGCCACCTCTTTCAGCGCTCGGTAAGGGCCGGGCGCGGCTCGTACTGCAGCTTTTTGTGCGCCTGCGATTCGGCGTTGCGGCGAATGGCGATCAATTCCGCCACAATGCTGATGGCAATCTCCTCCGGCGCAAGCGCGCCGATCTCCAGCCCCATCGGCGCGTAGACGCGTCGAAACTCTTCGGGGCGATAACCGTCGTTTTCGAGAGCTTTGTAAACGGAAAGCACCTTTCGCTTGCTGCCGATCATGCCAACGTATCGCGCAGAGGTACGAACCGCCCAGCTCAGAACACGCATATCTTCTTTATGGCCGCGCGTGACAATGATGAGATAACTCGCGGCGTTCGGGTGAATTTTCTCGAAGGCGTCCTCGTAGCTTGTGTAAATCTCGTGCGCCATCGGAAATCGCTCGGCATTCGCGAAGGATTCGCGATCGTCCACTACGGCAATGCCGAAACCAGCAGCGTTCGCCGCTTTGGCCACCGCCATAGAAACATGTCCGGCTCCGAATAGATAAAGGATAGGTTGCGGCAGAATCGGTTCGACGAAAACTTCGAGAGTGCCGCCGCAAATGAGGCCGTTGTCATAACTGGCTTCGTTGTTCAGGTTGAAAACCATCTTGCGCGGCGCTTCTTTGTTCATCACTTCTTTTGCCGCGGCCCAGACTTCGGCCTCGACGCAGCCGCCGCCGATAGTTCCTGCGATCGAGCCGTCATCGCGCACAAGCATGCGAGAGCTTTCGTAGCTGGGGATCGAGCCGTTGGTGTGTACGATCGTCGCTAATGCTCCGCGTTGCCCCGCTCGCCGCATTTTGACGATTTCTTCGAACAGGTCCACGCTCCGCCTCAGCCATCAGCCTACGGCGCGCATTTAGCTGTGTCAATCAAAGTTGCATCGGCGTGGAACACTCAAACAGCGCAGCGGCCCGTTGCCGCGCCTTCTGGACTCTCTACTCCGCCGGTGTTAACTTGCGATTCTCAGGAGAAGCGGGGAGGGTGGATGAAGGCGATACGATTTCATGAACATGGCGGGCCGGAAGTCTTGAAATATGAGGATGCGCCGGAGCCTGCCGTTCGCGCGAACGAGGTGCTTGTCCGCGTGAAGGCTTGCGCGCTGAATCATCTCGATTTATGGGTGCGGCGCGGCCTGCCGAATGTACCGATACCGCTGCCCCACATTCCCGGGAGCGACGTGGCCGGAGAAATCGCCCAAATCGGCGCCGAAGTGACGACTGTCAGAGTTGGCCAGAAGGTTGTCCTCGCGCCGGGAGTCACTTGCGGAAAATGCGCCGCGTGCATTTCCGGCAATGACAACCGCTGCCGCCAGTTTACGAACCTGGGATACATGATCGATGGGGGTTGCGCCGAATTTGTCAAATGCCCCGAAGTGAGTTGCTTGCCCTTTCCCGAAAGTCTTTCATTTGAAGAGGCGGCCTCAATCCCCCTGGTTTTTCAGACGGCGTGGCACATGCTCGTTTCGCGCGCCGAACTTCAGCCTGGCGAAGATGTGCTGATTCTCGGCGCAGGCAGCGGCATAGGCAGCGCCGCGATTCAGGTTGCCAAGTTCTTCGGAGCGCGTGTGATTGCCACAGCGGGGACCGACGCGAAGCTGGCTAAGGCGCGTGAATTGGGGGCCGACCAGGTCATCAATCACAAAACACAAAAAATCCGCGACGAGGTGCGGCGTATCACGAGCAAACGCGGCGTTGACGTCGTGTTCGAACATGTTGGCACTTCGACGTGGGACGAAAGCATCGCCAGCCTGGCTCTCGCCGGGCGATTGGTTACCTGCGGCGCAACCACGGGATACGACGCCAAGATCGATCTCCGCTTTCTGTTTAGCCGCCAGCTTTCTCTGCTCGGCTCGTACATGGGCGCGAAATCGGAATTGCAAACGGTTATTAAATTGGTTGCCGCCGGCCGCCTAAAGCCCGTCGTTGATCGCGTTTTCCCTCTTGTGGAAGCCGCCGCCGCGCACGCCTATCTTGAAGCAGGCTCGCAGTTCGGAAAAGTCGTCCTCGCGGTTTGATTTGCTCGCGAGCAAAATTTGCTATCCTCCCGGCGTCTTACGTGAAACGGAAAGCGTAGAAAATGGCAAGCTGGCAGGCACATCTCTCAGTCTGGATAGTGAAATGGCGCGTGAAGCGCAAGCTGCGCGGCGTTCGGGACTATCGCGTAGCGCGTAAAATCTTGAAGCCAGATCCGTTCAAGGTGCCGTCCAACGTGCGAATTTCCTCCACAAAAATGGGAGGAGTCCCATGCGAATGGGTCGAAGCGCCAGCTATGACGGACGCGACGCTCCTGTACTTGCACGGCGGCGGGTATTTTGCTTGTTCCGCGGCGCTCTATCACTCGATCACTGCAACATTTGCTCTCGAAGGATTTCGCGTGCTGGCTCCGGATTACCGCTTGGCGCCCGAAAATCAATTTCCTGCGGCGGTGGATGATGCCGTAGCTTCCTACCGCGGTCTGCTCGAGGCAGGCTACTCGCCGAACCAGATCGTCATCGGAGGAGATTCTGCAGGAGGCGGCTTGGCGCTTTCACTCTTGCTCGCTCTCCGGCAACAGGGATTACCGCTTCCTGCAGCGGCAGCCCTTTTTTCGCCGTGGACGGATCTTGCCGCAACCGGAGAATCTATTCAGCGAAACGCACTCCGTTGCGCCATGTTCTATGGGCCGGACGTCGGCCCCAGCGCGAAGTTCTATCTGGGCGACACGGACCCTCGCAACCCGCTGGCTTCGCCTCTTTACGCCGATCTCGCCGGCCTTCCGCCGCTGCTGATCCACGTCGGTGTGAATGAAGTGTTGCTGGACGATTCGACGCGCCTCGCTGAGCGCGCAAAAGCGGCTGGCGTCCCGGTCGAGCTGAAGATATGGCCCGTGGTCCCGCATGCCTGGCAGCTTGCGCCTCATCTCATTCCAGAAGCTCGCCAGTCATTGAAGGCAAGTGCCTCATTCCTCCGGAGCCATGCTAGGCCTGCGGCATCCACTGAGGTAGTATGAAAAGAAATGGCGGAAATTTCCTCTCCGAGCAGCGCCCGCGGCGCAATGGAAGTCGATACCCTCATCATCGGGGGTGGCTTTTCTGGCCTGTGTATGGCCATCAAACTGCGCGAAGCGGGAATGAATTCATTTCTGCTGATCGAAAAAAGTGACGACATCGGCGGAACTTGGTATGACAACCGCTATCCGGGTTGCGCTTGCGACATCCCCTCGCACCTCTATTCGTTCTCCTTCGAGCTTTCGCCGGAGTGGACCCGCATGTATCCGGGGCAACAGGAAATCCATGCTTATCTGAAGCGTTGCGTGGACAAGTACGGTCTCGCGCCGCACATCCGTCTGAGCACGCGCTTTTGCGAGGCGGTTTGGAACGAAAAGGACAACGCGTGGAATGTCTCGGCCGCGTCCCCCGAAGCTGAGCTGCGCATCAGAGCGCGTGTGCTTGTTTCAGGCATGGGAGGGCTGCACGTTCCAAACATTCCAAAGCTGCGCGGAGTAGAGCGATTTGCCGGACCTTCGTTTCATTCTTCGCAATGGAATTACGACGTCGCATTGACGGGCAAGAATGTTGCCGTAATCGGATCCGGCGCAAGCGCAATTCAGTTTGTCCCGCAGATCGCGGCGAATGTCGAAAAACTGAACTTGTTTCTGCGCACGCCTCCTTGGATCGTCCCGCGCCTGGATTTTGAGTTTTCAGAGAAGGCGAAGCGGAGATTCCGCCGGTTTTGGCTAGCCCGGTGGGCTTTCCGCAAGCATCTCTTCTTGCGGTTTGAGATTCGCGTCCTCGGCTTTCTTGGCAATCGGTTCGTTCGTGGGCAAGCCACGAAGATTGCAAAGCGCCATCTGCAAAGACAAATCAAGGAACCCAAGTTGCGCGCAGCGCTGACACCGAAGTACGAGCTGGGCTGCAAACGCGTGCTCGTCTCGGATGATTTTTATCCCACGTTGACGCGCCCCAACGTCGAGCTGGTCACCGAAGGCATCGCGGAAGTCCGCGAGCACAGCATCGTTACCGCCGACGGCATCGAACGGCCGGTCGATGTTCTGATTTCCGGCACTGGCTTCCGAGCTACAGAACCGCTGATCGGCTCGCGCATTGTCGGCCGCGGCGGCGTGGAAATTCATGACGCCTGGCGAGAGCGAATGAATGCATATTACGGGATCACGGTGAACGGCTATCCCAACTTTTTTGTCTTGCTTGGCCCCAACACCGGATTGGGGCATAACTCGATTATTCTGATGACCGAGGCACAAGTACGCTACGTGATCAGCTGCCTCAAAATGATGAAGCGTAAGAAGAAAAACGTGATCGAGGTGCGCGAGGAGAAGCAGAAGCGATTTGTTGCCGACGTTCACCGCCGCCTGCAAAGCACCGTCTGGCAGACCGGTGGATGCAGAAGCTGGTATCAGGACGCCCGCACCGGCGAGAACACCACCCTTTGGCCGGGTTCGGTCATCGAGTACGTCCGTCGAACGCGCTCCGCTTCCGCCGCCGACTATAATTTAAGCTAGCCGCATCCAGAATCGCCGACTAGCAGCTATTTGTGTCCGACCTCCGCCTGTGCGAAAATGAGGATGTAGACGAGGGCACCATGAGCACATCGCTCGGCAAACACGTCACACTGACCAAGCCCGACGACTTCGGCAGCCTGCTCGAAGACGAAGGCATCATTTTCACCACGCTCGACAAAGCTGTGAATTGGGCTCGCAAAAGCTCGATTTGGCCGTTGGGTTTTGGTTTGGCTTGCTGCGCGATTGAGATGATGTCCATGGCCGCCGCGCGCTTTGACGTGGCGCGTTTCGGCGCAGAAGTCTTTCGCCCATCTCCTCGCCAGGCCGACTTGATGATCGTTGCAGGCCGGCTCTCGCAAAAAATGGCACCGGTGATCCGCCAGCTCTACGATCAAATGCCAGAGCCGAAGTGGGTCATCTCGATGGGCGCATGCGCGACTTCTGGCGGCGTCTTCAATAATTACGCCATCGTGCAGGGCTGCAATCAGGTGATTCCTGTGGATGTTTACGTCCCCGGCTGCCCGCCCCGGCCCGAAGCCGTTCTCTACGCCATCCTCCAACTCCAAAAGAAAATCGACAACGAAAAGGGCTCCTTCAAGCGCGCTCTGAATCTCGCTTAGTCGCACGGACTTTAGTCTGTGCTCTTTTGATTTCGCATGTCGAAGCTCATCCCGACACCGTCCCGGATTCTGCTAACTGCCTTCCTCTCTTTGATTGCGTGGCTGTGCGGGTGCGGGATTTTCATTTTTAGAGACCCTGCTCCTCCAATTCCTCCCTCCAGGTGGAAACTAACGTGGAGCGACGAATTCTCCGCTCCCGACGGCTCCTCCCCGGACACCGCCAAATGGACCTATGACCTCGGCGGCAAGGGCTGGGGCAATCAGGAACTGGAGTCCTACACCAACCGCCCGGAGAACGCGCGCATCGAGAAAGGGTATTTAGTCATCACCGCTCGGAGAGAAAATTATACCGGCGCCGATGGCGTGGCGCGCGATTACACCTCCGCGCGTCTCAAAACGCAGGGCCTCTTCGCGCAAACCTACGGCCGCTTCGAAGCTCGAATCAAAATTCCGGAAGGCCAAGGCATGTGGCCCGCGTTCTGGATGCTTG
>DATJXZ010000037.1:0-58753 GCA_035499815.1 Candidatus Solibacter sp. | reverse complement strand
GTCCGGCGAGAGTGAGTATCGTTGGCACGGTTACCGCCAACACAAGCCAACTGAGCAGTACCGTCCAATGAAAATGGTCTTTAAATAATCCCATGAGCAGGGCATTATACACTCCTCGTGGAGTGAAGTATATAATCCCGGTTAAAGTGCTTTGTTTTGTATCAGTTTTATAAGTGTTGATTCTAAATAACTTGCTGGCGCACATTCGCACCAAAATGATGCAAGTATGCGGTTGCCTTGTAAGTGTCGCGAATAAGCGAGTTAGGTCGCCAAAAACGGACACCAAGAAAGCCAAAACTCGAACCAGGATATTGATGTTTTTTCGGTCGCAGGACGAAATTGAGGAGGCGTTGGCAAAGAGCCTTCGCGAGATTACCCAAGAAATACTGTAAGCGAGGAATAATATTTTGTCAAGCGAAAAGGCGGAAATTGTCAAAACTTTTTTAAAATATCCCTTGTTTCATCCGACTAGGATGACCTCTTTCCCTAGATTGGCGAGTGGTCAAGGAAGGTATACAGAGGAGCGGCGGCAAGCCGCAGTGTTTCGAGAGACCCGAACAAGTCCTGTGTAATTAACAACATAAAGATGGCGACTTTCTTTGCGTCCCTGGGTTAGATGGGCAAGGGTCGGTGGGCGCGTGGTGCGCCTCCGGGGTATTCCAGCAGGAAAGGAAAGAAAGCCATGAATGTAAGGAAGTGGTTCAGTGGATTATTCGCGCTCGCACTGGTTGCCTTTGCCGCAGGATGTGGGGCGGGAAGCACGACCACGCAGCCCGTGCTGCCGCAGTCGGCAACTGTGTTTGTGTCCGGCACTGATGCGCCTCTGCCCAGCGTTGTTTCGTTCAAAGTAGACGTTTCGGGAATCAGCCTCGCGGAAGGCATGGGCACTCCCGTAACGGTGACCACCGGTCCGCAGACAGTGGACTTTGCCAGACTGAACGGACTCCATACCCTCTTAGACTTGAACACGATTCCGGCGGGAACTTATGACACGGTGATCGTTACACTGGCAAATCCGGAAATCGATTACCTGAACGTGACGAACCCGCAGACGAATCCCCCAACGCGGCCGACCATTAGCTCTCTAAACGGAACAACGACACCCCCGGCGACGCTTTCGACCTCGACGGCAACGATCAGCCTGAGCACCCCACTGGTGGTGCAAGCAGGAGACGTAATCGGGTTGGGTTTTGAATTCAACATCCGGAAGTCGGTGGCGGTTGATATGAGCGGGCAAATCACGGGCGTCGTGAATCCAAACTTGAATGTAAAGGCGATTACGCCGAGCGATGCGGATGCCTACATCGATGAATTCACCGCGGGTGTGACAACCATCAACGCTCCCGGAAATTCCTTCACGATACAAGGGCCGCACGGCCGGGCGTTTACGGTGAATGTGAACGATCAGACGGAATGGGAGGGCAGCGAGACGATCAATGATTTGACAACTTCGTCGATCGTGCTCATTTCCGGGACGTTGGACCGGACCGCAGGGACATTCCTGGCGGACACGGTGGCAATCCTTTCGCAGAACAAGTTCTACGCGGGGGGATTAATCACTTACGTGGATCCGCCCGTGAACACGGCGCAGGATTTTGACTTGTACGTGCGCAACGTGCTGCCTGCGGGAACAGGGTTCAACTCAGGCCAAATCTCGACGATTGACCTGACCGGCAACGAAAAGTACTTCATCTACTGGATGCACAACGTGTTCGCCAGCGCGCGTTGGAGCAATATTTTCTTTAATTCGGCGTTACTCGTTCCCGGACAGCGCGTGACGATTGGCGGACCATTCGCAAATGGCGCCGTTACCGTGAAGCGCGTGGTGCTGCGGCATGAGGGCCACACGGGCACACTCGTAGCGAACAGCGTGAATGTCGGCGCGAGCACCTTCCAGTTCAATTCGAATGGGTTGGTGGGCGTGCTGTTCAACGGGCCCGTAACGGTCTATGTGACGCCGTTCACGAGGTTTGGCGGAGGGCTGACGAGTCTGCAAGACCTGACGGGCAACCCGACGAACCCGCTGCGAGTAGTCGGCCTGGTGCTGAAGGATCCCATCAGCGGCCAGCCGGTGTTCGTGGCCCGGAGCGTGGTGGAGTTGACGAACTAACGGCCCGAACTGCAAACCAGACAACCAATTCAACCGCGGCGGCCACTCCGAGAGATCGGAGTGGCCGTTTGCTTTTGTGCGGACGCTGAACAAGGCCAAACCGAGCTGCTGAATCGCTAAGCCTGAAAGATCAGACTGGAGCAAGTCAGCCCAGACTCGGCTTTTTGGAGTTCGGAGATGTCGAGTGGAGTGACGTGAAAGCCGCGGGCTTCGATGCGGGCGCGCGTGCGCGGGAACGATGAAGGAAAGATGATAGTGCCACCGAAAGCGAGGGCGTTGGCGGCATGGGGCTCGGGGGGATCCACGTCGATCCAGTCGTAGCCGGAAAAAGGGGCTGGATCAAACCACGAGCGGTTGGCGAGAAGCGTATGGCGGTCAAGCGACGTTACGGCGGACTTGAGATGGAGGCAGCCTGTGACGGGGACGGCGACGACTTTGTAGTGATATGGCGCAAGAATGGAGGCGAGTTGGCGGATGCCTTCGGCGTTGCTGCGTTTAGAGAGGCCGACAAAAAGCTTGCGGCCGATGCGGAGGACGTCTCCGCCTTCGAGAGTGCCGGGAAGCTCGACGTGCTCAAGCTTGCGAAATTTGGAGATGGCTTTGGCGAGCGAAGCGGCTTCCTGGCGGCGTGTTTCCGTGCCGAGCAGAAAAATGACGGCGAGCTCGTCGAGGACGATCGCAGGATCTTCGACAAACATGGAATCGGGGAGAAGAGGCTCGGCGGGGAGGGAGACAAGGCGGGCGCCTAGTTTTGTGAGGAGTTGCTCATAGGCGCGGTGCTGTACTTGAGCGGTTTGTAGATCTATCGGCCGGCGCGAAATGTAGCTCAGCTCGCAATTCACGAGAGAAGGACTGACCGCCCGGGTGATAGCAGTGAGCATTTTCGAAACCAAGTGTACACGAGAGGCGAGCGAAGGATTGAAGCGCGGGTGCGAAGAAGATAGACTCGGCGCGCGACAAACGGCGAGGGAAAACGGGATGAGAGTGTTTCGGGTAATCGGGAGCGGAGCCACAGCGTGCGCGCTAGTACTTGGCGCATACGGCGCTGCGCGGGCTGAGAGGGCGCAGGACAAGACTGCCGCGGCAGTGGACGAAGTGTTCGCGGATTTCACAAAGCCCGGATCGCCAGGATGTGCGGTGGCAGTCTATAGAAACGGCCGGATCATCCAAGAGCGGGGTTATGGCCTTGCGAACGTCGAAGAAGATGTGCCGATTACGCCGCAGACCGTCTTCGACATTGGGTCGACTTCGAAGCAATTCACGGCGGCGAGTATTTTGCTGCTGGAAAAACAGGGAAAACTTTCCGTGAACGACGACGTGCGGAAATACATTCCCGAGCTGCCGGACTACGGCCAAAAAATCAGCATTCTGCAGCTTCTGAATCACACGAGCGGGTTGCGAGATTATTTGACACTGATGGATCTGGCGGGCATCAACACGGACAGCGTGACGACGGATGAAGACGCGTTGCAATTGATTACGCGGCAGAAGGCGCTGAACTTCGCACCCGGGAGCGACTGGCTCTACAGCAATACGGGGTTTTTTCTGTTGTCGGTCATTGTGAAAAGGGTGAGCGGGAAGACGCTGCGCGAGTTCGCGGCGGAAAACATATTCAATCCGTTGGGCATGACGCACACGCAATACCGCGATGATCACACGGCTCTGATTGCGAATCGCGCGATGGCCTACGATCCGAAAGAAACCACGGACGGGTACAAGTTGGATGTCTCCTATTTCGAGCAGACGGGCGATGGAGCGGTGCACACGTCGGTCGAAGATTTGCTGAAATGGGATGAGAATTTTTATACCGGAGAGGTCGGCGGGCAGGAATTCCTAGCGGAGCTTCAAGCGCCGGGGAAGCTGAACAACGGCAAAGTGCTGGATTATGCGAAAGGATTGTCTATCCGCGATTATCGCGGGTTGCACACCGTGAGCCACGGCGGCGCATGGGGCGGCTACCGTGCGGAACTTTTGCGATTTCCGGAGGAGCATTTTTCCGTGGCGTGCTTGTGCAACCGTGGAGACGCAAATCCTTCGCGGCGGGCGCAGCGGGTGGCGGACATTTACCTGGGCGCGATGATGAAGCCGAAGGATGAAAAAAAAGAGGCGGAGCGCGAACGGAACAAACCCGAAGCAAAAGAAATTCCCTTAACCGTGGAGCAGATTCGGCCGTACACGGGCGACTACTGGAGCGGCGAATTGGGAGTCACGTACCGCCTGGGAATTGTGGATGACAAATTGAAGGTCGTAGCCATGCTGGACGGCGGTGGATTTCTACACAACAGCACGCTGCCTGCGAATGCGTTTGGGGCGACAGCGACGGATGAATTTGTTTTGAGCAAAACACCGCTCAAAATTCACTTTGAGCGGAATTCGAACCACGCGATCAGCGGATTTAAGCTGGATGCGGGGCGGACGCTGGGAATGATTTTTACGCGCCATAGCGGCGCGGGCAAGTAGGAGGATCAATGGAAGCTGGAGCGGAGTCGAGTTCGACGAGGCGGGCCGCGGCGGTGCTAGTGATCGTGCTGGGCGGGGCCGCGTTGTGGTGGATAGGCGGCAGGGGATCAGACGTCGAGGCATCCAAAGCCGCCTTGTACAAGGGCGTTGCCGCGGAGCAAGTGGGAACCGGAGCAAATGATCCGCGATTGAAAGGCGCGAATCGCTTCGAAGAAGGCGGCTGGATTTATGTGCATCTGGAAGGTGATCCGGCCGCGATCGGTTTTCAGCACGGCTACTTGCTGGCGCCGGAAATCGAGGATGGCTTCGCGGCGGTCAGCGCGGGGATGATGCATGAGACGCAGCGCGACTGGGCATTTTTTCGCAAGGCCGCGCACGAAATGCTCTGGCCCAAGATCGACGAGGAATACCGTCAAGAGCTGCAAGGAATCGTGGATGGATTGCACGCCCGGACGAACTCGAAGCTGGACGTGGACGATATCGTGGCGATGAACGCGTTCGAGGAGCTGCCGGATTACTACGTGCCGTGGCTCAACAAGCAAGAGAAGGTGGCGCATGCGCCGAATCTAAAGAGCCCGGGAAATTGCAGCGCGTTTGTTGCGACGGGAAGCTGGACAAAGAGCGGGCAGATCGTCATGGCGCACAATAATTGGACGAACTATGTGAATGGGGAACGCTGGCGAATCGTTTTCGACATCGTGCCGAAAGCCGGCTACCGCATGTTGATGGATGGATTTCCGGGAGTAATCGCCAGCGACGACGATTTTGGAATCAACAGCGATGGTTTGATGGTCACGGAGACGACCATTACGCAGTTTGAAGGATGGGATCCCGACGGGAAGGCGGAATTCGTGCGCGCGCGCAAGGCGATGCAGTACGCGAGCTCGATCGACGATTACACAAAAATCATGCTCGATGGCAACAACGGGGGATACGCGAATGACTGGCTGCTCGGCGACCGCAAATCCGGAGAAATCGCGCAGCTTGAGCTTGGACTGAAGGCCTACAAACTGTGGCGCACGAAGGACGGCGCGTACGCCGGATCGAATTGGGCGCGCGACCCTAAAGTACTGCGCGAGGATGCACCGCAGTTCGAATCGAACAATCTCGAGACTTCGCCCAATGCGCGGCGCGTGAGATGGGAGCAATTGCTGAAGGAGAATAAAGGCAAGATTGACGTGAGCCTCGCGGAGAAAATGCTCGGCGATCACATCGATAGTTACCATCAACGACCGGAAACGAACGAGCGGACACTTTGCGGGCACGTGGATACTTCGCCGCGCGGAATCGATATTTGGGGATGGGGACCCTATTTTCCGGGTGGAGCCGTGCAGGGCAAAGCCACGGATTCAGAAATGACGAAAGAGATGAAGCTGGTGGCGCGGGCAGGGCATCCCTGCGGAGAGGATTTTCTCGCAAAACCGTTTCTCGCGGCGCACCCGGAGTATGCCTGGCAGGCGCCTTATTTGCACGATATGAAGGCCGGACCGTGGACGGAATTTCATTCGGGAGAGACGGCGGAGCCGCAAAAATAGGATCAAGCGGGCTATCTTGCAGATTTTAGGGTGCGCCAATTCCCGTGCCTGATTTTGGGGCGCGGACACCGTGCGGCGATTTAAGGCCAGCGCGTCGTTTGCGCAAAACGAGAAAGCAGCAGAGTCGTGATAGTGATGCCCGCGCCGAGAAGCATTCCGGCCAAGACCAGACCAACAACTCCAATGGGAATCCAGAATCCGGAACGCTGCGGGGTCGGTTCACTCGCAGATGTCGCCAATCCGATAAATGGGATTGCCGAGACGGGTTCGACAGCTGCGTCCTGTGCCAGCATTGGAGCGGGGACCTCGGAGCCCTCCGCCGGAGCCAACAAGCAGTATCCTTTGCGCGGGATGGTCTCGATATATAGAGGCTTGTCCGTGGAATCGCCCAAGACCTGACGAAGTTTGTTGACGGTGGTATTGACGTTGGCGTCGTAGTTGACGTGCGTATCGGCTGGCCAGAGCCGTTGCCGCAATTCCTCGCGGGTGACGACCTCACCCTGTTTTTCGAGGAGCGCTACGAGGACTTGATACACCTTGCCCTGTAGCTTTAGACGAGAGCCATTCCTGGTTACTTCCTGCCGCTGGTGATCAACCTGAAATGGACCAAAACGAATAAAACGCGAGCCTACTGGAGGCGCGAGAGTTGAACGTCCGTCCATCCCGGAGTCCATCGTTGGGATAACGTTCAGAGTCATACACCCCATCCTTTATAGAGATTAGACGCGCGAATCGCCTAGGTGTTTGCTGAAGAATACGAAATTCTTGGAGATAAGTTTCTACTTTTGTTCTGAAACGAGATCAGGTAGGAAAAAAAAGCGCGAAAGAACGTCACGGTGCGAATCCAAAGCCGGAAAGGATGCAATGATTTCGAATTCTACGAAAATGTAGATAAACATTGCCCGAATACGAACATTTGTCCGCAAATGGGACGTCGATTTTGCCTCGCCCAACTCCCCGCGTCGGATGCCCCGACCGGACAGCCGGACCCGATACCTCAGAATTACAAAGCGGCTTGAGGCGTTTCGGCGGGGGGATTCTGAATACTAGAGGAGAAAGCGGAGATGCGCGACTCGCCTTTTTTGTCGCGAAACGTCAGAACGGATAAGGTATCGACAATCGAAAACGGAGTGCCCAAATCATGAGAGCTACGTGGCTCTACGCCATATTGGCCATAGTTTGCATAGGGATCACAGAAACGGCGCGGGCGAATCAAACGACAGACAAAGCAGCCGTAACTAAAGCAGCGAAAACTGCGTACGAGGCGAAGGATTGGCAAAAAGCCGCGCTGCTTTACGAGCAATTAACCGTGGAGGAAGCCGGGAATCCGCGAGTTTGGTATCGCTTTGCGACTTCGCTGCACGCAATTGGACAAGAGACAAAAGCGATTGCGGCGTATCAGAAGGCGCTGGACGCAGGCTTGCCGCAGGCGCTCGGAAACTACCAGCTTGGATTGGTCTACGCATCGCTGAAGCAAAATGAAAAAGCGCTGGAATTTTTGCAGAAGGCGGTGGAGCAGGGGTTCAATCAGCCGGGGCAGTTCGACGTGGATTCTGAACTTCCTGGCTTGCGCGGCGACGCTCGATTCTCAAAACTCGTCGATCAAGCGAGGCGGAATCAGAAGCCCTGTGCTTACTCGGCGGAAAATCGCCAGTTTGATTTTTGGCTGGGAGAATCGAATGTGGTGACCACGCACGGAGAAGCGCCGGCCGGAACCAGCAAGATCGAGCTGATTCTTGGCGATTGCGTGGTGCAGGAAAACTGGACGAGCGGAGGAAATTCCGGCTACACGGGCAAGAGCTATAACATTTACAACAAGTCCCTAAAACGCTGGGAGCAGTATTGGGTAGATAGCGCAGGGGGAAACATTTTTTTCTACGGCGGGCTGAAGGATGGCGTAATGGATTACTGGACCGACAGCATTCCGCAAGCGAACGGAACCAAACTGAAGCGCCATTTGCAGTTTTTCAAACTCGGTCCGGACACCGTGCGGCAGTTCAGCCAGGGATCCACCGACGACGGAAAAACGTGGCACGTCGAGTACGACCTTACCTACCACAGGAAAACGCAGGCAGCGAATTGAAGTCCGCGCCTAGTTTCTTGCGCTCGGCGCATCCGCCGGCAGAGTCATGATCTCGACGCTCGACGGAAATTGCTTCGAGCGATAAATGTGCTGTGTAGCTTTCTGGTAGTCGGATTCTTTCGCTTCGAAAATATTCGGCACAAATTTCTGCGGGTTGCGGTCGTAGAGAGGGAACCAGGTGCTTTGGACCTGGACCATGATGCGGTGGCCTTTTTTGAAAACGTGATCCTGCGAATGTAGATCGATTGTGAAGGGCGTAACGACGCCGGGTTGGATCCGTTCCGGTTTTTCAAAAGATTTGTAGTACCGGCCGCGGAAAATCTCATCGGAAATCATCAGTTCATAGCCTGAGAGTTTCCAGTCCTCCGGATATTTTTGCGGGTAGACGTCGATCAGCTTGACGACCCAGTCGCTGTCGCTGCCAGTGGTCGAGGCGAAGAGCCTTGCGGTGACCTGTCCTGCGAGCCTGACGTCCTGCGTGAGCTCATCGGTTTGCCAAGTCAGAACGTCGGGGCGGTCATCGACGAAGCGCTGGTCTTGCACCAGCCAGGTGTACCAACCGCCGGGATGATCCTCAGGGTAGGTCATGTCAACGGGGCGATGGCGATACGGAACGGGATGCGCCGGATCGCTGACGTAGCCGTCAAATGCGGAAGTGGATTCCGCTTTCGGTGGATCGAAAGAGAGCTTGCCGTCTTCGTGAAAAAAGAGGTTGTGGACTTGCGCCTGGCGTGGAGGCCAGGAATCGTATTGAACCCAATTGTCGCTGCCTGATTGGAAGAGCAGAGCTTCCTTGAGTGGCAGTGTGCCTTTCTCTTTGAGCCAGTAGGCAAACCAAGGTGCTTCGATTTTTTCCCGGAAATAGAGAGACGTATCGCTGCCAAATGGAATTTCGCCGAGCGACTTGCCGAGCCCGCCGCCCCAGCCACCGTGATTCCAGGGTCCCGCGACGAGATAATTGAGATGTTTTGAATCGGACTTCTCCAGGCGCGCGTACGTTGAGATCGGACCGTAAAAATCCTCCTGGTCCCACCAACCGGCGACATTGAGGTTGGGAACGGTCGGTTGCTTCAAGCCGTAGGCTACCGCATGGTGCTTCCAGAACTCATCGTAACTAGCGTGGGCGACAAAATCGTTCCAGGTCGGTATCTTCTCGTGGAAATATTTTGCATTCGCGTTCGAGAGCGCGCCCAGGCGCAAATAAAAATCGTAGACGTCGAAACGGTCGAAATCAAAACTGAAGTTTTCATTCGAGGATTCCAGCAGCGCGGTGTACTCGAAGGCGTAACTCAGGCGGAAAGCGCCGTTGTGGAAGAAGTCGTCGCCGAGCCATGTGTCGCCCATGCACGCTTGTTCGGAAGCGGCTTTTAGCGCGGGATGCGGATGAATCATTCCCATGTCGACGAGGAAACCGTCGTAGGAAATGCCGTCGAGCCCCACGCGGCCGTTGTTGTTCGGAACGTTTTTTACGAGCCAGTCGATTGTGTCGTAAGTGTCCGTGCTTTCGTCGACGCCTTTGGGATCGCTCGGGTCATGCAATGGCCGGAGCATGACGAATTTGCCGTCGGAGCCGTAGCGGCCACGAATGTCCTGAAACGCAAAAATGTAACCGTCCGGGACCATTTCCGTGTAACGGCGGATCATGTTACTGATGCCCTTGTCCGGGCTGGAGATACCGTAAGGAGTGCGCTCGAAGAGTATGGGGAGCGGGCCGTCGGCGTTCTTTGGCGTGTAAAACTCTGTGTGGAGTCTGACCCCATCGCGCATGGGAATCATGACTTCCGTTTTGTCAAAGAGCGCGGCAAAGTCGAGGCGCTGGCGCTGTTGGGCGGTTCCAAAAAACGGAACGAGCAGAAGACCGAGGGCAACGAGGAAACCTACAGTGCTGGCGTTTTTGCGTATGGAATGCATCGAAACTCCCCATGGAACGCTGTGGATGACCGCCAGATGCTCTGCGAAACCGAGAATATCACAAGAGATTCCGCGCCATCGCTTCCAGAAATGGCGTTCGCGCGTGCTTACAATTTAATTCTCCGTCGTCGCGGGCAACAATGAGAGCACGACGCCTGAAGGGTATTCCTTCGAACGGTAAATTCGCTGAGTCGCCTTCTGAAAATCCGATTCCTTGGCCCCAAAAATGTTGAGCACGAACTTCTGCGGATTGCGGTCGATGATGGGAAACAAGGTGCTTTGCACCTGCACCATGATGCGATGGCCTTTTTTGAAGACGTGATTCGCGGTGTGGAGATCAATCGTAAATGGAGTGATGGCGTCCGGAGTAAGGGGCTCCGGTTTTTCAAAGGACTTGCGGAATCGGCCGCGGAAAACTTCGTCCGAAATCATTAGTTCGTAGCCTGAAAGCTTCCAGTCATCGGGATACTTTTCCGGATAAACGTCGATGAGCTTCACGATCCAATCCGAATCGCTGCCCGTAGTGGATGCAAATAGTTTCGCGGTCGCTTGTCCGGCGAGCGTCATGTCCTCGGTAAGTGCGTCGGTCTCCCAGGAAAGAACGTCGGGGCGATGGTCAACGAAACGCTGATCCTGCACGAGCCAGGTGTACCAGCCGCCGGGATGATCCTCGGGATACGTCATATCAATCGGACGATGGCGGTAAGGAACAGGATGGGCGGGGTCGCTAACGTAGCTATCGAAGGATCCCGACGCGGCGGTTTGCGGGGCTGTGAACGAAAGCTTGCCGTCTTCGCGGAAATAGACTTCGCGCGCTGCCGCATTGTGCGGAGGCCAGGAATCGAATTGCACCCACTTGTCGCTGCCAGTTTGGAAGAGCAGCGCCTCTTTGAGCGGCAGCTTGCCCTGATTCTTCAACCAATAGGCGAACCAGGGCGCTTCAATTTTCTGACGGAAATAAAGGCCGGTCTCGCTGCCAAAAGAGATGGCACCGAGGGATTCGCCTAAGCTGCGGCCCCAGCCGCCGTGATTCCAGGGGCCGGCAACTAGATAGTTGAGGTGATCGGGATCATTTTTTTCAAGTATGTCGTAAATCTTCATGGGCCCGTAAAAATCTTCCTGGTCCCACCAGCCGGCCACATTAAGATTCGGCACCGTGGGATTTTTCAGCATGTAGGGCATGGCCTCCTGTTTCCAGAAGGCATCGTAGTTCGGATGCGAAACGAAGTCGTTCCAGGTGGGCAGGGTCCCGTGGAGATAGTTTTTGTTTGCATTGGAGAGTGCGCCCAGGCGTAGATACCACTGGTAGGTATCGAATAGGTCGAAATCAAATTTAAAATTAGTTTTGCCCGTCTCCATCATGGTCGAGTATTCGAAGCCATAGCTCAAGCGGAACGCGCCGTTGTGATGAAAATCGTCGCCGAGAAACATGTCCGCGGGAGAAGCCTGCTCGGAAACGGCCTTCAGTGCGGGATGCGGATCGAGCATGCCCATGACGGTGAGCCAGCCGCCATAGGAAATGCCCACAAGTCCGACGCGGCCATTATTGTGAGGGACGTTTTTCACCAGCCAGTCGATAGTGTCGTAAGTGTCCGTGCCTTCGTCGATTGCATTCGGAACCTTCGGATCGCGCACCGGCCGCTGCATAACGAAAGTGCCTTCGGAACCGTAGCGGCCCCGAATATCCTGAAAGACGAAGATGTAGTTGTCGGGGATCATCTCTGCATAGCGCGTGAGGATGCGGCTGTAGCCTTTGTCGTCATCGTGAAGACCATAGGGCGTGCGCTCCATGACGATGGGCAGCGGTTCGGCGATATTTTTCGGCGCATAGATTTCCGTATGCAGCTTGACGCCGTCGCGCGCCGCGATCGTCACGTCGGTTTTGTTGAAGAGCAGAGAATAGTCAGGGGGATTTGGCTCTTGAGCTCGGCCTGTGAGCAGGAAAAGCAGCAGAATGGCGATAATCCATAGATAGACTCTGCCCTTCCATACCAAGCGCGCAAATCGCATTACAGTCCCTCCGGTGAATCTATTGCAATCTAGGGCAAGCCGGCCTGGCAGAGGATAGTACACGAAATTTAACGCGAAAGAGTCGCGGCCTCTGCTAAACTAGAGGTTGCTCGACCGCACCTGAGAACAGAGGAGATTCGTCCGGGCTGCTGGTTGTTTCAGCAGCTATTTTTGTCTTTGTAGAGGCTGCCAAGGCGCAGACCGCAGAGCGACGTAGAAATCATGAGCCAAAACATTCGCAATATCGCCATTATCGCGCACGTGGACCACGGCAAAACGACGCTGGTCGACGCCATGCTGCGGCAGAGCGGGATTTTCCGCGCCAACGAAGCGCTGGTCGAGCGCGTGATGGACTCGAACGACCTGGAACGCGAGCGGGGAATCACCATTCTCGCGAAAAACACGGCGCTCTTTTTCCATGATACGAAAATCAACATTGTCGACACGCCCGGTCACAGCGATTTTGGCGGCGAGGTCGAACGCGCGTTACGCATGGTGGATGGAGTCGTGCTGCTCGTGGACGCCAGCGAAGGGCCGCTGCCGCAAACACGGTATGTCCTTCAAAAGGCCCTGGCGGCCAAGCTTCCGCCCGTGATTGTGCTGAACAAAATCGACCGCACCGATGCGCGCACAAAAGAAGTCCTCGATGAAATCTACGACCTGTTTATCGACCTGGACGCCACCGAAGACCAGCTCGATTTTCCCGTCGTTTACACGAACGCGCGCGATGGCGTGGCGCACCGCCAGATTGGGGACAGCTCGAAGGACCTGCTGCCGTTGTTTGAGACGATTGTGAAGAGCATCCCCGCGCCGCCCGGCGACCCGGATGGCGTGCTGCAAATTCAGGTCATGAATCTGGATTACAGCGACTTTTTGGGGCGCATCGCGATCGGGCGCGTGTTTAATGGCACGCTGAGACGCGGCGAGGAAGTCGGCATCAGCAAGCTGGACGGAAGGCTCCAATCCACCCGGATCACCAAGCTTTATACGTTCCGGGGCTTGGAACGCGATGAAGCCCAGGCGGTTGCCGCCGGTGATCTCGTGGCCATCGCAGGCGTGGAAGGAATTCAGATCGGCGAGAGTATTACGGATCTTTCGGCGCCCGCTCCTCTCGAGCCGCTGCTGATTGACGAGCCGACGCTCGCCATGATTTTCACGGTCAACAGCGGCCCGCTTTCCGGAAAAGAAGGAAGCTACGTGACGTCGCGCGATTTGCGCGATCGGTTGCAGAAGGAATTGCTCACCAACGTTTCCATTCGCGTCGAGGATACCGACACGCCGGAATCCTTTCGCGTGCTAGGCCGCGGGGAACTTCAGCTCGCGATCCTGATCGAGACCATGCGGCGAGAAGGATTCGAATTGATGGTTGGCAAACCGGAAATAGTAGTGCGCACGGAAAATGGGCGGAAGCTCGAACCGCTTGAGCGCCTGGTGATCGACGTCCCGGAAGCATTTATCGGGATTATTCTGGAGTCGCTGGGCAGCCGGCGCGGCGAAATGCTCAAAATGAGCAATCACAATTCAGGCCGCGTGCGCATGGACTTCAAAATTCCTTCGCGCGGCCTCATCGGTCTGCGCAGCCAGTTGCTGACGGATACGCGCGGCACAGCGCTGATTCATTCGATTTTCGACGGCTGGACGGACTATGCGGGGGAAATGGCGCTGCGTCCGACCGGCGCGCTGGTCGCCGACCGCCCCGGACCATCCACAGCTTTTGCTTTGTGGAACCTTCAGGAACGCGGCGAGCTTTTCATCGGACCCGCCATTGAAGTCTACGAAGGCATGGTCATCGGTGAAAATTCGCGCGAGCAGGACATGGAAGTGAACGTCACGAAGGAAAAGAAGCAAACGAATATGCGTTCCTCCAGCGCCGACGAAGCGATTCGTCTGATTCCGCACCGCGAATTGAGTCTTGAGCAGGCCATCGAATTCATCGCCGACGACGAATTCGTTGAGATCACGCCGAAATCGATTCGCCTGCGCAAAAAAGTTTTGCAAGCTAACAAGCGCCCGCGCCGCTGGCAGGAAATTCGCGCCAGCCAGGAAGCCACACGCTGACCGCCTTTTCGCGCGGCCTAGTGGACTGATTCTTCCAGTATTTCCGCCATGTACTGCTTCCAGATCGCGGCCCAGGTGTGCGTGCCGTGACCGTGCGTGTTTTCGCTTGCCGGAATGAGGATAAAACGGCCGTGCGGCACGTTCTTGACCTCTTTTTCGGCGATTCCGAGTCCAGGCGGATTGATAAAATCGTCCGCAGAATTAATCCACATTAGCGGCGACTTGATTTTGCCGAGTTCTTGCGAGGGATCATAATCACGCGACGCGTTCACCTGGTACAAAAGATCATTCGCGTCGAGACCGCCAAGGCGCGCCTTGAAATAATCGTCGAGATATTTGTCGGCGTCGTCGCGCGTCGGAAATGCTTTCTGCATTGGAATCGGCGCGCTTCCCGCAATCAACAGCATATCCAGCGCCGTCCGCAACGCCTGTGTGGGCTCTTCCTTGTAATCGCCGGCCTTCCATTCCGGGTCATCGCGAATCGCCTCCATGACCATTTTGCGCCAAATGCGGTTGCGTCCGGCGATCTGCACAGGCAGGCACGCCAGCGGCATCAGCGCGTCCATGAAATCGGGATACGTCTCGCCCCAGACGAATGAGTGCATGCAGCCCATGGAAGTGCCCATCACCAGCCGAAGATGATTGACGCCGAGCCCTTCGCTGACAAGCCTGTAATGCGCGGCGACCATATCATCGTAATCGTATTGAGGGAAATGCGCGTGCATGCCGTCGCTGGGCTTCGACGACTTTCCGTGGCCGATACCATCCGGAAGAATAATGTAGTAGCGCGAAGCATCAAGAAGTTCGCCTGGGCCAAACAAGACCCCCGCAAACTGCGGCTGAAGAAACTGATGTCCAGTACCGCCCGTTCCATGAAGAATCAGCACGGCGTTGGTCGTGCGTCCGGTCTCGTCGCGCATCGGCTTGCCAAGCGTCGTGTAATGCAGCCGCAATTCCGGCAGTGATTCACCGGAGCGAAACTGAAAATTGTGAACGACGTAGTCGCCCTCCGTTGTTGCAGGAACCGGCGGCTGCTGCGCGGCGCAAGGCATTGCGATGAGTATCGCGGCTGCGGCCACACTTACCTGAAAATGGAATCGTCCGAAGGGGTTCAGCATCTGTCACCTCGAGGGACCAAAATCTATCACAATCCTCGCCCTGCCATTCCGCAATCAGAGCTTGTGCCGCTGCAACAGTCTGAATAGACTGCAACACGCTGAAATGATTTCCTCAATCCGAGGTGCTGCCATGCGAAAAATTCCAGGGACCGTATTTTGCGCCCTGTTGCTACCTTCTATTCTCTTGTGTCAGGAAAGGCCAAAGCTTTCTCCTGTGGTCATGGCTTTTGTAAAAGAAGATGCGCCGGTGATCGCCCTGACGCACGTGCGCGTCATCGATGGCACGGGCGCGGCAGCTCGTTCCGATCAAACGCTCATCATTGAAAATGGAAAAATTACCGCGTTGACCAGCGACGGCGCCGCCAAAATTCCCGCTGGCACGAAGGTTTTGGATCTCAGCGGCCGCTCCGTGATTCCAGGCCTCGTCGGCATGCACGATCACATGTTCTATCCCTCGCCCGGAGGCATCCCGTTGTACCCCGAACACGCCACGAGTTTCCCGCGCCTCTATCTCGCAGGCGGCGTCACTTCGCTCCGAACTACGGGCAGTCTCGAACCGTACACCGACCTGGAACTCAAGAAAGCCATCGATGCGGGCAAGCTGGCCGGCCCGAAAATACATGTGACGGGACCTTATCTCGAAGGACCGGGCGCCTTCGCTCTCCAGATGCACCAGCTCAGGGATGCCGAAGACGCGCGCCAGACGGTCGAATTCTGGATCGCGCAAGGCGCCACTTCGTTCAAGGCATACATGAATATCACTCCCGACGAGCTTTCTGCCGCGATAAAAGCGGCGCATGCGCATGGCATCAAGGTCACCGGGCATCTTTGCTCCATCGGCTTCCGCGAAGCCGCCGCTCTCGGCATCGACGACCTCGAGCACGGCATTGAAGTGGACACCGAGTTTTACCCCGAGAAAAAGCCCGGCATCTGCCCCAATCCGCGCGAGGCTGCAAAAGCGCTGCTCTCGGTCGACATCGCCGGCAAACCCATGCAGGACATGATTCACGATCTCATCGCGCATCATGTCGCGGTCACTTCCACGCTTCCAGTTTTCGAGACTTCCGTGCCGGGCCGCGCGCCGCTCGATAGCCGCGTCCTGGAAGCCATGACTCCGGATGCCCGCATCGCTTATCTGACTCGGCGCGCGCGGATTTCCGATAACGCGGCAAATTCCGATGCCGCCGCCATCTTCAAAAAAGAAATGGAATTTGAGCACGAATTCTCCAAACAGGGAGGACTCCTGCTGGCTGGTCTAGATCCGACGGGCTACGGCGGCGTGATTGCCGGCTTTGGCGATCAGCGCGAAGTCGAGCTGCTCGTCGAAGCCGGTTTCACCCCGCTCGAAGCCATCCACATCGCGACTTCAAACGGCGCGCAGTTTCTCGGCGAGCTCGATAAAATCGGCACGCTTGCGGTAGGCAAAGGGGCCGACATCGTGGTCTTGGAAGGCGATCCTTCGGCCAATATCAAGGACATCGAGAAAGTCGAGCTCGTCTTCAAGGATGGCGTCGGATACGACTCTGCAAGACTAATTGATTCCGTAAAAGGGCTGGTAGGCCTGCGGTAAACCCTGAAAAACTGAAAATTCGCTCGACACGGAAGTGCGGCGCGCACACCAATTAGGGCAGCAGGATTTTTCCGTCAGCAGCTGGAAGGGAAAGCCCGGCGAGATGCGCCAGCGTCGGCGCGACGTCGCGCATATCAATCAGTCCAAGAGAGCGCCCCGCCGGAACGCCTGGGCCAACCAAAAAGAATGACGCGTGCAGATCTGGCAAATCCGGGAGCCCTCCATGAGTTCCGCCAACTTTTGGAGTTTTGGAAAGGACCGGGCCATCGAGTGCTGTTCCAGTGCGCCAGCCGGGTTTCAAGCCAACAAAAAACGACGCAGGGGGAAATCCTCCTCGCTGGTGCAGTTGTTCCGCGTCGAGGACGCGGTCGACGCCGTTCGCGGGATCGCTCGCAACCTTGTTGAGTACTTCGCGGACCTCGGAAAGCACGGCCGCATCATTCGGATCTTTCAGCACGATCGCCGCGGAGCCGCCCGTAACCCAGGGGATCGCCTTCCAGTCCGTGATTTTCCCCTTTTCATTGACGCTGATCAGTTTCGCCTCGCGAAACAAGGGGAACAAGTCCAATTGTGCATCCGTGCGAACAAATCCATGGTCGGAAACCACAGCGATAAAAACTCTGCCTGGAGCAAGCCTCTCGGCAGTCGCGCGGATTTTGCCGATCGTGGCATCTATAGTCTCGAGTACAGCAATGTCTTTAGGGCTGAACGGCCCCGTCTCGTGTTCTATATGGTCGAGCGCGCTGAGATGAAGCGTCAAAAACGCGGGATGTTTCTTTTCAAGAATCCATTCTGTGTACTCTCCACGATTAACATCCCCTTCGGCCGAGGTATCGATCCCTCCGCGGTAGGGGCCGAGGTCCTTCCCCGCCTCCTCCAACAATCCAGGCGTGGATACCGCCCGCAATAACTTTGCATCATCCGGCGTGCTCGCCCTCCAGAACTCCGGAATGTTCCATGTGATATGCGCCCCGACCGTGACGGGCCACTGCACGCTTGCCGTCGTACGTCCCGCTCTCGCTGCGGCGTCCCACAACGTCGGCGCGCGAATGTCTTCCGTATACCAATACCAGCCGCCTTGATTCTTTTGTAGCGGATCAAAAGTTGTGTTCGCGAAAATCCCGTGCTTAGCCGGCCACACTCCTGTGACCAGGGTCGTGTGGCTCGGATAGGTAACGGTAGGCACGTCTCCCACAACTCCTTGGGCGTAGCTCCCCTCTTTCATGAAGCGCCGCAAGTTCGGCACCTTTGCTCCGCGCGCATCGGCCTCCGTAATGTAGTCCGGACGCATGCCATCCACGGAAATCATCACCATCAGGGGCGGCGGTTGCGCCTGCGGCGCAGACTTGGCGGCGATTAGGAAAATGGTGGTGCCGCCAAGGGCCAAGAAGCAAAATAGAGATGCAATTCGTTGCAACCACACAGTTCGCGAACGTGCGAGCGGTTTCATGATGCGCAAAAGAATACCCCAAATCGCTATCTGGATTTTACAAAGGCGCGATACAAGGATAAATTGTAAGGGAACAACGCTCGACTTCGCGGGGGGGCGTGGTGGCCCAATTCCAACTTTGCCCCGCGCAGGGAATGTTGTAAAGTCTAGCGCTCGTGTACAGTCCGCTGCTGAACCGTTGCTACAAAATGGCTTAGCAAACTGGTAGTGCTTTCAGGCGGAGCTTTCACTCTGAGTTAAAGGTGGAATCCGTGAATATTGGACCCTCGAATGGGGCCTCAAACTCGCACTGCAGAATTGCGGCAACGGCCACAGCGCTCCCCCCTTATACGATCACTCGCGACGATGTGAAGTATTACATGGGCCGCGTCTTTGATATCCCTGACCGGCGCCTGGAAGCCATGATGGCCATCGTGGACAACGCGCAGGTTCACAAGCGCTACTCCATCTTTCCGATCGAATATACTGTCGAGCCGCGGGCCCTTTCCAAGACTAATCAGGAATACATGGAACACGCCGTTAAACTCGGCCGCGAGGCGGCCGAAGAATGTCTGCGCCGCGCCGGTTTGCGCCCCGACGAAGTCGACCTCATCATAACCGTCTCCTGTACAGGCTTCATGATCCCCTCTCTCGATGCGCACCTCATCAATCTGATGGGCTTTCGTTCGGACGTGCGCCGCATGCCCTTTACGGAGCTCGGTTGCGCCGCGGGTGCCATGGCGCTCGGACGCGCCGCGGATTATTTGAAGGCCCATCCGGGCGGGAACGTCCTGATCATCGCCGTCGAGCTGCCTTCACTCACCTTTCAACGAAAGGACGTTTCCCAGGCGAACCTGATCTCTTCGATTTTGTTTGGGGACGGTGCCGCCGCGGTCCTGGTAAGTGGAAAATCGGAGAAGGGCCCCAAAATCCTGGTTTCGGAAACGTATACGTTCCCGGATTCCCTCGGCGCTATGGGCTTTGATTTGCGCGATTCGGGCTTTCACATTTTGCTTTCGAAAGACGTGCCCGAAATGATCGGCGCAAAAATCCGCGGCCTCATGGATGGCTTTTTAGAACGGCAAGGTCGCAAGCAAGCGGACATCAAAGGATGGATACTCCACCCGGGCGGAGCTCGCTTGCTCGGCAACGTGGAAAAAGAATTGGGACTTTGCAAATGTGATACGGCTCCCTCCTGGGACATTCTCTGCAACGTGGGCAACCTCTCCAGCGCCACAATTCTTTTCATCCTTCAGGAATGGTTGGAAAAGCGGCCCCTGAAAACAGATGAATATGCGGTGGCGGCGGCATTCGGCCCGGGTTTCAGCGCGGAATTTCTCCTCCTCCAATGGAACTGAGCGTCATTGCGTTCCTCGGCCTGCTTCTGGCCGTGGCTTTGCTTCGCATTGTCGAGCTGCAAATTTCGCGCCGTCATCAGCGCGAGATGATCGCTCGCGGCGCGGCGAAAGTAGACGAACCACTATTCCGCTGGATGGTCCTTCTTCATACCGCAGTGCTGATCGGCGCCGCCCTCGAAGTCGTATTTCTGCACCGCCCGTTTATCCCTATTCTGGCCGCGGTGATGTTCGCGATTTTCCTGGCGGCGAATGCCGTGCGCTGGTGGGTGATACGCACGCTCGGAAATCATTGGAATGTCCAGGTTATGGACTCGACCAGTCTGGGCGTGATTTCCTCCGGTCCTTTCCGCTATGTACGCCATCCCAACTACGCGGCCGTCTTTGCGGAGATGCTTTCGCTCCCCCTGATTCATACGGCCTGGATCACCGCCGTGGCCGGCTCGCTCGCGCACATAGTTGTACTTTCGATGAGGCTTTCTACCGAAGAGCGCGTGCTCATGGCGAATCCCGATTATCAAGCCACGATGGCCAACAAGCCGAGGTTTTTGCCGGGTGTTTTCTGAAAAAACGGATGAGCTTTGCTTGGTGGATTCCAACCATTGCTCTAATTGTGTTTCTCGCAACCACTCCGTCGCAAGCGCAGACAATCACAGATGGCAGCGATTCCGCGTTCACGGAGGTGCCGGAGCTGAAGGAAGGATTCCGTCTGCTATATGTGCAGAAGTACCCGGAAGCGAGGGAAAAATTCTCCGAGTGGACTTCTGCCCACCCTGCTGATCCATTCGGTTTTGTGGCTGATGCGGCGAGCTACTTGTTTGAGGAGTTCTACCGGCAAGGCGTCATGACGAGCGAATTCTTTCTGGATGACAAGAAGTTTCTGCGTGGAATCGAAGGTAAGCCTGATGCCGGGCGAATGAAGAACTTCCGCGATCAGTTGACGCAGAGCCGCAGGCTAGCCAACGGACGCCTCGCGAAAGACAAAAATGACGCTGCCGGGCTTTTTGCTCTGACTCTCGCCGCTGGCATGGAATCCAATGCAGACAGCATCCTGGAGAAGAAGCATGTCGATGGTCTCAAAAGAATGAAGGAAGCCAACGAACATGCCAAGCGGCTATTGGCGGAGCGCCCCGACGCGAATGATGCGTGGGTGGCGCCGGGCTCGGCGGATTATATCATCGGGTGCCTTTCCTCCGGCTTTCGCATGGTTCTGTGGTTTGGAGGCATCCATGGCGATAAGAAACTAGGCATGGAGCTGGTCGAAAGAACCGCCGAGAAAGGCCGCTACCTCGAACCGTTTGCAAAAGTTCTGCTAGCCTTGGCCGCCCGGCGGGAAAAACAGAATGCCTTGGCGCTAAAGCTCTTGCGCGAACTGACCGAAGAGTTTCCGGATAGCCCGCTTTTCGCGGCGGAGTACGCAAAAGCCATGGGCCGGCCGATTCCAGCGTTATTGAAGCCGAATTAGCATCGCCTGTCCGGCTAACGCTTAATATCAAATAGGTGGGCGGCCGCTAGTATTCGGTACGGCCGGACGTGTCTGACGATTCATCCCGTTGTTGCGCAAATTTCCCCGCTCTGAAACACTAAGGCGCTAACATCGCGCATCGGGACTGTCACTTACCGGCGATCACACAGAAAAGGCGGTGACGTTTGTTTCGACAGGATACCTTGAAGGGCCGGGCGATCTTTATCACTGGAGGCGGAACGGGTTTGGGACGTTCCATGGCGTTGCGCTTTGCCGACCTTGGCGCCCGTTTATATCTCGTCGGCCGCCGCGAGGAACCACTCAAGGAAGTTTGCTCCGAGATTCATCGCCTGGGCGGATCGGCTGCGTACACCATCTGCGATGTGCGCGACTACGGCGCGGTCGAAGCCGCCGCCGAAAAAGCGGAGCAACAATTTGACCGCATCGATACGGTCGTCAACAACGCCGCCGGTAATTTCATCGCTCGTACGGAAAAACTTTCCCCCAACGCTTTCAACACCGTCATCAGCATCGTCCTCAACGGCTCCTTTCATTGCACGCAGGCCTTCGCCAAACGTTGGATCTCGCAGAAACTCGGCGGCAATGTCCTGAACATCGTAACTACCTATGCTGCCGCCAACAGCGGCTCCGGGTTCGTCGTTCCCTCAGCCTGCGCAAAAGCCGGCGTCCTTGCCATGACCAGATCGCTCGCGGTCGAATGGGCCAAATATCACATCCGCCTCAACGCCATCGCACCCGGGCCTTTCCCCACGGAAGGGGCTTGGTCACGCCTGATGCCTTCGCGGCAATTTGAAGATCACTCCAAAGACAAGCACCCCATGAAACGTTTCGGCCGTCATGAAGAACTCGCGAACCTCGCGACTTTTCTTTTGAGCGACATGGCCGAGTATATCAACGGGGAGTGCGTGATCATCGACGGCGGCCAATGGCTCCGCGGCGCCGGTGAATTCAACGACTTGCTTATGCTCCCCGAAGCCGCCTGGGAAGCGATGGAAGCTGCTCGCGCCAAAAAAGCCTGACGTTGTCTATTCCGGCAGAGCGCGTTTGCGCAATTCGACACGGAGACTGACGTTGCCGATCGGCTGGCCGTTCGATGCGGCGTGCACGGTGACTTCCAGCAGTTCCGGTTTTTTCGGAGCTGGCTCGCTAAGTGAGGCAAGTTTTACCTCGATACGCGCGGCCTCCGTCTGTTTCGCGCCAACCACGAATCGTTCCGTGCCCCTCTGCACTGTCCATCCTGCCGGCAAATTCACGGAGAGCGTAATCTCTCGCTCCGAGTCAGTCTCATTGCGCAGCCAGAGCGGAATCACAAGATCCGTGCCGGCCTCCAGCGCGATTTCAGGTGGTTCCGGATGAGGTAGATTTGTAAGTCCGTGCTCCCGCCGAAAATCTGCGTAGAAACTCCACGGGCCGGCAAGTTCGACCGCCACTTCGGGGCGAGCCGGAACCGGCGATGCCATCGGTCGCGCAAAGGGAATCGCACCTGGCTTAACGCCATCGAAAATGTCTCCCGTCACGCTGCCGCCCACCAACGATTTCCCCAGCACAAAGCTGATCCCGCCGCTCCAGAAATCAGAAGTAGCCATTTTCTCGATTTGGGCTTCATCCATCTTGGCAAGTGAATCCAGAAAACTCTTCGCCTGCGTTTCATGCGCCCGGAACGAATCCAGTGCCACTCGCCAATAAGGCTCCTTCGCTGATTTCGAGATCTCCGTGACGGAATACTTCGGGCCTTTGTCGCGGAAGAGTCCTTCATTGTCCGCATCAGGAAAGTAGTAGATTTTCTTCGGCTGCCATGGCCGCAAATTCTCGAGGTAGGGCTCGAGTCGTCGCAGTGGCGCAGCTACCTGCTCTGGAAACACCGTGGGATCGCCTGCGAGATCGAACGCCTCCGTCGCAATCACACCCGCTGCTTGATGATCCCCATGATCTTCGCCGACAAAAGTTCCTGGCAAGAACGTCAGGATAACTTCGGGCCGCGTCAGCCGCACCAGGCGCACCAAGTTTTCAAGTCTCGCCGCATGGCCCCAGCTTGCCAGGGATTCAAGGACGTCCTGTGAAGCGGTGTCCTTCCCGCCCAAGAACCACACTTTATCGATCCCCAGCACCGACAGCGCGCGTCGTGCTTCGATTTCACGAATCTCGCCCATCGCGGCCGCCTGTTCCGGACCCGCCTGGTTTTCTCCGCTGCTGCCCCGCGTGCCGTAAGCGACGGCCACGCGCTTGCCTTCGTCGATGGCCCGGGCCAGATATGGTGTCGCGGCTCCTTCATCGTCCGGATGCGCCACCACGAGAAGTATGTCCACCTTATAGCGAGCGTCCGGCGGTGGAATGCGCGATGGCGATCGCGCGGCCTCCGCCATCGGGAGCACCAGACACAAAAGCAGCCCGAGCTTTTCCAGATGAAGTAAGCGGGACCTGCGACGTCTGTAAGCGGTTGGAAACATCGAAGGATTCTATCTCGAATCAGCGTGAATCTCCCACCGCGCTTTCTGTTGGCATAGCCGCTCCAAGAGTTTCAACCTGCTTGAATCAGATTCTGCCCCTCGCTACAGCAGCCTCCTTGACCCCGCAACACAGCGCCGATAAGCTTAGAGTTCCTCCTTCCAGGTGAACGACTCATGGAGCAGTTGCAAATCACGTTGCCGGACGGCAAGCTTCAAGAAGTGCCCAAGGGCACCACCCCGGCGGAAATCGCCCGCAAAATTTCGCCGCGGCTCGCGGACGCCGCCCTGGTAGCGCGGGTTATCGCCACCAACGGCACACCTCTGCCCCACGCCCCCGACATCGGCGAACTGATCGACCTCCGCCGCCCGCTCGAGGAAAACGTCAAGCTCCAAATCCTCACCGAGAAGGACCCCGACGCGCTCTTCGTCTTCCGCCATTCCGCGGCGCATCTTCTGGCCGCCGCCGTGATGGAACTCTACCCGAACGTCAAGCTCGGCATCGGCCCGCCCATTGACACGGGCTTTTTCTACGAATTCCTCCGCGACGAACCGTTTACTCCCGACGATCTCACCAAAATCGAAAAAAAGATGCGCGAGCTCGCCGCTCAGGATTTGCCCAACGAGCGCAAGCTCATCCCCAAACCCGAAGCGCTCGAGCTCTACAAAAAATCCAATCAAATTTTCAAGTGCGAGCTCGTCGAAGAAAAAGCCAACGAACTCATGGTTTCTTTCTACACCACCGGCAAATTCATCGACTTCTGTCGCGGCCCCCACATCCCCTCCACCAAGCGCATCACCGCCTTCAAACTCATGAACGTCGCCGGCGCCTACTGGAAAGGCCAGGAAGGCAACCCCCAGCTTCAACGCATCTACGCTGCGTGTTTCTTCACCCAAAAAGAACTCGACGAATATCTCCACCGCCTCGAGGAAGCCAAGCGCCGCGACCATCGCAAGCTCGGTGTCGAGCTAGATCTCTTCAGCATTCAGGAGGAAGCCGGCCCCGGCCTCATCTTCTGGCATCCCAAGGGCGGCCTCATCCGCAAAATTATGGAGGACTGGCTCCGCGACGAGCTCCTCAAGCGCGGCTACGACCTCGTTTTCACCCCCCATATCATGCGTCTCGACCTCTGGAAAACCAGCGGCCACACTGGCTTCTACAAAGACAGCATGTTCGGCCCCATCGAAGTCGAAAAAGCCGATTACCAGCTCAAGCCCATGAACTGCCCGGGCCACATTCTCATCTACAAGTCCAGGCTCCACAGCTATCGTGATCTTCCCGTTCGCCTCGCCGAGCTCGGCACCGTCTATCGCTATGAGCGCAGCGGTGTTTTGCACGGCCTGCTCCGCGTCCGCGGGTTCACTCAGGACGACGCCCACATTTTCTGCGCGCCTTCGCAAATCGAATCCGAAGTCGAAGCCTGCATCGACTTCGCTTTCGCCGTGATGAAAAATTTCGGCTTCGATAATTTCGAAGTCGAACTATCAGATTGGGACTCCGCTCATCCCGAAAATTACGCCGGCAAGCCCGAAGACTGGCAGCGTGCCACGGCCGCTTTAGCCGAAACCATGAAACGCCTGAAGATTCCTTACAAAACAATTCCCGGCGAAGCCGCCTTCTACGGCCCTAAAATTGACGTAAAGCTCATCGACGCCATCGGCCGTCCCTGGCAGCTCACCACAGTCCAGTTCGATTTCAATCTCCCCGCGCGCTTCGGCCTCGAATATGTCGCCGAAGACGGCGCCAAACATCAGCCCCTGATGGTCCATCGCGCCCTGCTCGGCTCCGTCGAACGCTTCTTCGGCATTCTCATCGAGCACTACGCAGGCGCGTTCCCGCTCTGGCTTGCTCCGGTGCAAGTCCAAATCTGCCCGGTCAGCGAAAAAGTTGCCGACTACGCCAGGCACGTCACCGAAAACCTGAAACGCCACAACCTCCGCGTCCATCTTGACGACCGCAATGAAAAGTTACCCGCCAAAATTCGCGACGCCCAGCTTCAAAAAGTTCCCTATATGCTCGTGGTTGGCGCGAAGGAAGCCGAAGCCGGCACCGTCTCTGTCCGTCACCGCAGCAAGGGCGACCTCGGCCCCAAGCCTCTCGCCGAAGTTGTCGATTCGCTCCAAAAGGAAGTAGAATCCCGCTCACTTTCGTAACTCTTTCACGGAGGAACCTACTCGTGCCTAAATTTCTTATCGAACGCGAAATTCCCGGAGCCGGCAAGCTTTCTCCCGCGGACCTTCACGGAGTTGCGCAAAAATCCTGTGCCGTTATTCGCAACTTGGCCGGCGTCCAATGGGTCGAAAGCTACGTCACCGACGACAAGATCTACTGCGTCTACATCGCCCCGAATGAGCAGGCCGTCCGCGACCATGCCACGCAAGGCGGCTTCCCCGCCAATCGCATCTCCGTCATTCGCCGCATGATCGACCCCACCACCGCAGAAGCCTGATCCCCTTCAACATTTTCCGGGAAGCCGCCTTTTGCTCCGGTGCAGGAGAAGAAATTCATGTTGTCCCGCCGCCTATTTCTTGCTTTGACGGGAGGCGCTCTTGCTTCCCCATTCCCTTCTTTCGGAGCCGATAAAGTGCCCGCCGTTCTCGACCACATCCTCCTCGGCTGCAGCGATCTCGATCGCGGCATCGACTTCGTCGAGCAGCACACCGGCGTCCGCGCCGCATTCGGCGGCGTCCATCCTGGACGCGGCACGCGCAATGCGCTTCTCTCGCTCGGCGAAAAACACTATCTCGAGATCATCGCCCCTGATCCTAAACAACAAACGCCGGACGTTGCGCCCATGTTTCTAAGATCGGCTGGCCCGCTCCTCCAACAGCTCGAGTCGCTTAAGACTCCGCGCCTCGTCGGTTGGGCCGCCCATCCCGGTGACCTCAATCAATTCGCGACTCGTCTCCGCAATGCAAATATCTCTTTTGATGGTCCGACGCCCGGTTCCCGCAAGCGCCCCGATGGCCGACTCCTCGAATGGAAAACTCTCAATCTCAAGGACGATCACGGCAGCCTTCTCCCCTTCTTCATCGAATGGAGCGCCGGGACGATCCATCCCTCCGCCGACGCTCCCTCCGGCTGCAAACTTGTCCAGTTCGAGATTGCAACTCCTGAGCCACAAGAACTCGCCCAGACTGCTTCGCTCCTCGATCTCAACGTAAAGATCGTGAAGGAAAGCACCTCGCAGCTTCGCGCAACAATCGCCGGTCCGGAGGGCGATCTCTCCTTGATCAGCTAGCTCCGTTCGCGACCCTCCGCACGCCAGTTTGGCTATTGCCGGTCAGCCCATTGAACATGCTATACTTTGAAACCCGTCCCCGGCCTTCTTCGGGCTGTGCAGACGGAAACGTACAGATTCGAGGGCCAGCCCGGCGAGGCGGGCCATCCGGCGCCTCTTAGCAATTAGGGGGAACTATCGCAGAACGCAGCTTCCGGCAGAGCGACCGCATCCGCGTTAACGAGCGGATTCGCGCTCGCGAGATCCGGGTGATAGATGAAGAAGGCGGCCAGCTTGGCGTGATGCAGCCATTCGAGGCCATGAAGTTGGCTCGTGAGCGTGGTCTGGACCTGGTGGAAATCTCGCCGACGGCGGATCCTCCCGTTTGCAAGATCACGGACTACGGCAAATATCTCTATCAGGCCAACAAAAAGGCGCACGAACAGCGCAAGAGCAGCCGTGGTTCCCAGCTCAAGGAAGTAAAGTTCCGTCCCGCGACCGCCGAGCACGATTATCAGGTTCGCAAGAATCAGATCATCCGCTTCCTCGGCGACGGCCACAAAGTTCGCGCTATGATTTTCCATCGCGGCCGCGAAATGGCGCATCAGGAAGTCGGCCGGGCGAAAATGAATCGCCTGCTCGTGGAAATCGCCGACCAGTGCCAGATTGAAACGATGCCCCGGATGGAAGGCAACGTCCTGGTCGCTCTGCTCGCGCCCAAAAAGGGCGCCACCGTTGCAAAGCCCGCGGGGCAGACCGCGGTGAACGCCCAGCAGTCGCAGTAGCAGCGCGAAGAGTTAACCATCTTGTAGGGGCGCGATACATCGTGCCCCCTTTTAAACCGGGCGCAAGAATTCAAGCTTTTCCGCGCCAAGAATCTTAGGAGAGTTTCAAGCCATGCCACGGAATTCAACGAAACCAAAATTGAAGCTGAAAACGCATCGCGGCGCCAAGAAGCGCTTTAAGCTGACCGCGACGGGCAAAATAAAACGCATGCACTCCGGCAAACGCCACTTGATGGGCACCAAGGCTCCCGGCCGCATGCGCAAGCTCAAAAAGCTGACTCTGGTGAATCCGGCGGACGTAGCCAGTATCAAGCAAATGCTTCCTTACGGCTGAGCTGCAATCGCCGTAATCTTCATCGATTTTCGAGTTTCGAAATTCACTTTTCGAATCTCGACATCGTGCCAGGCAGCGCTTCACGGGTGCCTGCCGGCCGATAAGCCGCAAAAAATGATTCGCCGCATCGCGAACCATTCTGTGGCTGCAACAAATCAGAGACAAACCCGCTGCCTAACGCGTATTTCCGCGCGTGAAGGCATCGCCTTTGTCTCCCAAAACCGAAGCCGACGTTGTAGTGGCGGGTCTTTAGACCCGTGCTTTTCCGCTTCAACCACCGGCCTCGAACTAATTCGAAGGAGAAAAACCCATGGCACGCGTAAAACGCGGCACAAAACGCCGCGCCCGTCGTAAAAAGTACCTCAAACGCACAAAAGGCTTCTTTCTAACAAAAAGCAAGCTCTACCAATCCGCCCAGGAAGCGGCGAATCGCGCCGATCGGTACGCCAAGCGCGATCGCCGCGTAAAAAAACGCGAATATCGCAAGCTCTGGATTCAGCGTATCGGCGCAGCCGCCCGCAACAACGGCATCACTTACGGCCAGCTCATTCATGGCCTGAAAGCGGCCGGCGTGTCCCTCGATCGCAAAATCCTCGCGGATATTGCCGTCAAGGACGCCGCCGCCTTCACAAGCCTGGTCGCCAGCGCCAAAGCCGCCGCTCCGCCCCAAGCCAAAAAGGCGTAGCCGACTCTGTAGGGGCGGGGCTTGCCCCGCCCTCTCTGAATCCAGCAAGGCGTCAAATTTTCTCTTGTAAGGGCACGATTCATCGTGCCCTTACGGTGTAATCTATCTCGCTATCTATGCCAACGACCGCTAAAGACCAAACAAGAAGAACGCTGAGCAGCTTGGGGGTCACCGACACCGAGAGCCTCGCATTGCTATCTTTCGAGCAGCAGGAGCGCTTCCGTGCGGAACTTGCGCGATCCGTGGAGAACGGTTCCGTAGAGGCACTGTGGGACGAGTGGATACACTCGGATGATTCAGTCCTAAATAGAATCCAAAAAAATTGGGTCGAGGGTTCCTCGCCCGGCCTGCGGCAAGCGGCTGCCATCGAACTTCAGCAGCTAAGGTGGTTTGTAGGCTTACGCTTAACAGCCAGCCGACCTTTAGAGATACCCCCCGGCGCCGTCGCGTCGCAATGGATATCCCGCGCGTTCGACGACTTCCGAAGGGCTTTCGATATTGAACTCGATCAATGCGGGGATGACAAAGATCTAGGAGTCGCTAAGGTTTCTTGGCTCGGTCGAAGATCCGGACTAATTACGCTTGTGACAGAAGCCTGGCTCAAACGCGCGTCGGCTGACCTGAAACCTATTTTCGGGCGCGAGCTGAACGCGTTGCGCGCTCATATCGAATCGCAAATCGAATCCCGCCGCCAAGCCATCGAATCCGGCGCCGACCAATCCGCCCTCGCTCACGAACGCGTTGATCTCTCTCTCCCCGGCGTCCAACGCCCCGTCGGCTCACACCACCTGATCCGCCAGGTCTTCCAGGAAATCGAGGACATTTTCTTCTCCATCGGTTTCTCCGTCGTCGAGGGCCCCGAAATCGAAACGCCTTATTACAATTTCGAGGCGCTCAATATTCCGGAGTTTCACCCCGTCCGCGACGACATGGACACTTTCTATCTCGACCTTCCGAAAGGCGCACCGACGCCGCTTCTTCTCCGCACGCACACTTCCCCCATGCAGATTCGCACCATGGAGAAGCAAAAGCCTCCCGTGCGCGTCATCGTTCCCGGCAAGGTCTATCGCCGCGACAACCCCGACGCCACGCACTCCTTCATCTTCCATCAAGTCGAAGGCCTCGCTGTTGACACGGACGTCACCTTCTGCGATTTCACGGGCACCATCGAATATTTCGTAAAGCAATTCTTCGGGCCGGGAGTAAAAACTCGTTTCCGCCCCAGCTATTTTCCGTTCACCGAGCCAAGCGTCGAATTCGATGTCTCCTGTATCTTCTGCGGCGGCAGCGGCACCGGTGCTGGCGGCGGAACTTGCTCCAAGTGCAAGGGCGCGGGCTGGATCGAACTTTTCGGCGCTGGAATGGTCGATCCCGCCGTCTATGGTTTCGTCGGTTACGACGCCAAGAAAGTCAGCGGTTTTGCCTTCGGCATGGGCATCGATCGCTTGGCCATGCTTAAATACGGCATCGACGATATCCAGGTTTTTTTCCAAAACGATGTGCGCTTCCTGCGCCAGTTCCCATGAGCATTTTTTTCGAGTTTCGTTTTTCGAATTTCGAGTTTCAATGATGACTTTTGCCGATTCCAAAGAGCGTTTCTCCGTCCGCGTAGCCGACTATCTTCGCTATCGCCCCGGCTATCCATCGGGCCTCCGCGATATTCTCCGGGCCGAGTGCACTCTGAAATCCGGGCATTCTGTTGCTGACATTGGCTCAGGTACTGGTCTTTTGAGCGAGCTGTTTTTAAAAAACGGCAACCGCGTTTTCGGCGTCGAGCCTAACGAAGCCATGCGCCAGGCTGGCGAGGAATATCTCGCGTCCTACGACAGTTTTACCAGTGTGGCTGGCTCGGCGGAGGCCACTACGCTGGAGGACGCCAGCGTGGACTTTGTCACGACCGGCCAGGCGTTCCATTGGTTCGACCAAAACGCCGCGCGCCGGGAATTTGTTCGCATCCTGAAGCCGGCTGGCTGGGTCGTCGTCATCTGGAACGAACGCCTCACGGACACGACTCCTTTTCTCCGCGATTACGAAGCCCTGCTGCACAAATTTGGCACGGACTACGCTCAGGTCAAGGAAAGCTATCCGAGCGAGCAGCACATGCGCGATTTTTTTGGCGCCGGTGCTTACGCCGCGCACGAGCTTCCAAATTTTCAGGAATTCGACCTCGATGGCCTCGCTGGTCGTCTGCGCAGCAGTTCGTTCAGTCCCACGCCAGACCATCCAAACTACGCCCCGATGATGGCCGAGCTGCAAAAAATGTTCGACGACTACAAACAGGATAGTCACGTCCGTCTCGAATATTCCACCCACATCTATTTCGGTCGGCCGGGCGGTGCATCTTGACCTGTCGTCATTGCTTGTTACCGGAGCACGTGCCCGGCCCTCGTTGCTTGCGCGTGAATCTTCACTGTGCGGAGCAGTCTAAACGATGAAGGTCGTCTATAATTGGTTGAAGGAATTCGTCGACATTACCGCGTCGCCGAATGAAATCGCTTCGCGCCTCGCGCTCTCCGGGACCAACATCGGCAGCGTCGAAAATGGCCCGCACGGCGCCATTATCGACGCCGAAGTCGGTTCGAACCGCCCCGATTGTCTCGGCCATTTCGGCATCGCGCGCGAACTTAGCGCCGTCTATAATCTACCCCTTAAGCATCGGCTGCCGGCGCCCGCCGAGAGTACGGCAAAAACCAGCGAAGCCGTGAAAGTCGAAATTCAATCCGCGGATCTTTGCGGCCGCTTTACCGCCCGGGTCATTCGTGGCGCGAAAATCCAGCCATCTGCACAATGGCTGAAAGACCGGCTGGAAGCTTCCGGCGTCGCCAGTATCAGTAACGTTGTGGACATTTCGAACTACGTTATGCTCGAACTCGGCCACCCGCTTCATACGTTCGACTACGACAAAGTCCGTGATCATCGCATCGTCGTTCGCCGCGCCAAGTCCGGCGAAAAAATCCGGACTCTCGACGGCCTCGAGCGCAGCATCGACCCATCCATCTGCATGGTCTGTGATGGTGACGGCTCCCGCTCCGTCGGCATCGGCGGCATCATGGGCGGCGCTGACACCGAGATCTCGTTCTCGACGAAAAACATCCTCATCGAATGCGCCTGGTTCGAACCAATTGCCGTTCGAAGAGCGGCCCGCGCCCTGAAACTTCACACCGAAGCATCCACTCGCTTCGGCCGCGGTGCCGACCCTGAAATGGCGGAGCTGGCTTCCCGCCGTGCCGCTGAACTGATCCTGCAGCTCGCAGGCGGCGAACTGCTCGCAGGCGTCGTTGATGTTTATCCTGGCAAGCGTGCGCCGAAAAAAATCCAGTTGACGCGCGCGGAGATTCTTCGCGTCATGGGCGCGGACGTTCCTGACAAAGAGATCGAATCGATTCTCAGCGCCCTCGGTTTCGCGCCTCATCGAATCGATCAGAATCGCGGCGCCGCCGGCTCCGTCCTCGCCGCCTGGGAGTGCACGCAACCTTCCTGGCGAGCGGAAGTCGAGCGCGAAATCGATTTGATCGAAGAGGTCGCCCGCGTTTACGGCCTCGATAAATTTCCGCCGCGCTTACCCGCTGCCCGGCAGGGCGCGCAGCGCCTTCCAAAATTCGCGCCCGAGCAGCGTGTTCGCGAACGCCTGATCGGTCTCGGCTATCGCGAGATTCTCACGATTCCTCACGTCGCAGAGGACCGCGACGCGCTCTTCCGTCCCGAAACCGTCGCGCCAGCGCGTCTCTCGAATCCGCTTTCCGAAGAGGCCAGCGTCCTTCGTTCAACCGGCCTGGTCACCATGGCCGCCGCACTCGAGTGGAATCTCAACCACGGCCAGCGCAACGTCCGACTGTTCGAGATCGGCCGCCACTACCGACTCGACGGATCGAAGTCTGTCGAAACGCCTGTGCTCACTATCGGCGCCACCGGCGACGCCCGCGAAAAAGGTATCTACGAAAACCCGCGCGTCTTCGAATTCGCTGACCTGAAAGGCGACCTCGACGCTATCGGCCCCCTCGCCGGCGGCGTTCTCTGGGACCGCATCGAATCCAAGACTGGACCAACTTGGCTGCATGCTGCGCGCCGCGCCGTGCTTTCTACTGATGTTGCACCAACCCAAGGCCGCGACTCATCTTTCGATGCACACGGAGGCGGCGCTCGCCTCGGTGTCACGGGACAACTGGCGCGGCGCGTGGCGGAAAAGTTCAAATTGCGCCAGGAAGTTTTTCTGGCGGAAATTGAACTTGAGCCGCTGTATGCCGCGATTCGCGCGGCGAAAGAAGCGCGGCGCTACGAGCCGCTTCCGCGTTTTCCTGCGGTCGAGCGCGATTTTTCTCTGCTGCTCGCCGACGGCATTCCGTTCTCGGAAGTTGCGGGCGCGATTCGCACGCTTAACATCGCGGAAATTTCAGCCATCGAAGCGGCTGATTTGTTTCGTGGCAAAAATGTGCCCGCCGGAAAATATTCGCTGCTCGTGCGCGTGACGTTTCAGAGCCGCGAAGCGACCATGACCGATGGGCAAATCAGCGATTTCTCCGCGAAAATAATCGCTGCGCTCGAAAAAAATCTTGGCGCCCACCTCCGCGCCAGTTGAACAATTTCCGCCGTGCAAGTTCGGGAACATGATACCGGCCCGTTCCATTGGTGACCGCAGAGGCACGATATATCGCGCCCGTACAATGTGGTATGTTGGCGGTTGCACAAGTGGAGCATCGGATGAGCGGTAGCGTAAAAGTCGAAATCTTCGGGCAGACGTACGCGATACGCGGCGAACTGGACGAAGCGTACGTCCACAAGCTGGCCGAGTACGTCGATGAAAAGATGCATGCGATTGCGGCTGGCGGAGCGACGGTGGATACCCAAAAGGTCGCGGTACTGGCGGCGTTGGCGATTGCCGACGAACTCCACAGCACACAAAATGATCGCACCGACCGCGAAGAGCTGCTCCGCGAACAAGCCGAGCGTTGCCTGACGCTCGTCGAGCGCGCGCTGAAACAGACGGCGTAAGCTCCCTCATTTTGTTTTTTCCCGAATCATAAACTTTTTATTGGGACCACGTGGTTGGGGTGCGAATCCAACGGTGATGCCGGAGTTCGGATTGGAGAGCGGCAGGAAGCGGGCCTGTGGCGCTGGCGGCAATGTTGGATTCGACGTTTTTGAGTTTGCGCATGCCGGGGATGATGGTGGCGACATCTTTGTTGTTGAGGATGAAGCGGAGAGCCATTTCGGGCATGGTCATGCCATCCTTGAGATGAGGGCGCAGCGCATCGGCGTGGGCGACGCTGGACTTGAGATTTTCCGCGACGAAATAGGTGCTGCGCCAATCATTTTTGGGCCAACTGCTATCGAGAGTGAGCGTTCCGGTGAGCGAACCTTCATCAAAAGGGACGCGGGCGATGACGGCGACATCTTTTTCGCGGCACGCGGGAAATAGTTCGTCCTCGGGATTCTGATCGAAAATGTTGTAGATGACCTGCACGGCGTCGACGAGGCCGGAACGCACGGCGCGGATGCCGTTCCACGGCTCCCAGCGATTGAGGCTGATGCCCACGGCGCGGACTTTGCCGCTGCTGCGGAGATTTTCGATGGCGCGGGGCAGGCGCATGTCGTCGAGCCATTTGTCTTCCCACGTGTGAAACTGAATGAGGTCGAGCGTTTCGACACCGATGTTGGCGAGGCTTTTTTCGACGTACTCGACGATGTAGTCGGGCGGAAAACAATCGTCGAGTGAAAAATCGCGGCGGCTGGGCCAGCGACGGTTTTTCGGCGGAATTTTCGTGGCGACGTAAAGTTTTTTATCGGGGCCAGAGTTGGCGGGGTTCCGATTGGCGCGAAGAATTTTGCCGAGGATTTGTTCGCTGCGGCCATCGCCGTAAGCCCAGGCGGTGTCAAAGATATTGCAGCCGAGATCGACGGAACGCTGGAGCGAGGCGAGCGATTCGGCGTCGTCGGAGCCGGTCCAGCCGGCGAGTCCCCACATGCCATAGCCAATTTCGCTGACGTTCCATCCGGTGCGGCCGAAGCAGCGGTAGTGCATGGTGTGCCCTCCTTGAGTTGAGGGCACATTATATGGGGAATGGAAGTGAGTAGTGGACAGTGAGTAGTGGGTAACGAAAAAGAAGAAGCGGAATCCGAAAGTGGATACCCGAAAGCCGGATGGTTCATTGCGCGCGGGCGCGGGGGGATACCGCCACCCGGGTGTTTTGGGCAAAGAGTGCGCAAAGTAATGAAGACAAAAGAGTTGACAAGTTGACCGATGCAAAAGAGTGCGTAAGAGTATGAAAACAAAGGAAACGTAAGTCTCATGGAATGATATTGATGCGGACTCTTGCGAACGATGGCAAGCGGTGTCGAGTGGTCAGTCGCAGGTGATGGGAGAGAAGCTGATCCCGTGCTTTGTCTCGGAGAACGAACGGCTAGGAATGGCTCGCGCGCGGAGACGCTGAGTGCGCGGAGGCAGGAGAAACTGGAGGGTGGGGCGGGGCGGATACGCGAGCGAAACCCTTCGAGGGTCGGGGTAACCCTTTTGCGTCTTCGCGGGGCAAGCATGGGACATGGTAGCAGGATAAGTTACTGCTTGTCAATAGTTTTCCTATTTACTGAGTAGGTTATTCGAACGGGGAGGCGCGGATTGGAAGGGGAGTGGCGGAAGTCGAGGGGTTTGATGGAGTTGGCGGGTTTGAGACGGTTTAGTGAGACTGTGGAAAAGGCGAAAGCCCCACGTGTAAAGCCGACACGTGGGCACCCGCAGAAGTGTGACGTTGGAGAACCACTATGGGATGAGGATCGGGCGAGTGCGGTTGTGGAGGCGGTAGACGGAGAAATCGCGGCGGTCCACGGTAAATATTTTGCGGATACCTTCTCGTTCGGCGACGCGGATGAGGGCGGCGTCGGCGAGGTCCATGGGGCGGTTGGAGTATTTGCGCATGAGTTCGCGGGTCCGGGGGATGTCGTTGGCATCAAAGGGGAGCAGAAGGACAGCGGTGCGCTCGAGCATTTCCCAGAGGGCTTCTTGTGCCACAGGTTGGTCGGATAAGAGGTACATGGCCTCGACGAGCGGAGGCCAGACGGTGGCGAGAGGTTCGCGCAAGGACTTGAGAGCGGCGACGCACTTCGCGTGGTGCTGGTCATCGGCATCGACGAGGGCAACGAGCGGGCCGGCGTCGATGAGAATCAAGATCGGTTCCCGCGGCGCTTGAGGAGTGCGGCGAAACGGCGGCCGGTTTGTTCGGAACGTTTTGGATTGGCGCCGTGGACGACTCCGATGAGGTCCATCATGGCTTCATAGGGAGAAGCGACGGGTTCCTCACGATCGGCCCAGGCGGCGATGGCCTGGCGAATCACTTCCGAAGTGGAAAGGCTTTTGCGATGAGCCAGGCGAGCGATTCGCTGGCGCGTTTTGGGGTCGAGACGGAGAGTGAGTGGGGAGGCCATAGCAGAGTGGCTCGATGGTCTAAGTGTAACACGATTTGTAATACAGCGCAGAACTGGGACTATCTGAGAAGGCGATTTGAACGGGAGGTGCGTATTCGAATCGGAGTGGCGTTCCATCGTGCGTCCGCTGCCCCGCGTCGGAGGATTGATGCGCTGGAATTTTCTCAGGACCAGACGTTTTTATAAGCATCCTTAGCAAGTAGTTTGGTCCGGTTTTCGATCTCGTTACGTCCCCAGTTCTTTGCCTTAAGAATTACTGGATCGACCCATACTTGGGCGTTCATCAAGATCTCGACCTTCTCGCTGAAGTTCTTGTTCTCCAGTTCGTTGTTCAACGTCTGGTTTACTAGGATTAGGTTCCCAATGGACGCGACGTGATCGGGCGAGAGCCCGGTGGGCTTGGGCGGGTGCTCTGGTGCGAGATGCTCAATCGTCATTTGATCTGGATCAATTGGAAGCCCGGTAGAATTCTTCTGGTAGATTTTAGTGAGAATGTAGCGAACTAGATTCTTCTGCTTTGTCATCTGGGTTGAATACTTCAGTTCCAGAAAGTTCGGCTCGAATTCGGCATACGGTGGCTTTTTAGATGCGAGCTTCTTTTTTTGGAAATCCAACAGGCATTTTACCTTCGCCTGTAAGTTTTTTGCTTGGTATAGATCCCGCGCCGCCAAAGCGTACATGAATGAGATGCCGCCCGACGAGCGCTGGGAGACAATCGCTGTGAACGCAAAATGGAAATTCTCGACTGCCGACAGAATTGAGCGCACGTGTCTTGTCTTAAGGGCTTGATCTTCGTATTGCCTCATCACGCTGAGGACGAGCGGGAGCTGTTGTTTGATTCGGAAGAGGTTCATACCACGCAGAGCATCCCGAATCTCGTACTCCTCTTTTTTCCAAGCCTTAGAAGACGGTTCGTGAATGTATCGATAGATCTCGCTTTCCTTAAGAAGATCATCCAGAAAGAAGCCCGCGTCGTCCTTTTTGATGCGCTTTCTGAGAGCTTTGTAGAGGTTCTTTTCTGTTATGTATTCGTACCGGGAAAGCCAGAAATGATGAATGAATGTTGAGACATTTAGGTCGGCTTGCGATGCCTCAAAAATGTTGTGGATCTTGTTCCATTTGTCCTTGGCCAGATCAACGCCGCTGTTGGAGGGTTTTAGTAGCCGGGCAAGGTGGCTCTTTACCAGGTCTGAAAGGGTGAGGTCCTTGCCCCGAGTGTTTAGCGTCTCAAAAATGATGTACGCGTCATCGTCATTGTCTAGCGCAGTGAAAATCAGCTTTAAGCTTAGAACCTTGTCCCTGACCTTCGAGAGTTCTTCTTGAACTCTTGCCTTCTTCTTCATGTCCGAGAGATTGGGAAGGCCCTTAAGCCGGTCGACGATCTCATTGACGTTATTCTGAAAGAACTCAAAGGCTTGCTTTAGCAATTGTTCTTCTGGACCGGCATCCAGAGGAACGCCGGGCTTACCACCGAACTTCTGTATGTGTTCTTGGAAGTATGGGTAGGATGTTTCAGTTTGCAGGACGTAGAAAAGCTGATCCGATATGTCGGTGCGTTCGATAAGTCCGTGAATCCCCTTTGCGAGGTTGGCGAAGCCCTCCTTCGCGAAGGCGTCTCTAACGGCACAGAGAAGCAGAGTGATTGTCGTGAGTCGCTGCTGCCCATCCACCACCCCGAGGGCGTTCTTGTCATCGTACACCACAAAATTGCCAATAAAGTATTGTGCTTCGTTCTCTACAACGGCGTCGTTCCAGAATTCCTCAATATTTGTGCGATCCCACGAGTAGGGCCGCTGGAATCTCGGGATTCGATAGAAAGATTCTTTGAGGAGCTGGCCAACTTGCTTATCTAGACAGGTAATCTTCATACGCGAAGGCACCTTCTTTGGAGTTGCTGAATCTCAGTAACTAAATAGAGCAACGTTAACAGCGAAGATTATAACCATATGAGAGAACTCGGGGTGGTCTATCTGCTCGCCATGCAACGCAAAGACTGGGAGAGATTTCTCTCTACGCAGGCCGACCATTTCACGGGAGTGACATGGGAAGAAAAGCGTCGGCCTGCTCCGTTCGAAATGACGGTGGGTGCGTGGCGACGCGAGGTGGTGGTGCGAGTGGGTTACGTGGTTTGGGGTATGGGCCTGTAAGCGGGCGAGGGTTCGACCTGGTCGAGGTGGGCTTCTTGTACCAGGGGCTTGGCGATGCGTTCGATGATGGTTTCGACAACGAGGCTGGGGGTGGTCGAGATAAATGCGAAGATGGGCGGCAAGGCGCTGGCCCAGAGGATGTCGAGCTTTTTTTCGACGCTGGCGAAGCCGCGGTCGCTGGTGGCTAGGGAGGCGGGCCTGTCTCCTGGGCGGTAGCGATGGATTACGACGATTTGTGTGAAGCGGCAATCGAGCCAGGGTCCTTCGCTACGCTCAGGATGACAAATGGGGGGGCAGGGGACGGCGAGGACGCGATTAGCAGCACTGTTTGGTTGGGGGGTGGGCGGGGCGGCGGGGGCGGGGGAGACGGCGAGGCGGTCGCCGGTCTGGTGGTCGGAGATCTGGAAGCGGAGAAACTGGTAGATGGCGGCGAGACGAAGAGAGATTTCATCGCACAAGATGCGTGCAATGGGGAAGGGGTTCTCTCTTCGTGGGCCGACATCATCGCAGGAGCGATGATGAAGAAAAGGCGTCGGCCCACTCTGTTCGAAATGACGGTGTGCGTGACGGTGGGGCGGGATTAGCGGGACTTTTTGGTGGGGGAGTGGACGGGGCGGCGGGAGGCGGGGCGGGGGCGGTGCATGGCTTGGCGGAGGAGGGCATTGATGCGGGTCTGGTAGCCGGGACCAGAGCGGTTGAGCCAGGCGAGGACGTCGGCGCCGAGACGGAGGGTGAAGGAAAAGGATTTTACACTGAGGGCGTTGTGGCGCGGGTGCACAGAGAGGAGGGGGAAAAAGCAGATCTCTTCCGACAAGGACAAGAAGAACTGCGGGTCTAAAGACCCGCCTCTGCGCGGAAAAAGAAAGAGGGCACGATGTATCGTGCCCTACAGGGGGAGACCGAACAAGACCGTAGAGATTAGTAGCGCCAAGAGGAGGTGTCGGCGCCGGATGGGGCGGTTTGGAGCATGTGGGCGGCGGCGGCTTTTAGGACGCGTTGGGTGAAGGTGAGGCCGCCTTCGCGGGTGGTGCTGCCTGGAGGGCCGGTGTAGCAGTGAGGTTGGTCGACGCCGTAGTCGAAGGTCGCGTCGGAGTGGGGATTGGCGGTGGATTCGAGGGCGTGCTGCATGTAGTGGACGGCGCCATCGAGAAAGTACGTGTCGCCGGTGCCGACCATAACGTGGAGTTTGCCCTGGAGCTTGGGGCCGAGGGTTTTCCAGTCGCGCTGCATGATGGCGGTGAGGTCGTAGTGATCGCGCCAGTATTGGGCGACTTCGTGATTGATTGCGCCGGTGCGCTGATCCCAGATTTCGGCGGGATAACCATCGGGGCCGACGGGACTGAAGACGGCTTGCCAGATATCCCACTGCTCGCCAGAACGGCCATGCGTGCCGAGGACGAACTCCCAGCGATTGGTGCCTTCCGTGGTGGCGAGAATGATGCCTTGCGGCGTGCGCATTTCGGACTGCGCGATGCGGCCGAAGGGGCCGATGGTGAAGTAGGCGTTCTGGTCGTTGTAGATATTGACGGTCTGGTAGGCGTGAAAATCCACAGGATCGGGGCAGGCGCCCCAGGCGCCGTTGAAATCATCGGGATAGAAAATTTGCGTAGCGAGAGTTTCCCAGCCGCCGGTGGAACCTCCGTAGACGGCGCGAGCCCAGCCCTGGCCGATGCCGCGAAATTCCTTTTCAATTTGCGGGATGAGTTCGCGGTTGATGGCCTCGCCGTAGGGGCCGACGTTGGCGGAATCGACGGCGTAGGAGTCGTCGTAATAAGGATTGGCGTGCTGAATGAGGAGGAGAAGCATGCGCGGGAGCTTGCCGGTGGTCCAGTCCTTATAGAACTGAGATTGCGATTGGGCGCGCTCGAGAGCGTAACCGGAGAGATCGGATGTTGGAGGAGTCGTGCGGAAGCCATGGAAGTCGTCGGGGAAATGCCCCTGATCGACGAGCAGGGGATAGTGGGCGTTGGGATGAATGGACCAACCCTCGGGGATAACGACGATGGCGCCGAGATACATGGGACGGCCCCAGAATTTCGAGAGGACTTCGCTCTTGATTTTGACGTGCTTGACCCATTCGGTGTCCTTGGGTGGCTCGATGGGCGGGATGATTTTGGTCAGACGAATCTGGATGGGAGCAGCGTTTTCGGCGGCTGGATCGATGTGGACCTTTTCCGGGACGCTATAGAAATTGCCGGGCTTAGAATTCCAGTGTTGGCCTTCGCCTTCGTCCATAGGGAGCTTGACGGTGTGACCGTCGGCGCGATGGAAGGTGGTGTATTTGTTGAGGACGCCCTGGACCCAGTAGTCGCCGGCGGGGATGTTGTGGAAATTGGCGGTGGGGTAGCCGAGAGCGTCGTCGTCGATGAAAGCGGGCTGGCCGGGAGCGAGAGAGTCTACGTCGGCGCCGAAAATTTGCTGGGAACGGACTTCCACTTCGAGGATCTGGTCGCGAGGCTCTGGGGAGTTGGTGGTGGAAATGACGACGAAAACGCGGCCGTCGAGGGGAGTGGGGCTGAGAGCGGAGTCAAAGGACATGGTGAAGCGGGGTTGTGCAGCGGAAGATTTGCCCGGAGGCGGAGCGGCGTGGCCGAGCACGGTGGAAAGAGAGAAGGCCACGAGGCACGCTAAAGTGCAGGCGGCAAGCTTGCAAAGGAAACGAAGCGTGTTGAGGCGAGAATTTCTTGGAAGACGGGGCATAGAGATTTTCCTTTGAGAAAGGTAGAAACCGCCACACGAGCAGCGCCATTGTAGCCGAGCGTGGCCGGAATGTCTGCGGGAGCGAGCGAAGAATTGTAAACTGAAAAACCGCAGGGGTCAGTGACGCGGTAGCGCGCTACATCGCTTGAAATGGAAATGAACGCCGCGAGGCGCTGTGATCAGGCTGCGACTGTTTGGGACTTCTTTGTGGTCTTGCGAGTTTTCTGGAGAACTTCGCGCTCGGCGCGGACCCAATCTTCCAGGGGATTGCCGGGAGCGCCATTGCGCTCAAGATAGATTTCGTAGGCGCGCATCTGGATTTTCTGCTGAGGGGTAAGTTTTCTGGTGGAAGGAGATTTCGTGCGCACCGCTGTGCCGTTTCCGTTTGCTCTTGCCATAAGCTCCTCGTTCAAGCCCAGCCCGCGGCCTTGATTCCTGCCTTTCGAGAAATCCTGGCCGTGGGGCCAGATCGTAAGTCTAGATTCGCCTCGAAGCAGAGAAAGGCGCTTCGAGAAGCGTCACTAATATTATGAGAGCGAATGGGACAAAGAAGGCAAATGAAATTTGAATAAAGAGAATCGAAATCGGAAATGGGAGCGGGAGCCGGAATAGGATGCCGCTTGCTGCTGGGATGGGCGCGGGGGTATGCTGCTGGCGGAATTTTAGGGCGGTTGATTGGAAAAGCCGCAGGGCAGACGCTTGACGGTACAGAATCGGAAAAGGGGGCGGGGGAAATGAACATGAAACGACTGGGATTGGCGATGGCGGTGGTGCTGATGGGCGGAGCGGCGGGTGCGGCGCAGGAGACGGTGCAGAATCCGGTGACGACGACGGTGAAAGAGTTGTTGCCACGCTATGAGAAGAACATGGTGGGAGCAGCGGATTTGATGCCGGCGGAGAAATTTGGGTTCAAGCCGACACCGGAGATGATTACATTCGGGCACTTGACGATGCACATCGCTCAATCGAATAACTTTTTGTGCGCGAAAATTTCGGGGCAAGAGGCGCCGAAGGTGGAACTGAAGGACACGGACGCGAAAGAGAAGCTGGTGGCAGCACTGAAGGATTCGTTTGCGTACTGCAGCTCGGCACTGGCGGGAGTGGACGATTCAAAGCTAGGAGATTCGCTGCCCTGGTTCGGTGGCCGGAAAACGTCACGGGCGGGAGCGCTGATCGCGTTAACCGACGATTGGTACGATCACTACAGCGCACAGGCCGTGTATTTGCGGCTGAACGGGATCCTGCCGCCGACTGCAAAGCCGGCGAAGTAGGTTAGCGGGTTTGCGCGGCGGGAAGTGGACGGGACTCTCACCCGGAACGTAGAATTCGTGCAGCACATCTCAAAGTGAAACATAATGCGGCGGAAATAGTGAGAAAGTCCAAAGTCGGGACGGAGCATGATGGTGTGCCCGGAGAGAGCGAAGTTAAGGAGGTCCATCTAAGTTACTTTTTTTCAATCACTTAATGCTGGGGTGTGGATGGCGTGCAGTGCAGGAACCTGTTCAAAAGAACAGGGAGCGGTTGGTTAGAGGACTGCAAGATTAGTGCGGCAAAGGGGAAAGGCAATGGTGTGGAGCGTGCCAGAGCCAAACCACCAACCTCTGCTTTAGGGCCGCACAATGACAAGACACAAGAGCGGGATGCGATGCGGGGCGACAATTTGTGGCCTTTTTTTGGGTTTGCTTTGCATGATGCCGGGGAAAGCGCAAGAGGCGGAGCGCAAAGTGGTGAAAAAAGTGGAGGCGCAGTATCCCTCGATATTGAAACGAAGGGGCATCGGAGGGACGGTGAAATTGAAAGTAATTGTCCGCGGGGACGGTACAGTGAAAGACATTGAAGTGCTGGGCGGGAACCCCGCGTTGGCAGATGCGGCGGAAAAAGCAGTGCGGCAGTGGAAGTTTGCGCCGGGCGGGGAAAGCACGATTGCGGTAGCTGTAAACTTCGATCCAAACTCCTAAGCAGTTCAGCATTCCAATCAATCATCGCTGAGACTTGCGGCAAAGCAGGGGCCAAGTGCGTCCGTATTTCGGCGTGGGGAGAAGGACGCGCGCCGGGCCAGAGCAGCGGTTAACGACGTTGCTCTAGACCTGAAGGAGATCGCCTTCGCGGGCGACGACTTCGTAGAGGACAGGGTTGACAAAAAAACCAAGGACGAGACGGGAAACGAGTCCCGCGACAACGACGATGGCGAAGGGTTTTTGCGTATCGCTGCCGACACCGGTGGACATGGCGGCGGGAAGCAGGCCGAGACAAGCCACGAGCGCGGTCATCATAATTGGGCGGAGACGCAGGAGGGAAGCTTCCATGGTGGCTTCGCGTACGGTTCTGCCTTCCAAGCGCAGTTTAGTGATGTAACTTAAGAGAATGACGCGCGGCGTCTACGTAACCGCCGCGGTAGAGCTGAACGATCTGGTCATTAGTTCAAAGGGCTTCGTAAGCATCGACAACATCGGGGGAGACCTGCTCGGAAGCTTCCTGGGCAAGTTCTTGTGACTGCGTGATGGCGTAACGAGTGCGGGCGATTTCGCCCTGGTTGCGGTCGAAAATCGGCAGGTCGATGTTGAAGAAAACGTCCCCAGAGCTAGTAGCAGCGGTGTGCGAATAGTTGAAGCTGGCGCCGATATCGCGTTTGCCCTTGGCTTCGGCGAGCAATTCCTGGCTTCGCGCGGCAATGACTCCTTGCTGAGCGGCGAGCAAGTCCGGGCGGGTGCGCGTGGCGAGGGCTTTCAGATCTTCGAGCCAGGCGTGGACCGGCTGGTAGTCCAGTTCCCCCTAGACGTCAAAGCTATCGGGCACGGATTCAAAACCGATGAGCTGGCGAAGGGCGGCGATGGCTTGGACCTTCGAGAGGCGAGCGGCCGAGAGATCGGTCCGGAATTGGAGAAGCTGAAGCTTAATTTTGAGGTAGTCGCCCTCGCTCATGTCGCCAGACTTGTAGCGCTCTTCGCTGATATCGACGGTTTTCTGAAAACTGTTGAAATCCTGCCTGGCAAAGTCGATCGTGGACTGGGCAAGGACGACGTCGATGAATTGTTGGGAAACGTTGTAGACGATAGTGCGCTCGTTGTCGGTGACTTGAGAGCGCGAGACGGTGGTTTGGTCTTTTGCAGCTTCGAGGCGGTGCTGGCGCTTCTTGCCACGTTCAAAGAGATAGCCGATTCCCAGGTCGAATTGCGCCTGATTGTTGATGTAATCGGCGGTGAACTGGTTGGGCTGGAAGATGGGGAGGAATTGCGCGTCCGAGGAGAGGACGGGGTTGGGACGAAGATTGGCGGTGATTTCCTGAGCCTGGCTGTGAAGGATGGTGGAACGAGCGGCCTGCAAAGCATGATTGTGCTGGAGAGCGAGGCGGATGGCCTCGTCGAGAGTGATGCGCACGGTTGCCGCTTGCGGCGGGGCAGGAGCCGGGAGAGTAGATGCGGCCGGAGCCGCCGGGGGATTCTGCTGGGCAAGTGCGCAGGCAGGCAAGGCTAGAAGTACGATGGCGAACGCCATTCGTTTCCTCATGGGGATGCTCCTTTAGAGTCCCTTGGCTGACGGAGAAATCAATGCCGCCAAGATTGTACGGGCAATATGACAAAAGAGCGACGAATTGGAGGGACACCGGCATGCGAGTATGAGGTTGCACGTGGAACATGCACAGGGAAGAGCGGAATTCATCGAAAAACCTCGTTGCGCTTTGATATGGGCATGTAAGAAACGGATTTGTAAGACCAAAAAGATGATTCGTGCAGCGTGGCTGAACGGGGATAGTGTTTGTGTTTAGCGAACATGTTTCTGTAATTAGGAAGGCTAGGGTGGTATGGTTGTTGGGTCAAACAATGCGAAAGATGCCTCTAAGTTTCGGCAACGAACGCGTTGTTTCGCGCGTCTAAGGTGTTACGCTGGTTCGGGGGGTCATGCGACGGGGTAAGAACATTCTCGAACGGACTAGAGCGCAGCGGGCGCTGGCGGTGTTTGCGTGTGCCGTATTGCTATATTTCGCCACGGGTGGCAGCCTTCTTCACCAGCATACCGGCGGCAACGAAACGCCGTGCCATATTTGCCAATCGCTGCACGTGCCCGTGCTGGCAGCGGCTCCGCTTGATCTTGTTTCGGCTCCCGGGCTGTTCGCACGTTTTGCTTCGCTCCCGCAACATATCTCGCCGAGCAATTCGTTTTCACTGCACCGCGCTTCCCGAGCGCCTCCTACCGCGTAATCTCTTCCCGTAATTGAAACGCAAGTACCCGTGCTGAGTCCGCGAGGGCCAGCACCGCCGCCTTTTTCCAGGCGGTCCCTATCCACACAGCAAAAAACTCAAAGGGATGGAGAAAAAATGTCAAAGCGTTTGGGAAATCTCTTAATTTTGGCGTTGGTGATGATGTTTTCCGCGGCGGCGACGCGGGCACAGATCGGGAATTCCGGGTCGGTAGAAGGAGTAGTGAAGGATCCCTCGGGAGCGGTGGTACCGAATGCGACGGTGGAAATTTCGGACCCGGTGAGCGGTTACGACCGTACGACAACCACCGGGAGCGATGGAACTTTCCGGTTCACGAACGTGCCCTTCAATGGGTACCACATGGTTGTCACGGCTGCTCAATTTGGAGTGTACACGCAAGACGTGGAGGTGCGCTCGACGGTACCTACCGCTGTACAGGTTGGTCTGAAAGTCGGCAGTACATCGACGAGCGTGACAGTGGAAGCCAATGGCCAAGACTTGGTGGAAAACGAGTCGACGTTCCACACGGACGTGGATCGCGACTTGTTTGTGAAGGTGCCGTTGGAGAGCGCGTCTTCGCCGCTAACTTCTCTGGTGACGCTGACGTCGCCTGGGGTGGCTGCGGATTCGAACGGCTTGATGCACGGTCTCGGCGATCACGCGGAAAATTCGATGTCTGTGGATGGGCAGCCGATGACGGACCAGTTCAGCAAAGTGTTCTCGAACCAGCTTCCGGCGGATGCGGTGCAATCGATGGAAGTGATTTCCGGGGCGCCACCGGCGGAGTTCGGAGACAAGACGAGCCTGGTGATCAAAGTGACGACGCGATCTGGGCTGGGGGTGACAACTCCGCATGGGAGCATTACGAGCTCCTACGGCTCGTTCGGAACGGTGAACGGTGGCTTTGACGTGGCATACGGCGGGCAGAACTGGGGGAACTTCATCTCGGCGAACGGGCTTAATAGCAGCAGGTTTCTCGATCCGCCGGAGTTTACGGCAATCCACGATAGGGGGAATGAAGAGAACGTTTTCGACCGGGCGGATTACAACCTTTCCCAGACGGATTCGTTGCATTTCAACTTTCAATATTCGCGTTCGTGGTTTCAAACGCCGAACACGTATGACAATCTGAGTTTTTATAACGGCAACCCGGCCGGCGACACGGATGAGCGTTCGAAAATCGGAACGTTCAACATCGCACCAACATGGACACACCTGATCGGCACTTCGGCGGTGGTGACAGCAGGAGCGTTCGTGCGGCGCGATCAGTACGATTACTACCCGAGCAACAATCCGCTGGCAGATTTAGGGCCGATCAACTCCGAGACGATTGCACAAAACCGGAAACTGACGAACGCGGGATTCCGTTCGGATATTTCCTATGTGAAAGGCATACACAACATAAAGGCGGGCGTGACGTATCAACAGACGTTCCTGACAGAGAATGACGGATTCGGGATTGTCGATCCGACGTTCTTACCGTCCTTGACAGATGACGCGGGAGACCCGTGTTTCAACACGGTAACAAACCAGCCGATCGATGCGCCGTGCACGACGTTATTTCCGTACGACCTGACGCAAGGGGGAATCCCTTACAACTTTCACGGACACACGGACGTGAAAGAACTCGCCTTATATTTACAGGACACGATTACAAAGGGGAACTGGTCGTTCAACCTGGGGATTCGCGGGGACTTGTACAATGGCCTCTCTACGGCCCAGCAGGCGGAACCGCGGCTGGGAGTGTCCTACAACATCAAGCCGACCAACACGATCCTGCGGCTATCCTACGCACGGACAATGGAGACACCCTTCAACGAGAATCTGGTACTGGCCAGCGTCGGATGTAACGATACTGTGGTCAATGCGCTGAGTGCCGCGACGCAGGGTTACCCGTGCCTGACAGTTCCATTGAGTCCAGGATGGAGGAATGAATTTCACGCCGGGTTCGAACAGGCATTTCGCAAATACCTGGTAGTGGATGCGGAGTACATCTGGAAGTATACGCACTACGCGTACGACTTCAGCGTGCTGGGAAATACGCCAATCACATTCCCGATTGAATGGCAACGTTCGAAAATTCCCGGATTTGCGCTCCGCGTCAGCGTGCCCGATTATCACGGGTTTTCCGCACTGGTAGTGATGTCCAGCGTGGCCGCACGATTCTTCGAGCCGCAGGTAAGCGGGATCGGAGTGACGCCGGCCGGTCAAGGCGGAACGGGAGTGTTTCGCATTGATCACGACGAGAAGTTCAACGAGACGGCGCACCTGCAATATCAGCCGTGGAAGCGCGCGCCGTGGGTGGGCTTCAATTGGCGGTACGACAGCGGATTGGTGGCAGGAGCGGTCCCGGACTTTGCCACCGCCCTGACGCTGGACGGGGATGGACAAGCCTCCATCGGGTTGTTCTGTGCGGGACCGGGCGGGCAGAGAATCTTTGCGAGCCTGCTGAATCCTCTGACGAATGATCCGTCGAGCTGCGGAGCAAGCCCAACCGGGACCGGTGCGATTCGAGTGAGTATCCCGGCGGACGGAACGGAAAACGACGATCACAATCCGCCGCGCATCGCGCCGCGCAACCTGTTTGATCTGGCGGTCGGCGATGACAACCTCCTCCACGGCGACAGGTACAAGTGGAGCCTGCGCTTTACGGTGATCAACCTAACCAACAAGGTGGCACTCTACAACTTCCTATCAACGTTCAGTGGCACGCATTTCGTTACGCCACGGTCATATTCGGCCGAGTTGGGCTTCCATTTTTAGTTGGACTGGAAAGAGCAACTTACACATTTAGATCGAACAGTCGCGGCGGTCAAACCAATTGCAGAACGCAGGGAGACCGGGAAAAATGGGGGATTCCTCAGGAATCCCCTGGCGATTCGGGAGAATCCTGTCCGGAAGTATGTCGGTAGCCGTGAGTGGCAGGCGGAAGTCTCGATCTGACGGCTGTTCCGCGCCAGTATACTACTCCAAACTGCGTTTGACCGTTGCTTTAGCCAATTTGGGATGACCGCGCAAGAGGCGGCAGTGGTTCTGCACTGTGAGGAGGAAGGAGAAACCAAGGCGGGAAAACTTGCCAAGGTCATGGGCAGGGACAAAGGAAAGATCACGCGCTTTGTTGACAGACTCGAAGCGGGCGGTTTCCTCAGCCGGCGAAGCGATCCGCGCGATCATAGGCTGCAGATCATCAAGACAACGAACCGTGGCTGGCGCGTGGCACCGCATTTGAGGTTCAGATTCGAGGAAGTGCGCAGGCAATTTTTCCAGGGAATCTTGAACGTGGACATCGACAGGCTCGAAGTCTTGCTTGCGCAACTGCACGCCAACGCGGAGCGTCTGTGCGCGGAAAAGGCAAGAAAAGGCGCAAGTTCTTAAGCCCTCTAGGTACCGCCAAAGCGCATTCCCGCATCAAAACTAATTCAGGTTTTTCGAGATGTGGTTCCGGGGCTCGAGTCCAGTGGCGTTGGAGATTGAGGCACACCTTGCCCTCGCCGGACTTCCGGTTTGGGGCATTCAACTTGACAATAAATGGGATGTCGTCCGGCTGGCCTAAAGCGCAAATGTCGCACGCCAATCCGACTGACCCGTTCAGACTACAGAAAGAGCGCATTCATAGAGAAAGTACCCTTCGGCCAGACCATGAATATATTTGTACAGGCAGTGTTCCGACTCGCAGCGAACTTTGTCTTGGGGAGGAGTCCAAAGCTCTGGCCCACGAGGAGCAGGAGACTGAGTGGGGCTTGGCTTCTTGTGATTCTGGCCGCGGCCTGGCCGACGTTTGGCCAGAGCGCGGGCTCGAGCGGCGAAAAGGCTCAGACTGCAACCATACGAGGCACCATCTCGACCAAGCAAGAAAATGCCTCATCTGATTTGTCCGGAATTAGCATACAACTGATCACGGTTCCGGCCGATGGAGCCCCACTAACCGCGGACACGGATGATGCGGGGCACTACGAGTTCAAAAACCTCAAGCCCGGAAGTTACACGATTTCCGTGAGCCAGCAGGGGTTCAAGCACGTAGCAAAAACGGTGTCGGTGGCGCCCGGGCAGGTGGTGGTGCAAGATTTCGCGCTGGAACTCGAGACGGTCTCCGAGCAGGTCGAAGTTCACGAACAAACTCAAGTCATCTCAACGGAGAGCGTCTCCAACCCGGCGGCGACCGTCACCCACCGCGAATTGGTCGCGCTACCCACGCCGGAGGAAAAGATCCGGGAGGTGCTTCCCATTACCCCTGGCGTGATGAAAACGATGGACGGAAAGCTCACCTTCAAAGGTTCCGATGAAAATCAGAGCCTGTTTCTGGTGAACTCCGCGCAGACCGCCGATCCGGTGACCGGAAGCTTTTCCATCGCAGTGCCGACAGATGCCGTGCAATCGTTCGCAGTCTATAAGACACCCTACAACGCAGGACTCGGTAGCTTCTCGGGCGGATTGACGGCTATAGAAACAAAGCCTCCGCAAGAAAAATGGAATTTCTATGTAAAGAATTTTGTGCCTTCTGTCCTGGGAAAGAACGGCTCCATGGTCGGAGTTGCCCAGGCGACGCCTGGCGTTGATTTTGGAGGACCGCTGCTCGAAGGCAAACTTTTTTTTTCGGAAGTCTTCCAGTACGACATGAAAAAGACGACCGTGCGGGGATTGCCGTGGCCGGACGACATCACCAAGAAACAAGGATTTAACTCCTTCACGACGCTCGAACTCATTCTTTCGCCCAAGCAAATCCTCACCCTAACGGTAAATGCATTTCCTCTACGGCAGCAACACGTCGGCATCAATGCCCTCGTTCCGCAGCCCGCCTCGAACGACTTGAATCAAAAGGGAATCGCCTTGCATTTGTCAGACAAGTACCAGATGGATTCTGGAGCGATTTTCAGCGCGATTGGGCAATACACGCGATTCGACAGCAATGCCCACGGGCAGGGATTGGATGACATGCTGATTTCGCCGGAGGGCTGGGGCGGCAACTTTTTCAATCAGTGGTCGAGGAGAGGGAAACAGTTCCAATTTCTGCCGAGCTATCAGTTTGCGTCGAAACACTGGCTGGGACAGCATGAGATTCACGTAGGCGTGGATCTAAACTACCGTTCCTATGCCGGCGTGAACACGGCCAATCCGGTGCAGCTTCTCGAACAAGACGGCACATTGGAAGAAGAAATCAATTTTCAGCCAGACGGTCCTCAGAATACAGCCGACACGGCCGTTGCCGAATTCGTGCAGGATCATTGGACACTCAACTCCCACTGGACGATCGATGCGGGAGCGCGGTTGTCCAGCGAAACCGCTGGTTGGTCCGCGGCATTTGCGCCGCGTGCGGCTATCGCCTACTCACCGAGTAAGGACGGCAAGACCGTCATACGGGCGGGGGCAGGCTTGTTCTATAGCATGCTTCCTCTGCTTGCATCCGATTTCGACGTGAACCCCACTCGCGTCGTGAGCCAATTCGATTCCACAGGGTTGCTGACCGGGCCGCCTGTAACTTACACGAATGCCTATGTGGGCGGAGTGAATCCACTCAGTACCGTTAGCTTGCCGAAGGAGCCTGGCACAACGCCGCGCAATTTCACGTGGAATGTCGAGGCGGATCGCGAGTTGCGGAGAAATATGGTGTTGCAGGTCGGTTACATTGACAGCCGCACGACCTACTTGTTTGTCGTCAACCCTTTTACCGGTTCAGCCGGAGAGAACTCCTTCCTCGGCCTCACGAACACAGGTTCCTCTCGCTATCGAGAATTCGAGAGCACCATACGCTTCACCGTCCGCGCGCACGACGAGGTTAACGCTTCCTACATTTGGAGCCGTACCCGGGGGGACCTCAATAACCTTTCCGACGTGATGATCCCATTCTTGCAGCCCGCAATCCGGCCAAATGTGTACGGCATCCTTCCGTCTGACGTCCCACAGCGAGTCGTTACCTGGGGGGTCTTCTCTTTGCCAAAGAAGTTTACGTTCAGTCCGATTCTGGACGTGCACTCCGGGTATCCCTATTCCAACGTGGACGTGTTGCAGAACTACGTTGGCACTCCAAATGGGCAGAAGTTCGCCACATATCTCTCTCTGGATGTGAAAATCTACCGCGTCTTCCAAGTCCCCTTTCTGGGCGCAAAAAGTGGCAAGATCCACCACATACGTCTGGGATTCTATTCTTTAAATGTGACGAATCACGGGAATTTCAACGCCGTATACAACAACGTGACGGCGCCAAACTTCGGCCAGTTCGTCGGATTCTTGGACCGGCGCGACGGCGCAGTGATCGATTTCATCGACTGAGCCCTTTCGCCAAGTGTTCGCTACGTTCTGCTATGCACTTCCATACTCACAGGAATATTTCGTCCGCGTAGCTTTGCGTAAACATCCTGCTAGAATATGAACCGGAGCGGTCCTTCGAAGCAGGTGAGGAAGCGAAAGCTGTTTGAACCAATGACGAATCTCTGAGGAGCCGCGGATAGACAGCCTGTGTGCACGGCCTGTCCCGCTGGAACGTCTTGGGCGCCGGCAGAAAGCGCAACAAGACGCGCGAGCGGGGCAGGAAAGCCTAACGGTTGGCTCGTGGCGCCCACCTAATTCAGAGGTTCACAGCCTAGCTGCCTACGGCCAAGCAGTCCGCTCCTTTTTTGCGTGAAAGTACCAGGGAACCGCGAAGTACAGGCCAAGAATCTCGTTAAAACATGCGTGTACTCTTCATAGGTGACATCGTCGGATCGCCGGGGCGGCTGATTGTCCGCGAGCGGCTCGCCGATATCGTTGCGCAGCGACAGATCGACCTGGTGATCGCCAATGGTGAAAACTCGGCTTCGGGCTTCGGAATCACGCCTCGGCTCGCAGAAGAGTTGCTGGCGATGGGGATTGACGTCCTCACGGGCGGGAACCATAGCTGGGACAAGAAGGAAATAGTCGAATATATGCCGCACGAGCCGCGGCTGCTGCGGCCCGCAAATTTCCCGGAAGGGAATCCCGGCAGCGGGCTTTACGTCGGAACGGCCAAAAACGGCGTGAAGTATGCCGTACTGAATCTGCAGGGGCGGGTCTTCATGACACCTATCGACGACCCCTTTCGAAAAGCAGACAGCGAGCTGGCGAAGCTGCCGGAAGAAGTCGCCTTCGTTCTTGTGGATATGCATGCGGAGACTACCAGCGAAAAGCTGGCGATGGGCTGGTACCTGGACGGGCGCGTGACGGCCATCGTGGGGACGCACACACACGTAGCGACCGCGGACGAACACGTGCTGCCCGGCGGTACGGCGTTCATAACGGACGTGGGTATGACCGGACCGCACGGCGGAGTAATTGGTATGGACCGCGAAGGGATTATCAGGAAGTTCTTGAATGGATTGCCAGCGCGGTTTGAAGTGGCATCCGGCGATGTGCAGATGAATTGCGTGCTGATCGAAACGGAGGACGAAGGACCGCGCAACGCCGCTGGCCGGTTGCGCGCGCGGTCAATGGAGCGTCTTCGCTTACGCATCGACTAAATCCCTTTGGAGTACGGCAGCCCTGCTGCCGCTTTTCCCAAACTCAACCGTGCCTAATCCCCCTTGTGACTCGGAAGCGTCGGCTTCAGCTTTCCGGCAGCAAGTAGTTCGAGCGCCTCGAAGCGCCCTCTGAGTTCGGCCGCGCCCAACCGGTGCTCGCGAAACAACCAGCGCAGATATTCCTCGGCTGGCCGCTCTCCTTTCTGCGCGTTGCATTCCATGCACGCCGAGACCAGGTTGCGGTACGAATTGCACCCCACTCGCGCCCGTGGAATGACATGATCGAGGCACTCCAACCGTGGAGCGACTCGCCGCAAGCAATAGAAGCACCGGCCGCGCTCCCGCGCGTGGATGGCCCTTCGCAATTCCAACGTCTTCAGAAAATCCACCTCCTCGATGTCCGAGTTTGTACCCTTCCGGGCCGCCTCGCGTGCCTGTGTGAAGGCTGCAGCGCGCATGCCGCGAACCTCTTCGGGCAAGCGCACCTCCGCCACATGGCCCTGCTTGCTGCGTTCCACAAGCCGCACAACGCCGCACGCGGCCAGCCGGCGGACCGCTTCGCGCGTCGGGCATGTGGAAAGGTTGATATTGTGCGCCAGCCACGGAATCGAAAACCGCAGCCTTCGCTTTCCTTCCAGATGGCTGTGTCGCAACAGATGGATATACACGATGTGGTCGATCACCTGCAGCCGCAGCTGCGGCGCCACCACATCTTCGATCTGCTTCCACACCGCCTTCGCGTCTATCTCTTTTTGCGTCCTGTGCTCTTTTTTCGTGCCGTGCCCATTTTGCGTCTTGTGGCCTCCTAGCGTGTTATGGCCTTCTTCCTCCTCAGTTTCTCTCAGCTGCCGACTGCCCACTGTAGACTGTCGACCGAGGCCGGGTTCACACACACTTATCCCATTGCGTTTACTGTTTTTCATGTTCGGAGATCCTTCAGGCGCACGGCTTTAGCCGCGCCATAAAAATTAGTCATTCCGAGCGAAGCGAGGAATCTGCTTTTTCCTGCGCCCCCATTTGGGAGGACGCATTATCAGCCGAGCACAACCGCCAAAGCCCGTCTTCCCTTGGCCTTGGACTTTCAACTGTGACCTGTCAGCTGTCGACTGTCAGCTCAATAAACCCACTAACCCCTGCATTTTCAACACGGGGAAACCGCAAGGAGGGCCCAAAAACAAAAAAGAGAATCACGCCTCAAGCGCAATTCTCTACAAAATAAAGTGTAGCACATTTTACGACTTTGTCAAGTAAAATCTGCTTTAGCCTGAAAAGCACGACAGGCACCCCGCTCCCTACAGCTGACCCGAAAACAATATTCCGCCACCCCCCGTTCATCCCGGAGAACTAAGCGGGATGGCGCAATGCCTCCTATCACCCGATGAGAATTCATTGCGGTGATATACTCCGGCCGTGGTCCCATCTAGCCAGTCCGCCAAAGACGTCCTTGCCACCTTCAAGCTCGCCGACAATATCTACGTCCTCGGGTGCTTGGAGAAAGGCCTAACCATCTACACCCAGCAGGTGAGGGCGCTCAACTTGGTGTGGTCGATGATTGAAGCGGAGCCAGATTCTTTACACGATGTAGCCATAGTTGGTGGCGGCTTCGCAGGCCTCACAGCCGCAGCGGGCCTGTTAAAAAAAGGTGCACCCCGCGTCGCAATCTTTGAGAGACACGCCGCACTCTGTCCTCTTCAGAAGGGCAGCGACATCCGATGGGTTCACCCAAGAATATATGAATGGCCTGACGAAGGGAGCGAGCTTCCAACTGCAGCTCTACCCATTCTCAACTGGAATGCAGGCCGGGCTTCTGACGTCGTCATAGAAATACTTAACGGCTGGAGCGCCATCAAACTGTATCGCGCACCCAACCAAAAGACTGAGGAATACACGAATGTCAAACACTTGCGGGTCACAGAGACTCTCGATATTGAATGGGTCGGAGAGAAACTCGGAGAAAAACTAGGCTCCCAAACTATTACCACTGGATATCGCGAGAAATTTTCTGCTGTGATTCTCGCCGTCGGTTTCGGCAAGGATAGCGCAACGCTTCCGTACTGGAGGAATGAGCAGTTGGGACAGCCCGAAATGGGTCTTGGAAGGCGAGTCTACTTAGTGTCCGGTCACGGCGACGGTGGTCTAGTAGATCTCTTTAGAATTCGCATTGCAGGTTTTCGTCAAGACCGAATACTGGCAGACCTGTTCTCGGACGCTCCGCAATTGAAGAGTAGGCTCCGCGAACTAAAGCAAAAACTAAGTCAAGGCTTATTAAAGCCTGACGAGCTCTACGAACAGTTCGAAGCAATTGCTGATAACCGCGGCAGCGGCTTCGAACGAATCCGGGCACAGCTCCAAGGCATGCTTCGAGCTGATACGATGGCGGTGCTCAAGCTCAGTCCTAAAATCGATTCATTTAGAGGGATTTTTACAAGTACCATATCCTTCCAAAACCGATTTCTTTTGTTCGCCCTCTACAAGGCGGGGGGCGTCATCCCTTATTCCAAACATGCGATGGACATGAAAGATCAGGAATTAGAGAATCTCATCTGCGAGGAGTACGGCATCAAGCAATCAGACGTCGTGCGCCGACACGGAATGAAACCTGAAAGGATGATCACGGAGGTGTTGGATAAAAAGTCCTTCGCTAACATTGAGGATAGGCTGAAGACCCTTGGTGCACAGACGCAGACAAGCGACGTTTGCTGGAGTGCAGGTTACTGGGACGAGCGCCCTAAGGGACTAACTCGAATCGACCCTGACGAGAGCACGAAGCGTGTGTGGCATGTGGAATACGTCCCACCGGCCACAGAGCTTGTCGCGAAAGGCTTCGTAGCTGCAGTAGCCGGGTACTTAGAGTCTATCGAGGGCCGCGAAAGCGACTTTCGCGTCACCCTTCACCGGACTCTCATCATTGGCCCTGACCCCTGGTTGCAACAGGTGACCGACTACATGGGGACTTCTAAACGGGAGGGGAGTAAAGGACGAACCTTCCCTTTCAATCATGGGACAATCGGGTTAGCTGCAGTCAATCGGCAGATTGCCCGAACTCGTCTGATGCATCCAGATGAAGGGGACGCGACCTACCGTGAAAGCTCCCAAAAAGATATGAAGGAATTGAAACTAGATGAATTCGCGCAGAAAATGAACGAGGAAGTTCGATCTGTTCTTGCTGTTCCGATGCTGGACGCAAAGGGGGAGTATGCTATCGCGGTACTCTTTGCCGACTCCACGAAGCCTGATATCTTTACGCACGAGCGAATATCCGCAATAGTGACAATGTCGGAAACCTTTTGCTCTCAGCTCAAGAATATTGGTGGCGGCAAGTTGTGGAATTTTCAGTGGAACTTCCAGCCTTCCGTTGGACGGCCTACCGCTATAAACTCGGAAGGGCTGGAAGTAATTGAGATTCTTGAGAGTCCTACACCTCCCCGCGCAGGAGAGATAAGATACTTAAACGTGGAATTCACCGACTTCATTGTCGCCCAAAAGGCCGCTGAACATGCCTAAGATTCACCATCTCAAAAGTTGGCCCCAATACTTCAGACCGATCACGGAAGGTCAACGTACGCATGAACTAAGAAGGAACGATCGTCGCTTCGAGGTCGGCGACTTCATCGTGCTCGAAGAATTTGATCCACTCACGCAGGCATACACAGGAGAGCGCTGTGAGGTTGAAATCACTTCGATGACTTCCCAAAGTCAGCCTTGCGCCATGTCCAGCGAAGCCCTGGATCCCGCTTTCTGTATTCTAAGCATTAAGCGTGTGGTCGCAAAGGAGCGGCGCGCGCAAGGAGCTTAGCTCTGGCGCCATGGGCGGGCGTCCACTAGGGAGAGGAAGCGTGGACGGTACTGTGATTGGCCTCGTAGGAGTGACCGGCCTTGCGGGTGTGGGCAAAACAACCGCGGGCAAGTATCTCTCGAATTCGACGGGTGGTCGGTATTTTTACCTAGGGCAAACTGTTCTTGATCAAGTTCGTGCGAGAAGACTGCCGCAAACACCGGAGAGCGAACGCCAGGTGAGGATCGACCTGCGACGTAAAAATGGACCGGAGGCGCTAGTGCTCCCGTACCTTGATGAGGTTGCCGAATGCCTCGGAAATGGGATCCCAGTATTTATTGATGCGATTTTTAACCAGGAGGAGCTTAACCTTCTCAGGTCTCGTGTCCCCAGCGGTCATGCCCGGCTGTTAGCAATCGATGCTTCGTTCGATATCCGCCTGACGCGGCTTGCGTCCAGACCGGAACGGCGGTTTAACGCCGACGAGCTACGGAAGCGCGACAAATATGAGCTTGAAGTATTGAGGACGTCCGCTGTCATCGCCGCTGCGGGCAATACAATTAGCAACGAGCATACGTTCAAAGAGTTCTATGCCCGGTTGGAAGAGTTCGTGAGTCGCTGCGCTTGACTCCCGGACAAGCTATTGCTCAGAAACGGTAGTATTGAATTTTTCAAACTTGGCGCTAGCACAGAGTGACGCTGCTCGGTTGCAACCCACCACACAATCGATTCGATCTCAGCATGCGGAATCGGAGTGCCGATTACAGAGCCCGCGTAGAGTCTGATTGTCACCTTAACACCGGGCATGCCAGCGGCTTCGTCCAAAAAAGTGCCGAGGAAGGTTAGCTGGTCAGAGACAAGCTGGCATCCCAACTCCTCGTCAAGCTCTCTCGACAACGTCTGAGCGTCCGTCTCGCTCTTCTCTGGCTTGCCACCTGGCAAAATTAGGAAATCCGATCCCCGCTTTTTGACCAGCAGTACACGATCGCCATCCATCACAGCCAGACCGATCTTGGTAATCTCTAGCGTCATACCGGCACTCCAAACTAACGCCTCGCGGCGAATGCTAACACCACGTGTTGGGCTTAGATTATAGACACACTAAAGTGTGTTCAACCTATATAAATCTACTCCAGAAGTGAAAGAAATCAAGTAAAATTCGAAATTTGGGACACAGTATAGTGTGCTTATGGACTGGAAGAAAGAACTAGGCATTCAACTTCGCGAGAGTCGTAACGACATGAACCTGTTACAGGATGACGTCGCCAAACAGGTAAAGGTCCACTCAAACATGATAGGCCGATACGAGAGTGGAGGTTCGGGACCTGAGCTCGATGTTTTAATTCAGCTGGCGATTACCTTGGATAAACACGAGTTCCGAATAGGCAACCATTTCGTGATCATCAAAGCGGCGGACGAGGCAGAGGAAAAAAACCCCTCACAACCAAAACAACTGCGGCTGAGATATGGGGGGGAGTACGTCTTCGACGGTCGTGGAGCGTCCATGAAGATCCAGCCTAGCAGGGAGGGTTTGTTCATTACCCATGCACAGAGGAGTCGGTAACTCGAGCCATGGCGCGAGACTCGCAGGAATTGAAACAAGTCTGGCGTTGGATGCCGCGCACCCATAAGCTGCAACGCGGAGCAACCGGGAACCGTCCGTAGTAATCTGAGGAATCAGACCAAGAAGGGGCGAGGTGAGTTCCAACGTGAGAACTCTTGCGGGGCTCTGTCTGCTGGCGTGTTTTTCAGCGTGCGCGTTTGGCCAATACGATGGGGAACTCACGGCCACGAAAAGGCTTTTGCCGGGTGTTGGCCCCGGCCTGCGGGCTCTGAAGCGGGGCGCAGACGGGAACTTTTATGTTTTAACGGCGCCGGGATCGTCGGCTTCGGTGTTCGACACAGGAGGGAAACTGATAAAGAGAGTTCCGGCATACGAAGCTGGGAAAGGGCCCAATCCACAGTCCCCTCAATTGGCAGCCATCACTTTCGGAGAAGATCTTGATGTAGACGCACAGGGAACGGTGTACGTGGCCGACCGCGGTGCAAACGCGATCAAAATCTGGGACGCCAAGGGCAATGCGCGGATGGTAAAAATCGATTCACCTGTCTCGGTCGCCGCGCTCTCCGACGGCGAGTTTGCCGTCGCAACCATGCGCGAACCTCATCTCGTCATTGTGTTCGACAAGACGGGCCGCGATGTCCGCGAGTTTGGCGACCCCGAGCCCATTTCCGAGCGCCCCGAGCTGAATCGCTTCCTAAATATCGGAATTCTGGTGACGGATGGCGGCGGCCATCTCTATTACGCATTCCCTTACCTCCCGGAGGCGACGGTGCGCCAATATGACCGCTACGGCTACGCTGGGCAGGACATCCAATATACGGGAGTCGACGCGTGGCCAACCGCGCAAGCCACCCGCAAGGAGATCGCGAGGCAGGAGCAGCGCGGCGAG
>DATJXZ010000036.1:0-24212 GCA_035499815.1 Candidatus Solibacter sp. | reverse complement strand
CGCCCAGTTATATCACCACTGAAAATGCTTGCGCTCGGTCCTATAATTGCAACCCTGGCAATTTGGAGCAAGCGAAGATGATGGCGGAGTCGCAGTCGCAAATGGCGGGGGACACGGTAGAGAGCCGTGACGAAAGGCATCTGTTCCGGATGCTGGGCGCGACCACGATTGTACTCCTGATTGCCGCGTGCAATCTGGTGGTGCATTTGTACGCGGGACACCGGTATGGGTACTTGGGTGACGAGTTGTACTTCCTGGCCTGCAGCCGTCACCTTGCTTGGGGCTATGTCGATCAGCCGCCGCTGATCGCGATGATTGCCTGGGTGGTGCGCCATACACTGGGTCAGTCGCTGCTCGCGATCCGATTTTTGCCGGCGCTCGCGGGGGCGGTGGAGGTGGTGCTAACCGCGCTGATTGCGCGTGAACTCGGTGGGGGGCGCTTCGCGCAGGCACTCGCGGCGATTAGCACGCTCGCTGCGCCCGGCATTCTCGGGTCGGATAGCCTCTTCACGATGAATGCGTTCGAGCCACTGTTCTGGATGACCTGCGCGTATCTCGTGATTCGCATCATCAAAACCGGAAATGAGAGGCTGTGGATTTGGTTCGGCGTGGTCGCGGGCATCGGTCTCGAGAACAAGTACTCGATGATGATCTTCGGCGCGGGGATTGTCCTCGGACTACTTCTCACGAACCAACGGAAGCTGCTCGCAAATCGGTGGCTATGGATTGGTGGGGTGGTCGCGTTTGTGATTTTTGTCCCGAATCTCTGGTGGAATGTTCGGCACCACTTTCCATTTCTCGAATTGCAGGCCAACATTCGACGCAGTGGGCGGAACGTGCCGTTGGGCTTCTTCAGTTTCTTCGGCCAGGAAATTGGTGCGATGAATCCGTTGACCGCGCCCCTGTGGCTAGCAGGCCTGTGGTATTTCTTGTTCGCGGAGCAAGGGAAGAGATTTCGCGCGCTGGGCTGGGCGTGGGTGTTTACGGCGGGCGTGATTGTTGCGATGAGCCCGCGCGTCTATTACCTCTTCCCCGCCTTTCCGCTGGTGTTCGCCGCCGGCAGCGTCATGTGGGAAATGTTCCTCGAGGCGCGGCAGCGAAGGTGGAGGCGAGTGGTCTACCCGGCACTGCTGATCGCATCGGGCGCGATTCTTGCGCCGCTTGCCACGCCGGTGCTGCCGATCGAAACGTACATTCGCTACACGCGCGCGTTGCACCTCTCGCCGCCCGCAAGCGAGACGCATAAGCTGGGCCCCTTGCCGCAGATTTATGCGTCCGAGTTTGGCTGGCCGGAAATGGTCGCGACAGTGGCGCACGTATACAACAGTTTGCCGCCGGATGTTCGAGCGAAGACGGCGATCTTTGTCCAGAACTATGGCCAAGCCGGCGCGATCGATCTCTTCGGGCCGAAATTTGGATTGCCTTCGGCGATCAGTGGTCACCAAAGCTATTTCTTCTGGGGACCGCGCGATTACACGGGCGAAAGTATGATCGTCATGGATGATAGCCAAGAGCGCCTCGAGCAATTGTTTGCGAGCGTGCAGAAGGTCGGGAGCGTGTACCACCCATACTCGATGCCGTACGAGCATGTCGACCTGTTCTATTGCCGAGGGCTCAAGCAGCCGTTGAAGGAATTGTGGCCGCAGCTGAAGCACTGGGACTGAGGTACCTCATCGAGAAGGCATCAAAGCGCTAAAATCCTGGGGGTGCGGGGGCAAAGCCCCCGTTCGCTTCCCACCAAAAAGCCGGGATTCCCGTTTTTTTCAACAAGCCGCTAATCAAATCGTTTGTAAGGCACGATACATCGTGTCTCTGTGCAGCACGTCTGCCCTGCTTGCCGTGAGGATCGAAGGGAACCTCGAAGGGCGAGCCCCTCTTGCGACAAGGCTCGACCCCGAGCCTCTCTAGCCTCCACCCCGTCATCCCGCCGCCTGATCCAGCGACAGGGTGTTCGGTCAGTTTCCGCTTGATCCCTCGCCATTAGTCACGGAAGTGGATTACTTCCGGGTAGCCCGTGATACTTCCGCAGTGGGCAACGGCGAACGGAGAAAGGCACGGATCGCTGACGGAGAGCCGCACGACTATTGCGGGAGACCCGCTCTAGAGAGAATGGCTTTGTGGCGCTAGTCACGACTGTAGGGGTCGTGTGCTGGAGCGCCTTTACATCTATAACTGCGTGCCTTTAACTGTGGAATTATTTCGTCAGCTTGCCTTTTTCATTCTGAGCTGCAAGCCCAAATCGTATTGCCGCTTCAAGCGTATCGATGTTTATATCCTTTAGATCTTTAAACCGAATGCAATATCCGGTCACGCTCGCCTTGCCTAGTTTTTTCCCATACGTTTTGGCTAAGTACTTCTTATCTTTGAGACCAAGAATATAGACAGAGATTCCGGTTTTGTTTCCACTCACGCCAATTTGAAAAAACTCTCTACTTTTTCCATTGGCATATTTTATTGTGTGAAATCCATAACCAATCGTAGGGTTGGAAACAGTATGATCTTTGCTGTCCTTACCATCGAAGAACCACAATTTGCATCCTGGTGACACTTGAAGTGTGAGCCGATGCAACTCTCGCATCTCACTGCGTTTTGGCTCCGGTTGGCTGGCAATATACTTCTTGATTTGTTCTTGTACGTTCATATGTTCTGCTCCTCCGTTGCGCGCACGAGATTATACGACGTTTAATCCTTCTCGCCCCTGCACGGGCGGGCGGCCCTGACCGTTGAGCTCACTCGACCGCGAGGGCGCCCCCCAAGCCGTTGTTGCTTGGGGGCTTTTCAGAATTCCCAAAGACTTGAAATGTGTGGAGCGCCGAGAAGCGGGCAGGAGGCTGGAGTACATGCACCTCAAGCCGAGTTCACATCCCAGAAGTATTGTCGGCTACTCGGAACTTATTGGCACAACCCGGTAATCGAGCAATTCTCCAAATCCCAGCCGCGTATGCTATCTTCGATAACTTCCATGAATCCTGTTCACAACATCTCGCTTGGCTCCCTGCGACTAGGCGGCGGTGACCCGCTATTTTTGATTGCTGGCCCCTGCGTGATCGAAAGCGAAACCCACGCACGAAACATGGCTGAAAAAGTCTCGCAAATTGTGGCCGATTGCGCCATTCCCTACATATTTAAAGCCTCCTACGACAAAGCTAACCGCTCCTCCGTCAAAGCCTTCCGCGGTCCTGGTCTCAAAGAAGGCCTGCGCGTCCTCGCCAAAATCAAAGCAGACCTGAAGCTCCCGATCCTCACCGACATTCACGAACCGTCCCACGCCGCTCCCGCAGCCGAAGTCTGCGACATTCTTCAAATCCCCGCGTTCCTCGCGCGCCAGACCGATCTGCTGCTCGCGGCCGCCAAAACCGGCCGCATCGTCAACGTCAAAAAAGCTCAGTTTCTCTCGCCTTGGGACATGGCCAATGTCGTCGAAAAAATCGCCAGCACGGGCAATCGCAACATTCTCCTCACCGAGCGCGGCGCTTCCTTCGGCTACAACAATCTCGTCGTGGACATGCGCTCCTTCCCTGTTCTCCAAAAGCTGGGCTATCCCGTCGTTTTTGACGTAACGCATTCCATCCAGCTTCCCGGCGGACAGGGCCATGCCAGCGGCGGTCAGCCTGAGTTCATCGAAACGCTTGCTCGCGCCGGCGTCGCGGCGGGCGTAGACGGCATCTTCCTGGAAACGCACGACAATCCTTCACAGGCCCTCTCCGACGGTCCGAACGCCCTTCCCCTTTCGCAGCTCTCCACCCTGGTGAAGCGTTTGAAACAAATTTCAACCGTCGTACGCAGTTGGAGCGTGCAATGATTATTTTGGACGTCCGGTGCAAGCGGCCCTCTACAGTGAACTTAACCCCTTTAAATACAACATTTACAAGGCACTCCGTAAGTGTTGCATCTAAACGACTTATGCCAGGAGGGGCGCGATGCTAACTCCTTTAGATTCAACACTTACACAATTCGAGAGGGGTGCCCAGTGAGTCTGGACACCGCACGACGCGTCCTGAAAATTGAGGCGCAGGCCATACTGGACGTGCTCGCGCGGCTCGAGGCCGCTTTTGAAAAGGCTGTCGACATACTGTTCGCTTGTAAAGGCAGGGTCGTGGTGACAGGCATGGGCAAGTCCGGTCTGGTGGGCCGAAAAATTTCGGCCACGCTTTCCAGCACGGGGACGCCGTCGTTTTTTCTTCATCCCGCCGATGCCCTGCACGGAGATCTCGGCATGCTCGCTCGGGGCGATTCCGTGCTGGCGGTTTCCTATGGCGGCGAAACGGATGAAATTATTCAATTGCTCGAAACACTTAAGCGTCTTGAGGCGCCGATCGTCACATTGACGGGCAAGACGAATTCAACGCTTGCGAAAGCGAGTGAGGTAGCTCTCGATGTCAGCGTGCGCGAAGAAGCTTGCTCCTTGAATCTCGCACCGACTGCCAGCACGACCGTGGCGATGGCCGTCGGCGATGCACTGGCAGTTTCACTCCTCGAGCGGCGCGGTTTTCAGCCGCGCGATTTTGCGGACTTGCACCCGGCCGGCAGGTTAGGCACAAAACTGCTGCGCGTCGAGCACAAGATGCATGCGGGAGACGCGATGCCGCGAGTTTCAGTGGACGCGCCGATGCCCGAAGTCATTCACGAAATGAGCCGCAAAGGACTTGGCATGACTACGGTACTCGAAACTGACGGAAAGCTTGCTGGCATACTAACGGACGGCGACTTGCGCCGCTTGATGGAGAAGCATCGCGGGGTCACGCTCGAAATGAACGCGGCCGCAGCCATGACGCGCAATCCAACGACAATCGGTCCGCACGTCCTCGCCAGCGAGGCGCTCAACCTGATGGAGAAGCGCAAAATCACGTCGGTGGTAGTGGTTGATGAAGAAAGAAGAGTCTTGGGGGTCGTCCATCTTCATGACTTGTGGACTCTGGAGCTCATCTAGATGCGCAGTGTTGCATCCGCGATATTCTTGAGGCGCTGACAGGAGCGAACCTTGGCAAAAGGCATGATTAAAATCCCCGCAGGCCTTAGGAAGCGCGCCGCACAGATTCAAGTGCTGCTCATGGATGTGGATGGCACGCTGACGGACGGCTCCGTCACTCTGCTCTCCCAGCCCGATGGCACCGCGCTCGAAATCAAGACTTTTGACGCTCACGACGGCCAGGGCCTGACCCTCGCGAACACCGCTGGCATTCGCACGGGCGTCATCACGGGGCGCGAGAGCCCCGCGCTCCTCCGTCGCGCTCACGAAATGAGAATGGAATTCATCTATCAGAAACAGCCGACGAAAATTCCCGCGCTGGAAGAGATTCTCAAGAACGCCGGAGTTCCTGAAACGGCGGTTGCATATGTTGGCGACGATTTACCGGACTTGCCAATATTGCGGCGTGTCGGCTTGGCCGTCGCAGTCGGAGACGCCGTGCTCGAAGTAAAACTTGCGGCGCATTACGTCACGAAAGCGAACGCCGGAAAGGGCGCCATCCGCGAAGCCGTCGAGCTCATCCTGAAATCCAAGGGCATTTGGGATGAAATGATTGACAAGGCACGAGCCTAGGACCGCATCGAACTTGTTTCGCGGTGCCGCATGTTATATGGTCCGGCCCGTCCAGGGAGGCATCCATGGCCCAGCCGGCGCGCTCGCGAATGCAAGTCGTCACCTATCTGGTGATCGTTCTCGCATTCAGCTCGTTCTTTTACTTCCTCATACTTCATTCCGGCAGCCTGGGCTACGGCCGCGGAATGTACGTTTTTGGTTTGATGTGGTGCCCTGCTCTCGCGGGCATGCTCACCTTGCGGCTCAACGGCCGAAGCATTTCCGACCTTGGCTGGAAGTGGGGCGAAACCAAATATCAAATCCGCAGCTGGTACATCCCGCTGCTGTACGCCTCGATCGCTTATGCCATCGTATGGATTTTTCACTTCGGAGCTTTCGGCAATCCAGATTTCTACGATTCGCTAGCAAAATCCATGCACCTCGGAGGTCCGCGTTGGATCTCCATCGTGCTGGGAATCGCTCTCATTGGAACATACGGTATCGTTCGCAGCGTGGCAAGCGCTCTGGGAGAAGAAATTGGGTGGCGCGGCTTCCTGGTGCCCGAATTATCGAAAACGACTTCCTTCACAGCGACTTCCCTGATCAGTGGCATCGTGTGGTCGCTCTGGCACTATCCCATCTTGATTTTCAGCGACTACAATGCAGGTACGCCAACGTGGTATGGGCTCAGCTGCTTCACGGTGATGGTGATCTCCATCAGTTTCGTTTTCGCTTGGATGCGGCTCAAATCCGGGAGCCTTTGGACCGCCGCGATTCTCCACGGCAGCCACAACCTATATGTGCAAGCCATCTTCACGCCGATAACTCGTGACACGGGTAAGACCAAGTGGTTTATCGACGAGTTTGGCTGCGTTTTGCCGATTGTCGCCATCGCTTTTGCCATCTACTTCTGGAGCAAGCGCCGAGAGCTTCCTGCCCCGCAGGCCTGAGCGGCCCGATCGCGTCGGGCTCGATGTCGATGTGCTCACCACCTCCATTGGTCTGCGGTCCCGTTCCCTGCGATAATAGAAAGTCACGACGCTTGACGCATGAATTGCCCTCAAAAAAGGATGTGCTCCGATGCTCCACGCCTGGCATGATGTTTCACCAGGAAAAGAGCTGCCTCGCGATTTCCAGGCGGTCATCGAAATTCCGCTGGGCTCCAACGTAAAGTACGAACTGGACAAGCCCAGCGGCCTGCTGAAAGTGGACCGCATCATTCACTCCGCCGTTTTTTATCCGGCGAATTACGGCTTTATCCCACAGACGTATGCTGAGGACAATGACCCGCTCGATGTTCTGGTCCTATGCCAGGAGCCGGTGCAGCCACTTGCTCTCATCAAAGCCCGCGCGATAGGCCTGATGAGCATGATCGATTCAGGCGCCAGCGACGACAAAATCATCGCGGTAGCTACGGGTGACCCGGAATTCAGCAGCTATCTCGAGGCTCGAGACCTTCCGCCTCACCGCTTGCTCGTTCTCCGCCGTTTTTTCCAGGACTACAAACTGCTCGAAGGCAAAAAGGTCGAGGTCGAGGAGATTCGCCCTGCGTACGCGGCGCTGGCGGTCATCGAGCGCGCCCTCGGCCGCTACCAAGCGGAGCGCGAGCATTTGTTGGCAAAGGACGCACACAGATAGCTGCCTCCCTGCATCTCTAATGTAAAAGCACTATTTCGCGCCAGCCGGGGCGATGCTACGTTTTCCCGCCTTGAACCGCGGTTTTGGAGTAGCATATCGGCATTCGCGCAAAGAAATGTCCTAGACTTCGATAAATGAGATTGGTGGAATAGCTGACGATGAGTTCTTTCTGGAAATGGACAATTGGCGTTTTTCTGGCACTGCTCGTGGTCGCCTTCGTAATCCTTAGCAAAATGGCCGGCAGCCCCCGGGACGCCTACTTCATGGTCCGCTATGCTCTTCCCCACATGCACCGCGGGAATTTGAAAGTCGGCGACGCGGCTCCGGACGCTAGCCTGGTCGCGCTCGACGGCTCATCGCGATTCCATATCCGCGAACGCACCGGCGCTCGCCCCCTCGTCGTCATTTTTGGCAGCTATACTTGACCGCCCTTCCGCCGCCACGTCGGTGACGTGACGCAGATTTACAACGACTACAAGGATCACGCGGACTTCCTGACCGTCTACGTACGCGAAGCCCATCCCACGGATGAATGGCAAATGAAGTCCAATGTGAAGGAAGACGTCTGCTATGCTCAGCCAAAGACGCTGGCCCAACGCGTGGCCATCGCGAACGATTTCATCAAGCGCTACAACTACCCCATCGCTTTCGGAATCGACGATATGAGCAACGCCGCCAACAACGCGTATGCCGCCTGGCCGGAGCGCATCTACATCATCGACAAGGACGGCCGCATCGCCTACCGCGGAGGCATGGGCCCCTTCGATTACAAGCCCGACGAAGCCCGCGCCTGGCTCGCCGCCCGCTACGGCACGGTGAAGCACGACGCGCCGGCACCCGCTCCATCTACTCCGACCGCTTCATTGCAGTGACGAAGCTCCTTGCGCAAGACAGACAGTTCTAAATCTCGCCAGGACTCAGTCGAGAGAACTGGCTTGGCAAGAGCCCTTTCCAAGCTCGGCTTCTGTTCCAGAACAAAAGCCGGTCAACTCATTCGCACCGGGAGAGTACGCGTCAACGGAGCGCTTCGCCGCGATCCGGAAACTCCCGTTCGCCCGGGCAAAGACCGCATCGAAGTCGAAGGCCAGCTCATCGCGGCCTCCAAGAAAATCTATCTCATGCTCAACAAGCCACGCGGCATCGTCACAACGGCCAACGACGAGAAAAGCCGCGAAACGGTCTACAAATTTCTCGTCGCCCACGTGGCGTGGGTCGCTCCCGCCGGCCGGCTCGACAAAGCGAGCGAAGGTCTGCTGCTGCTCACCAACGATTCCGAGTGGGCCGCGCGCATCACCGCTCCCGAAACGCATCTCGAAAAGACCTATCACGCACAAATCGGGAAGATCGCCGACACTGCGTTGCTAGAAACTCTGATGGATGGCGTCCGAACAACCCAGGGTGATTTTCTTCGCGCAAAGAGCGCTTCCCTGCTCCGTCAGGGTGAGAGGAATTCCTGGCTCGAAATTATTCTCGATGAAGGTAAGAACCGACACATTCGCCGAATGCCGGAAACTCTCGGTATCGAAGTCTTGAGATTGATCCGCGTCGCGATCGGCCCGCTTCCGCTCGGCGAACTCCCCAAAGGTGTCACTCGCGCGCTTTCACCTGAAGAAAAGCTGTCCCTGGACCGCGCCATGTTGCGCAGCGCGAAGAGTGTATAAAAGGATTTGCCACGTTAGCAGGCCGCTTCTCTTGCCCGCAATTCTTGAATTGGCCTGTTCTTTGATTACTTCTTGGGCTTAGTTGCCGGTTTTGGCTCCGCAGCCGGCTTCAGATCCGCCGCAGCTTTTTCCATGCTCGTAACCGTGCTCGCATCCAGCTCATACAGCGACGGCTCATTCTCTCTTTTCGCAATATACCGGTCGCCGTTCTTCGAAATCAGCACTTTCTCCACGGTCTTTCCACCGTTCGAGGTGGCGGTCAGTTCGATCGCCGGGGTCGTGAATCCCGAGTCCACAAACTTGTTCGCCGACAAGTCCCGCACCTTCTCTTCGAAAGTTTCCGCGTCAATTATTCCCGCTTTCTTTCCGTCGGGCAGCCACCAATCCGTTCCGCCTTTCGTCAAGTAGTACGTCTTCTCGCCATCCTGAAACTCAATCTTGTCCGGATCCGTGAAGCCCAAATCAAAAAGTTTCTTGTTCCTGAAATCATCGATACCTTTGCCAAGCTCCAGGCCTAGATCGCTGCCGACTTTATAGACGCCCTCGACTGCGGTCGATTTCGCGTAATAATCGTCCTTGTTCTTCCGAACTTGCAACTCTTCCGTCCCCGACGCATCCGTAACCTTCGCAGTTGCCACCACTGTGCCGGAATTAAATGCCGCAGCCGATTTCTTTTGCGCGTCCTCCGGCACGCCGAGGTCCATCTTCGCGTCCGCCAACTTGCGGATCAGTTCCTGTACGTTCGAGTCGTCCGCTCGCAGCGGTTTGGGCTTCACGATCTGCCACTGCTCTTTGTTCCGTCCAAACTCGATGTCCTGCTTCTTCGCGTCCAGCTCCACGCGGCTCAATTTGTCCTGGTCGAACACCAGCAGCCGTTTGTCGCGTAAGTCATCCGCGTTTTTGTCCAGGCTGTTCTTATTATAGTTCTCGAGCGTGAATACGCGGGGATCTCCGGCCAAAGCCACGTAAGCGGCGTTACCCGTAGGCGTGCTATCGCCGATCAGAAGTTTCTGCGTCTTGTTATTTTTCTCGGTTACGTCCACTTCCACTTCGGGCTGCGCAAGGCCAAACTCTCCAAGATTGTCGGCCTTACTCTCGATCAGCCGCTCCGAACTCAACGACGACAATGTTGAAAGTACAGTCGACACTGCGCTTTGATCCGCCCGCCATTCTTTCGGCGCGACAATCTGCCATTTGCCCGAATCGTTCTTCGCCAGCTCTACGTCGTCTCCGCCTTTTTTCTTGATTGCGACTTTCGTGATGTCTGTCTGCGGCACCGTCAGAATATTCGGCGGCGTATCCGCTGAGACTTTCACGTCACTGGCGGACGTTTTTTTGTGATTGGACCAGTACAACACGCCAGACAGCGCCGCCAATACAATTGCGGCCACAAGCAGACTGTTTATTTTCATTGGAATTGCCCCGGCATTTTGTGAACTGCGCTTTGCGGGTCCGGAGGCGTTTTACCTTCTCCGCCACCAGACCGAAAATCCGGCGAACACCACGACAAGAGGAAACAAAAACTGGCTGCTGATGCGCACCCAATTCATTTGCGCCTTTGTCATCGTGATCGGGCGGTTCTCCGGCTCTTTCGGCCGGATGGAAATCAGGTCCTCATCCGAGGAAAGCCAATTCATGGCGTTCAGCGCCAAATCGCTGTTCCCATTGAAATTGATGAAGGAATTGGCCGCCCAGTCCGAGCTGCCCACTACGACAAATCGCCCCTGCACATTTTCTTTCCCCGTCTTATACGTTCCTGCAGCCGCGAGCGTCAGCGGCCCTCTTTTGTTTGAGGGATCGTTCGGATTGATTCTGGGCGAATCCAGTTTCGTCGTGGCCAGGCTGCTGTCGGATGTGTCAAAGAGTTTGTCCACGGAAGTCTTGTCGGCATTCTTGGTGTCGAGAGAGCGCGACATCGGGAATCCTGTGGCCGTTCCCTTCATATCCGTGACGATGGGCTGCGAATCGTAGCGCGTCACGAGCGCCACTTGCGGCCCGAGCCCGGCGAGCTGTCCGATGGGATTCATATCCAGGATCAAATCCTTGTTCGGCGTGACGCCCCAACTTGCAAGCACGGCTGTCAGCGCTTCGTTGTCGGCAACCTGGTCACGTCCCATTTTCAATGGCGGGTTGAGCAGAAACATCGCGCGCCCTCCGCCTTCCACGTACTTTTTCAGCGCGTCAACTTCCGGCTGCTGGTAATCACCGGTCGGCCCGCCCACGACAACGACCGTACAATCGTCAGGCACTTCCGCCTTCTCCAGCAAACTGATCGACTTGGTCTGATACTCTTCTTTTCCCAGCAGATCCTTGAAATGCGAGTACCCGCTCCGGGTCATGTCGTCGATCTGGTGCTCCCCGCTTCCGGTGACAAAACAAACTGTCCGAGTCGTGTGCTTCAGATCGCGAATAAACGCACCGGTGATGTCTTCTTCACTCGTGCTTTTCGCTTCATTCTTCCTTGCGCCAATCTGCACGACCGTCGTGCCATAGCTCTTGATTCCCGCTTCCCGCGCCAGCTCCGGCTTTTTGTCCGGGTCCACATATTCCACGTGTATCTTCGGGGAAAGGTCGGCGTACAGATCCAGCTTGTCTTTCGCGGACTGGAAATGGCTGGCCTGATCGTAGTAAGTGATCGTCGCGTCCTGCTTCAAACCCTTCACGATTTTCACAGTTTGGTCGGACAAGCTGTAGCGCTTGTTGGACGTGGCGTCGTACGACTTGTCGTAGCGGTTCGCTAGCACATTCGCGACCGTCACAACCGCCAGCGTCACGATGATGTAAAGCGTCGCGTAGGCCGCGTATTTCGTTTGTCTCGCCTTCAGCAACTCGGTATTCACTACGACCTCCACCGCAGCGACTCAAGCGAGCGCGCCGTGAAAAAAATGCCCAGAAAAATTAGCGTCACGTAGTACACCACGTCCTTCGAATCCAGCAGGCCTTTGGAAAACGAGCCAATGTGCGTCACAACCGACATATAGGAGAGTACGCTGGCCCAGGTGGCAGTCTCATATCCGCCGACCCATTCCAACACCCAGAGCAGCAGGCAAACTCCGAACGTGGTGGCTCCCGCGATGATCTGATTTTTCGTCAGCGTGGAGATGAACATCCCGATCGCCAGTAGCGCACCGGCTTGCAGCAGCAATCCGAGATAGCCAATCGCCAGCGGCTTCCAGTCCGGACTCCCGTACTTGAACAGGAAAACAAAATTGAGCGCGGTAAGCAACAACAGACCGGCATAGAGCGTCAACGCCGCCAGCCACTTCCCAAGAATGATTTCGCCGTCTCGGATCGGTGAGGTTGCCAGCAGCTCGATCGTGCCGCTGCGCTTTTCTTCCGCAAACAAACGCATCGTGATCATCGGGATGAAGAATAATCCGATCACGCCTACGTTTGAGAGCAGAGGCCGGATCACCTGTTCATTCACATTCATCGGGAACATCTCGCCGCGCATCTGCGATTCCATGCTCGTGAAGACGAAATAGCCAAGTATGTTCCAGAAGAAAAATCCGAAAATCACCGCGAACATCGCCAGCAAAAGATAAGCAACCGGCGAGACAAAGTAGCTACGCAATTCTTTCCGCCAGATGATCAAAACGTTTCTCATTAGCTGGCCCCTTTTGCGGCGGCGGCTTCCTTCGGTGCAGCTTCCGGCTGGCCGGTGAGTTGCAAGAACACTTCTTCGAGGCTCATCGCCGATGGACGCAGCTCGTTGAGGTCCCAGCCGGCTTCCACGATCGCGCGCGCCAGGTCTCCGCGGACCAGCCGTCCCTTTCCGCTTTCTATCTCGAAAACGTTGCGAGATTCCTTTTTCTCCTTGAAGACCACCTTGTTGACGCCCGAGACTTTCTCCAGCCGGCTCTGAATCGCGGCTGAATCAAGGGAACCGTTGCGTCCGGCGACTTCAATGAGGACCGATTCGGCACCGCGCGCGCGGCTCTGCAAATTGTTCACGGAGTCGGTCGCGATCACCTTGCCCTTGTTGATGATGATCACTTGCTCGCAGGTCTGCTCCACTTCCGGCAAAATGTGCGTGCTGAGAATAATCGTGTGATCGCCCGCAAGGCTCTTGATCAAATCGCGCGTTTCATTGATTTGCTTCGGGTCGAGTCCCGCGGTCGGTTCGTCCAGAATTAGTACGTCGGGATTGTGAATGATGGCTTGCGCCAAACCAACGCGCTGCCGGTAGCCTTTCGAAAGTTTGCTGATCAGCTTATCGCGCACATCCGCAACCGCGCAGCGCTCGCAGACGTAATCCACTCGCTTCTCAAGTTCCGGCTTCCGTAATCCCTTCAGCCTGCCCACGAACTCCAGATATTCTCCGGTCCGCATTTCGGGATAGAGCGGCGGCGTTTCCGGCAAATATCCGATGCGCTTCTTCACTTCCATGGGTTCTTCGAGAACGTCGAAGCCGGCCACCGTCGCCGTGCCGGAGGTTGGCGGCATAAAACAGGTCAGCATGCGCATGGTCGTTGTTTTTCCGGCGCCGTTCGGCCCCAAAAACCCAACGATCTGGCCTTTTTGTATCTCAAATGAAATGTGGTCGACAGCCGTGTTGCGTGCGTACCTCTTGGTAAGCTCTTTAACTGTGATCATAAGATTTTATTTTTTGCTGCAAGATGCACAACTTTGAACCGCCCAGGGCAGATTCAAAATCTCAATCATGGCGAAGCATCATGTTATGAACTCAGGCAGCAACGTGTCAACAACTCATTCAAAAAAGTTTGAAACACTATCGAGACATTGGTTTCGGAATAGCGGTCACTCGAACTGCTTCCGGAATTCCGCGAACTGGCCTTTCAAATCGGCAACCTCTTGCTGCAAGGCGGCAAGTTCCTTTTCCAGATGCGAGACCCGCTCGGCATCGACACTGATGTTGGATTGCGGCACCGCTGAAATTGGTTGTCTGGGTCCAGCTTCATTTTTCTCCGGATTGCCGGAAAGCAAATGGGAATAGCGCGCTTCCTTCGTGCCCGGTTGTCGCGGCAACAACGCCACGAGGGGCGGATCGCGTTCCATTAAATGCTTTAGCGTCGTGTGCACGACCCCCAAATCTTGAAAAGGGTGCATACGGTCCGCGCGGCTGCGCAATTCTCCGGGCGTCTGCGGTCCGCGTAACAGCAGCTCACAAACAATTGCGGTCTCAGGGCGCGTGAAGTTAAATGTATCCGCGAGCCGATGCTCGTATTTTGCCACACGGTTGTCTCCCCCCGCGGACCTCGCGAGCGCTTGCTCACTCAAAGAGCGCAAAGCCATGCGCACGGCGTCCTCATCGAGATTCATCAGCGGATCGCGGTTTGATTTCTGATTGCACGCGTGGAGCAGTGCGTTCAGCGAAAGCGGGTAATATTCCGGCGTGGTGATTTGCTTCTCCACCAGGCAGCCCAGCACTCGCGCCTCGATATCGTTGAGAACGATACTCACGGGATAAAATCATACAGAAAGGCCCCGCAGTTCCAAAATGCTCGCCACCGGACGGCCTTTCGCGCCCTTGCTTCACATGACATCAGGCCACGAGCAGTCCCAATCGATGAAATTTAACGAGATGTTCTTTCACATGATTCAAGATCGACTCGGGAGATTCATTGGGAAAATCGCCGGCGAGAGCGTTTGCAAGCCCATACCAGTCTTGAGTTCCATCCAGCATGTGAAGAAATTTCCTCCCCGCATCGTCCTCGAAATTCACGTGCGTGTGCAGAAGCGTGGTCGCCACGCCGCATTCTTCCACCATCATGCGGGCGAGCGCGCTTGCTTTCGGCTTTTCAGTGACCCCGTTTGCGAATGGCGGATTGCAAGTCCTCAGGTCCGCGAGGCCGTTTGGTGCGAGCTGCAGAACCGCCTGTTTCAGAGACGCCAGAACTTCCACTCGTTGCGCGGCGGGGACGGATTGAAGAATTACAGCTGTTAGAGCGTCGAAGCTTTCGCCTCTCGGCCAAATCTCTTCCAGCCGGCGGAGTGCGGCGATGATGAGCGGATTATTCGTCTCGAGCGTGCCCAATCCGCGGCTGTTGGTGAATTGCATCTCGCCATCGTCACCTTTTGCCGAAGTCGTCATCGGTGAAGCGACGAGCAGCTTCCCGAGGTAATCGAGCAGGCCGTCGTGCCGCAGCTGGAGATTCGCGTGACAGAGCAATGATTGCCGGAAGCGTCGATACCTCGCAAAATCGAGGTATTGCTGGTGGGCAATCGCGTCACCGCCAGCTAAATTCTTGAGCACAACGTGCGCCGCTTCGCCCAATTCAAGTCCCATGACCTCGCTGAGCGGTGCTTCGCAGAGGTATTGCAAACCACATTTTGCAGCGCGTTCCGCAAAATCACCAAAGGAAGCGGGCCGAAAGCATTCCGTCAAGTCGTCGTGAAATACGACTTTTTCATCACGGCCGAAATTAGACTTGAGTTCTTCCTGGAAGAGTAATTTCCAGGGGGATCCGGCATCTGTCGCGTCCAGGATCGCTTCGAGAAATTCTCTGCTGGATTTTACCCGGTTTTCCAGATGGCCGACTCGCGATTCGTGAAACTGAACCATCTCGCGCAAGATTCGCCGAACGTGTCCTGCGGGATTCGTGTTGTAGCTGACGAACGCAACGCCATTTGCAGAAAGATTTGCGCTGCAAATCGCAAGAATTTTCGCTTGGACAGCTTCCGGCACCCAGGCATAAACGCCGTGCGCAATGATGTAATCGAATTTGCCGAAGCGAGGTCCGATCTCCATCAAGTCCATCGCTTCGATGCGGATGTTTATAAGACCGATCCGGCGGATTCGCCGTTGCGCGAGCGCGACCGGTTTCGTGGCAAGGTCCACTCCGACGAACTCGCTCCCGGGGAGTCCGTAGGCCATGGGGAGCAGATTGCTGCCGTCGCCGCACGCGAGCTCGAGCACGCGGCAGCGCTCTAAGGCGGGAGGATTCATGCCAAAGAGCGTGGCCAACACCGCGAGCCGGTCCGGATGCGTCTGCGAAAAAGCCAGGTTGGGATAGGGCGCGGTGTCATAGGGACTTGGAATGGCGTGCATGGTAGGTACGTTATCTCTTTTCCCCGAACACGAAAACCACGAACTGCAAGTGGTTCGCCGACCGCCGAGGAGAAAAGTTTGCACTCTTCCTCTCGACGCCCAGGGTAGTGAAATTGAGGTACCATCCTTCCCTACAATCCTCCCATTCCACACTCGAATGCGGAGGAGCGAGATGGGCAAGACCTATCGGGAGAAGGCCGAATGCAAATTGCTTGTGTGAGACGGCCTCGATGAACGCCAATCTGGCTAAAGCCACAGCTGTCGGAGCGCTGGGCGGATTGTTGTTCGGATTTGACACCGCCGTGATTGCGGGAACCACGCATCAACTCAGTGTGGTATTCCAGTTGACTCCTTCTTCGCTTGGACTGACGGTCTCGATAGCGCTCTGGGGAACGGTCATCGGCGCGATGACCGCCGGGGTGATCGGCCAAAAATATGGAAGCCGCGAGACGCTGCGTATCTTGGCAGTCTTCTATGTACTTTCCGCGCTGGGATGCGCGCTGGCGTTCAATTGGCCGATTCTTGTAGCTTCGCGATTCCTTGGCGGGCTGGGCATCGGTGGGTCGTCCGTGCTTGGTCCCGTCTACATTGCAGAGATCGCGCCAGGAAAATGGCGAGGGCGGCTGGTTGGGTTGTTTCAGATCAACATCGTAATCGGAATCTTACTGGCGTACTTCTCGAATTATCGCATCGCGATTCTTGGGCTTGGCGCGAATGATTGGCGATGGATGTTCGGTGTTTCCGCCGTGCCAGCGTTGCTCTTCCTGATTATGCTTTTTGGAATTCCGCGCAGCCCGCGCTGGCTGGCCACGCAGAACCGGATTGACGAAGCGCGTTCCGTGCTTCAAATTATGGGGGCGGCAGAGCCTGAAGGGGAGTTGCGCGAAATCGTTGCGTCCATCCATCTCGAGCGGGCGCAAAAATCCGAACCTCTCTTTTCCCGCAAATACCGTCTGCCAATTTTTCTGGCCATCACGATCGGGCTGTTTAACCAACTCGCGGGGATTAACGCCATTCTCTACTATTTGAACGATATTTTTGCCGCGGCCGGATTCACCAAAGTGTCCGGTGAACTGGGGCCGGTAGCGGTTGGCGCGATGAATTTGGTGGCGACGCTGCTGGCGATGACGGTGATCGACAAACTTGGGCGCAAGACGCTGCTGTTGATCGGGTCGATCGGCCTGGTGGGGTGCTTGTCCGGACTGGCAACTGTTTTCCTGACGCACAGCCACCAGAATCTTCTGCTTTGGCTGCTTATCGGATATATCGCGTTTTTCGCAATATCGCAGGGAGCGGTGATTTGGGTCTACATCGGTGAGGTTTTTCCGAACCGGGTCCGCTCGAAGGGCCAGAGTGTGGGCAGCTCCTCGCACTGGATTATGAACGCCATCGTCTCCTGGATTTTCCCTGTGTTTTTTGCCTTTTCGCACGGCCTGCCTTTTCTTTTTTTCGCGTTCATGATGGTGGTGCAGTTTTTCGTGGTGCTCTTCTTTTATCCGGAAACCAAGGGGTATTCGCTGGAAGAGATGCAACACCGCCTGGGCATCGAGTGAATCCTTCGTGCAAATCGCCGGGCAGATGAGATGAGCGAAGCCGTAAACCTTGCGCTGGGCGTGGACATCGGCGGAACGAAAGTAGCTGCCGGTTTGGTGGATGGGCGGGGGAAAATCGTTTTCCAAGCTCGGGTGGCGATGCCCGCGCGTGGGAGCGCCGAAGCGGGATTCGCGGCGGTGCAGGCCTGCATCGAAGCTATATTCAGCGCACATCCGGAAGTGCGCACCGGCCTGGCGGAAATTGGAATTTGCGCGCCGGGGCCGCTCGATCCTCTAACGGGAACGATTCTCAATCCGCCGAACGTGCCTTGCTGGAGGAATTTTCCTCTCGCAACTGAGGTGCAGCGAGTGTTCGGACTTTCCGCGCGAGTAGACAACGACGGAAATGCGGCGGCGCTGGCGGAAGCGACTTGGGGCGCCGGGGTCGGTTACCGGAATGTTTTCTACGCGACGATTGGAACCGGGATTGGAACGGGAATTGTATTTGACGGGCGGATTTATCACGGCCGTACGGGGAGCGCGGCCGAGGGCGGGCACGTAACGATAGATTATCGCGGGCCGATGTGCGCCTGTGGAAAGCGCGGGTGTATTGAGGCGTTTTGTTCGGGGCCGGCGATTGCGCGGCGTGCGCGAGAGCGGTTGGCTGAGTACGTGGATGGCGAATCGAAAGTTCTGGCGCTGGCCAAAGGAGAGGCAAGCGCGGTGAATGCGGAAATTGTGGCCGAGGCGTTTCGCCAGGGCGACTTGCTCGCCGCCGATGTGCTTCAAGAGACAGCGGATTTTCTGGCGGTTTGGATGGGAAACGTAATCGATTTGTTGGAGCCTGATGTATTCATTTTTGGCGGCGGGCTTGCAGGATTGATGAGCGGGTTTTTTGGGCGGATGGGCGAGGAATTGCCAAAATGGTGCATGAATCAGCGTTTTGGGGAGCTGCCAATCGTTCTGGCCAAATATGGTTCCGATGCGGGGATCGCCGGGGCGACGGCGCTGTGTAAAAGTTGAAGGCGCGGGAGCGACGGCCTTTGGGAAGCTTGTGGAAAAGCGAAAGCGGGCGGCGCCCCGCCCCCGTGTTTTTTGTAGTGTTGCAGATAAACGATTTAGTGGTGGCATGAGACGTGAGAGTTGCAGCTACAAGACTTAGAGTTGTTCTGTTTTCAAGCAGTTATGGACGGCTGCTAAGAATGGCAAGGAAAGGACTTGCGATTAAGCCTGTGCTTGAAACCTCGTAGCGCATAGGTGAACGAAATTTAACGAAGAAGTTATCCCGACTGGGTCGGGGTAAGCGCCGAGAACAGCAAAGGGGTGACGCAGCGTGGCGAGCTGTCTCGAACCGAACCACGGAAAATGGTAGCAGGAAGATATAGTGAATGTGAATTATTTGTTTGGTATCGTTCGAATCGGCTGTGGAACATTTTCGGGTGAGTTTTAATGCAAGCAGAGAAGGAACTGGAGCGCGCGAGAGCAAGAGCGAGAACGAAATGAGCCGTGCCAGCCTGCTCGCGCATCCTATTCTCAGTGAGACGCGGCGACCGAGAATGCGGCGAACCACCGAGATCCAGCAGGCAAAACATTTCGAGGAGTGAAACCATGAGCGAAGAAGCGAAACTTACGCATGAAATGAGAATTCTGGAAAAAGATGCGCCCGCGGCTGCGAGCGGGACTTTTACGATTGGCGGGGATTTGACGGTGCGGCGGCTGGGGTTCGGCGCGATGCGGATTACGGGCGCGGGAGTCTGGGGCGAACCGAAGGATCACGACGAGTCCATCCGAGTGCTGCGGCGGGCGGTGGAATTGGGGATCAATTTCATTGACACCGCGGATTCCTATGGGCCGCAGGTGAGCGAGCGCCTGATCGCCGAAGCGTTATATCCCTACGCCGCTGACTTGGTGATTGCAACGAAAGCAGGATTTGACCGGTCAGGACCGGATCAGTGGACGATGAACGGGCGCCCGGAGCATTTGCGTGAAGCGTGCGAGGGGAGCCTGAAGCGTCTGGAGCTCGAACGAATCGATTTGTATCAATTGCACCGGATTGATCCGAGGGTGCCGGCGGAAGATCAACTGGGAACGCTGAAGGATTTGCAGGCGCAGGGAAAAATAAGGCACATCGGACTATCGGAAGTTTCCGTCGGCCAGATCAAGAGTTCGCGAAAGATCGTGCGCATCGTTTCGGTACAGAACAGGTACAGCGTGACGGATCGAGCGGCGGAGGACGTACTGGAATATTGCGAACGGGAGAACATTGGATTTATTCCTTGGTTTCCGCTGGGAGCGGGAAAGCTGGCGGAACCTGGGGGAAAATTGGCGCGGACTGCGGAGGAGATGAAGGTTTCTACTTCCCAGCTGGCACTGGCATGGTTGCTGTGGCGTTCGCCAGTAATGCTGCCGATTCCGGGAACCTCGAGCGTGAAGCATCTGGAAGAGAACGTGGCCACTGCGGCCATACAAGCAGATGACAAAATGATGCGCGCGCTAGGGCAATTGGCGAAGTCGGCGTAAAGACGACTCACTACAGTTATTCCGAACTATCGCCTAGGAATTTGGGCCGTCAGCGGATTTCCCCAGGTCTCGATGTGTAAACCGACGGAACTACCGGAAACGTATACAGAGATTTGCTGCTTGCCCCCGGGGGCGGTAGCAACCCACGCGCCGACTTTCTGCCCGGAAAGTTCCTCAAACGCATCTTTTTGGCGGGAAGGCCAATTGGATGGGACGAGGACTTGCAGCCGTGAGACCAGATCGCGGTAACGGGCGTCCGCATCCGAGGCGGAAGTCTCCGGCCAATAGCAAACGTATTCAGTGCTTACTTCATCGGTGCGCGGGCTTGTGGCGGGTTGAACGACGCACTCGCTGGCACCCGGCAGTTTTTGCGTATGGTTTGATGCTTCCCCGCCGGAATTTCCTATAGTGAGACGAATCACCGACAAGGCCGGCAGCCGGGCCTCCAATACTGCCTTCAGACTTTGGCACATTTTGTCGTATGAATTGTCCACGATGGGCACGCCCGGCTGCGCCTGGGAGGTAGGAGGCGCGGCGGAGAGGTAAGGCGAAGAGAGCGAGGTCATGCAGAGATAGATCTTCGACGTCCCGTTGTTCAGCTTCGCGAGTTGCAGATGAAACGGGCAATCGCCGGCGTAAGGCCCGCCGGTTGCGTCGACCACGCAATCGGGAGGGCCGCCATCAACCAAATGGCCACCCGGCTGCGAATTAATTCGGAAGTACCACGTGGGTTGAAGGACGCCGAGCGCGGAGAGCGTCTTGGTGTACCAGGCTTCCGCGAGGTAAGACGAAACTTCTCCGCTACAGGCATACATTGAGACGTCGTTAGCCCACGCACCATTCTTGCAGGGGATCTTCTCTCCTCCAATGGATAGGCCGGGAGCTGCGACCAGTTTCTCCCGATAACCCCTGAAGTCCGTGATGGAGTTGTAGAGGATGCTTTGGAGATCCTGACAAACCTGATCTTTGCATTGTGCGACTGCGGAAATTGGAAAAAGGCTTGAAGCTAAGAGGGAAAACGCCAAAAGCTTTCTGATGGTCATTGGGGGCCCCTGCAAAAAATATACGTGAGCTACAGCACGGGCAGAGGCGGGTACGTCCGAGCAATAGAATCGTGACTCCGGCGGAAGAAGCTGTCAACCAAGAATGGGAACTTAGCAAAAGCTGGATCCGCACTGAGGCACAACCCACGGATGCGGAAAAAGTTGTGTGGCACGAAACGAAAGATTCGGACGTGAGGTAGAATCCAGGACGCTATGGCTAAGAATGACCAGATACGAGTCGGGACGTCGGCGTTCACTGCGGCGGGTTGGGAAGGAAGTTTTTATCCGGCGGGAATGCAGCCGGCGGAATACCTGAGTTACTACGCGACGAAATTCGACACGGTGGAAGTGGATAGCACTTTTTATCGGACGCCGGCGCTCTCAACGGTGCAAGGATGGTATGCGAAGACACCAAAAGGATTCGTGTTCGCGGCGAAGGTGCCGCAAGCGATCACGCATGAAAAAGTGCTGGTGGATTGCGACGAGGATTTAAAGCACTTTTTGAAAACGATGGACGCGTTGCGGGAGAAACTGGGGCCCTTGCTTTTTCAATTTGGCTACTTCAACAAAACGGTGTTCAAGAGCGGGAAGGAATTCCTAGCAAGGCTCGCGCCATTCTTGAAGAAACTGCCGAAAGAATACAAATTCGCCGTAGAAATTCGAAACGAGTATTGGCTGGACGAACGGTTCGCGGACCTATTGCGCCAAAACGGGGTGGCGCTTGCGCTGATCGATCAGTCCTGGGTTCCGCGGCCGTGGGAAATGAAAGCGACATTCGATTTGATTACGGCGGATTTTACGTATGTGAGATGGCTCGGGGATCGTAAAGGTATTGAGGAGCAAACCAAGACTTGGGAGAAGACTGTCATTGACCGGCGACCGGAGATGCAGCACTGGGTGGAACTTTTCCGGGAATTTATGGCGCGGAATATGAAAATATTTGCGTTTGCCAATAATCATTACGCGGGGCACGGACCGGCTACAGTGAAATTGTTCTGGGAGTTGTGGGACAAGAAATAGAGAACGCCTGGGAATGGCAACGGGCACCCTCCGAGGGGTTTGAAAGTGGACAGCAAGTAATCCATCTAACCGAACGGGAAGTGACGATATCCGTCGCCGTCTCGCTCCCTCTTGTGATATTTGTTTTGATCTCCTTGTCGAACCTGGACAAGACTCGGCGACGATGAGCGAACTCTAAACCGATGAACCTCGATGCATTTCGATTGGACGGCAAGAATGCGCTCGTGACGGGCTCGCATCGCGGGATTGGAGCGGCCATTGCGGTTGCGCTGGCGGGAGCCGGGGCAAACGTGGGATGCCACGGGCGCAGTCCTGAACCTGGCATGGTTTGCGACGAGATTCGCGCGGCTGGGCGGAAGACATTTTATTGCGCCGCGGATTTGGCGGATCCAAAGGCGAGTTCGCAACTCATTGATAAAACCCTCTCCGAATTTGGCTCGATCGATATTTTGGTGAACAATGCGGGCGTGATTCGGCGGGCGCCAGCGGTGGAATACCCGGAGGAATTCTGGGACGAGCTGATTGCCGTGAATCTGACATCCGTTTTTAGACTGTCGCAGCTTGCCGCGCGAAATATGCTGGATCGCGCGAAGGGCGGGAAGATTGTCAACATCGCTTCCGTGCTCTCGTTTCAAGGCGGAATTCTTGTGCCGGCGTATGCAGCCGCGAAGGGCGGCGTGGCACAGTTGACAAAAGCGCTCGCGAATGAATGGGCCAGCAAAGGGATCAACGTAAACGCGATTGCGCCTGGTTATATGGCGACGGACAATACGGAGGCGCTTCGAAACGATCCTGTGCGCAGTCGGCAGATTTTGGATAGGATTCCGGCAGGGCGCTGGGGTGAACCGGGGGATATCGGAGGGGCCGTCATATTTTTGTGCTCCTCCGCGAGTGATTATGTGCACGGGCATGTGCTTGCAGTAGACGGCGGGTGGCTGGGGCGGTGAGAATGCCGCAGCGGCGCGTTCGCTGTGCAGAAAAGAATATGTCACTGTACACCGCTGGGCGGTTGGCCATTTCTATTTCCTAGAGAGCAGAGACCGATGCGCAAAGTTTACTTGGGGACACTGTGGCTGCTGTTCCTCTTCTCTGTTTTGCCGGTGCGAGCCGGGCAGCAGATCAAGAACATCAAAGTGGCCGTATCCAATCCGAGTTCTGCCGCTCGGAGTGCGGCTGACATCGTCATTCCGATTAAGGAAATTCGAACCATTGCGCCTGACTTCAAACCCGGCGCGGTGATCGTGACGGCGACCGACGCCAGCACGCTCGAAGAGGACTCTGTAGTGCTCCAAACGGAAGAGCTGCCATCGCAAGTCGACGAGTTGAACGGCGACGGCAAAGCCGAGGAGCTCGCCTTTCAGATCAACCTTTTGCCTCATCAAACGCGAATCGTGACGATTTCCTATGGGGATGAGGACCGCGTTTGGCGTCTGCGGGACGATTACAAGCAAAGAACCGCTGCGCTATTCAGCAAGAAGATTGAAGGAATTGGGTGGGAATCGGAACGCGTGGCTTTTCGGCTTTATTTTGATCCGCGGAACGCCATCGATATTTACGGCAAGCGCCGGCCGACGCTGCAGCTCGACATGTATGCGATGCCAGATTATATCTATCACGAGAAGTCGCCGGAAGGGCGCGACATTTTTGCCGTTGGCGACTCGATTGGAATCGGCGCGGTTGCAGGCATGATTGATGGAAAGTTGATCAAAGTAGCCGACGTGAAGGAACGCAAATGGCGGATCCTCGCGAGCGGGCCGGTGCGTTCGATCGTGGAAGTTGAGTACGACGGCTGGAACGCAGCTGGGAGAATCATTCAGCTAACATCACAAATCACGCAATGGGCCGGCGAATGCGGATTTGAGCACGCGATTTTTGCGAATTCGGGCGATGATTTTACTTTTGTGACCGGCGTTCCCGCGAATAAAGGAATTGTTCCAGTTCATTCTGGAAAGGATTCACCGGTTACGTGGCTCGCGAGTTGGGGAGAACAGGTGGTCGCGCCGGGAGCCACGGCGAAAGAAGAGCTGACGGACGACAATCTTGGGCTTGCCGTGCTCACCCGAGCGCAAGGAGCCAAGTTCGAAGACGATGCCAAGAATCACCTTGTGGATTTCCACTTGAACGGTGGTTCGGCTGAGTGGTACGCGATGGCCGCGTGGGACCAGGAAGGCTCGAATCGCAAGATCGGCTCCTGGGACGGAGTGGAGAGCGAAGTTCATCCCAGGTTGGTGCTGCCACCGGAGGGTATAAAGAATCGCGAGGCTT
>DATJXZ010000035.1:0-58540 GCA_035499815.1 Candidatus Solibacter sp. | reverse complement strand
TTCTTGCGCAACATGCGGGTGGCGTAGCGCAAGTCCTGGAAGAAAGTGTCGAGGAAATGGCCGCGGCGGGATTCGCGGGCTTGCTGCTTGATGGATTCGAGGCCGCCAAAATCGAGGTTGGCGCGGCGGCGGGCTTCTTCGGGCGGCAGGCCTGAAGAGATGTAATCGGCGATTTGTTTTTCGAGGTGGAAGCGGAGTTCAGCGTCGAGCTGTTTTTCTGATTTTTCTTTCTGAAAGAGACGACGGAACCAGTGCATGGTAACGACTCCTATTCTGCTGTGCGCAAAATCAGGGCCACGGCGTCGGAGAGCTTTTCCCAGTAGACCAGTTCGGTTTCGAGCTGGCGGCGGCCTTTGCGCGTGAGCACATAAAACTTTGCGTCACGGCCGGTGTCGGATTCGCGCCAATCGGCGGCGAGCCAACCGCGGTCTTCGAGGCGATGAAGCGCGGGATAGAGAGAACCTTGCGGGACCTGGAAGAAATCCTTAGAGATTTGCTGGATGCGTTGCGAGATCGCATAACCGTGAATGGGGCCGAGGGCTACGATCTTTAGGATGAGCATGTCGAGAGTTCCCTTGAGGAACTCGGATTTTTCCTGCGCCACGTGGATACCTAGAAGTCCTACTCTTAAGCCTAGAAGTCCTACATATAGCAAAAATGGGCGAGATGTCAAGAGATGGAGTCAGCGGAAAAATTAGCGCCGCGGTGACGCGCCACGAGAGAGAGAGCGTTAGGGCGCGACAATATCTTTGAGCTTGGGCTTGACCTGAATCGCGGCGAGACTGGAAGCATCCCAGCCGCCGCCAAGAGCTTTGACCAGAAGGACGCTGGTAACCAGGCGCTGACCCCGAATCACCGCGGCTTCCTGCTCGTTGTTCAGCAGGTTTTGTTGCGCGGTAACGACGTCGAGATAGCTCACCAAGCCGCCTTTGTAGCGGTCCTCCGAAATGTTGAGAGTGCGGCGCGCAGCGTCGACGGCAAGCTGCTGGGTGTTGCGCGCCTGTTCGAGAACGGTGAGGCCGGTGACGTCGTCCTGCACTTCCTGGAAGGCGGCGAGGACGGATTGGCGGTAATTCGCGATGCTCACGTCGTAACCGGACTTGGCAAACTCGACTTGGGCGCGGCGGGCGCCGCCGGTGAAGATGCTTTCGGCGACATTCGCGCCGATGGCCCAGAAGGTGCTTGAAACGTTGGCGAGCTTCAAGATGTCGGCGGCTTGCCAGCCGCCAGAACCGAATAGATTCAGCGACGGATAGTAAGCCGCTTTGGCGATGCCGATCTGCGCATTCGCGACGGCCATCTGGCGCTCAGCTTGCGCGATGTCGGGACGACGCTCGAGCAGGTCCGAGGGAAGGCCCAGATCAATGGGCGGAGGCTCGGCGCTCAATTCCTTGGTACGGATGTGAAAGTCTGGCGCGGGCCTGCCGACGAGGACGGCGATGGCGTCCTCGAATTGTTTGCGCTGCTGCTGCAAAAGAGTGGCTTGCGTGCGGGTGGTTTGAAGCAGAGTTTCTTCCTGGGCGACATCGAGGCCGGAAGCGACGCCGCCTTTGTGGCGCGAATCCACAAGCTCCAAACCCCGGCGAAGAGTTTCCACCGTGCGGTTCAGAATGCCGAGTTCAGTATCGAGTTGGCGAAGAGTGAAATAATCCCCAGCGAGATCGGCGGTGATGACGAGACGGACATTTTCCAGGGCCGCGCCGCTGGCTTGAAAGGCAGCTTCGGCCGCTTCGATTATTCTGCGACGCTGGCCGAAGAGGTCCACCTCATAGCCTGCCGTGAAAGGCAGCGTGAACGAATTTTGCGTTATTGGCCTCAGCGCGGTCGTCGCGCCAATTGCCGGACGGTTGCCGGAAAGGCGCTGGCGTTCCACGCTGGGAGCGACGCCAAATGTGGGGAAATTTGTGGCGACTTGAATCGCGGCCGCGGCGCGCGCCTGGTGATAGTTGCCGGCGGCCGCTTGCAAGGTCTGGTTGGCGGCGAGGGCGTCTTTTTCCAGGCTGTTCAGTTCGTCGTCTTGAAAAACGCTCCACCACTCGCCCTTAGGAACGGCATCTTTCGGAGCGCTCTGCCGCCATGGCGGGGAAACGTCCCATTTGGCGGTGGTGGGCGCCGTCGCTCGCTCGTACTTGGGTCCGACCGTGCATCCGGTGAGGAACGAAACGAGTCCCGCCGCAAACAGCGAAAATACGAAAGAATTCTTTCGGAGCATTAATGCTTCGCTCCGGGCGTTCCGTTCGCGCCTGTAGCTTTTGACCGAGGCACCGGAAGAGTAGGTTGGGCGCTGTCTGGTTCAGCGGAACCTGCAGGTTGCGGCATTTGCTTCACGCGCACATCCTGCCCTTCTTCGATGGAGTCAGGCGGATTGACGACTATCCAATCGCTGGGCTGAAGGCCTTGCAAAACCTCGAGGGCGGTTCCAAAGTCTCGCCCAATCATCAATGGACGTAGATGTGTCTTGTGGTTGGCATCCACGACCACGGCGCGCAAGCCTTCCGCGCGGAAAAGCAGCGCGTTGACAGGAACCTGCACGCGAGAGGCGCCGACCTTTACCTCCAAATGGACTTGAGCATAGCCGCCGGGGAAAAGCTGGGCATCCCTGTTCGGCACATCGACTTCCGTCAAGAGCGTTCTGGTACTGGGGTCGATGGCCTCCGCGGTGCGGACAACTTTTCCGTGAAAGCTTTTCCCGGGATACTGCGTCAACTCAAGAAAAGCGCCGAGGCCTGTGCGAATCGATGGTGAATACATTTCGGGAACGCTCACGTATACGCGGATTGGGTCCGTTTGAGCGAGTGTGAAAAGCTCCTGTTGGGCGCCGCCATTTCCTGCGTTGATCAATGTGCCGATGTCGATATTGCGGCGCGTGATGACGCCGCTGAACGGTGCGTAAACGTGCTTGAAGGATTCCAATTCCTCGAGCCGCCGCACATTGGCTTCCGCAGATTTTACGGTAGCCGCTTTGGCTTCATAATCACCGACGGCGTTATCGACTTCCTGCTTGGATACGCCGTCCGTTTTGATCAAATCCTGATAGCGCGTCGAGGTAATTCTGGAAAGATTGGCGTTAGCCTCGGCAGTGTTGAGGTCGGCGCGAGCCTGAGAAAGCTGTTGATCGACTTCGGGGGTGTCGATGTCCGCCAAAAGTTCGCCCTTTGGGACGCGACTCCCAATATCGTGATACCACTTGCGGAGGTAACCATTTGTGCGGGCATAGATTGGAGAATCGACATAGGCTTGCAGAGTGCCGGGCAGGACCAGGTCTTCCTCGGCGACCTCGGTGGTCGGATGAATGACCGCGACAGTGGGAATGGCCAGCGATTCCGTTTCTTCCGCTAAAGCGTGATATTGCGCACGGCGCTGAAAGAGCGTGAACGCGCCCAGAATTACCAGAACAATCACGCCGCCGATTAAATAAGTGAAGAGCGAATTGCCTTTAGCCGGCTGCTGCCCTTCGTGCTCCTGTTGCATCTGAGATCCGCCTTCCTTCATTTTCCATAACTTCTTCCAGTAATTCTTCCGGTATCTCGCCAGATCAACAAAATCTTTGCAAGCTAGGCTGCCACGGGCGACGGTGCATCGCCGCGGTGCCTTCTGCGCTCGCGCCGGCCGTGAATCATCGAGAACACGCAAGGGACAAAAAACAGCGTCGCAAAAGTAGCGAAAACGAGGCCGCCAATCACCGCGCGGCCGAGCGGAGCATTCTGCTCGCCGCCCTCACCGAGGCCGATGGCCATTGGAACCATACCGATGATCATGGCCAGCGCGGTCATGAGCACGGGCCGGATACGTACAAAGCCTGCCTGAAGCGCTGCTTCGCGCGCGGACTTTCCTTCGCTCAACTGCTCGCGTGCGAAGGACACCATTAGAATACTGTTGGCGGTGGCCACGCCCATGCACATGATGGCACCGGTGAGCGAAGGCACATTGAGCGTCGTGTGGGTCAACAAGAGAATCCAGCAGATGCCGGCAAGGGCGCCTGGCAAGGCGGTGATGATAATGAAGGGATCCAGCCATGATTGGAAATTTACGACGATCAGCAAGTACGCCAGGATGATAGCGCCGAGCAAGCCGATGGCGAGGCCGCGAAAGGAACTGCGCATGGTTTGGACCTGGCCACGCACTTCGATGTGGCTGCCCCTGGGGAGTTCTTTCTTGATGCCGTCCACGAACTTCAGGACTTGGTCGGAAACGGAGCCCAGATCGCGGCCGTCCACGGCGGAGTAAACGTTGATCATGGGCTGAATGTTGTAGTGAGAAATTTCCGCCTGACGCGCCGTGGAGGTGATGTTCACCAAGTTTCCGAGGATTTGCGGGGGAGTGCCGGGCGTGGTGCCAGTCACGGGAGTGTTTTCGAGCGCTTGATAAGTATCCACTCGGTATTGCGGCGATTGCACAGCCACGTTGTAGTCGACACCGTTCTTGGGATCGAGCCAAAACGCCGGAGCAGTCTGAAAGCTGGAGCTAAGGGAAACGAGAAGGTTCTGAGCAACGTCGCGCGCCTGGAGGCCGACGGATTGCGCGCGGGTGCGGTCCACGTCCATGTGAAGCGTCGGCTCATCAAAGGCCTGCTGTACATGCACGTCTACAGCACCCGGGATGTGCCGAATCTCGTTGGCGAGTTTTTCCGCCACTTTGTAGTTGCCTCGCTGGTCGCTTCCCGTGACTGCTAGATCGATGGGAGCCGGAGTTCCGAAATTCAAGATCTGCGTGACGATGTCCGCCGGCTGGAAAAAGAACTGCACTCCCGGAAAGGTTTGCGGCAGTTTTTCCCGCAGTTCGTTGATATAAGCGCTGGTTGGCTTCCCGCGTTCCTCTTTCAATTGCACGAGGATTTCGGCATCGGAAGTGCCAAACGTGCCGGAGTTGCTGTAGCTGAGGTTGATGCCGCTGTACGGGACGCCGAGATTGTCGAGGATGGTTTGCAATTCACGCGGAGGAATGGTTTCGCGGATGACGGAGTCAACCTGGTCGGCAAGGCGGGCGGTCTCTTCAATGCGGAGCCCGGTGCGAGCGCGGAAGTGCAATCGAATTTGTCCTGCGTCAACCTTGGGGAAGAAATCTCTGCCGAGAACGCCAACGAGGCCGACGGAGAGCACACAGAAAGCCAGAAAACAGATTGAAAACAGTTTGGGAGAGTTCAGTGTCGCCTCAAGGCCGCGGTGATACCCGTTGCGGAATTTTTCGAAGTTGCGCTCAAAGCCTTGCTGGTAGCGGCGAAAGAAGCCCTGTTTTTCGCCGGCGTGCGCTTCCGGATCGTATTCGTCTTCGCTGGTGAGGAGATACATAGCCATCGTGGGGACGATGGTTCTGGACCAACCGTAGGAAGCCAGCATGGCAAAAATGACCGCTTCGGCGAGAGGCACGAAAAGGAATTTCGCCACGCCCGAGAGGAAGAACATAGGAATAAATACGATGCAAATACAGAGTGTGGATACAAACGCGGGGACGGCAATCTGCTGAGCGCCATCCAGAATAGCCTGGACGGTCTCTTTGCCCATGGCTAGATTGCGATTGATATTTTCAATTTCAACGGTGGCGTCGTCCACTAGGATGCCGACGGCGAGGGCTAGCCCGCCCAAAGTCATGATGTTGATGGTTTCCCCGAGAGCGCTGAGCATCAGAATGCTGACAAGGATCGAAAGGGGAATCGAAATCGCTATGATCAGAGTGCTCTTCCAGTTTCCGAGGAACAACAAAATCATCAAGGCGGTCAGACAAGCCGCAATCAAGGCCTCCCGCAAAACCCCCTGAATCGAAGCACGGACGAAAAGGGATTGATCGAAGAACGTGCTGATGTGCAGGTTCTCGGGCAGGGAAGACGCGTAGTTCTGCAAGACTTGCTTGACGCGGCCGACTATGTCGAGCGTTGAGGCGCCGCCAGTCTTGTATACGCTCATGAGGGCGCCGCGCTGGCCGTTCACGCGGACGATGTTGGTTTGTGGGCTGAAACCATCCCGAACGTGGGCGACGTCTTTCATGTAAATTGTCGCGCCATTGACTGTCTTGATCGGCAGGTCGTTCAAGCCCTCGACAGTTAATGGACTGCCGTTCAGCTCGACAGTGTACTCGAGCGTGCCGAGCTTGACCGTTCCTGATGGCAGAATCAAGTTTTGTGCGTTTATGGCGTTGACGATATCGACTGGAGAAAGTCCCTTGGATTGCAGAGCCGCGGAATCGATGTCCACGGAAATATTCCGTTGCTTCCCTCCGTAAGGATAGGGAAGTGCCGCGCCCTGCACCGTCGCAAGCTGCGTGCGAATAAAGTTGTTTCCGAAATCGAAGAGCTGTTGCTCGCTCAAACTATCGCTTGTCAGTCCAATCTGAATAACCGGGACAGTAGAAGCCGAAAATATCGAAACAAGCGGAGCGGTGGTGCCGGGTGGGAGAGATTTCAGGATCGTTTGCACGATGGCGGTGGTCTGAGCCAGAGCCGTCTGGATGTTGGCGCTGGTCTGAAAATAGATCTTCACGATCGAGGTGCCGTTGATGGATTCGGACTCGATGTGCTCGACATCGTTCACGAGCGTGGTGACGGCGCGCTCCGAATTCGAGGTGATGCGCCGCTCCATCTCGAGAGGCTCGAGACCGTCGTATTTCCAGACTAGGCTGATAACAGGGATATTTATGTCAGGGAAAATGTCCGTGGGGGTGCGATCGAGCACCACCGGTGTCAGCAGGACGACGACAAGAGCGAGCACCACAAAGGTGTACGGTCTCGCAAGCGCTAATCGGACAATCCACATAGAATTTCGAAGTTTCCCCTAAGGCAAACCGTCCGCCCGTCGCCGGCGAAGCGGCTCCTCCGCCAAACGTCTATTGCCTTAGATTCCTCCCGGCGATTCTTCGGGTACGCCTCTACTCGGGCGCCGCACAACCTTGGACGGCCGATTTCTGCAAGAGATTGTGGCGAATCCGTCCGTTCCTTGGCAAGGACTTGTGAGGCTTCCGCTACCGTTGATCAGGCGTTGGAGTACGACCAAACCGTTGTGACTCAGCCCGTTAGCGCACAGCCGACGCTGACAGGCTCCTATCTTAACGCCTTTTTTGGATGTACATCCTTTGGCTTATGTCACACGCAAATTTTGGCCAATTTGGACTGGGGCCTTACCTCATCATGAAATGAATTGATGCGATGAATTAATGCATCTTTTCGGTATAGTCCTTCGTCATTAGAATCATCGCGTCCGGCCAATCACTGCATTTGTCATTACATGGCCTCAAGAGAAGGAGCCGACCCACTGTTTCCATTCGCAATCTTGCAATAAAGTAGTCAGCGGGAGCGCGCGCCTTGCGCGGCGTCTCGCTGGACATACGCCTGGGAACGTTCCGCCTCATCGGCCCAAACGGAGGGGGCAAGTCCACGCTCTTGAAAATTCTGGCGATGCTGCTCGACCCGGACATTGGGGCCGGAACACTCGATGGTTTGGACCTGATTGCGAACAAGGATGTCACGCGCCGACAGCCCCTGTTTGCTCGTCGCTACTTGTGGGTCATGACGAAGACGCCGTCCCAGTTTGCGGGTGGTTCCTCGAAAAGATAATCCTGGCAGCGCTTCCAGTAGACGCGTGAAGGGCCGTCGTTTGGCCACTTATCGAGCAAGTCTTGGCACGCTCTCTGCGCGGCTTCCCACCGTCGATTGCGGTAGAGTTCGAGAGCACGGGCAAACATCGCCATTTGCAAGCGAACGGTTTCAGCTAAGCCGTTGGCCGCGAAATCCGCTTCGCGTCCCAACAGTTGGTAGATAGTGACGGGCTGAAGCTTGCCTTTGACGCGCATCAAGTCCAGTTCGCGAAAGACGAAGCCGTCATCCTTTGCAGCTTGGTAGGTGGTCTCGTTGACGATGATGTGCGTGCCATAATCTTTGTTCAGGCCTTCCAGCCGCGAAGACAGATTTACAGTATCGCCGAGCGCGGTGTAGCCGTAGCGCAGCGCGGAACCCATGTTTCCCACGCTTGCCACCCCGGTGTTCAAGCCGATGCCGATTTCGAGGCTGGGCTTGCCCTGCGCTTCCCATTGTTTTTGGAGCTCGCGCACGCGCTTCATCATTTCAAGCGCGGCGTTGCAGGCCCGCGAAGCATGGCCCGTTTCTTCGAAGGGTGCGCCCCAAAATGCCATCACTGCGTCGCCGATGTACTTATCGAGCGTGCCATTGTTCTTGAAGACGATGCGCGTCATATCGGAGAGATATTGATTGAGAAAGAGGGCGAGCTCCTGGGCGTCGAGTTTTTCGGAAATTGAGGTAAAGCCGCGAATGTCGCTGAACATGACGGTGATGGCGGTCTTCTTGGGCTCGACGAGTTGCGGATTGACGAGCAGTCGGCGAATCACTTCGGGGCTCAGATACTGGCCGAAAGCTGTGCGGACTTTGCGTTTTTCTTTTTCCTCGACGAGCGCGCGATAGAGCGAAACTAGCAGCACATTGCCGGTGAGCGTCATCGCCGGGACGGTGAAATTTAGCCACCAGCCATGCAAAAAGGCGCCGTAATCCACGGCCACAAGTGGGATCAACAAGCCGGCCCCGAACCACATCCAGCGCGGCTGGACGAGGGCCATCCAGATGCCGAGGGGAATGCCGAACAGGAAGATTAGAAGCGCGTCGATCAGCGCGGAGCGAGCGTCGCGCTTGATGAAGCGATCATTCAGGATGTTGTCTATGGCGTTGGCATGGATTTCCACGCCGGGGTAGTTCGTCCCTCCGAATGGCGTAGCGCGCAAATCGCCGATACCAGTGGCGGTCGCTCCGATTAGTACCAGCTTGCCCTTGAAAGTTCCCGGGGTGAAGCTCCTGTGCAGAACGTCTGCAATCGAATAGTGATGGAAGGTTCCCCAAGGTCCCTGATAGTTGATCAGCATCTGCCCCAGGTCATCGGTGCGTAGAGCGAGCTGCTTTCCGAAATCGATGCGCGCGATACCGACTGGGCCGTAGAAGAGGTTTGTGTCCTGCCCTTCCGTGCCCATCAGAGCGCGGGCGGCCATAATGTCGAGGGAGGGATAGAGGTCCCACTCGGCAGGATTCTCGGAGCGTCCGTACGGCAAGAGAAGTGTGGCGCGGCGCACGATGCCGTCCGTGTCCGGTGGCTCGTTGAAGAAGCCCGTCCAGGAACTGTCGCTAGACAGCGCGGACGTCAGCTTGTCAAGGTTGGCTTCGGCGCCTCGCGGAACGAGCTTTGCACCCTGGAAGATCTCCATCAGGTGGAGTTTGTCTTCCTTGCCGAATTGGGGACGAAGCGGATGCGCCGGTGGATACGCGAAAAACGCGATTTGATCGGCGTAGGCTTGCAACGTCGCATCCGAAACGCCTTCGAGGTCTGCTCGCGTAAAGAGAAAATAGTTGCCGAGGATGACCGGGCCAAAGCGCTTGATGGCTGCGGCGAACTGAGAGTCCGCGTCATACCTTGCAGCGAGCTGGCGCACCTCGGCGATCAGTTTCGGATCGACAGTTTCTCCAGATTGTCGACTCTTTTCGAGTTCATCTGCCAGCGCTCGGACCGGGGCGGCGCTTTGATCCGGCTTGCTGAAGGTAATGTCAAAAGCAGCGACCTTCGCGCCGTCTTCATGAAGGACGTCCAGCGTTTTTGCGAAATAGGCGCGTGAGAAGGGCCAGCGGCCCAGCACTTCCTGAGCTCGCTGATCGATATCCACTATGACGATGCGAGAATCGGGCGATGAGAATCGCTGAGGCCTATAGCGAAAACGCGTATCCAGAGTGTCGAGCTCAAGCCGTTCGGCAAGCTCCGAGATGGGAGTTCTTTTTTCCTGCAGGAAGACTAAGTAGTAGACGGAAAGCGCCGCAAGCGTGATGCACAGACTCAGGATGAACGAGACGCGGTGGCGCCACCATGACTGGAGAAGTTCGTAAAGGCCGAAGCCTCGCCGCTTCTGCCACCATCCGCCTGAGGTAGCCGCCATTTCGTCTCGCGCACTATTCGCGGTAGACGAAATTCATGCGAACGCCGCTGACCTCGATAACGTCGCCGTCGTTGAGGCGCACAGGCCCGGTGATCGGCTTGCCGTTAACGAGAGGCATTTTGTCACCGGGACCGATGTAGTAGCCGTCATCGCGCTGGTTGATTTGAGCCGCCATGGGGGGCTTGAACCAGCCTTTGACTTTTACAGTGGCCATCGCGGATTTGCCGATGACCGTCAACTTATTTGTGAGCATGTACTCTTTTTGATCGGTCCGCCCGCCAACGACGATGAGCGTAGGTACTTTGAGACGGCCCGATGCAAATTGCACGCGCTCGCCGGTGGCTGCGGCTTGCTGCAACATGTTTCGGCGCTCCTTCGTGTCCAGAACCATGGTTTCGTTGATGCGCGGAGCGCTGGCTTTGCGCCCGGTATCCCACGGAACGGGAGCGTCCCCGGAGGCATCCACCTTGATATGGTGTTTGCCGATCCAAATCGAGTCGCCGTCGTGCAACGTGGCGCGCTCGACGCGCAAATCGTTCACAAAGGTGCCATTGAGGCTGTCGAGGTCCTCGACGACGAGGCGCTGGCCCTCGAAGTACACGCGGGCGTGATAGTTCGAGACCGCCAGATTATCGACGGGCAAGTCGTTGTCCGGGGATCGCCCAATGCTTACAGGCCGGCTGCCCACAGGCACCTCTTTGACCGTCTTTTCTTCAAACATCAGGCTGAGCTTCGCCATCTCAGTTTCCTCCTCTGGCGCCGTTACCGGCCGCTTTTTTCCGCGCCCCACGGCGCAGCCATGAAAACCATCCCCTGGATTCCGAGCCGACGCGTACGACGATGACGGTGATGTTGTCCACGCCGCCGCGCTCGTTGGCTAATTCGATCAACTTTTCCGCTGCCCTTGTCGGGTCTGTCTCTGCTTGCAACGTGCCAGCAATTTCCGGCTCCGTGACCATGCGCGTTAACCCATCGCAGCAGAGCATCACGATGTCCCGGGCAAACAAAGTGTGCTCTTCGGTGTCCACCTCGACGTCTGGCAAAGCTCCCAGAGCTCGGAGCAGGACACTTTGCATCTCGCTTTCTTCGGCTTCCGCTGCCGTGATGATGCCCCGGCGGACCTGTTCGGCCACTAGAGAGTGATCGCTGGTCAGTTGTTGCAAGGTACCGCTTCGGAGAAGATAGGCCCGCGAATCTCCGACGTGCGCGATGCTCATTCTTGAGCCATCGATCCATGCAGCGGTCAGGGTAGCTCCCATTCCGTGCTGCTCGGCGTGCGCTTCCGCTGAGTCGAAGATGTTCTTATTGGCCAAGTGCACGGCGTTTGTAAGCCGTTTGGTCTTTTCGCTCCAGCTCGGTTCCGAGTTTCCCATCTGCGTGGCCGCGTGATCCGCCTGCGGGTCCATGCAGTACTTGACGATCGTTTCGACAGCAAGAGCGCTGGCCACCTCTCCGTGCGCCTCCCCGCCCATTCCGTCGGAGAGCACGAAAAGATTCAGCGGCTCGACGATGCGGAAGCAATCTTCGTTGTTGGTGCGCACCCGGCCCAGATCGGTTACGCCGCCGCTTACGATCCGCACAAATTCTCCCCGCGCTGCTGGCAGTATGAATCCGCGTCCACACCCGTACCCTTCGACCCTGTTCTCACGCTAACAGACCCTTTCCGACTGCGAAAGACTGTGACGCTTACTGATTACTTGTTTTTTCGCCCCATTCGACGCCCGCACCTCCACAGGGTACAACTGAAGTGGACAATTTGTGTCCAGGTTTCTACCGAGTGGCTGCCAGCGCCGCGCCTCGCCCCTCCGGTCTGCTTCCGCTATAATCTGCCCGCGCGGAGCGGCGCCGGGTGTCCTACCTCATGGCCAGGGCCAAAAACTCGACAGGCAAGCGAGTTGGTACTGCCTCGCGGCGCGCAGGGCTATCTGCCGCACAGGCTGGACGGGAACTTGAGGAACTCAACCGCATAGGCGTCGCGCTTTCTGAAACCCGTGACGTTGACCGCCTCTTGAAGCTTATTTTGCTTAAGGCTCGCGAGATCACCGGGGCCGACGCCGGCTCTCTCTATTTGGTGGAGCGGGGCGTGGAGAATTCAGGCGGTTCCGCTTATCTCCCCGCAGAAGGATCGGGATCAGCGAAGCAGTTGCGATTCCGCCTGACGCAGAACGACAGCGTGCAGTTTCCGTACGCCGAGCACGCGCTTCCAATCACCGAGTCCTCGATGGCAGGCTACTGCGCGCTGCACGGTGAAGTCATCGAGCTGGCGGACGCCTACCGCATCCCCAAGTCCCGGCCCTTCCATTTCAATTCCTCGTTTGACGAGCAAGCCGGATACCGCACGCGCTCCTTGATCACACTGCCGATGAAAAACGGCAAGGGCGAAGTGCTGGGTGTGCTCCAGCTCATCAACTGCAAGCGTCATCCAAAGGTAAGGCTGACGGATGCGAATTCTGTCCGTCGCCAGGTTCATCCCTTTCCTGAGCGCGCCGTGCGGCTCGGGCTATCGCTTGCCTCGCAGGCCGCCGTGGCTTATGAAAATTCGCAACTATACCGCGACATCGAGAATTTGTTTGATGGCTTTGTGAGTGCTTCCGTGAAGGCCATTGAGCAGCGCGATCCAACTACCTCGGGGCACTCTCAACGAGTTTGCCAGATGACGCTTGCACTGGCTGAAGCGGTTGACAGAGAGCCCCAAGGGCCGTACGCGGATTTGCATTTTTCCCGCGAACAGATGAAAGAGCTGCGCTACGCCGCACTGCTTCATGATTTTGGCAAGGTGGGAGTCCGCGAAGAAGTCCTCGTCAAAGCCAAGAAGCTCTACCCGCTTCAGTACGCCCGCCTGCTGGATCGCTTTGACTACATCCGGAGAGACATCGAAGCGCGCTTCGCCGAACAGAAAATCGAAGTATTGCTGGGGCGCACACGCAAGGAAGCGGAAGCGCGCGTGCGAATCAAGTTGCTCGACGGGGAAGCTAGCCGCTTGCTCGCCGAATTGGACCTCTACGTCGAGTTCATCACTCGCGCAAATGAGCCAACGATTCTCCCTTCGACGGAGTTTGAGTTGCTGACGGAGATTTCTCAAAAAACCTACCGTGACCCGCGCGGAGCCGAGCGGCCTTATTTGACATCGGAAGAAGTGCGTTATCTTTCGATTCCGCGCGGGAGTCTCGATTCAAACGAGCGGCGCCAAATCGAATCACACGTGACGCATAGCTTCAATTTTCTGGCGCAAATCCCGTGGACGCGGGAGTACCGCGGCATTCCTGAAATTGCGCGCGCGCACCACGAAAAACTCAACGGCCGGGGCTACCCGAATGGCCTGACTGCTGCCGAGATTCCCATGCAGGCCAAGATGATGACTATTTGCGATATTTTCGACGCGCTCTCCGCGGCCGACCGGCCCTACAAACGCGCCGTTCCGACGGACCGGGCCCTCGATATTCTGAAACTCTGCGTCCGTGATGAAGAGATTGATCCCGAATTGTTCCGCGTTTTCCTGGATGCGCAGGTTTACAGTTGGGCTTCTAATCCAACTTAGTGAACAGAGCGGAATTGATCGACGATTACCTATTGGATGCGCACCGGCACTTAGGTATCTCTCAAGGTTCTTGGCTCTCTTACAATAGCCATAGGGCGGGCTATGTGGACCTATCTTCTTGGACCGTTTTTATCACTCTTTCCTCAGCGGTGGCGCAAGGCGCTGGCATCTTCCATTGACATCCATTGGCGCCCGGCGACAATTCTCAGCGGCCTGGCGGAAGCCATACTTGCTCTCGTCGCGCTCCTCTATTGGTATTGGTACTCCATGTCCACATGGATTTCCCAGCTCTTGGATGCGGCACTTGCCGGCAAAACGGCGGTCGGAACGACCGATCACCATATCGCCACCGCGGCACTAATGATATGGTCCACCCATCCGTTGACGTGGGTAATTGTTTTCGTCGGCATCGAAGGCACGGCGCGCTTCTGTGCTGCACTCACAGACACCAACCTCGGGATCTTTCCTCTTTACCTGATTGAAAAAACATTCTCCGTGGTTTTTCGGGTTGGCCAGGCTGAACGCCCCAGTGCGGCTAAATTCTCGCAGAGCCATGTCACGTCCTATGTTGGCGCCATCCGCGACAAGGTTGCGACTGCCCGGCCTTCGCAGGTCCCTGATGAAATTTATGTGGCTAGAAACGCTTCCGAAGAATTTCTTGAAATTCGAGCAAGCCGCGCCAAGACGGAATGGACTCCGCCCCGGGTGGTTCGCTTCGAAGATCACTACTATCGGCTGGAAGAGTGTTCCCGAGGGGCTGGACCGCGGCCCTACGTCTACAAATTGCGGCGGCTAGCGGCGGGAGTCCCGGGCCGAACCGTGCTTATTTATTCTCCGGCTGAGGAGCCCGTCAAAGCGAGTCGTTGAAGCGCGAGGATCGCAGGCCCCGATATCTTTTCCATTGCTCCACACGCTTAGCCTTTCTCAGCGCCTCGAGTCTCGACTACAATCTCCCCATGCCTCTTCGTTGGCTGTCGCCTGATGTCCTCGTGCGAACCTGCGCATTGACAGCCGCAGTCACGGCACCGTTTTTTATCGCGCACGCTCAAAAAAAACCGCGCTCGACGGCGGGACGTATCCTGCTGCTTCCGCGAACCATCGTATCGGGAGATCGCGCTACGCTCGCGGTGCTGGATGCGAATGGTCGCCTGACTCCCGGCGCCACGGTCCTTTTTTCGAATGGCGACAGATCGACTACGGACGAGACGGGCCGCGCGCTCTTCGTCGCACCTCTGAATCCAGGCGTTATTCTCGGTTCCATCGAAGGCCAGCCGGGCCGCGTTCCGGTAACGATCTTGACGCCGGCCGAGACCTCCGCGCCGCGGCTGGAAGTCACGTCCATCCCCGAGATTGCCTCTCTCTCCGACCGTTTCGAAATTGCCGGCCGGGGATTTTGTGGTGGTGCGGACGCGAACCAAGTCACTATCTCGGGCGCGCCAGCGTTTGTGCTTGCATCGTCGCCGACGTCACTCACAATCATGCCGCCAGCGGACTTGCAGCCAGGCCGCGCTTCCGTCGACCTTGCTTGCAAAAAACAAAATGGGCCGCCACTCGAAGTTGTCTTCGTGGCTCTTGAATTGGAAGCGGACTCTTCGCCGCTGGCGCCTGGCGTTCATCGCCAGCTCAATGTCCGAGTGCGCGGCACAAGGGCCAAAGTGAGATTGGAAGCCAGGAATCTGGCCCCGGAGATTGCTGAACTGAGTGGTGGCAATCCGAGCCGCGTGGTCAGCTCGGGCGGTGCGGAAAACGTAGCTCAGTTCGCGGTCGTAGGCCGCAAACGAGGAAGCTTTTTGATTTCGATCCATCTCGTGTCTCCCCGCGCCACTCCGCGCTAGCGACCCGCTGATTTACGAAGCGTCGATTCGTTCTTCCGGTTACGGGTTTGTGCCTCGTCCGCTGTGTTACATTTCTTGTTTGTGCTTGGGAAGTTACATCCGGAGACGTTTATGAACGCAATGTTTTTCATCAGCGCCGGACTAGCCCTTGGGGTCGGCGCTCTCCTGGGATGGCTGTTCGCACTATCGCGTGCGAATCGATTGCAAGCAGAAGCCGCCGGGCTCTCCGCTCAGCTCAGTGAGACGCGCAAACAGTTGGATGTATCCCGCGGCGATCTGGACAAGCTCCGAAGAGACCTTGCGGCCGAGCAGACGCTCCGCGCCAGGGCGGAATCTGATCGGCAAAACGAGCGAGCCAATCTCGAAGAGCAAAGAAACCTCCTGAGCGAGGCTGAAACCAAGTTTCGAGAGGCTTTCGATTCGCTGGCAGGGAAAGCCCTGGAACATTCCAGCCAACAGTTCTTACAACTCGCTCAAGAACGGCTAGCGACGCTGCAGAAGCAGGCTTCCGGGGAACTTGCTCAGCGACAGGAATCCATCAAGGGAATGGTTGATCCGCTCCAGAGCCGGCTTACGGAATTGCAAGTGCATCTCCGCGAATTGGAATCGAATCGCCAATCGGCATACGGCGAACTGAAGACGCAAGTCCAGACACTCGCCCAGACAAACCGAGATCTACAAAAAGAAACGGGGACGCTCGTCAGCACGCTTCGGCAGCCCCAAGTCAAAGGCCGATGGGGTGAGTTGACCTTGCGCCGAGCTGTCGAGCTAGCGGGAATGTCTCCCCACTGTGATTTTGACGAGCAGGTATCCGTGGCCGGAGATGAAGATGAGACACGCTTTCGTCCCGACCTCGTAGTGCACCTGCCCGGAGATGCAAACGTCGTCGTGGATGCCAAGGTTCCCTTGCACGGATTTCTAAGGGTAGCAGCCGCCCAAACCGAGACGGAACGACAAGCTGGACTCGCCGAACATGCGCGCCTCGTCCGGGACCACGTGCTTCAGCTTTCCTCGAAGGAATATTGGAAACGTTTTGACCGCGCTCCGCAATTCGTAGTGATGTTCGTGCCTGGCGAATCTTTTTTCAGCGCGGCGATGGAGAGCGACCCGGCCCTGCTTGAGGATGCAATGGAAAAGAGGGTGGTGTTGGCAAGTCCCACGAACTTGATGGCTCTCCTGAGGGCGGTGGCGTACGGCTGGAGGCAAGAGCAGATTGCAGAGAATGCACAGGAAATCAGCGACATCGGCAGGGAACTATATGACCGCATTCTAAAGTTTCTTGAGCACTTCAGTGATGTCAGAAGTGGTCTTGAGCGGGCAAATAAGTCCTTCAACAACGCCGTGGGTTCGTTGGAGGGGCGTGTCCTGCCGTCAGTTCGAAGATTGAAAGAGAAGGGAAGCCATGCTGCCGAATTGCCTGACCTCGAACCCTCCGAGACGGCCTTGCGCGCGCTAAACCCATCCTTGAACGAAGGCGAGAAGTAGATTTCTTGAAACGAAAAAACGAAGGCCTCGAATAGCCGAAGCCTTCGCCGTCTTTAACCCCTGACTCTTGGTTTTCAGATCTCTTCTACCAGGTTACTTTCAGCGCAAACTGGAATTGCCGCGCATCGTAGGCTGCTGTCGGCTGCCCAGCGCTGCAGGTTGTGCCCACAGAAGGGTCGCACAGCTGGTTGACCGCGGTGATATTGGTTCGGTTGAACAGGTTGAAGGCGTCGGCGATCAAGTCTAGCTTGATTTTTTCGCCGACAGGGATTCGTTTGGCCACGCGCATGTCCCAGGTGAACCAACCGGGCATGTTGAACGAATTCCTGCCGAGATTCCCCACGCATCCCGCCCCGGCCGTGGTGAACCCAGGCACGGTGAACTGCGCGCCGCTATTTGTCGAACAGACATTTGCCACCACAAATGTGGTCCCCGGGATATACGGCGATGTTGTTCCGCCGGCTCCGCCGGTCGCCACGGATGGGCGCGCTTGCGATGCTCCCAGATCCAGTCGAGTATCTTCACCAGTGATGACGTCAAATGGCCTGCCCGAGGAAACCTCGATAATGGGCGAGATCGTGATGTCCCCACCAAGATTTCGCAGGAAGCTGTGACCTTGCGCCGCGGCGGGCGTCTGGTACACCGCGCTGGTCACCCAGCGGTGACGCTGATCATTGACGGAATTGGAGCGCTCGAATTGAGGGAATCTGCTGTCCTGCGGTTCGAGAGTGGATTGCAAATCCGTGCCGTCGTCGATCGAATGAGACCAAGTGTAGCTCGAGAGCAACTCGAAACCCTTCGAGAAGCGTTTCGACACGTTGACCGTAAGCGCGTTGTACCAGGAGGCAGCGTCAGAATTTTGCGCGTCCACGCTATTGAACGGCACGGGCGCTCCGAAGCCCTGGGGATAGCCGGCCAGTGCTGCCAATTGCACTTGTCCCGCGTACCCAACGCTGAGTGGCTGGCCTGGCGCCAGGAGTCCGGCAAAAGATGGATTGGGTCCTGATTTCCGGAAGAAGTTGAAAAAGGCCGGCGTGCTTACATACTGGCCATTCAGGCTTGCGATAGGCGCTGGGCAGCCGTTGAGCACGCCCAACACAGCCGGGGCAATGACTGCGACACCGCAGGTGCCGGGTGTTGCAGCTATGTTTGACGATGGAGCAACGACCGTCAGAGGATTGCTCACCGAGAGTCCAGAGGCGGCCGCGTTGAACGCGTTTTGATCAAGCAATTGCGGATCGGTCGAGTTAACGTCGATCGGCCGGTAAAGGTGCAGACCTCGTGTCCATTGATACCCAACGCTGAGCTTCCACGATCCAGGAAGTTCGCGCTCTATCGTAAGGTTCGCTTGCTGAGCGTACGCGTACTTGAAATTCTTGGTCACCGGCAGCGTGAACGGCAGAATCGACAGCGGGAAACCACTTTGCAAATAAGCCTGATTGGCGAAGAGCGAACCCGGATTAAAGGGGTCAAAGCGCTGCTGTTGGGGCTGATAGCCAAGCGTCAGCGAAGTGGGAAACGCGATGTAAATGGAGTCAGCGTTCAATGCGCCCTGAAAGATGGAAGAACCGTTCAGATTTGCAGGGCTGTCCAGGTTTGAGCCGCAGAATCCAGGCGGAGTTGGCGAGCCTTGTGGAAGCGGGAGCAACCCGCAGGCGGAAGCAGTGCCGCCCGCCGAGAGCAGTTGCACTGACCGGCCACCGTCGGCCGTCGTCGAATCGAACGCGATCGCCAGCAGCGGGTGATCGAAGAAGAGGCCGTAACCGCCGCGGATGACAGTTTTTCCGCTACCGGTAGGATCCCAAGCAATTCCAAATCGCGGCGCTATGTTCTTGTAGTCGCGTGGCACGCCTTCTTGCACCCCCAACGCCTGCTCCGCGGCCACATTCACATCGGTTGCCGGAGAAAACAGCGGCGTAATTTCCAGGTCATAGCGCAATCCGTAATTCAGCGTGAGTTTGCGGGTGGCTTTCCAACTATCCTGCGCGAAGAAACCCATCGGCACGTTGTCGAACGGAGAACTAGAATTCCCGATGCCCTGAATGTACGAAGTGGGAATTCCCAAGCCATAGGCTTGTAACCCGGTCGCGCCCGGCAGCGCGATGCCGCCGGTGCATGCAGACCCCGTACCCCCGATGCAATCCGGGAAGCCAAATGACGAGGCCGCGATGCCCCCGAAGTTGACGTCGCCACCGAAGTCCAGCTCGAAAATCTGCGGTTTGCCTGAGCGCAGCTGGATCAGATTGTAGTCGCCGCCAAACTTAAACGTATGATTCCCGCGGATCAGCGTGACGTTGTCCGTCCATTCGAATCGCCGTTCGATGCGGTCCACCGTTGAATACGGTTCCCGTCCGAAATACGCATACCCGGGTATATTTACGCCAATGTCCGAACCGCCCGGAAGATTGGAATAACCAAAGTGCAAGCCCCTGCGCGCGCCCTGGAAGCGAAATTCGTTGAAGGCTGTGTCGCTGAGGATCGTGTCGTGCTGGAAAGTGGCGGAAAAGTCGCGGTATTGGCTCACGCCAGCGCGCGTCCCGGCATTTTGACCGAATACCTGGTTCTGCGAAGTGGATTCGATCCCGGTGATCAGAGACGGCGAAACGCCCACTCGAAGAAAGGAAGTGTTGCGGTTGTTCCATCGCTGATCGAGCCTGGCCGACCATAAACTGGTCTTCTCCGTTGCCGGAAAATTTCCGCGCAAGCTGCTGAGGCTCGCATAGGACGCTGGGAGCTGTGCAACTCCATAGGAATATCCAGCGCCAGGCGCCACGGGTATCGAGGAACAAGCGACCGTCCCGATCGTGGTTCCCACAGGGCAAGTCAGTGGAAGCGGAAATTGTCCGCCGGGTCCAGGATTGACCAGTCCACCCGTGAGTGCTGGGGCCACTAATCCGTAATCAATTTTGTTCAGCGCCACGCTAGACGCCGAGCCCATCAATGCGCCATATTCCCCGGCCAGCGTGGTCTGCCCGATACCTTCCAGCGCTGCGACTGCACTCGCCTGAGAGGGCGTCAACTGAACGGTCAGTCCCGGACCCAAGGGCACCGGCACCATGCCGAACGGGCCTGTCCCCGGTGATGCGGCTCCAATGCTCGAAAAATCCGTCTCTTCCCGTTGCGTGTATTCGTACGACAAAAAGTAAAACGTCTTATCCTTTTTCAGCGCGCCGCCCAGCGTGAAGCCGGTCTGCACACGTGTATAAGCCTGCTTAGTGGGATTCAGCTCTCCAGTCGTAGGATCCACAACTCCGGAAAATGGATTCCTGGACTGAAACGCCTTGTTTCGCAGATACCCGAAGATGTCTCCATGCGTTTCATTGCCCCCGCTCTTGGTCACAATGTTGATGACGCCGCCCGTGGCTCTTCCATACTCGGCGTTGTAATTGCTCAGGATGAGCTGAAACTCCTGCACCGCTTCCTGCGATACGGTCGAACGAATTCCATCCACCGAGTTATCTCCCGCGTCGGCACCGTCAACGCTCACCATGTTCGAACGCGCCCGAGCGCCGTCGATGTTCAATCCGCTGTTCGGCGCCGGCCCGATGGTCGGAGACACGTCGCGCGTTGTCTGGGAATTGATGAGAGTAAAATTGATGTAGTTGCGGCCGTTGATCGGAAGATTGTTGATGCTGCGCTGGTTGACCGTTTGCGAGACTTCCGTCTTCGTGGTCTCGATCGGAGCGGTTTCTGTCGTTACGGTCACGGTTTGCTGGACTCCCTTCAGTTCGAGACGCGCGTCCAGGATCGCTTCTTCACCGACTGTCACAACGACGGATTCATTCTGATAGGCCGCGAAGTTGGCTCCCCCATCCACTTTCACTTTATAAGTCCCCGGAGGCAATCCCACCACCTTATAGCGGCCGCCATCATCTGTGACCGCCGTGCGTTCCGCGCCGGTTCCCGCACTGGTGATGGTCAGTCTCGCAGCTCTCACGGCAAGGCCCTGCGGATCGGTCACGGTTCCGGAAAGCGTCGCTGTATTCACTTGCGCCTTCGCCATCGACGCGCATCCCAGTATCATCATGCACAGCGTGGTCCATATACGCACACCATGACGTCGCTGCATCTGAATCCTCCTCGTGGAAATCTGCCAATCTTCCGCTACCCCTAGCGGCCGCGGGATGCCCCGCCGATCGATGGCTACTCCGATGAATACACGGCTTTTACTTCAATAATCCGTCGAATTCAACAAAAACTTATTGGCCAGAGTCCTTTGGCTAAACTTTGGGGCAGATTTGTCGCAGGAAGTGTGAAGGGACGTCTTTCAGGTAGCAGCACGACCCCGTTGAAGGGCAGGGGACAACGTGACGCGATTAGCTTTCGCTCAGAATTGCAGGTGGCGCTGGACCAATTTGCGGAGCTTTTCGCGGTCTTCGTCTTTCATGTGCACAAATTCAACGCCGCTGCCGTCTGGTCCGATATTGCGTACCACCGCTGTAAAATGAATCTTGCGCAGGCCGGAGCGAACTTCTAATTTGATCGAGTCTCCAACTGTGAGCTTTCGCGGCGATTCCAAGTAGGCTCCGCCCAGGCTAATGGTTTTCACTCGAGCGAGTCCGGCTTGCGACCCGTCAATCTGCGCGCGCAGAGGCGATTCAAGTGGCACTCTCGCATAACGGCGGGGCACAACATAGCTGACGTTTGGCATTGAGCCAGACTCGAATGCCGCTCGCGCCCGCGCCGATGACGGCCGATCTTCGATGATTGCCAGCGCATCTTCCGCCGCAGCCCGCAATCCGGACGGCTCAGCAAACGCAAGTCCTTCACGGCCCTCCGCTAGCATGCGCAGCATTTCCGCGGCCTCTACGGCATGCATGCGCCCGATCGCTTCAATCGCCTTGATGCGCACAAAGAGGTCGCGCAGGACCTCGTGCTCTCCCGCTGCAATTTCCATTAGTTGCGGCACAGCCGTGGTTTCTTGGGCCAGCCCGATTTGATCGATCATCATCGGCACAACCAGCGGGTGCGCATCCGCGAGCACCGCGGAAAAAACAAAGGCTGCGCTTTGTGCGGAAGCGGCATTGGCGGGCCGCGATAACTCGCTCACTGCCAGGTCCTGCAAGTTCCACTCCCAGCTTGCCAGCGCTCGCGCCAATCCGCGCAGGAGCCGCTCTGGATCGGCCGCAGCAAGCAGCTTGATCGCTGCGCTCACCCGCTGTCTGCGCGCTTCGTAAAGGCGTGTCTCGAGAAGATTGAGCACGGGGACGCCGATGGTCCTTAGCAGCCGCGCCATTGGCGCCAGCATTTCCGACGCACGCGGATCAGTCAGTAGGAGCGTAAGGCGGTCGAGCAGCCTCTCCGGGTCCCGCTGCAGCAGCCGCGGCAAAACCGGATCCAGAGGCCGATTCGCCAGTGCTGCATCCACCAGGAGCAGCCAGCGGTCCTGCGCCACCAGGCGATGAGCTAGCGCCGCCATATGGTCGTGCTCTTTGTCTTTCGGGACTCGTTCCAAGCCGACCAAAATATTCTCAAATCCAGAGTAGTCGCCCCTCGTTGCAGCCACGCGCCCCAGCGTTTCCAGGAAGGCTGCGAGTAATGCGGCAGTTTCCGGAATGGTTTCCTTTTCCAGGGCCTTCATCGTCCCGCGGCTCAAATCTTCCGGCAATTGATTCGGCCAAAGCGATTCGATGATCGGCGTCATTTCATTCAAGCCCGCCGCAACCGCTCGCCGGGCGGAAACATTCTCATTTTCAACTCGGCGCGAATAGTTCAGCAGAATGTTCCGGGCTTCGCGCCTCGGAGCGTCCGCACCCGCCTCCGCCAATTGTCCAAGCGTTCGTTTCAGCGCGACAACCGGCACGCACCATACTTCTGGCCCGCGCAGCACCACGGATTTCTCCCGTGGCGGAAGTTCCAGCCAAAATCTTTCTAAGATCTGCTCTCTGTGTGTGTCGTTAGCCCAAATGGTCGCCAGCAAGGATAAGTGTTGCGAAGAATGAGGTCCGCTATAGCCTCCCGAGGAGACCAGCACATCGCACAGCCGATGAAACGTCTGGCGCACAGCCGCCGCTTGAAGCGTCCCGGCGGAAAACTCCGCTCCCAGGAATTCCAGGATCAGGCATTCGGAGAGTCGCAGCAAGAATGGCTGAGGGTGTTCGCCCTCTCTAGGAGCGTACTGCGACATCGAACTGAGGAGCATGCGGACTGTCTCGCGGCTCGCATCTTCCATGGCCCCGTGAATCGCGCGTGCGGCCTCTTCTGGCGAAAGTCCCCGTGCCGCTTCTAGCGGAGGCGTCAGCCTCCCGATCAGGCGCAGCGCTCCTGTTAAATCGTCAATCGCCGGCGGCAGAATTGGCGCCTCAGCGACTTCACGGGGCGAATTGCCACCATACGCCACGAGAGCGCCCATCAAGCTGGCGAGCACCGTATCCACTCTGCGCTCCGTTTGTGTATTAATCGAAATCCCTTCCACGCGGTTCTCCAGGAACCTCTCAGCCCACCAGGAGCTGCCGCCGCGCTTTATAGATTCCTCCGATCTGAGCAGCGATGCCTTGAAGAGTTGCGCGAACGTGTCCAGTTCGCCTACATGAAATTGGCGCGCGATTCCCAGCGATTGAATTCCTGCACGCTGCAAATCCTGTGCCAGCGACTGCATCTCGCCGCGCACATCCGGCAGGTGGGAATCGCTCAATTTCGGAACAACCAGCCCCCCGCGCTCGATGTGGATTTCGATTCCGTCCAGGGCACTGGCGAGGTCGCGCAAGGATTCATAAGAGGTGTCTAAACTTTGCAGCCGGCGAGGATGACTTCTGTCGTAAATCCGCTCGGAACGAAAGAGCAAATGCAGGCATCGCAACGCGTGAATCAAGCCCGCTGTACGTGCATCAGGAGTTGGTGTCACGAGCTTCGGTTCCGCGCCGGAATTTTGCCGCGCAGCAGTCCTTACGGACGGCTCGGGGTGATGGCGTGGCTTCGCTTTACCACGCTGCTCTTCGACCGGCATGATGGCCCGAAGTACCAAGTTGTTCCCCTCTTGCCTATAGCAAGCTCTGTCGACCCACTCGATTGCCCAGCGGGTAGGGACTTCTGCCAGACGTTATGCCTCAAAAGGCACGCGAGGGCAGGGACCCCTTGCCTACAATGCGAGCACGCTACCTACCTCTAAAGGGTGCTTGTAAGCGCTTTGTTTTTAAGGTTTTGATTCTTAGGTGCTAGGACTATGCAACCACTTCCGTTACAAATTGTTACGTTCCAAGTAGAGAGAAACCTGCCCTGAAGCGCTTCTGCCATTCGACCAAAAACAGTTGGGGATTGTCCTGTACAACCCGATTCCACTCACCTGGGCTTCAAAGCTTCCTCAATGCTGACCGTACCACCTTCGCTCGCTTGTACTGTTCGCTTCACTTGCTGGTAACCGGGAAGCCTGACGATCAAAGTGTGCAGCCCAGCCGGCATCTGAACTCGCGCCGGCGTCGTCTGTCCCGTTGTTGTCCCGTCTAGAAAAATTTCCGCGCCTTTTGGATTTGTATCCACTTGCGCCCACGCAACTCTGGAATTCAGCTCGACGGAAAGTTGTGTTTGGATGTTGTCCTTCACTTGCACTTTACCCGCGTACGCTTCGTATCCTGGCAGACGCACCACCAGGTTATAATTTCCCGGTGCCAGCGGCAGCGTCACCGGCGTCTGGCCGGATTGTTTGGCTCCGTTAATGAAAACGTCCGCGCCCGCTGGACGGCTCGTCAGATACAATCCCTGCGTTAACGATTCGAGAGTCGCCTTCTGATCTATGACGCTTCCCGCCTTCACCTGCAGCGCGGTCTGCATCGATTGATAGCCTGCCTTTTCCACTTCCAGGCTGTACTGTGCTGGCGTGAGATTGCTGAAGCTGCATGGTGTCTGGCACCGATTGACAACCCGTCCTGCGGAGTCACGCAAGAGTGCAGTGGCGCCAACCAAGTCCGTTATGACGTGGATCGCTCCATCGTTTGGCGACGTGACAGGATGTCCGCCCTCCGCTACATTTCCAGCAGCCGGAACGTCTACGTATTCAATGTTATCCACCACTCGCACGCTCGCGGGTGCATTTCGTAGGAATTTCAGCAAATCTCCGTGTTCCGTGGGGCGCAGTTTGCCGGCCAAGACCAGTGTGTTTCCAATGGCCTGTACTCTTGCCCGGCCCGTCAATCCTCGTTCGGCGATGATTTGGTCAATCCTTCCTTTGTATTCGGCTGCTTCCGGACTTACTACCAGTTCGCTTTTCTTTGCCGCGGGTTTTTGGACGCTCGGTTGGACAGGTTTCTTTTCCGGCGCAACCGCTTCTGGATTCGCTGTGGCCGGCGGTTCGCTCTCCGCAGGACTTCTATCAGGACTCGTCGCCGGACTGGTCGGCGGATTGTTTGCCGTGTTGCTAGCGGGCGCGGAGACCGCTCCTGTCGTTGCCGACACATTGTCGGGGTTTTTTTGTGCGGCGTTTATTTGGCGTGCATCTTCAAAAACAGGCCGCAGTTTCTGGATGCCATAGACGATCACCCCGATCAGAATTAATGCCACAAATACGCTCCCGATGACGCTCTTCTTTTTCGGGGGCTCTTGGATTGGCGTGATCGGTCCTGTGCGGCGCACGGTCGGCGTCTGCGTCGGGCTGGAAGCTCTCACGTTGAGCGACCGAGTCGTCGCCATGGTCATGGGATCTTCCTCGTAGGCTTGACGCCCGCCTTGCGCGCCTATACCCATTCCGGCAAGTTGCAGCGTAGCGTTTGGCGCACCCTGGCCGCCCGCTACCATCGTCTTATCCGGGCCTCCTCCTGGTGCGATGCTGCGATAGTTCCGCAGATCCTCCAGCATTTCGCGGCAGCTCTGATAACGTGCTTCCGGTTCCTTGGCCAGCGCCTTCATCACAACCGCGCTTATCCCCGGGTGAATCGATGGATCAATCTGCCGCGGTGGCACCGGCTCTTCGTTCACAATTTTGTAGATGACCGTCGTGATGTTCTGCCCCGGAAACGGCTTTTCGCCAGTCACCATCTCGTACAACATCACTCCCAGGGAGAAAATATCGCTCCTCCCATCCACCGCACGGCCCTTCACTTGTTCGGGCGACATATAACTCGGCGTGCCCATCACGTGTGCTGTCTGTTGCATTGTGCCGAACTGCAAAATTTTTGCCGTGCCGAAGTCCGTAACCTTTACCGTGTCGTCCGCTGTCAACATGATGTTTGCGGGCTTGATGTCCCGGTGCACCACGCTGCGTTCATGGGCAAACTGCAGAGCGCTGCATGTTTGTTCCATGATGCGCAGCACTCGAGGCAGCGCAAACGCTTGCCCCCCGTCGAGATGAGCCTGCAAACTCCTGCCTTCCACCAGCTCCATCGTGATGTAGTAGAGGCCGTCCTCTTCGCCAGCGTCGAACACCACCACGATGTTCGGATGAGTCAGCAATCCCGCTGCTCGTGCTTCGGTTTGGAACCGCGCCAGCAGCTCCGGCCGCGACAGGCCCGTTCCCTCTTCGCTCAATTTGATCGTTTTGACCGCGACAGTTCGCCCGATGACAGGATCAGTGGCCTTATACACAACACCCATGGCGCCGCGGCCAAGTTCGCCCGTAATCTCGTAACGCCCCGCCTTCAACGCTGTACTCATCGCCTTGACCGACTTTCCATCTCCCAAACAAAACCAGCGCGAGCCGCACACTTGCAGCCGCTTCAAAATCAAGACTTCCAATGCAAAATGGGCTGCCTGGCTGCTGTCAATTACACGGGAAACACTTCTGCCGACACCCAGGCGCCCTATCATGACAGTACCCATCAAATTTTCGGATGGTCAATCCCGCTGGGGTACCAGTGTTTCGCACTCGATACTTGGCCAAGCGGATGCGCGGGTGATTTGAGCTTAAAAGCTCGCACTCCTAACGTTCTTGTTATGAATGGGCTAAGCCCTCCAAGGCTATGGCCGCGGCGCCCCTTGTCCTGGCGACATGCTTCGCTCCGGCATTGGCAGGTTCGTCTCGCGAATCGGCCGGTCAACCTCGCCGGGCCGTGCCGGTGCTTCCAACCCGTCCGTCAACAGGTAGCCTTGCAGCGCCAATCCGTTCGTCCAAACGCCTTCGAGCGCCGCAATGTATTCGATTTGCAATTGATACAGCTTGCGCTGCGCCTCAAGCACTCGGGGGTACGACACCAGCATCTTCCCGTATTTATCCACGAGGAGGCTGTACGCCTTTTTTGCCTGTGGAAGCATCTCGTCGCGGTACTCCAGAGCCATCAATTTGGCGTTAGCGTACTCGTCGACCACTGTTGCCGCTCTCTCGCGCAGTGTCAATTCCACTCGCCTCTTCTCCTGCTCCGCACGGCCAATCTCTTCCCGCGCGGCGGCGATATCGCCCTGATTGCGGTTGAAGAGCGGAATCTCCACGCTGGCTTCCGCAATCCCCTCCCATCCGGTTGCATTCGGTCCACTCCCCAAGATTTCATTGTTATATTCCAAACCCGCACGGACCTGCACGTCAGGAACAGGTTCCCGTTGCGCTCGCGCAAGGACCGCTTGCGCGCGCCCCGTCGCGGTATCCGCAATCTGCACGGCGGGACTCTTTTTGGCAATGGCTTCCACAATCTCTTCCTCATTCAACTCCGGCCATCCCTTTTCCAAGTCTCCGGCCACCGTCGCAATGGGCATTGCCGGCTGCCCGATCACGGCCGCCAGCGAGCGCCATTCTTCCTTCAACGTGTTCTCTTGCATCCGCGTCGCCATGCGCATTCTTTCCGCCTCTATCTCCGCTTCCAGCACTTCCGATTCGTCCGCTTGACCGGTATTCATCAACTCGCGCTGCGTCTGCGCAGAATCTTCCGCGATTTTCGCTAGGTCGCGCCTTCCCTCCAGCCACTCCTGCGCCGCAAGCACGCGCAAAAATGCCATCTTCACCGCCGTCTCGACACGCGTGCGCTGCTCCTGGGCCTCGATTTCCGCCAACTTAGCCTCCGCTCCAAACACCGCCCGATTTTTGCTCAGTTTTCCGCCCGTCACGAATGTTTGCTGCACAAAAAATCCCTGCTTCCCCCCGCCGACGGTCCCGCCTCGTATCTCATCGCCCGTATAGCCAACGGAGGGGTTAGGGTAAAGTCCAGCCTGCTCCTGCCGCGCTTTCGCCGCGCGGATTTCCGCTTCCGCCTGCCGCAGCGTCGGATTCGTTTCCCCTGCCAACTCTTGCGCTTGCTCGAGAGTCATCAACTGCGCTCGCGCCCTTTCCTGCGCGCGGCCCATTTGAGGATATTGCGGCTCCACGAGTGGAATGTTGCCGTGCAGGTGCGTCCGCTCCTGCATTGTCATTTCCTTCGGCGCATTTGTGTCCTGCTCCCGGGCTTCGGCTTTTTCCTGTGCCTGCGCCGCACCCGCTATCAAGGTCATTCCCATTAGACTTGCCGTAGCCGCTATGAATCCCGTTCGATTTCCCCATCGCAGTTTCATTTCCGCCATTCCCTCTTTTCTTCTCTCCCTGTGGAAACTCTTCTGGTTCACGATTCACCCCGAGTGGCGTACGTCCCTTTCTCGCTCAACTGGCCTTAATCCGCGTCATCATCTCCTCGTACTCTCTGTCCGGCAGCACGCGCACCAGGGTCATCATCCCCATCATCTGCGCGCTCCAATTAGCAGGAAGCCCGTACGTCTCCGGTTTTGCCACCGCTTCGTCCATCCCCATTTCCATGAAGGCATCCTGCGGGAATCCCGGCACACTGCTCGCATCGGCCGCAATCGGCGAGTGCTCCCCATGTTCAACCCGCACGCTCTTTGACAAGGTTGCCATCTGGCTCATTGCTTGCATTTCCGTCAAGCCGGCCGTTTCGATCGCGCGGTCGCGCATGAGGTCCGTCATGCTGTTCATCATGTGGTGCGGCAAATGGCAGTGCAGCATCCACGCTCCCGGATATTTCGCGTCGAATTCCACCACCCGAGCCTGCGCCACTCCCACCAGCACAGTATTCATGGGATACCACGTCGATTCCGGTGCGCGCCCTCCTTCCGTTCCCGTCATCACAAACTGATTTCCATGCAAATGAATCGGGTGGTGGTCCATCCCCATATTAATGATGCGTAGCCGCACCCGGCTCCCCAGCCGCGCGATCATCGGCGTGATTGCCGGTGCCGCCACGCCGTTAAACGTCAGCCAGTTGTATTCCATCGACGCCGTGTTCGGCACTCGATTGTTCGGCAGGACGGCCCACTCCTGCAACACGATCCCGAAATCATGATCCGCGCGCGGCTTGTAGCTCCTCTCCGGATGCGCCACAAAAAATCCGATCATCCCCATCATTTCCTGCATTGCCCCGTGCGAGTGATAAAAAAACGTCCCTTCCTGATGCACAGTGAACTCGTAAGTATATTTTTCTCCCGGCGCCACCGGCCTTTGGCAAATCCACGGGACTCCGTCTTGATCGATTGGCACCTCCAGCCCGTGCCAGTGAATCGAAGTCGCTTCCGGCAATTTGTTTTCCAGGATGATTCGCACCCGCTCGCCTTGTTGCACTTGAATTGTCGGGCCCGGGATGCTTCCGTTGTATCCCCACGCCTCGATGGTCTTGTACGGCGCGATTTTTCGCTTTACCGGCTCCGCCACCAACTTGAAAACTTTCACGACCCCGTCCAATTCGAATGGCAGGTCCGCCACGTCCGGTGTCACCATCCGCAGATACGGGTCCGGCCCTGTCGGCACCACTTCCTTTTTCTTGTGGTTCCCGTACGGGCTGTGATGCCGCCCGCGTTCGATCTCCCGCGCCGTCTGCGAATCGTTTACTTGCGGGCTGCCACGCAGGGCCTCTCCCAGTCCCAGGAATCCCGCGCCAAAAAATGCCGCATCCTGGAAAAATCTTCTTCTCGTGCCGCTCATTCTTTCCTCCGTCAATTGCCTTCCAGCCGGCTCGCTGTACGCACCTGTGCCACCCTTGGCATTCGCGGCGCATCAATACCTTCGCCGCGAAAGCATAACATTCGCACCGTTACTTGGTTGGACTTCGTTTGCTGGGGGATTCGAAAATGACTGACGCTGCAAAATGAAATTGCACAGCCCCGCGTGCTGTTTTTCTAATATTCATGTCCTTCGGAATCGCCGCCCACTTCCACTTTCCCCGCGAACGATCGATACACGTACGTGAAATAACCCGCCGCCAGAATCATCCCGATCGCCCACCAGATGATTCCCACTTTCAACCCGTACGCGCCTGCCTTCGCCCCTTCCACCGTGAGCGAATACACCGGATCTCGCGCCGGCAGCACCATCGGATAAACGCCGAATACGACGCTCGTCAGCATTCCCACCAGATACAAACACGACGCGAAGAATGCCTTGCCCTCCTGACGCTTCCTCAATTCGAAAGCCACGCCCGCGAGCCCCGCCACGGCCAGTAGCGGTAGCACAACTCCAAACGGCCAGGTCACAAAGTTCGCTTTTACTTGCGGCTGCACCTGAAAAGTCACCGCCGTCACAACCGCCGTAAGCGCTACGACTCCCCACCATACCCGGCCAGCAACTTTCTTCGCCCGCTCATTCACCGCGCCGCTCGTCTTCAACTGCACCCACAGCGCTCCGTGCATCACGAGCACCAGCAGCGCCAGCACGCCCACCAAAATCGTGTACCAATCCAAAATTCCTGTCTCTTCTCCCAACTGGAAATTTGTCCACAGCGGCTCAAAAAAATATCCGCTCGCATCCAACGGCACGCCGCGCACCACATTCGCCAATGCAGCTCCAAAAAACACCGCCAGCAAAATGCTCGAAGCGGAAAACAAAAAGTCCCACAGCGGATCCCACACCGCGCTTTTCACGTGATTCCGAAACTCAATCGAGGCGCCCCGCAAAATCAGCAGCCACAGCACTACCATCAATGGCAGGTAAAATCCGCTGAAACCGCTCGCGTACAGCGCAGGAAATGCAAAGTACAGCGTTCCTCCCGCTGCCAGGAGCCACACTTCGTTCCCGTCCCAGACTGGCCCGATACTCGCCAAAATCTGCCGTCGCTCTTCATCTGTTTTCGCAATCAGCAGGTGAATCGCTCCCGCGCCCAGGTCAAACCCGTCCAGCAGCACGTACATCGCAATCATGATCGCTACCAGGCAGAACCAGATTGTTCCCATCGTGTGCTCCTCCGCCTAATCCGCGGCGATCGAAACTCGCGCTTCCTTCCGCGATTCTTCATCATCGGGCCTCGGTCCCTCTTCAATCTCGCGGTACACCAGGAAGAGCCACAGCATCGCCAGCACCGTGTACATGCCCATGAACCCGATCAGGGTGAACCACGCATTTCCTGCCCCAACTCGCGGCGAAATTCCGTTTGCCGTCCGCATCACCCCGTAGATTAGCCACGGCTGTCTTCCCAGTTCCGCCGTCATCCATCCTGCCGTGTTCGCGATATACGGCAGCGGGACGCAAATCATCAGAATCCATAGCATCCATCTCGCCGTGAACAAATTCTTCCGCCAGTACATGAACGCCGCCACCACCATCACCGCGATAAATATCGTCCCCAACCCCACCATCACGTGGTAGCTGTAATAGAGCAGCGCGATCTGGTCCGGCCATTCATCTTGCGGAAAGTCCGCCAACCCGCGTACATTCGCGCTCCACTTCTGGTATGTCAGAAAGCTCAGCATCTGCGGCACAGTCAGCGGGTTGTCCAGCCTTCGGTGTTGCACATCCGGCTGCCCCAAAATCGCCAGCGGCGCGCCTTCTTGTGTCTCGAACAGCCCTTCCATCGCCGCCAGCGTCGGCGCTTGATTCTCCGTCACCATTTTTCCCTGTTGGTCGCCCGTCGGGAAAAGTTGCAGCAGCGAGGCCACCAGGCCAACGAGCACACCAGCCTTCACAAACGTCCGCCCATACGTTTCATGCCGGCTCGTCAGCAAATAGAACGCGCCGACTGCAGCCATCACGAAGCATCCCGTTTGCACTGCTCCCAGCATCGTATGTGCGTATTGCCAGAGCCCCCATTTGTTAAGCACCAGTCCCCAGAAGCTCGCGAGTTCGATCTCCCCGTTCGCCCCTATCCGGTATCCCACGGGATGCTGCATCCACGCGTCCGTTGCTACAATCAGAAATCCCGAGAGCCACGATCCCAGCCACACCAGAAACGCCGCCCACCAATGCCCCACGCGCCCCAGCTTTTTCTCTCCAAACAAAAACAATCCCAAAAAACTCGACTCAAGGAAAAAAGAGAACACGCCTTCCATTGCCAGCGTCTGCCCAATCACTCCTCCGGCAGCTTTTGAAAACGCCGCCCAGTTCGTTCCGAACTGAAATTCCATCGGAATTCCCGTTACCACTCCAATCGCGAAGTTAATTCCGAAAATCCGCGCCCAGAATCGCGCAGCACGGTTGTAGTGTTCGTCGCCCGTTCGCAGCGCTTTCGTCTTCAAATATACGAGCAGCAGCGCCAGCCCCATCGTCAATTGCGGAAATATGTAATGGAAAGTTACCGTGAACGCGAACTGCAGCCTGTGTACTGTAAGCGCTTCATTCATTCCCGAACCTCGTTGCCCTTTGCCTTATCACCGCCTCGGTGCCCTTCGACGTTCGAAGGGCGCCATCGCCCCGGCTTGAATAGCAGCATTCTCCCACTTTTCCTGTGACCCTGGACACAATTCCGGCAGTTGATAGCGAACTCCATTAAGTCTTTCTTATCGCTCTTTGGATTTTGCTGGCCCTGGTGGACGATCTTAGGGCCGCTGAGCTGGAAGCTGGGTATCCTCGTGCTCTTCCTAGGAACGGTGGTTCTGTGGGATGACGAACGCACCGGGGATTCGGCGGTCCAACGTCGCCAGGACGCCCTCGTTGGCCCTGGCGAGCTCCGCCAAATGCCCGTCGGTCGTTTGCTTTGGAGTTCGCACCCACCGGGGGAGATGAGAAATGTCACGGTCATCAGCAATGAAAGTGCAGCGCATTTTGTTGCTCTTTTTCAACTCGAGCAAAAGCTCGCGCGCTCGCGCGACAGATGAACCGTATTGTTGAGCCTGTCCAAGCACGCGGACAAAACCCAATTCCGTGATGGAACACGTTGCCAGTTCCGGAACCCCTCTCGCGGCAAGGCGTTGCACCCAGCCCGCGACCCGCCCATGGAATTCATGTTCCAGCACGCCCAACGCGAGCAGCGCATTTACGTCCAACAGGTATCTCATGGAAAATCGGCAAGCGCTTCATGCACCTGCGCGCTCGTCAGCTTTGGAGCATCTGCGCCGGCGGTCAGCACCGGCAGTCCCGTGACCCTGTCTCGGACGATCCTTGCGTTTCGCCGACGAGCTCTTTGCGGGGTAAGCACGATGTGTTCCCCTTGCACTCTGGCCTCTAGCGAATCGCCCGCCTGCAACCCCAGCTTGCGCCGGATCTTGCTCGGGACAACCACCTGCCCTTTTGTTGAAACTGTCGTCCGCATGGTAAGACCATCTTACCAATAATAAGTCACTCTGCAACGCCTAAGCCGTGGAAAGAACCCAGCGTGGACCTTTGCGAATGGCACCGTGCCCTTGAACGGAAACAAGGGCAAAAGGCTGCCAAGTAACTCATCTGGTATCCCTGTACCTTCGAGCAGTAGGCCACCCGCCCATGAATCCGGCACGATGGCAGTGGAGGACCACAATGGCCAACATCGTTATAGAAACGAGCCGTGTCGAGAAATTCCTTGATACGCTCAAGAACTATGTGGGAGCGACAATTTGGCAGGGCGCTCCTTCTTTTGTTTCCCAAGGGGCACCCTACACCATTGAGCCGTGCATGTATGATGCGGCCTTATTTCAAGAAGCCTTGGATTCGGGCAAGGCTGAAAAGCGCGTCCTAACAGTTGCAAGTATCTCCTTCACTCACAAACTCGAAATCATTGCGGCGAAGTCTCATCGGTATAGGATAACCGTGAGAGGCGTTGATATCGACCTTGAAGTTGCCAATCCCCCACTTACACCGAAAGACGAAGAACTGGTTCGGAAGCTGGTAACTACAGGCCGGAAAGATGAAAATGTTCGCAAAGAGCTGGAGCGCCGGGGAATTAGGCTAGCCTAGTCATATTTTTGGTGCGGGCCGTGGGATATCTGGTGGGGCTGGGGAGATTCGAACTCCCGACAAACGGTTTAGGAAACCGTTGCTCTATCCATCTGAGCTACAGCCCCGCTTCCCACTATTGTAATACGTTCCGCGCTTTTCGCGTCCCGGCCCTTTGCGCCCCCACGCTCGCGCGTTTCTTCACTCAGCCCCCGCAAATCTCGCCGATTCTGCGCTCGTTATGGCTGCAATCCCGGGGCCACCTTCGCGATCCGCAGCTTCTTGAAAATGGTTGGCCAGTATTCCTTCAAAAGATTGTTCGCCGCGCCGAATCCAATCCGAATCCCATACCGCTGAAAAGTTTTCCCCGCCGTTCGCTCTGAATCGGGAAGATAGAGATTCGCCATGCCTTCCGCCGCCAGCGGTCCCACCGTTCCCGGCCAGTTAAAGCTTTCTCCACCCGCGTCCGTCCGAATCACCACGGCGCGTCTTAGCGCGTATTTCGCGCGCGCTACAAACCCGCTTTTCAAGCTCACGAAGTATCTCGGATCATCATGCAGCATCGCCGGCAAAAGGAATGACCCGAAAAAATGGCTCGAAGCACCGGTCGCCATCGAAGATCCGAATCTCTTTCCGTATCCCTCGCCGCCCTGTCCGTACCCCGCCAGTGTCCCTCGCGCCTCGCTGATTCCAGCTGATGCCGCCGAACTCAATATCTGCGGTGGCGAGATGCTCTTGTCCAGGAAGAGTTCAAATTTTTGCAACGAAGTCAGCGGTCCAGGGCTGGTCGCCAGATCCGGATAGAAATAGGATTTTCTGGCGATGAGTCCCAGCGGCGTCTGCCAGACCCCCTTCTGTTGCTTTCGCGCCGCGTCCTTTGCGGATTGCTTCGGTGCCGGCGTATCGGGCAGGCTCGCGGGTTCCGGCTTCTGCTGTGCCATCGCATTCGGGCCACACAAAAGGGCCAGCCCCGTCAGAAGAACCTGGATCCTCAAGCTCATTGTTGCGATCTTAGCATGTCCGGTTCGATGCTCCTCTCTGCCCAACCGGCCCTGCTATTATTCCTTCTTCACCCCAGCGCCGCTCCCACCGTAATAGTCGGCCGAACATTTATCCTTGCCGCGTCGGCCACCTTGAGTCCCTTTTCTGCTTACTTCTCCCGGCGTTCGAATGATCGCCTCATACTAAGTATCTAAAAATAAAAGGTTTGAAAGTTTATGCTTGACAACTAGTATGATTTTGTTATAATGCCCATATTCTATTGCGGAGGAGAAAGGCAGTAACCACTTGCCTCCTCGCCAACTCCGCCTCGGCCGTCCTGACACATCTCCAAAACCCTATGCGCTTACCTCGTCAATCCGGCTCGCATCCTTGTATCGGGCATTGTCTAATCAGATCTACACTCATAACTCCTTTAGAATCTGCACTTCCATAAAATCGCCTCGTAACCCCTTTAGAATCCGCACTTACAATACGCAGGACTTAAAGTCCTTTAGAATGAACACTTACAACAAAACAGGGGGGGTCTCCAAATAATGCTTTCCAGCGGTCCGCCGAACGATACCCATCTTAATTGTCCTCCCGTAATTCGAGCGGAAAGACTTAATGGAACGGAACAACTTTCTTCGCGTGCGAGGCAAGACTTCCATTCCGATCGGCGGAAGCTTGCTCCCAAATTCCTCCTCATTCATTTCTCTCCCGTTACGAATCAACTGTCGCTCCTCCTCGTGTTATCATCACCGCCAATCCATCGCCCAATCTTCTCCTCCCGGAGGTCGTCATGAAACGCACCCTGCGCATCGTTGCCATCATCGTCGTGGTCTTGATTATTTTGCTCGTCGCCGCTCCATTCTTGATTCCCGTCGACAAATTTCGCCCCACCATCGAGCAGAAAGCTTCTCAGGCCCTCGGCCGCAAAGTGGAGTTCGGAAACCTGAGCCTCTCGCTTATCAGTGGTTCGCTCTCCGCCGAAAATCTCTCAATCGGCGACGATCCCAAGTTCAGCACATCCCCCTTCCTCACCGCCAAATCCCTCAAAGTCGGCGTGGAAATCTTTCCTCTGATCTTCAGCAAAACGCTGAACGTTACCGGCATCACCATCGACAGTCCACAAGTGACTCTGCTTCACAACCCTGCTGGGGTATGGAACTTCTCCTCTCTGGGCGGCGCCTCGGCAAAATCAGAACAGGCCCAGGCCGCCAAAAGCTCCGGTTCAGCTGCACCTGCCGATCTCTCCGTTCAGAAATTCACCCTGGAAGGTGGCCGCATCATTGTCGGTTCCACGAGCTCCTCGAAACGCAGCACCTATGACAACGTCGGTGTCGTCGCTTCCAACTTTTCCATGACCTCCAAGTTTCCCGTCACTGTCACGGCCGATCTTCCCGCCGGCGGAAAATTCAAGCTCGATGGTACTGCCGGCCCCATCGATCAGGAAGATGCCACTCTTACTCCCCTGGACGCCAAGCTCGACGTCTCCTCGCTCAACCTCGCCTCCACCGGCTTCCTTGATTCCTCCGAAGGTCTCGGCGGCCTTCTCGATCTCACCGCAAATCTCACGTCGCAAAATGGTGAAGCGCAGACCGCCGGCAATGTCAAACTCTCGAAGGCTCTTCTCGTGGCCGGCGGTTCGCCCGCCGGCGTTCCAGTCACCGTCGACTTCAATACCAAATACGATTTGCGCAAAAACTCCGGCGTTCTGAATCCCTCGACCCTCAAGATTGGCAGCGCGGCCGCCCATCTCAGCGGCACGTACAACACCGCGGGCGAAGCCACTACTGTAAACATCAAGCTCGATGCCAAGGACATGCCGGCAAAAGATCTGCAGGCTTTTCTCCCTGCGCTCGGCATTAATGTTCCAAAGGGTGCTTCTCTCGAAGCGGGCACTCTCAACGCCAATCTGAATCTCACTGGACCGACGAACAAACTGGTTACCTCGGGGAATGTCGGTCTCTTCAACGGAAAACTCGCGGGCTTCGATCTCGGCTCTAAGATGAGCGCCATCGCCTCGCTCGCGGGCATTAAGACCGGCAAAGACCTGGACATCGAAAAGCTCACCACTGACCTTCGGATGGCTCCCGATGGATTGAGGGCGGACAATTTCGTTGCCGTCGTTCCCTCGCTTGGGAATCTAAATGGCGCGGGCACCGTCGATTCCAAAAACAACCTCGATTTCAAGATGGCGGCGACGCTCACGAGCGCGGCGACCAGCGCGGCGGCTCCTGTGTCCGGCGTTGCCGGACTGATCGGCGCGGCCACCGGTGGAGGCGGCGGCTGCAAAAACGGCATGACCGTGCCCTTCCAGATTCATGGCACCACTTCGGATCCCAAATTCATTCCCGATGTCGGTGGGCTCGCTGCCGGAATGTTGAAATCACAACTAGGCTGCGCCGGCGGCCTGACCGCGGGCGGCGCCAAAGACGCAGGCAAAGCTCCCGCCGACGCCATTAACGCCCTCGGCGGCCTCTTCAAAAAGAAAAAACCGAACCACTAACCGCAAGAAAAGTCGCAGGAGAAAGGACGAAAGCCGCCCAAGAAATTCAAAGTAGACCTGAGCAGTCGGCACTGCTTGATCCGATGCCGCTGATCATTCGTATCGCAGCGCCACCATAGGGTCCACGCGCATGGCGCGCCGCGCGGGGAGAAACGCAGCGATTCCGGCTATGAGAAGCATCAAACCAATTGCAAAGCCAATGCTGAGCGGATCCGTCGGCTTCACTCCCCAGATTGACCCGCGAATCAACCGCGTAGCTGCAAGGCCAGCCGCCACGCCAAACGCTATGCCGATGCACACCACGCGCATCATTTCGCCAACCAACATGCGGAACACATCGGCTTGATTTGCGCCCAGGGCCATCCGAACCCCTATTTCGCGCGTCCTTTCCGCCGCCGCGTGAGATGTCACGCCATAAACGCCAATCATAGCCAGCAGCCCGACGAATAAACTGAACGTCGTTGCAACCAATGCCATGGCGCGATTTCGGTGGACGGAGTCGCTCAGCATGTTGCTGAGCGGTTCGCATTTCAAAACGACACGAGGATCGACCGTGGCGGCTGCAGCCTCCAAGCGCTTGGCCGTTTCGGAGAGGGAACCCGCCACTCGAATTTCGAAATTGCCGATTCCCAAGCACGAACCACCGCATTGGGCGACTGGCCGGCGCAAGAGAGGAAGCGGCGCGTCACTGGGGCGACGAATTTGTATGTCTCCGGCGACGCCAACAACCTGGACGACGTAATCGCGCCCGTCACCATCGCCATCATTCTCACGAAATGTCAGCCCGACGGGATTCACTTTGCCAAACAGCACTCTGGCGAGCTCTGCGCTGAGAATAGCCACCGGAACTGATGTGGAGGTGTCTGTGTCATTAAAATCCCGGCCTGTCAGTATCGGAGTTCGCCAGGTTCGGAAAGAATCCGACGAGCTGAAGCCGAGATAAGCGCCGGTTCTTCGCTCGGATCCTCCCGGCCCGGAAACCACCAATTGGACAAGCGCCGTCTTCGAAAAGGTGCGGCCCCATGACGCGGACGTTACGCCAGGCAACGACCGAAAGGCGGCCAGTAACTCCTCTCCGATGATGGCATCGCGTTCTGGTTTTTCGCTGTCACCCGGAAGAATTACCCGGGCTGTGAGCACGCCCTTGGGGTCATAGCCCGGATCCTGCGCCAAGAGGGCCTGCAGTGTGCGGACCAGCAAGCCCGCGCTGGTAAGCAATGCAACCGATAAAGCCACCTGCACGACAACAAGGCCAGATTTCGTGAACCGGTTTCCGGGCTTTCCGGTTGTCGCGCCGTTGTTCATCGCCGAAGAAAGCGAAATTTGAGTCGCCCCGAACGCTGGCGCCAGTCCAAAGAGCAGGGCGCACGCCAAAGTGATGCTCGCGGCAAAGGCGGCAAGCTTCGCGTCCCAGGACAAATCCATCAGAATGGGATCGTTCGGATAGGAAAGCGCCCATTGCAGAACTTGGCTTCCCCAGCGCGCGATGATAAGACCGGTCGAGGCACCAGCTACTGACAAGACAGCACTTTCCGTCAGCAGTTGGCGTATCAGGCGCCAGCGCGTCGCGCCCAGGGCAAGCCGAGTCGCGATTTCGCTCCGTCGCTTTGCAGCCCGCGCGAGCAGCAGATTGCCCAAGTTTGCGCAGGCGATGATCAAAGCAACTGCAGCCATCGCCATCAAAAGCAACATGACGTCCGTCGATTGCAGCCAGGTAGTGGACATACCGTTCGCCATGGAATATGCGTCGAGAGATCCGTGTGGAACGGATTGCCCTCTGCTTCCGTTAGGGTTGGGCGGTAGGGTTTTGAATATCTCTGGAACCAGCACTTGCAATCCGGCATTGGCTTGGCTCACGCTCACTCCCCGCTTTAGTCGTGCCACAAAGCTCAGCTTCCAAGCAAGCGGATTGTCCAGCGACGGCGTCCGATGTCCGTAGAGCATTGGATAGTCCCTGTACGTTCTCTGTGCTTCGAGAGGCATGAAGATTTCAAGTACGCCGTCGGATTCCACGCCAAAAAAAGACTCGGGGGCCACTCCAACGATCGAGAATTCGTGTCCATTTACACGGATCGCCCGGCCGAGAACGTCTGTCGATTCACCATACCGCTGCCGCCACAATCTGTGACTAAGCACGCATACGGTCCGCGCGCCAGGCTGGTCATCCGAAGATTGCAGGACTCTTCCTAAAACGGCTGAGACGCCAAGCGTTGAGAAGTAATCGCCAGAAACATAGGCTCCGTATACATCCTCCTGTCCGTTTGAGTCTGCGAACACGAAGCGGGCGTCGAAGTAGTTGTAAGCCATGACGCTGGAAAAAATATCCTGCCGATCTCGAAAGACTTTCCACTCACCGTACGAGTGCCCGTTGCTGCCCATGCCGGCACGATCCAACTCGACCAACTCCTCCGGCCGCTCGACAGGCAGCTTCCTAAGCGCCATTACATAAATCACCGAAAAAATGGCAATCGTCGCACCGATTCCCAACCCGAGGGACAAAACAGCCACTGCGGCAAAGCCCGGATTTTTTCGCAGGGTACGGAGGGCGTAGCGAATGTCGGAGAAGAAACTTTCGAGCGTGGGCCATTGCCAGACAGAGCGGCTGTCTTGTTCGATGAGGGTGAGGTTGCCGAATTGGCGGCGAGCGGCGTGGGTGGCGTCTCTGCGCGACATGCCCGTGGCGATGAGTTCTTCGATTTTTTCTTCGAGGTGCTGCTGGATTTCAGCAGAGAGATCGTCGTAAAGGCGGCGGCGCGAGAACAATTGTTTTGTCCAGCTTGTGATTTTCACGATTCACCTGGAGCGAGAACGCGCGTGATGCCTTCGAGCATTTTTTCGAAGCGGGAGACTTCGCGTTGCAGATGCTTTGCGCCAGCGGGAGTGAGTTTGTAAATGCGGACGCGGCGGTTGGTGGCGGAGATGGCCCATTCGGCTTTGACCAGATCTTCCTTGAGGAGGCGCTGGAGAGCGGGGTAGAGCGAGCCTTCTTCGATTTGGAGGAGGTCATTGGAGGTGCGCTTGATGTGCTGGACGAGAGCGTAACCGTGGAGAGGCTGACGCTTGAGAGTGCGGAGAATCATCATTTCGAGAGCACCGGGGAAAAGGTCGCGCTGTTCGGGCTTTTTCATGGGGCGGCTCCGAAACATGGAAGCAGGCTATACGGCGTAAGGCCTAGAGTAAAATAGTGTAAGCAGAATTTGCCGTCAAGCGTTATTTTTCCGCGAGAAGATCGAGCGGGGAAGATGGAAAACGTTCCGCGTTGAGCGAGTGAGGACGCGTTATTCGTAACGAAGGGCAACTATGGGCTCTACGCGGGAAGCACGGCGCGCAGGAATGTAGCAGGCCAGCAAGGCGACAGCGCCGATCATGGCCGGCACAATGATAAAGAGCCAGCCGCCGAGAACATGAAAATCATAAAACGCGGCTTCGAATAATCTAGGCAGCGGAAACGCTCCCACCATGCCGATGGCGGCTCCGATCGCGACGAGCTTCAATCCATCGCGAAAAACCATGCGAAGAATGTTTTTCTTTTCCGCGCCGAGGGCTACGCGGATGCCAATCTCCTGGCTGCGCTGTCCGACAGAGAACGCGACGAGACCATATATGCCGATGCCGGCGAGGATGAGGGCGAGGCCGGCAAAAATTGCCATGAGCTCGCTGAAGATGAAGTCGGGAGCCGCTTCCTTTGCCAGAAGCTCGGGCATGCTGATGACGTCGCCGACGGGCAGATCATTGTCGAGAGACCAAACTGCTTCGCGCAAACCTGGGGCGAGCGAGTTTGCGTCGTTTGCCGATCGCGCGATTACAGACATTTCCCCTGAGGGATGCTGCGCAAAAGGTACGTACATCTCCGGATCGTCGGTGAAATTGAGCGGCCAGCTTTTTGTGTTGTGAACGATTCCAACGATCTGGCACCAACGATTTGCGAGGGCGTCGGCGGAGTCGATGCGAATTTGTTTTCCGAGGGCATCGCCCTTCGGGAAAAAGCGTTCGACGAATTTCTCGCTCACGAGTGCGACGGGCGGCGAGGCGCCATCGTCAGTCTCCGCGAAAGCGCGCCCGGAGATCAGGGGAGTTTGGATGGTTTCAAAATAGCGTGGACTCACTACATAGTAGCGAGCGCGTGAACGATCGGACACCGCTAGATTTTCCTGCCCCTTTAGCAAAAAGCTCTCAAAACTGGTTCCGGTTGCGGGCAAGTTAGAGGTGATGGCCGCGGAATCGGCGCCTGGGGCGGCTTCGAGGCGCGAGATAAGTTCGCGGAAGAACTCAATTTGTTTCGTGGGGCCTTTGTAATGTGTCTCGGGGAGAGCCAGTTGAGCACTGAGCAAGTGCTGTGGCTGAAAACCAAGACTGCGGCGCATGCCCTCGACGAATCCTTTGATCAAGATGCCTGCACCCGTCAGCAAAATGACGGCGAGCGCAACTTCTGCGGCGACGAGCACGCCTCGGCCACGGCCTTTGTTTTTTCCGGCAGAAACGTTGGCGCTGTCGTTTTTCAACGTGGGGAACACGTCGACGGCCCAAGCTCGAAGCGCGGGCGCAAGTCCGAAGATTAACGCCGAGACTATGGCGATGGCGGAAGTGAAGGAGATGACGCGCCAATCGATCTGCATATCGAGCATTTTGATGGCTTCGTTGAAAGACAGTACTTTATGCAAGAGCTGAGAGCCGCCAACTGCGAGGCCCAGCCCCACGAGCGTACCGAGCGCGGCGATCAGCAACGCCTCCGTCATCAGCTGGCGCACAACGCGCATCCGGCCCGCGCCAATCGCGATTCGTACGGCCATCTCTTTGCCTCGACTTGTGGCGCGCGCCAGGAGCAGACCGCCGATATTTGCGCAAGCAATCAACAGGACAAAACCGACCGCGGTCACAAGAATGGCGAATGCGGGACCAGCGTTGAAATCCCGCACCATGTATTCCTGAAGAGTCAGGCAGTTTGCGCCCCAGCCATTTTCTGTGTCCGGAAAGTTCTGGGCGGCGAGTTCACCAAGGGTCTTGATGTTTGCTTGCGCCAGTTTCAGGCTGACATCAGGCTTGAGCCGCGCGAAAAGGTAAAGATCGCGTGTCTCCCTGGCCGCTGCGCTTTGGGTGGACTCATCCTGGACAAGAGGGATCCAGAGTTGCGCTTGAAAAGACATGAGGCGGAAGCTCTCCGGCAGTACGCCAATTACTATGTACGGCTCGCCATTCAGGTGGAGGTTCCTCCCGAGGATTCCCGCGTCAGAGCCAAATCTGTGTTCCCACAATTGGTGGCTCAGGAGAACGACGTGATCGTGGCCGCTCTGGTCTTCATTTGCGGAGAAGGAGCGTCCCAGCTCAGGAAGAACACCGAGCACAGAAAAATAGTTGACGGTAACGCGCGAGGCTGTGATGCGCTCGGGTTCTACTTCGCCGGTCAAGCTTACGCTGTTGTAAGGCTGGCTTGCCGCCATGCCGGCAAACGATTTGTTCTCTCGTTTCCAGGCGAAGAAATTCGGCGCGGAAACCGGATTCAGGTTTTGTCCCCAGAGATGTTTGGTTGTAGTTCCGTAGACGACCACGGCAGTGTCGGGGTCGTGTACGGGGGGCTTCTTGTAGAGGACAGCGCTGACAAAACTGAAGATCGTGGCGTTGGCTGCAATTCCCAAAGCCAGTGTGAGCACAGCTATGGTAGTGAATCCAGGACTTTTGCGCAGCACGCGCGCTCCGAAGCGCAAGTCCTGCAAGAGGACATCGAGGAAGGGAAGTCCACGCCGCTCGCGGTAGTCTTCCTTGGTTTGTTCCACGCCACCTAGTTTCACGAGTGCCTCCCGCCGGGCCTCTGCCGGCGACATGCCGGCCCGCAAATTGTCTTCGATGTGCAGTTGAAGATGGCTTTCCACTTCAGCGGAAAATTCGCGGTCGCGACGGTCCCCGCCGAACATCCCTGTCAAACGTACCAGCCAAGCTCGAAGAGTCCTCACGTTATTTTCCTAACACCCGGATGATCTCAATGGTAGCTCTCGATCTCTGATGAATCATTCGTGGCGCAACGCCCTCGCCGGATCCATGCGCATCGCCCGCCGGGCGGGAAGGAACGATGCGGCGAGAGCGACCAGCACCAACAAAATCGCCACGCCAACGTATGTGGCGGGGTCTGCTGCTCCCACCCCGTAGAGCAGGCTGGCCATGAGACCGGTCAAGAGAAGGGCGCCCGTCAACCCAATCACGACGCCCAAGAGCGCAAGCCGGGCGCTCTGTCCCACGATCAACAGCATTACCTCGCTGCGCCGCGCACCAAGCGCCATGCGGATGCCGATTTCGCGCGTCCGCTGAGCAACCGAATAGGAAATAACGCCGTAAATTCCGACAGCTCCGAGCACTAGCGCAAGTGACGCGAAGATGGCGAAAAGGGACGCCGTCGAGCGTGGTCCGGCGACCGCTTCCGAGACCCAACCGTGGAGCGTTTGGATTTGACTGACCGGCACATCGCGGTTTAACTCGTTCACTACACTCTACAACTCACCGCCGATCTGCGTTTGGTTTTCGGAGGTCCGCAAGAGCAATGTCAACTCAGCGGGGGCCGATTCGTCGCCTCTCCCTTGAACCGCATGCGGTCCATAGGGCATGTAGACTTCTCCATCGATCCATTCCGGAACGTTTCTGGTGAGGCTATTTTCTTTTACGTCGCCGACAACGCCGACGACCGTCCACCAGTCATTCATCCAACGCGGCTTGATGTGCATGCCAATCGGATTTTTCCCCGGCCAGTAGCGCTCGGCAGTGGACCTGCTTACGATCGTTATGCGTTGCGCATTCTCGGCGGCATCCGCCGCTATAAAAGCGCGGCCTTGCAGAAGCGGAATTCCCATGAGCTTGAGATACTCCGGCGTGATGACACGTTCCAGCAGCATAGGCACATGAGCGCCAGCGGGAACGGTATGAGCTTCCACGTCCGAGGGAATGGTTTCCCAGATACTGCTGAGAGGAAGCCCATTCACTGCCGCCACATCTTTCACGCCGGGCAGAGCCCGCACGCGATCGAGCAAGTCGCTATAGAACGCCTGGCAACGTCCCGCGACGGCGCAGAAGGACTGGTTTGGCGTAATGCGCGCTGTCAGGATGTACTCTTGGCGAAATCCGGGATTGGTATTGGAAAGTTTCCAAAGACTCTTGACGAGAAGTCCTGCCGCAATCACGAGGACGGCCGCGACGGCAACTTCTCCAACGACCAGACTTCCGCTCAGGCGATTGCTTCCCCGAGATTCGTCCTTTTCGCCGCCCGTTCGAAGAGTCTTTGTGAGGTCAACTTTCGAAGCTCCGTTGGCAGGCATCGCTCCGAAAAGCAGCCCCGTCAGGATGGCCAGCAGCGCGGTGAAGAGCAAAACCCAGCCGTCAACAGCGACGTTGGCCAGTCGGGGCGTATCCGAAGGCAGCGTGGACTTCAAAATCGTCAAGCCATATACCGCTGCGCAAAGCCCCAGCCCGGCGCCGAGTACTGAAAGCAGCACGCTTTCGGTAACCAATTGCCGAATCAGGCGCCACCTGCCGGCGCCCAGCGCCAGTCGAACGGCAATTTCTTTTCTGCGGGCCGCTGACCGCGCAAGCAGCAGGTTTGCGACATTGGCGCAGGCGATTAGCAACAGCAAGCCAACGGCACCCAGCAAAATGAGGAGCTTCGCACGGAAATCGCCGACGACCCATTCCTGAAGTGCGAGGAGATTGGAATTCTTCCACGAATCGTCCGGCATGCGCCATGCGTATGCAGCGAGAATTTGTGGGCGTAACGAAAATAATTCGGCGCGCGCCTGCTCGATCGTGGCGCCCGGGCGCAAACGAGCCATAAGCGGCATGAAGCTGCTGCCCCAATAGTCGCCGGTGGTGCGCGGATCGAGGTGCAACGGGACCCACAATTCGGTTTTTGGGGAAGGGAAGCGAAAGTCGGGCGGCATCACGCCGACCACCTCACGGCTCTGGCCGTCGAGCAAAATCGAGTGCCCCACGAGGTTCGGATCTTCTCGGAATTGTCGCTTCCACAGCGAGTCGCTGAGAATCACGACGGAATCTTTCCCCGGCGTATCCTCGCCCTCCTGAAAAATTCTACCCATCTCGGTTTTCGCGCCCAGGACGCGGAACCAATTCGCGGATACGGAGGAGCCCGTCAGCCGCACGGGAAGATCTACTCCGGTGAGGTTGAATTCCGTGCTATCTGAGTTGGCAACAATCTCCATGGTTTTGCTGTGGTCGCGCAGAACGACAAAAGGCCCCTTCGGGTAATAAGCCGTCATTCCCACCAGGCGGCCCGGATTTGCGAAAGGCAAGGGTTGCAGAAGCACTCCGTTCACAAGGCTGAAGATAGCGGTGTTTGCGCCGATGCCCAGAGCCAACGTGAGCACGGCAATGGCGGCGAAGCCAGGATTCTTGCGCAACATACGCACGGCAAAGCGTGTGTCCTGGAGGAGCGTTTCTAGCAGCGGCAAGCCGCGTCGCTCGCGATAATTTTCTTTCGTTTGTTCGACTCCGCCGAGTTTCATCAGTGCCTCCCGCCGGGCTAGTTCTGGAGTCATGCCGGCCCGCAGATTGTCTTCGATGTGCAGTTGGAGGTGGCTTTCCATTTCGGCGGAAAGGTCGTGGTCACGGCGCTCTTTGCCGAAAACTCCGCCTAGTCGATAGAACCAAGCTCGCAACCACCTCATTAAGAGCCTCCGCAGCGTAAATCAGATCAGGACCGCTCTTCGCCCGGCGCCAGAAAGCGCGCGAGGATTGCGGTTGTCTGCTCCCACTCGCGCTCTTCCTTATTCAGTTGTTTCCGGCCGGCGCGGGTGAGCTTGTAAAATTTGGCCTTGCGATTGTTGTCCGAGAAGCCCCATTCCGAGGAGATATAGCCTTCTTGCTCGAGCTTCAGCAAAGCCGGGTACAACGTGCCGTAGTTGACGGCCAGCAGGTCACCGCTGGTCTGCTCAATGCGTCTGGCAATGCCATAGCCGTGCAGCGGGCCCAGGGCTTGCAGCGTCTTCAAAACCATCAGCGCCAGAGTGCCCTGCCACACGTCTTTCTTGTCGCCCGTCTTTTCGCCCATCGCTTTCCTCTCGATTCCTATGGGAAACCCATACCGAAGATGCCATAGGCCCTATGGGAAGACAATAGAAGAAACGAAGCAAGGGCGGATTTTGTTTCCTGCTTTTTCAAACTATTTTCCGGACCTTCGGCTGCGGACGCCCGCTTCTTCCTAACCCCCGGAATTGCCTAGACTTCTTGACTCCGCTGCAACTTCTGTTTAGCCTCATGCGTCTACTCCAAAGACGGTCTGGGGATCGTGGTTCTGAACAATTCCCAAAAAGGAGCTTGCATGCGATCTGTCCTCGCGCGCCGGTACCCGTTTGCCCTCGCGTTTGCTATAACACTTGTTACCTACCTCGCTCTTGCCCCAAAGATGTTTGCGCAGGGAGGCGAACCTGAATATTTTGCGATTCGCGGGGCAAAAATTGTCCCGGTCTCAGGGCCACCCATGGAAGGTGCGACCGTGGTGATGGCGCATGGCGTCATTACGGCGATTGGCAAAGATGTCGCTATTCCGCCGGACGCGTGGGTGATTGAAGGCAAGGGCCTCACGGTCTATCCGGGGCTCGTCGATTCGTTCACCGACGTCGGCATTCCCGCAGCAAGTCCTGCACCGGGAGGGCGTGGCGAAGGCGGCCCTCGCCGAGGGCAGGAAGTTACGTCTCGCGGGCCTGAGGACCGCCCAGCGACGACGCCGTGGGTGAGCGCCGCCGATGAAGCGAGCCTGAGCGACAAGCGCATCGAATCGTGGCGCGACGCGGGATTCACAACGGTGGTCTCGGCGCCGAAAGGCGGCATGTTTCCCGGCCAGGCTTCGATTCTTGATTTGGGCGGTGATCGAGCCAGCGACATGGCCGTGAAAACTCCTGTGGCGATCCCTATCTCGCTTGTGCCCGGAGGCGGATTTGGAAATTTTCCGGGTTCGCTGATGGGCACGCTTGCCTACGTCCACCAGGTGTGGATTGATACGGACTGGAGCGCGCACGCCCTGGCAGCCTACGAGAAAACTCCTCGCGGCGAGGCTAGGCCCCGTTACGACCGGACAGAAGCCGTCTTGGCAGCCTCGATGGCGGATCACTCGCTAGTGCTTATTCCGGCGAACAATACGGTCCAACTCCGGCGGGCTTTGCAGCTCGCCGACCTCTGGAACATGGACAGTTGGCAAATGGACTTCGCCATCTATGGCGCGCAAATGGCTTATGAAATGCCGGAGGAAATCGCCGCGAAGAAAATTCCCGTCCTTGTGAATTTGAAATGGCCGGAAGCGGAAAAAGATGCCGATCCGGATGATCAGCCATCGCTTCGAACACTGGAATTTCGCGATAAGGCGCCATCCACTCCCGCAGCACTGGCCAAGGCGGACGTCCCTTTCGCGTTTTATTCCGGCGGTATCGCCGCGCCGAAAGATATTCTCAAGGCGGTGAAGAAATCGATCGACGAGGGGCTTGCGCCGGATGCAGCGCTCCGCGCGCTTACGCTATCGGCCGCGGAAATTTACGGAGTTTCCGATCGGCTCGGGTCCATCGAGACCGGGAAGATAGCGAACCTGGTTGTCACGGACGGCAATCTTTTCGATGACAAGACAAAGATCAAGCTGGTCTTTGTGGATGGACAAAGGTACGAAATTCACGAACCGGCAAAACCGAAAGATCCCCCGAAGGGGAATATGGCGGGGAAGTGGAAACTGGCTTACACCACCCCGGACGGACCTGAAGAATCCACACTAGACGTGGACATGGCGAGCGATGGCACGCTTTCTGGAACGACGACAAGCAACCGCGGCACCGCAAACATCATCGGCGGGTACCTGAGCGCCGATAAATTCAGCTTCACGATTAACATTCCCATCGAAGGTAATCCCACGGACGTCGTCTTCTCAGGGACGTACGATGGAAGTTCGCTAAAGGGCACCATTGATGTGATGGGTTACTCGATTGAATTCACAGGCACCAAGCCCGCGGCGCAGGCTGTAGCGCCTGCGGATACTGCCAGAACCCTCGGAACGAACACGGTTTCTCCAGTCTCCGGGGGTGCACTGTGAAGAATTCATCCATGAACGTTTACACGCTCTCCCGCTGCGCGCTGGCTGGCTTGCTCTGCGTCTTCGGAATGCCATTACTCGCGAACGCCGCCAACTCGCCCGACGCACCGCCCGTGATTCTGATTCAGAATGCCACGATCATGACGGTTACGCACGGCACCATCGAGCACGGTTCCGTCCTTATTAGGGATGGCAAAATCGCGGAAGTCGGAAAGTCCATCAAGGCACCAAAGGACGCGCAGGTGTTTGACGCTGCGGGAGAGTACGTCATCCCCGGCATCATCGATTGCCACTCGCATATCGCCATTGATGGCAGCGTGAACGAAGGCAGCATTTCCGTTTCTTCGATGGCAGACACGGCGGACGTCCTAAATCCCGACGACATCGATATCTACCGCGATCTCGCCGGGGGCGTCACGGTCGCGAACATCCTGCACGGATCCGCAAATCCTATCGGCGGCCAAACCATTGTCATCAAGCTGCGCTGGGGCCAGCCAGCTTCGAAGCTTCCTTTTGAGGGCGCGGTTCCCGGAATCAAATTCGCCTTGGGCGAAAATCCCAAGCGCTCGAATTTCAGCGTGCCGGGCCAGCCGAAGCGTTATCCCGCCACGCGGATGGGGGTCGAAGAGACGATTCGAACCGCGTTCGCGAAAGCTCGCGACTACAAGAAAACCTGGGATGACTACGATAAAAAGCTTGCCGCTGGCGACAAGAACGCCATTCCTCCTCGCCGAGATCTTCAGCTCGATCCGCTCGTCGAAGTGCTCGAGGGCAAGCGCTACGTGCACGCGCACTGCTACCGCGAGGATGAAATTCTGATGCTGCTGCGCGTTGCGAAGGAATTCGGCTTCAAGGTACGCACTCTTCAGCATGTCCTCGAAGGCTATAAAGTTGCTGATGAGATCGCCGCCTCAGGTGCGGGCGCATCCACATTCTCCGATTGGTGGGCCTACAAAGTCGAAGCGTATGACGCGATTCCCTACAACGCGGCGCTGATGACGCATCGCGGCGTAATCGTTTCGATCAATTCCGACGACGCCGAGGAAGCCACACATCTCAATCAAGAAGCGGCGAAGACTATCAAGTACGGCGGCCTTTCGCATGACGAAGCTCTTAGGCTGGTCACGCTGAATCCGGCGATTCAGCTGGGCATCGACAAGCGCGTCGGCTCGATCGACGTAGGCAAGGATGCCGACCTCGTTATTTACAATCACGATCCGCTCAGCGCATACGCTGTCGTCCAAAAAACTCTGATCGATGGCCACGTCTATTTCGATCGCCAGCGAGATATCGCCGAACGCCCCGCCCGCGATAAAGAAAAGAAAGAACTTATGGAGAAGGAAAAGAAATCGGAGGAGAAAAAGCACGGCGAAAAGAAACCCGGGGACAAGAAGCCCGGTGAAGAAAAGCCTCAGGACAAACCCATGCCGCAGGGAGTCACTGCCGTTTTCGGGGGTGCACTGTGAAGCGTGCTAACCTGGCCCTGCTGCTCGGGACGGCCATCGCAGCCATTTGCTGTTTGCTCTTGATTTCTTATGCGCAGGCGGAGCCTCCCACATCCTACGCGCTGACACACGCCAAAATCTTCACGGTGTCCGGTCCCCCCATCGAGGATGGAACGCTGGTCATTCGCGATGGCAAAATCGCCGCTGTCGGGGCAAACGCGGAAGTTCCCGCGGGCGCCGAAGTCATCGACGTCAAGGGCCTGCAGGTGTATCCCGGTCTCTTCGATCCCATCACGCAGATGGGACTCAGCGAAATCTCCGCCGTGAGCGCGACCGTTGATACTACGGAGACCGGCGAATTCAATCCGGATGTCGTGGCAGCGACGGCGATTTCCCCTTCGAGCGAGCACATTCCCGTGACCCGCGCCTCAGGTATCACCGAAGTCCTCGCCGTGCCGGACAGCGGCGGTTTTGATTCTCGGGGAGGCGGCGGTGTTATCGGCGGCCAAGCCTCCGCGATCAACCTCGCCGGCTGGACGATCAACGACATGCTTATCAAGAAAAGCGTGGCCATGGTTATCGTCTGGCCTGAGATTGAAACCCAGACGTTCGATTTCGCGACGTTTTCTCGGAAAGAAAAGCCCTTCAGCGAGGCCAAGCAGGAGTACGAAAAGAAGGTCAACGAGCTTGCGGATTATCTGGACAGCGCCCGCCATTACGCGCAGGCCATGGGGCATGGCGGGCCCGCGGATTATAAGCGCGACCTGAAGTTCGAAGCGCTCGCGCCGGTCATCCGCGGACAATTGCCCGTGCTGGTGTTCGCGGATCGCGCAAGAGACATCCGCAATGCCGTTGAGTTCTGCGACAAACAAAAACTGAAGATGATTCTCGCGGGAGGGATGGAAGCGTACAAGGAGAAGGATCTGCTTCGTTCCAAGGGAATTCCCGTGATTCTGCGCCCGACACTGACGTCACCACTCAACGAGGACGATCCCTACGACCGGCTGCTCACCCAGCCTTCGGAGCTCGCCGCGGCCGGCGTAAAGTTTGCCTTCGGCAGTTTTGACAATTCATTCGCCCGCCGCCTCGGCCAGCAAGCCGCCAACGCCGTTGCGTACGGTTTGCCCTATGACGAAGCTCTGAAGGCGGTCACGCTTTATCCCGCCCAAATCTTTGGAGTCTCGGATGAGGTCGGTACTCTCGAGACCGGCAAAGTCGCCAACGTCATCGTCACGAATGGCGACCCGCTCGAAGTAACGACGGACGTGAAGTATCTCTTCATCAAGGGACAGCGGACGTCTCTCGACAACAAACATTTGCGGCTCTACGAAAAGTACCTGCACCGTCCGAAAACCGGCAACTGAAAACTCAACTTCCGCTACTCAGAGATTCGCTCTGCGGCGGCGATTCCTGGTTTTCATAAATTGAAGCGGAGAGAATGCCGCAGTTTTGGCTTGTCAAGAAATGCCGGTATTTTCGATTGGGAGCGTTTCTTCGGCTGCTGCTGCGGCGTTCAGTATCGATCGGATCTTTTCGACTAGCGCCTTTCTGGTATAAGGCTTCTGTAGAAACTCGACTCCTGGTTTGAGCACGCCATGCCGTCCGATGGCGTCGTCCGTGTAGCCGGAAACATAGAGAACCCGCATGCGCGGAAACCGTGGAACCAGCATTTCGGCTAGTGAGGTCCCGCTCATTCCCGGCAAGATCACGTCGGTCAGCAGCAGGTCGACGGGCGCGCTGTTCGCTTCCAGCAGTGCCAGCGCCTCCTTGGGGCTCCCCGCTTGCATCACCTGGTAGCCGCATTGCCGAAGGATCTCCGTGCCAAGTTCCCTTAGTGATTCTTCGTCCTCCACAAGCAGGATCGTCTGGGATGCTCCGGCCGCACTTTCTGCCGTAACGGGAGTTTCGGTTTCGACCGAATCCGGCTCCTCGGTTCGCGGAAAATAGACTTTAAAGGTGGTTCCCCGGCCCACCTCGCTGTACACCCAGATGTGTCCCTCACTCTGTTTCACAATGCCGTAAGCCGTTGCCAACCCCAGCCCCGTGCCTTTGCCTTTTTCTTTGGTGGTGAAAAACGGCTCAAAGATGCGGCCCAGAGTTTTCGAGTCCATACCAATGCCGGTATCGGAAACGGCGATCATCACATAATTCCCGACATGTACCGCCTTGTGCGCGCGTGCGTAGGCCTCGTCGATCGTAACATTTTGCGTTTCAATCAGCAGTTTCCCGCCCTGCGGCATTGCATCGCGCGCGTTTACAGCGAGGTTCATAATCACTTGCTCCAGCTGCCCCGGGTCGACCTTCACTCGCCACAGGTCCGCCGCCAGCCGTGCCTCCAGCTGGATGTTTTCGCCGATCACCCGCTGCAGCAAGGAGTTGATTCCCCTCACCGTTTCATTGGGAACAAAAACGCGCGGGGCCAGCACCTGTTGCCGCGTGAATGCAAGCAGTTGCCGAACCAGAGCAGTTGCACGCTCCGTAGCCTTCAAGATTTCGTCCACGTACTTCCCGCGCGGATCCGCCGGTCCTTGCAGCCCCTTCAGGAACTCCGCGCTTCCAATCACCACGCCGAGAAGATTGTTGAAGTCGTGGGCGATTCCGCCTGCCAGCAGCCCCACCGCTTCCAATTTTTGCGCCTGCCGCAATTGCGTCTCGAGCTGCCGTTGTTCAGTGACGTCTTCCAGTATCCCTACCCAGCCTGCTAACTCTCCGTGGTCGTCCCGGAACGCAGCTCCCGAGGAGCGCACCTGAACGCACTTTCCGTCCTTGCGTGCCCGGATCGTTTCCCGGGCGGCTATCGTTCCGCCATCCGTGAGTATTTGAAGCGTCTTTTCAAACTCCTGCTGCTCTGTTTCAGGCACCAGGGGATATCTTTTCCCAATCAGCTCTTCTTCGGTCCAGCCGAATACCTGTTCGGCCGCCGCGTTCCAGTGGCGGACGAGCCTGTTCCGGTCGAGGCCCACGATTGGCATCGGAGAAGTCCGCACCACGGATTGCAGAGTCTCGTTAGACTTCCGGTATTCCCTCTCTGCTTTGCGCCGGTTCCAGTCCGCGCGGTGAACCACTTTCCCGCACGCCAGCACAAGCACAAGAAAGATCACGATGTTAGCCGTCGTGAAGAGCGCCAATCCAAACTCCGTTCCATACAGTCCCGCCTTCTGTCCTTCGTTGAGAATCCACCCAACTACCAGAGGAACCAGCAAGGCCGCCGGCATGAGCCTGCGTTCGAGCACTGCTCCAAGGCTGTCGTTCCTCATCATCTCGACGAGTTCGCTCTCCGGATCGTTCAGTAAGATTCCCGCCGCCAGTAGAATGAACAGCAAGGACGTGTGGATTGCCATCCCGGTATAGGATGCGAGCCTATAGAATGATGCGACGCTGTAGATGTATCCGATAAGCGCTACCAGCGCGATGGCCCCTGCCAAACGGGTGAAGTTCCGGCTCAGCACGCGCCCAAATTTATTCTGACGCTCGCGCAAAATCAGCGCCAATCCGAGTAAAACGAAATTGAGCGCGGTATGCGGCGCCATTCTTCCCGGGAACGGTGTTTGCGCAGCTCGAATGTTGTCCTTAAAAAGAATCTGATCGATTCGCAGGTCGCGGCCGCTCGCAATCTCGACCAGTGTTAGCACTCCGATGAGGATGGCAATCACCGCCAGCGCCTGCCCAGCCAGATCCATCCATTGCAAAGAGTTTTTTCTGGAGCTCTGGAGCAGCCAAAGCGCAGCGCCTGTAAACACAAAGCACAAAGCCGTGTTTGCCTTCATCGAGGCTAGCCCGGGCGAAACGGATATCAGTGCTGCTGTTCCGAAGAGCCAACCGCCGAGCACACACAACCCCAAGCCCACGGAAGCAGGCGCCGCCGCGCGGGACAGAAATCCAAGGATGCGCTCCAAAGCGCTTCTTTTTTTCGTGTCTGCCAATGAATCGTCGCGGGCGGAACACGCCCGCTCAAGGAAGGGGTAACTATTTATACCCCGCGGGCAGCCTGCTGACAAGCAAGGGTTGGGGCGCATGTTTCGCGGTAGCCCCGTGGGCAAGTATTCTGTTTGGAGCAGCGCAACCAAGTGGCCGCACAGTGGCCCGGAAAATGATTCTTGGCTCTCCCGTTTGAGTTCCTCCCCACCTCTGGCGCCCCGTCTACGGAACTGGTAGAAACGATTACGCTCGCTTTGCGTCAGATGGACTAAGGCAATCTCTCTTCGGGGGAATGCATGTCTACACTACTGCACGATTTTCGCTTTGCATTGCGCCTGCTTGCAAAGAGCCCCGGATTCACAGCCGTCGCCATTCTCACTCTGGCTCTCGGCATCGGAGCGAACACCGCTATATTCAGTGTCGTGAACGGCGTGCTCCTGCGTCCTCTTCCATTTCGTGACCCCTCCCGCCTGGTTTTAATCGCTGAAAAGAGTTCGTTCCCTGTGATTAGTACCTCCTACGAAAATTATCTCGATTGGCGCGACCAGAGCCACTCCTTCGAATCGATGGAAGCCACGCGCGGCAGCACCATCACGCTGACGGGCGCCGGGGAACCGGAGCGGCTCAACGTCCGCATGGCTACTGCCGGTCTTTTTCCCATGCTCGGTATCCGCGCGCACATTGGCCGCACCTTTCTTTCCGAGGAAGATAAGGCTGGTGGCCCGCCGGTTGCTTTGCTCAGCTATGGGCTCTGGCAGCAGCGATTTGGCGGGTCCCAGGAAATTCTGGGGAAGTCCATTGATCTGGACTCGCGTCCGTACACGGTTGTGGGAGTCTTGCCGAGCGGTTTCCAAATCCTTCAACCGGCAGATATTTTCCTGCCGTTCATGCCCTGGGCAAAAACGCTCCCCGACGATCGCAATTGGCATCCCGGCATCATTCCCCTCGCGCGGCTGAAGCCCGGCGTCACCAGAGAGCAAGCGCGCGCCGAAATGGTGGGAATCACGAAGCGCCTCGAGCAACAGTATCCCGACTACAACACAGGCACCAGCGCCGATGTCGTCGGCTTGCAGGATCAAATCGTGCAAAACTCCCGGCCCGCGCTTCTGCTTCTGCTCGGGGCTGTAAGCTTCGTTCTGCTCATCGCTTGCGTCAACGTCGCGAATTTGTTGCTCGCGCGCGCCGCCTCGCGCGGGAGGGAAATTGCCATTCGCACGGCCATGGGCGCTGGCCGCGGCCGGGTAATCCGCCAGCTTTTAACCGAAAGCGTACTGTTGTCCATAGCCGGTGGCGTGTTCGGAATGTTCATCGCCTGGTCCGCGCTTGGTCCGCTTCTAAAAATTGCCGCGGGCAGCGTACCTCAAGGTGCCCCGATTGGCTTGGATCCATGGGTACTTGCCTTTACTGCCGCCGTCTCACTTCTTACCGGCTTGCTCTTTGGAATCGTCCCCGCGATGCGCACTGCCAAGCTCGATCTGCGCGAAGCGCTCAACGAAGGCTCGCGAGGCTCGACCGCGGGGCCGGGCCAGCACCGCATTCGCGGCGCGCTGGTTGCCGCAGAGATTGCCCTCGCACTGCTCCTCCTCGTTGGCTCCGGTCTACTGCTTCGCAGTTTTTCACGCATGCAGGAAGTTCCCCCGGGCTTCCAGCCCGATCATCTTCTCGTCGCCGACATCCCTCTTTCTCCCACGGCCTACGCCAAGCCGGAAGACCGTTATCAGTTCTTCGACCGCCTCGTCGAGCGCGCACGCGCTCTTCCCGGTGTTCGCTCCGCTGCGGCAGCTTCGTTTCTGCCCGTAAGCGGCGGTGGTTCGATCATCCACTTCAATATCACGGGGCGTCCTCCAAAATCTCCGCGCGAGTTTGTCGCTGCGGGCTACCGCACGATCACGCCCCGCTATCTCGAAACCCTCGGCGTACCGCTTCTCCAAGGCGGGCTTTTTACCGCCGAGGACAACGAAAAATCTCCTCCCGTCGTGGTCATCAACGCCACGATGGTCCACACTTTTTTCCCCAATGAAAATCCGCTTGGCAAACGTCTCCAACTCGGTGCTTTGCCCGATCAACAAGTGCCAACCATGGAAATTGTTGGCGTCGTCGGCGATGTTCGTCCCGGCCTGGGAGTAGACCCGCAGGCAGAAATGTACTTGCCTTATCGCCAAGCCGATTTGATTTTGCCGGTCTTCCAACTTTCGCTCATCATGCGAACCTCCGGCGATCCTTCGCTGGAGACGTCGGCGTTGCGCAGCGCCCTTGCGGAGATTGACCCGAATCAGCCGCTCGTCAAAGTTCGCACTATGGAAGACAACATGGCCGCCACCGTTGCCCAGCCGCGTTTTCGTGCCTGGCTCATTGGAGTTTTCGCCTTGCTCGCCCTGGCCCTCTCGGCGGTGGGTGTCTACGGCGTAATGTCCTATGTCGTTACGCAGCGTACCAGCGAAATCGGTGTTCGCGTCGCACTAGGCGCACAACCGCAAGACGTGTTTCGCACCATCGTCGGCGAAGGACTGCGCCTGGCTCTCTTTGGCGTGGGATTCGGCCTCGTTGCGGCGGTTGCCCTAACCCGTTTGCTGCGAACCTTTCTCTTTGGCGTTAGCGCTTACGATCCGCTCACATTTCTTGGCGTCTCGGTTCTTCTCACACTTGTCGCTGTCGCCGCCACTTATTTCCCGGCGCGCCGGGCCACCCTCGTCGACCCGCTGGTTGCGCTACGCTACGAGTAGCAAACGACTTACCTCCGCATGACTTTCCGCTTTTCGTGCCGAAAAAAATCCAATCCGGGCGTTAATCCCCACTGAATTGCTTCGTCTACAGCGATAGGGTCTCCTTTTAACGAAACTTTGGATGCCCATCCGCGTTTAGAAGAATGACCTATGCGACGCGCCGCCTATTTAACCTCTCTTGCCCTACTCGTTGCCTGCTTTCAGACCCCTTCTCGGGCCCAGGACCCTGCAAAAATCGTCGATCAATATGTAAGAGCCGCCGGCGGACACAAAGCTCTCTCCAAAATTCAAACCATGACTCTCGAGGGTGCGCTTTCCAATACGGCTGACGGAAAAGCCGGTACCTACACTTTCGAAACAAAATTGCCGAACCGCTACTATTCCGAATTGGTCGTCGACGGGAAAAATTTGATCGAGGCCTACAATGGCAAATCGGCCTGGCATCAGAACGCCGCCGGCGAACTCGGCACACTCCTGGGCTCCGCAGGTTTGCAGCTGGAAGCCGCCTCGGCCTATTACAATTCCCACTTGCTGAACCTGAAAAAGAAAAAATTGGCCCTGGCCTTCGTTGGACACGCACAGGTGCGAGGTCGGGATGTCCTGCAGGTGGAAGTCACCGCGCCCACCGGTATCAAGCGTGAAGCATTTTTTGATCCCCAGACCCATCTGATCGTTGAGGAATCAGGCACCCTTGCTGGCATAGACGAACAAATCTTCTATGATGACTACCGACCGGTGGGCGGCGTGAAGTTGCCCTATAAAATCGAGCTGCATCGCGGCACCGCCGTTTACTCCATCGATGTCACTCGCGCCGAACTCAATTCAACCGTCGGCGAACGCACCTTCGACTTTCCCATCAAATCGCAGGTGAAGCTCCCCGACCTCAAAGCCCTTTTTAAAGAAATCGACGACAACCAGAAGGCCATCGACAAGCTCAAGGAAAATTACGCCGGCACTCGCGTCGAAACGGAAACCGAGCTGGAAAAAGACGGCAAGGTGAAAAAAACGGAAGTCAGCGAATACACCTTCTTCTATCTCAATGGCGACGAGATTTCCACCCTCGTTAAAAAAGACGGCAAGCCTCTCAACCCCGAGGAAGAGAAGAAAGAAAACGAAAAGACACAGAAAGAAATCGCCGACATTCAGAAGCGCCAGGCCCAAAAAGAAGCCAAAGAAGAAAAAGCCAAGGAAGAAGGCAAGAAGCAAAAGGACGACGATGACGTCGGCATCGAAACATTTCTCCGCGTCTCACAATTCGTGAATCCGCGCCGCGAGCGCTTCCATGGCCAGGATGTCTTGGTCTTCGATTTCGAACCCAATCCCGAATACAAAGCGCGCAATATGGTCGAAAAAGTCGTCCAGAAACTGGCTGGCGTCATCTGGATCGACGAAAAAGCCCATGAAGTCGTCCGCCTCGAAGCCTATTTTGTCGGCGACTTCCGCCTCGCCGCCGGTCTTCTTGCCAATCTACAGAAAGGCACCAGCTTCATCTTCGAGCAAGCTTATTTCAATAACGAAGTCTGGCTCCCCACCTACATGGAAGCCCATGTCGGCGTCCGCGTCCTCCTCCTCAAAGGCTTCAACGTCAACGCCGTCACCCGCTACTCCGATTATAAGAGATTCAACGTCCAAACCCTTTCCACCATCGCTCGGCCGAGAACCTCCGAGGAACCTGCGACTGAGAAACCTCTGCCCTAGCTCCCCGGTTGTTCCGTTACTTTAATTCTTACATTCGCGGGCTCTCCGTCCTCGAAATTCCACTTCGTCCCATCCTGACCGCTCGCCAATCGACACTGAACCTTCTACCAGTTGAACCTGCTTCTGGAAGTGGTAAAATCAGGGCAAGCCGTTTTGTGATTCCTTCGGGGGCATTCTTCTGTCAGCCCTGTGTTTTATCGCCCAATTTCCAGGAGCAAGGTGAGGCCCCGCTTGATTCCCTCTTGCCTTGACCTTCGAGGATTTAGCGAAACTGAGGGAGTTCAACCTGTCTCTAAGTCGTTTAAAAAGAACAGTTGCCATGCTCCTCGTAACTGTTGATGGCACTGTTGACATCCTCGATGAGCGAGCCGATGCCTCAGGCGGTAGAGGTTATAGGCAAGACCGAGCAGCAGAGCTTGGCGAATCTGGATGGCCAAACTGCGCCCGGGAGCGCGCGAGGAGAGCTTGCGCTTAACG
>DATJXZ010000034.1:0-3443 GCA_035499815.1 Candidatus Solibacter sp. | reverse complement strand
AATCACATTCGCCGCCCCCTGCCCCACGTGAATCTCAAGACATTGACTCCGGACACGCCGACGACGTCCGTCGATCAGTTCCTCGCGCCAGCATTGCAACCAGGCCGCTATTTCGTTCGGCTGTGGATACCAAGCCCGGATCCAAAGTTAAAGTTTGATGCGGCTAACAATCTATTGCTGGGCAATGAAGAAGTAGCCGACCGAGCGAGCGGATTGAATCGAATCGCGGTGATTTCGGTTGAAGCCGGAGGCAGTTCGAGGGGTTCCGACGATCACTAAGGCAGTAGGCCGTACACGTCGACTTCCGTGGTGGTACCTACGTACACCTTGCCGTTCGCGACCGTTGGTACGGTGAACTTTACCGCGTTGCCCGCCGTGTCTCGGCCCTGTGCATTCTGGGCGCTGCTATACAGCATCGAAGCCACGTTGGTTGCATTGTACGCATAGAGGACCGCGGGCCCAGCGCCATTGGAGGAAGTGCTGAAGTGGGTCGAGTTTATATAACACATATTTAACTATCTGGTACATCAGTGGCCAGGACATATGCCCGCATCCAAGAATACGATTTGCATGCAATATTGCCCGTCAAGCCTTTACTGGCTGGGTCTTGCCCGTCTTGGCGTCTAACGGGACTTCGGTCGTTCTTTTGTTGGAGCGGTGCGCATGCTTGGCCTTGATCGTGGCCATCGTCTCAAGGTAATCATTCCACATTTTCTTAAGCTCCTCCTCGCTTGGCTCCTTGGGCGCGGGAGGTGCGACTAATGAACGCGCTTCGGGATAGGTCCGCGCACTCCTGTCCTCCGCCTCGGCTCGCGCGCGGCGCTCGGCACTCTCGCGAGCCAGGATTTCCAAGCGATGCACGCGCAGTCCAAATTGCGCTGAGAATTCATTCTGGCGGGAATCGAAGATGGTGAGCGTCACAAAGATAGGCGAAAGGTGGCCGATTTCGGCGGGCATGGACTCTTCAGACGACACCAGGAGAAGTCCCGCGATTTCGCCGCCAGGGTTCAGGCGGTTCTTGCGTCGCGCAACGTGGCGATTGAGAACTATGTCGTCGGGATAATGGGAACCGTCGGGGAAACAGTAGTTCCCGTACTTGTTCGATGATCGCTTCTCGGGGAGCAAGAGCGACGTTTTCGTGATCCCCCAGGGAGTCTTTATCTGGAGTCCCGTGATGTCGATCGCACGGATTGACTCGTTGCGAATCACAAGATCAATCGCATAGGCCGTTCTTCCGCAATTGAGAGAAACGGCTTTGCTGAAGTTCAGGACCGGGACACTTTCGATTGCCAATCCAACCGGCGAGATCTTGTAGGCGTGATCGCGCAGGACGGGACAACCCCCGTCGTTCAGCTCACGTACGATTGCGTCCCACTGCTCAGGCGTGTATTTCATGGAAGCTTCTCCCTGTGGCTTTCCGTCTCGGTTTGCCGGCGGCAGGCTGCCGGCTCCGAAGCCAGGTTTCGTACAACGTTTCGACGTTCCAGAAGCCCGTTACAAAAAACACGTGCGCGACGTGCACAACGTGCACCTCCTCATCGCTCTTGATCCGAATGTCTTCATTTCACTGCCTTGCATTCCAAGCAGAATTCGCATCGCGCTTCGCCCTGAATGGAACGCACATCAAAAGCGCGGGCCAGTTCATGGATCTTGCGTCGGATTGCGCTTGTGAAGCGGATGCCCCTCCCAGCGCGGCCAAGGCGCTCCGAGAACAGGCCGCTAGCACGCAGGTGGTTTCCTACCTCGCGCGGGTCGAGTTGGATGCTGTCACCCCGGCCCTTGAAGATGCCGTTCGCGATGGTGGCAACTTCGCCCACGCGAGCCTTACTGCGTTTTATCTGGTGAGTTAAGAACAGAGCAGCCTCGATAACGACGGCGTGAACTGAGTCGGTGCGCCGCGTGCGGACGTCTTGATCCTGTGACTGGAGCAGCATAGGCACCAAGCGTCGCAGCGAAGGGTCGTCGACGATGCAGCGGCCGAGCATGTTTGCAATTTCACGCATCGGAGAGCCAAGTCCGGCCGCCTCAAATTGCGATGCGCGAACCTTCGCGAGATTCACCTCGCGATATCGAAGGAGTTTTCCTCTAAATGTCCTGGCGAATTCGCTCAGCGTCTCCGGATCAACTTTGGGCAGCGGGCCTCGCGTCGGGGTGAGCGTGATCTGGAGAGCCTGGTCAAGAATCCATCGATCGCGCAGCGGTTCGGCTGTGCAGACCAGCGTCGGAATCGAGACGTCGTGAAATTCGCCCTTGCGAAAAATCAGGCTGCCAGGCCGGCTCATAATCTGGAGCACGCGCTCGAGCTCCCTAGTCGCGGCAAGTTGGTCAATCAGCAGGAGACTCGAGAGCGCTGACTGCGGCAAGGTACATAATGTGTCGAGTGAAATCTCGCCGATTTGCACCGGATTAATGCAAAGGCAGGCAAAGATCCGAAGGAAGAGGGTGGATCCGACTGGATCCGGAGCAACGACCGAAGCAAACGGCCAAATATCCCAGAATTCTGGAAATTGAAGCGCGAGGGCGAAATACACGAGTTTCTGTACGGAATCCGACGTTAAGCCTGGATGCAGGGTAAGAAAATCACAAATTTCGTCAAAAAGCGTCCGCGTCGAGGTGAAATCGATCGCTTCGATCGGGTCCGCGCTTGCCATTTTCGCCTGAGCCTCCATCCCCCAAAGCTCCGGCGCAAATGAAAAAAGGGATGCGCGAGAGCAACTCCATCGCGTCATCCCCTGAAGATCGATCTTTCAGTGTTTCGAACGAAAAACGCAGAACCAGTTCGAGATTTTATAATACTCGCATGCGCGGCCAATGTCAACCAAGCGGGCAGATTTCCGCCTGGACTCTAGTTCGACGAATCGGATCGCAAGCACGCTTTCCGGACACCAATTACTGCTCCGCAACATACGGTCTTGAACGCGTGATACAAGTTTCCTTCGTTTACCTTTACAGCCGATTCCCGATTCCCGCAGCGCAGAAACCCGGTAATCATGAACACTGAGGTTGCCGGCATGACTCAAACACAGATTGCTGTGCTCATAGCCATCGTGGTCGCCGTGGTCGCATTGGGTGCCTTTTTTCTGCTTCAGCAACGCACGAATAAGCTGCGTGCGAAATTCGGCCCTGAATACGATCGCGCCGTTGCGCAAACGGGTAACAAATTCAAAGCCGAAGCGCAGTTAGAGAAAGTCGAAAAGCGCGTCAGTAAATACCCACTGCGGCCGCTAACGACCGCGGACCGCGATCGTTTCCAACACTCTTGGCACGCCATCCAGGCCAGATTTGTCGACGACCCTGCCGGCGCTTTTGTGCAGGCGGATCAACTCTTAGGAGCGGTTATGGCGGCGTGCGGTTATCCGCCAAGCGATTTCGAAAATCGCGCTACGGAAATATCTGTCGATCACGGCGCAGTCGTTGAGCAATACCGAGCCGGACACGAAGTA
>DATJXZ010000033.1:0-21740 GCA_035499815.1 Candidatus Solibacter sp. | reverse complement strand
GGGCCAAAGATTTCTTCCTGAGCGATGCGCATTTTGGGCGAGCAATCGCCGAATACTGTGGGAGCGTGGAACCAGCCTTTCGCATAGAGGCCGCCATCCAGGCGATTGCCGCCAGTCAGGAGTTTGGCGCCTTCGGTCTTGCCGATTTCCACGTAGCTCATCACGGTTTTGAGCTGCTGCTCGTTGATGCAAGGGCCCATGTCCACATCCGAATCGAGGCCGTTGCCGACGCGCAGGGATTTTACGCGGTCCACGAATCGCGTCACGAACTCGTGGTAAACGCTCTTGTGGACGGCAACGCGGCTGGCGGCCGTGCATCGCTGGCCGGTGGTTCCAAAGCCGCCCCAGACGGCGCCGTCAACAGCGAGGTCCAGGTTCGCGTCGTCCATGACGATGATGATGTTCTTGCCGCCCATTTCCAGGCTGCAGTGCTTGAAAGTTGGAGCGCAAGCTTCGGCGATGAGGCGGCCAACCGCAGTCGAGCCCGTGAAGCTGACCACCGGCACGTCCTTGTTTTGCGCTAGCGGCGCGCCAGCGCCCGGTCCATCGCCACTGACGAGATTCACAACGCCTGGCGGGATGCCGGCCTCCGTGAGAACCTGTACGAGATGATAGGAAGAGAGCGGCGTATCTTCGGCAGGCTTGAGCACGAGTGTGTTGCCGCTGATGAGAGCCGGCATCATCTTCCACGAAGGAATGGCCATGGGGAAATTCCAGGGCGTAATCATGCCGCAGACGCCGATGGATTGGCGGATGCTCATCGCAAATTTGTTGGGTAATTCTGAGGGAGTCGTTTGGCCAAAAAGCCGCCGGCCTTCGCCCGCCATGTAATACGTCATGTCGATGGCTTCCTGGACATCGCCGCGCGTTTCCGCGAGGACCTTGCCCATTTCGCGGGTCATATCCTTGGAAAACTCTTCCTTGCGTTGCACTAGGATCTCCGCCGCCCGGAAAAGTATCTCGGCGCGCTTCGGAGCAGGTACCAGACGCCATTTCTTGTAGGCCGCTTTGGCGGCGTCAACAGCGGCGTCCACATCTTCGGACGTCGAAGACACAAACATGCCAATCAGTTCGTCCGTGTCCGCTGGGTTGCGGTTCTCATAGGCTTTGCCGCTCCGCGACTCTACCCATTCGCCGTTGATGAAATTCTTGAAGGTTCGAGGCGCAACTGCTGTAGCCATGCTTCCTCCTATATAGTCTTGCTGTGCGGGTTTGTGAGCCGCTTTGTGCCCGCAGGCTGAAACACGAGGCAACACCACGTAGAATCTAAATTCTACAGTCCGGTCCGTAAACCGTCAAACAACGCTCGCAGAAACCTCCACGATAAAATCGCTGTGGAAAGCTGGGAGATCCGTGTTATATTGAATTTGCGCTTAATACCTCGGTTGTGTTGTGCGGTCCCTCAAGTTGAAATGTTGATCTGAGATTCCCCGCCTGCAGTGGTCTCCGTAAGTTTTCAGCGTAATCTAAAACAAGACTGGCAATGCGAATTGCCGCGCTCTCACCGGAAATGTGTGCGCGCCGCCTCGCTTTCGCCAGCAAGAAAGCAATACGAATGCAAAGTTTTACAGAACTACCAATCTCCGCCTATATGAAGGAGAGATTGGCACACGCGCGATTTTCGACGCCGACCCCCGTGCAAGCTGCGGCTATTCCGCAGGCGCTTGACGGGAAGGACGTGCTCGCCACCGCGCAAACTGGAACCGGCAAAACGCTGGCGTTCCTGATCCCGGTGATCGAGCAGTTGCTCAAGAACAAAACGCCAGGAATCGCGGCGCTGGTCCTGGTGCCCACGCGCGAACTTGCCATGCAGGTTGTGACGCAATTTAATGCGTTGCGCGGCACGCAGCTTGTCCCGGCAGCACTAGTGGTCGGCGGTTTGTCCGAAGGGACACAACTCCAAGCTATCCGCAAGGGAGCCCGAGTGGTTGTGGCGACTCCGGGGCGTTTGGAAGATTACCTCGATCGGCGGTTATTCAATTTCAATTCGCTGCGCATCCTGATTCTGGACGAAGCGGACCGCATGCTGGACATGGGATTCCTGCCCGCCATCAAGCGTATCGTGGCGATTCTGCCGAAAGAGCGCCAGACGATGTGCTTTTCCGCGACGATGGAGGCATCCGTCGCACATCTCGTGAAGGACTACCTGCGCAATCCGGCGCGGCTTGCGTTTGGCTCAACGCTCAAGCCCTCCGAAAACGTGCGCATGCAAGCGTTCGAGGTTTCTGTCGACCGCAAGCAGGAAATGCTACAGCGCTTGCTGGCCAAAGAAACTGGGCGCTGCCTCGTCTTTTCCCGGACCAAGCGCGGCACCGAACGAATCACCAAGAGCTTGAATCGCGAAGGCTTTTCCGCCGCGATGATTCATGGTGACCGCTCGCAATCGCAGCGCACAGCGGCGCTGGCCGGCTTCCAACAGGGGCGATTCCGCGTTCTTGTGGCCACCGACCTGGCTTCGCGCGGCATTCACGTGCAGGACATCATGCACGTCATCAACTACGATTTGCCGGAAGTAGCGGAGAATTTCATCCATCGCGTCGGCCGCACCGGAAGGGCCGGCGGACACGGACTAGCATCCACGCTCTTTACCAGAGAACAGCGCTCCGAGCTATTTCAATTGGAACGCACGCTGGGGATTAGGATGGAGAGGCTGGCACCGGAAGGTGGCGCACTCAAATCGCATGACCGGGCACGAATCGTAGCCGATTCAGCGACGGCGCCGAAGCAACGCGCGTTCGCGAATCCTCCGGCATCCAGACCAACAATGATCGCGTTGCCCGGAGAAGTCCTGCAGGCACAATTAGAAAACTAGATCTGATTACGAGCAGGAAAAGACTTCACGGCTGGCGCTGAGCAATCGGCGATGGGCCGGTCGCTAAAGAAGTCGAGCTTACCGGCGGCATCGGCGGAGCAACACCCGCGGTCTGTGAGCCGAGGCCGAGTTTCTGCAATGTCTTGGCGTCCAGTTTTCCCGTCGCATTCAGTCCATGGGAATCCTGGAACTTTTTCATGGCCTCGACGGTGGCCGCGTCCCACTTGCCATTTGGAACGCCCTTAAACGTCCCGTCCTTGGCGAGCGCGCTCTGAATTTCGGAGATGCGGTCGGCAGTGGGCGTCCGCTGCCCGCGCTGACGGCGGCTTGCATATCTATGAGATTTTCCGCGGTGCGTGCTGGAACGGTGTTTGACGGAGTGCGGTTTCGGGGATTTTGACGACTGACCGGCTGCAGCCGCACAGGTTACACCCATCCCAGCCGCAACAAGCAGCGTCAGAGCCAGTTCTCTTGCTTTGCGCAATCGCATAGGCTTTTCGCTATGTAAAGGGAGACGCATGCGTCTCCCGGCTTTATTGCTTCGGGCTCTCCGCCGGAACCACGCCAGAGAGGAACATCGTTAGGACGCGGTCACTATCCTGCCGGCGCATGACTTTGAAAACGACATTATCACCCGCCTTCAATTTTGTCACAGCCGTCTTATAGTCGGCTAGAGAAGTTATCGGCTGGTGGTTCAGTTCAGTAATCACGTCTCCGCGCGCGAAACCTAAATCATCGGAGGCAAAGCTGGCGGGATCGACGTCAGTCACTATCACGCCTTTCATGCCATCCATGCCGAACCGCTGTGCGCGATCATTTGTAAGGCTATCCACGCGAAGGCCGAATTCGCTTGGCGCGGGTTCTCCCGGCTGATCCAGGTTGCCGGCCTCGGTCGGGAAGATACGGGTGCGGTCAGCAACGATGGCGGTCGTTTCTTTCTGAGTGCGATCGCGGACGTAGGTGATCGCTACTTTGCTGCCAATCGGTGCCTGGGCAATCGGATTCACCAAGTCGTTGCCGGTCTTTACCGGGTGGCCATTGATGCTGGTGATGACGTCGCCGCCCTTCAGGCCCGCTTTTTCCGCGGGGCTTCCGGCTTCGACGCTCTCGATGGCAACGCCGTAGGGCGCGCCAAGCGACTTGAGCGTGATGGGATTTGTCCCAAGATCCTCGTGAAAGCTTACGCCGATCGAACCGCGCGTCACATGGCCGTTGGCCACGATTTGATTATAAACACCGATGGCGGTGCTAGAAGGCACGGCGAAGCCGACTCCCTCGTAGCCCCGGCTGCCCGTAATGATCGCCGTGTTAACGCCGATAACCTGCCCGGCGAGATCCACCAGCGGGCCACCGGAGTTTCCGGGATTAATGGCCGCGTCGGTCTGAAGGAAGCGCTGGAATTGATGGCTCGTGCCGCCGATCCCGGCGCGATCCTTGGCGCTGATGATCCCCGCCGTCACCGTCGCCTGCAAGCCAAAGGGGCTGCCGATCGCGAGAACCCAGTCGCCTACCTGCACGCCATCCGAGTTGCCGAGCTTGGCAGTGGGCAGTTCCTTGTCGGATTCAATCTTGATTACAGCGAGATCCGTGTCATCGTCGGCGCCAATCACCTTTGCGGTGTAGCGGGAGGTGTCATTGTTGAGCTGAACCTGAATCTTGGTGGCGTTTTCGATGACGTGGTTGTTCGTGAGAATGTAGCCGCGCTTGTCCACGATAATACCGGAACCGAGGCTGCGTTCGGCTTGCGGAGGAGCGTCCTGGCGACCGTCGAAGAAGCGATCGAAGAAATCCTGCATGGGGTCGTTGTCATCGCCAGGATTGTCGGGGGTCACGTGGCGTTTCTTATTGGCGGATTTCCGCTCGAGGACTTGGGTCGTGGCGATATTGACGACCGCAGGTTCGACGCGATTCACAATTCCAGAAAACGAACTAGCCGAAGGAATGGGGTCGGGCACGGAAAGCTTTGCGGCATCCGTCCCGCCGAACGGTTTCATGGCGGAAACGCGGCCCGAAATTATGGAACCAATCATGATTCCGACAACAAGCGTTAGTCCTACGAAAAATGCCGCGAGTATCTTGCGGCGCCGCGCCCAATTGAACAGTTCTTTCACTTGCTCACCCATGCTGTTGCTCCTTGCTAGATCGGCCCAACCAACCAGCCAGCCACTTCAGACGCATCACCCCGGAATTCGGCATACCCGAATCGACAGGGAGACCCGGACCTCAGTATAACACCGCGAATAGAGGACAGTTGCCCCGGAAAATCGATGCTGCTCGATAAGCACTGGCCGGGAGGACGGGCCCCCGCAAAATGACTCAAGCCCGATGGAACCGCCGTCACGAGAGGTTAGACGCATTTGGGTTGTATTTTGTTGTCAGGCATTTACGCAGCGGAAACAAATCGTGCCATTTTTCGGGCTTTGCCTCTTGACAACGCCGTGTAAATACCGCATAAATAGAGAAGCTGCGGTTGCGGCGACACGTGGCGATTTAGGGCAACTTGCTCCACGTAAAAAACTGCTAAAGAGCTGTAGAGTTTCCCAGAAGAATTTCTGAGACCCTCCGAGCACTTTGGCGCGGAGGGTTTTTCGTTTGACCTCCCTGCTGCCCTAATCGAATCCGGCGTGATTTTGTGCGTGAGATAGGGTGCTGGTATGTCTGAATCATTTGAGCTGCAATGTAAGTCCTGCGGGAAGAGCTGGGGAAATGTGCCCCGCTCTTTCTGCGAAGACTGTTTTTCCCCCCTGGAAGTCACCTACGACTACGATTCCTTGAAAAAGAAGGCCCGCCGCGAAAATCTCGTTGGCCGCGCCTTCAATATGTGGCGCTACGCGGAGATGCTTCCTCTGCCCGGGGATTTCGCGCCCGCGTTCGCAATTGGTGGAACTCCGCTGGTTGAGGCACGCAGACTCGCCTCTCGGTGGGGAATCGGTGGCCGCCTCTATCTCAAGAACGACGCGGTGTGTTTCCCTTCGCTTTCCTTCAAGGACCGTGTTGTGGCTACCGCCTTGGTGGCTGCGCGGAGATTTGGACTGGAGACGGTAGGTTGCTCCTCTACGGGAAACTTGGCCAACGCTGTTGCGGCCCAAGCCGCGCAGCAGGGCTTGCAGGCATGCGTCTTCATTCCTGATAATCTCGAGCCTGCAAAGATTTTGAATGCGGCCGTGTATGGAGCCCGCATTGTTCGCATCCAGGGCAACTATGACCATGTCAGCAGGCTCTGCACGCAGATTGCTGACCGTTACCCCTGGGGTCTCGTCAATGTAAACCTGCGGCCGTATTACGCGGAAGGCTCGAAAACGCATGGCTTTGAAATTGCCGAGCAGCTCAGGTGGCACTTGCCGGATAACGTAGTGGTACCGATGGCGGGAGGGGCGCTGATCACCAAGATCGCCAAGGCATTCAAAGAGCTTGTGACACTGGGATGGGTCGAAGCGAAACCGGTGAAATTCTTTGGAGCCCAGGCCACGGGTTGTTCGCCGATTACTGACGGTGTGAAGCGCAACCTCGCGCGCTTTGAGCCGCAGAAGCCAAACACCATCGCCCGTTCGCTGGCCATCGGCAATCCCGCCGACGGGCCCTTCGCCATGCAGGAAATTCGGCAGAGCGGCGGCTGGGCGGAAGATATTTCAGATCCCGAGATTGTGGAGGCCATCAAGCTTGTGGCGGAGACGGAGGGCGTTTTCACTGAGACTGCTGGCGGCGTGACCGCGGGCGTAGCGCAGAAACTCATCCGCCAGGGACGCATCGGCGCAAATGAGACCACGGTCGTGTGCATCACCGGAAACGGATTAAAGACCACGGACGCGATCGCGGCTGAATTTCCCGCGACCGAAGCCATCGCACCACGCCTCGATGCTTTTGAAGCTTATCTCGACAACCAGTTCACCGCCGCGGCGGTTGCGGCAAAGTAAGGAGATCCAATAAAGATGCCTGTTACTATTGAAATCCCGACGGCGTTTCGACGGTTTACCGATGGCGCGCCGAAGATTGAGTGCAGAGCCGGTACAGTCGCCGAAGCGCTGAACGATTTGACAGCCCGATTCCCTGCCCTGTCTCGCCATGTGCGCGACGAGCAAGGCCAGATTCGCCAATTCTTGAACGTGTATCTCAACGAGGAGGATATTCGCTTTCTCGGCGGCGAAGCGTGTTTGCTCAAGGAAGGCGATCGCGTCTTACTGGTCCCCTCGATCGCAGGCGGCTAGGCGGTAACTGCCGCGATAGTCCCCGTTGCGGCTCGACGGATCGGATTGGAAGAGGCGTTCCGTGAGCTGAACTTTCAATCCTTTCGTAACAATCATTCATCCAACTGACAGGACTATAGGGAGCGTGGAGAAGCGAATGGGATACTACGCACTTTTCTATCGGGAAGTTGTTCCAGACTTTATCTCGCGGCGCGGAGCCTATCGCGAGGAGCATCTGGGACTTGCGCGGGAAGCCTACGCGCGAGGTGAACTTGTTTTAGCCGGGGCGCTTGCCGATCCGCCCGATGGGGCGCTTCTTGTCTTCCGCGGCGATAGCCCTGCCTCGGCGGAGGACTTTGTGAGCAAAGATCCCTATGTCCTCAACGGCCTAGTAAAACGCTGGGAAATTCGGCCCTGGATTGTCGTCGTCGGGAACCAATAGGAGGCGCCCTGGGATGATCGCTCGCCTTTGGTCCGCTCGCACCTCGAGTGCGCTGTCCACACGTTATCTGGAACATTTCTGGCAGAGCGTCGTACCCACGCTTCGCAACCACAGTGGTTATCTCTCCGCCAGCGTCCTGGTCCGTCCGTATCGAGATTCGGTCGAGATTCTGGTCGTGACTGTGTGGCAGAGTTTTGAAGCGATTGACGCTTTTGCCGGCTCCGACCGGGAAACCGCCGTAGTGGCAAGCGAAGCTGCCTCCCTCTTGGCCGATTACGACCGTAGAGTGCGCCATTATGAGGTCGCCCAGATGGATGGACTCGCTTTCCGCCAACCCTGAGGCATCCATACGAAACTCATTTAAAAGGAAACATTTCCGGGGCTCGCTTCGTTACTTAGGCCAGATCCCTCGGAGGTGTCTCCATGCGAACTCCTTTCTTGCTCGCGGCCGTTATTGCGCTCTCGGTTGCCGCGGGCTCCGCCCAGACCCGGCTCGACGTGAAGGATATTGAGAACCATCCATTTACCGCGGGCTTCAATTCTGGCGGCAAACTTAAGATGTATCTCCGCTCGGGTGATTTCCATATTGAAGGCAGCGACAGCAATAAAATCACTGTTCGGCTCAGGGGAGGCAATGCTTCTCGCGCCGGCGACATGCGCGTTCAGCTTGAGGGCTCGAACGACCTGGCGGAATTGTCGGTCAGCGGCGGCCCGAAGAACGATCTGGAAGTCTCTATTCAGGTGCCGCGGAATACCAGTCTTTTCGTTCGCATGCCTGCGGGGAACCTGGAATTGCGACACATTGTCGGGAACAAAGACGTAGAGCTGCACGCCGGAGAAATGATTATCGACGTCGGGAACGCCGGCGATTACTCAAGCGTGGATGCCTCTGTTTACAGCGGCGACATCTCCGCCAGCCCGTTTGGTGAGTCCCACGGCGGCTTATTCCGCTCGTTCCACAAAGAAGGTAATGGGAAGTACCGCCTGCACGCTCACATCGGCGCCGGCGATTTGACGCTGGAGTAACCGCCGTTAACGCCCGCAGCGAAGCAAAAAGCACTGCAACTTTTGGGTCCTCAAAGTGTTCTAAACTATATGAGGATAAGGTTAGCGATTTACGGGGCTGCTTCGCTGCTTCTGCTGGCGTTTTATGCGCCCGCACAGGCAGTAATCTCTTTCCTCTCCGGCCTAAAAGAACGCTGATTTAGGCGGCCGACCCGTCATTTACACAGTTTTCCCCACGGACTCTTCTTAAAGCCATTGTTTCTCCGCTCAAGTCAAGGCAGACTAGCGCGCACGTTGCCGCTGTCCACGCACGCTCTCTAAAGAAGCGCGATGGGAGATCACAACAAATGCCGGGTTCGGCAAGCGTTCCTCGAACCGCGCCGAAAGAGACTGAGCTGTCTAAGGCGCTTGGCCCTGTCGTCGCCTTGCTGGCGATTTCCGTTTTCATCAACTACATCGATCGCGGCAGTCTTTCGATCGCCGCGCCCTCGCTCAAGGAAGAGCTCGGCCTGTCTCCGTGGCATCTCGGAGTATTGCTTTCCTCCTTTTTCTGGACTTACCTCGCATTCCAAATTGTATCGGGATGGCTCGTTGATCGCTTCAACGTAAATTGGGTTCTTGCCTGCGGATTCTTGATTTGGTCAGCTGCTACGGCGGCTACAAGCCTCTTCCATAGCTTTTTGGCGATTCTCGCTATGAGGCTCGTTCTTGGAGTCGGCGAATCGGTCGCATTCCCCTCGTATAGCAAAATTCTCGCGAAGCACTTCCCCGAATCGCTGCGAGGACGCGCGAACGCTCTCGTTGCGGTGGGGATCGCGGGAGGACCAGCTTTCGGCATATTCTTCGGCGCAATCCTGATCGCACGCTATGGTTGGCGGCCCTTCTTTGTAGGGTTGGGAATTCTCAGCCTGCTTTGGCTATTCCCGTGGGTGATCTGGATGCCCAAGGGTCCGGGATTGCCGGTTGCGCGGCACGAACAAACTCCCGGCTTGGCGGAAATTCTCAGACAGCGCTCCGCCTGGGGCACTTTCGGTGGGCTCTTTGCCTACAACTATCTTTCGTATTTTCTGCTTACGTGGCTGCCGACCTATCTGGTTCGCGAGCGGCATTTCTCGATGGATAAAATGGGGACCGTCGGCGGCGAGGCTTACCTCACTCTCGCAGTTTCCGCCTTGATTGCAGGATGGGTGTCCGATTACTGGATTGCGAGCGGTGGCAAACCGAGTCTGGTGCGCAAAACGTTCACCGCCGCCGGGCTCGCACTGAGCTCGGCGTTCTGTATCGCGGTCGTTGGTTTCGCTTTTGACCCGCGGCTAGCTACTTTTTTTCTGTTCGCCACTTGTGCCTCGGCGGGACTCTGCACTTCTAATTTGTGGGCCATCACGCAAACCCTGGCGGGACCACTGGCAGCGGGCAAGTGGACCGGCCTGCAAAATTTCGCTGGAAATTTTGCGGGCATTGTCTCGCCCGCGCTTACTGGATTTGTGGTTCAGCGTACCGGCCACTTCTTCTGGGCGTTTGCCGTTACCGCAGGTGTTTTGCTGGGGGGAGCTCTGTCATGGGCATTTGTCGTGGGACCGGTTGAACAGGTGAAATGGCAGTTGAAAGTGTTGACCGATCCAGGGGACGCAGGGACTACCTGAGCGCTCAGAGCCCGATCCTTGGCCTGTCCCATCTCCCGGTTTCGGCGGAACGAAACACCGCTTCGATGATCGCCATATTTCCAATGGCTTCTTCGAGCGATACCGGCACGTCACCGTCTTCGCGGACGGCCCGAGAAAATGCATCGCCTTGCATCGCGTATTGATCGCATTTGGGAAACGTCTCGATGCTCACGCCTCCGCCGAACACATCCCGCCCATCGTCTATAAAAATCCGGCATGGCCTGTCATTCGGCGCGTTAAACGGGATCTCTACTTCGATGCGCCCTTTTGTCCCAAGAAAATGCATCCGCTGGTAAGGAACGAGCTGCGTGCTGCACGTGAAAATCGCCTGCCCCGCGGGGAAATCGAGCATCACAGAAGCTAGGCGGTCGATCTTGAACTCGGGGTCCCGCTCGACAAGTCCGAGCACTCGTGATGGTTCTTCGCTGAAAATAAATCTTGACGTCATGATGGGATAGCAACCAATGTCATAGACCCCGCCTCCGCCCCAGTCCAAGACGTTGCGTATGTTTGCCGCATCGCGATTGAAATAGCTGAAAACCCCCAGAATCGAACGCAACTCCCCAATCTTGCCAGCGCGGATCAGCTCCTGCGTGCGCAACCATTGCGGGTGGGTTCGCACCATGAATGCCTCGCCAATTTTCACTCCGGTGCGGTTGCGCGCTTCGAGCAGTAGCTTCGCTTCCGCCACGGTGAGGCTGATCGGCTTCTCGCATAGCACGTGCTTGCCCGCTTCCGCGGCTTTAATCGACCACGGCACATGCAAATGATTTGGCAACGGGACGTATATGGCTTCGATTTCCGGGTCAGCCAGCAACTCTTCGTAGGACCAGTAAGCCTTCGGTATGCGCAGTTTGCGCGCCGCGCTCTCGGCCTTCTTCCCGTCGCGCGAAGCGATCGCGACGATTTCGCACAACTTCCCCGATTGCATTCCAGGAATGACTTTCTTCAAGCCAATTTGCGCTGTGCTGAGTACTCCCCACTTCACTTTCTTATGGCCCATTTCGCTCCTCCGCGGCTTTCTCGTTTTATCACGCATCCGCAGATCGACAAAGTACGCGGGTAGAGCAGAATTTGTGTTACCGCCTCTGTCCGAGTATAAGGATGGCCATGCTTTCTACCCTGTTACTGGCCTATTTTTCCGGACTGAACGTATTTTCCGACGCCGATTGGCGCTGGGCGGTTTTCGCGATCGGGTTCGCCACGATTTTTCTCACGATTGGGTTGCTCGCCATCGGAGTTTTTCTTTTCCGCAAGAAGACGGTGGATCGCAGCCTCGCTTATTTTGGCCTGTTCGTCGTTCTTTACGCCGTGCGCATGCTCCTTAAGGAAAAACCCCTTCTGTCCGTGTTCGACATTTCGCCCCTTGTCGCCAATCGGATCGTTCTAGCCATCACCTACAGCATCGCGCTGCCAATGGTCTTCGTATTTCTTGAGATAGTGCAAAGTCGATGGCGCAAGATGATCCTGTGGACGCTTGGCGTGCAGTTACTTTTCGCGGCAATTGCAATTCCCTGCGAACTCGCCGGCTTTGCCCTTCGGAGCGTGGATGTCGCCAACAGCGTTCTTGTCCTGGCATCATGGACTGTTCTCGGAATCCTCTTGTTTCTCCTACGCCCGCCGGGGCATCTTCCTCGCGACCTTAGAGTCGTGGCCGTGGGGATCGGCGTCCTGGGTCTCTTCGTGCTCTACGCAAATATCCTCGGCATCCGCCAAGTTAGGGGACCAGACCTGGAACCCATTGGTTTTCTCATTTTTATTTGCACGCTGGGGTATCTCGTCGTGCATCGTATTTTCGTCCGGGAAGAAAGTCTGTTCGCTCTTCAAAAAGAGCTAGAGATCGCGGAACAGATTCAAGCTTCCATTCTTCCCCGCGATGTGCCTCATCTTCCGAGTCTCGAGATTGCCGCGCGGTATCTTCCGATGAGCGCGGTCGCTGGAGACTTCTACGATTTCCTGGCCGCTAATGGGAATCAACTCGGCATTTTGATCGCCGATGTTACCGGCCACGGCGTTCCCGCAGCGCTCATCGCTTCCATGCTCAAAGTGGCTTTTGCGGGCCAGGAGGCGCATGCCGAGGATCCCGCGCGCGTCCTTTCTGGCGTAAATAGATCACTCTGCGGAAAGTTCGAAGATCACTTCGTCACTGCTGCGTATGTCTTCCTGGATGTAAATAGCAAACTTCTTCGATACGCCGGCGCGGGACATCCACCGCTACTTTTCGCAAACCGCACTGGCGGCGAAGCCCGCGCGATCGAGCATAACGGATTGTTTCTCGGAATGTTCCCCGAGGCGGTCTACACCTCGGTGGACCTCCCGCTAAAACCGGGCGATCGATACGTGCTCTACACCGACGGCTTGCCAGAATCCAGAAACCCTGCCGCGGAAGAATTTGGGCTCGAGCGCTGTAAACAATATTTGGAGTCTCGTTCCGAACTGCCGGCGTCAGCGTTCGCTGACGGCCTTCTCGGCGAAATTGCGAAATGGGAAGGGAGAAGTTCGGGCAATTCGCAGCAGGACGATTTGACGCTCATTGTCCTGGAACGTCAGATGCATCTCTGATTGAGCCCCAAGGCGAATTGTTTGATTACGATGCTTATGCGATAGCGGAGATCTCGTTGGAAGCGTCTAAAGCAAACTCAGTTGCCTGCTTTCCAATGCGAGCAGTTTTTTCTTGACGGGAAGTCCACCGCCGAAGCCGGTTAAGTCGCCGTTGCTGCCGATCACCCGATGACACGGAATGATTATAGGGATTGGATTCGAGCCGTTCGCCAGACCCACCGCGCGCGCCGCATCGGGATTGCCGATGCGCTTTGCCAATTGCCCGTAGCTGACTGTTTCGCCGTACGGAATCTTTTGTAGGTTGCGCCACACGAGCAGTTGAAACTCCGTGCCTTCGAGAACGAGCGGCACGTCGAACTCCGTCAGTTTTCCGTCGAAGTACAACTCCAGTTGCCTGATTACTTCTCGAAACGGGGCTCTGTTTTCGGTCCAATCGCGTTCTGGCGTCTTCGGCCGCTTGCCTGAAGCGAAATGTACTAGCCGGAGACCGTCCTCATCTCTGGCAAGGAACAGCGGCCCGACCGGGCTTTTCATGGTCGTGTAGGAGATGTGAGTCATGGCTTTGCTGTATTGTACCTACCGGGGAGCCGCACCGCCCACCACCCCAGCCGTTGCGTAGGGACTTGCGTCGCGATAACGTTTCTCAAATTCCTCGCGAGTGCACATCGTACGAATATCCGTGATGCGATCCAACGCTAATATTCCGTCGAGATGATCGATTTCGTGCTGCAACAACTCGGAGAGATTTCGCTCTTCTCCAGCCCGCACCTCGTGCCAACTGCCTTGCAAATCCTGATAGCGCACTATAACTTCGCGATGCCGCTCCACCTGCATAAAAATGGAAAGAAAGCTCAAGCAGGCGTCCCAAACCACAATTTTTTCCTGGCTGCGCTCAATGATTTCGGGATTCACCAGTGGCCACGGCTCAGCACCGGGCAACTGCAAGAAGATTACTCGCAGAAGGATTCCAATTTGTGGCGCGGCAACGGCCCGCCCGTATCCAGTGGTTTTTCTCCAATGCGCCAGCGTATCGGCGAGGTCTTCAACCTGCGCTCCAATTTCCGGCGCGACAGGATTCTCCACGCGCGCGGCCATCAACCTCAATCCCGGATCGCCCAGTTGAAGGACCGCACGGACAGCCATAACTTAATGCACCCCCTGCGCGATTTCCTATTCTATACCCGACCGGGAAGTTTGAATTATCTTGTCGCCATCTACTGCGTAATGTTAGAGTTTCCACCAATCCGGGGGTTACGCTGTGGCCGGGGCACGCATCGGCGCAGCGGGGTGCAATAGGGGGTGACCTTGAAGAACCAGAAGGGCTTTTCGCTGATTGAATTGCTGATTGTGGTGGCCATTATTCTCATCATTTCTGCGATCGCCATCCCAAGCTACATGCACTCGCGCATGCAAGCCAATGAAGCCTCCGCTGTCAGCTCTCTTCGCATGATCAACACCGCCGCGATCACCTATTTCTCCACTTACTCGGATGTTGGATACCCTCCGTCTCTGACCAGCATGGGCGGCGTCGCTCCCTGCACCTCAACTTCGGCCTCGGCCTGCCTGCTGGACGAAAGTGTGGCACAGGGACTGAAGAGCGGCTACAAGTTCGAGTGGTCCGGCGACGGTGCCACTCCCTCCGTCGCTTATACCGCCACTGCTACGCCAGTGAGCGTGGGACATTCGGGACAACGAATGTTCTGCACGGATCAAACAGGCGCCGTCCGCTTTGACGTTTCGGGCTCAGGCTGTAATGACTCGAGCCGGCCGGTACAATAAGTCCCAGAAAATTTTCAAAGCGCAAACCCTAAGCACTGAGGACGGCACGTCCGATTTTCCCGTTATGCTGTGTCAGCGCCAAGCCGGGGAGTCGTGCCATAAGATGAACGGGGCCTCTAACGGAACCAGCGCTCCGGCGTGGCAGGGGATCAGTCGGGGCGTATAGTCGGTGGCAGGGCGAATCGCGGCCACCCGAGCGGTGAATACATAGCTATTTGCAGATCCGACGAGCTGCTGACCGCGCCTCATTGGTTGGCGCACAGGGCCGCCGTCGTTCTGCCCAACCGCATACAGTTCGACGGAGACGGCATCGGGGTCGAGTTCGTCAAGAAAGACTTGAACCTGAAAGAAATAGTGCTGGTCCTTTTGATCAACGGCGGAGGACCCAAATCGTATCGAAGGCCAGTGCGTTGCAAGTTCGGCGCGCCAATGGAGCAATTCAGCTCCCAGCGCCCCGGCGTTGGCAGCACGAGCAGCGAAAGCGTCCGCGGCGTGCAAATAATATTCCTCGGTGTATTGGCGCACGACGCGATTTGTAGAAAAGGCGGGAGTGAGTCGGGCCATACTTTCTCGCATGCGTGCGACCCAGCCGCGCGGAATGCCGCGTTCGTCGCAAGTGTAGAACTGAGGAACAATTTCCCGCTCGAGCAGGGTGTAGAGCGCTTCAGCTTCGACGGAATCCCACGAGGGATCATTTCCGTGCTCGCCCCCGTCGCCGATCGCCCAGCCGACCTCGGGTGAATAGGCTTCTGCCCACCAGCCATCGAGTTCGGAGAGATTCAGCCCACCATTGACGAGCACTTTCATGCCGCTAGTCCCGCTGGCCTCCCAGGGACGTCGCGGGGTATTCACCCACAGATCGACGCCCTGAACAAGGTGCTCCGCCATGAGCACGTCGTAGTCGCTCAGGAAAATGACGCGCGACTGGACTTCCGGTCGGCGCGCGAATTGGATCCATTGCGTAATCATGTGTTGGCCTTCGGCATCTTTTGGATGAGCCTTGCCTGCGAGCACAATCTGGACAGGGCGGTCGCGGTTGGTCAGAATCCGGAGAAGCCTTTGCGGATCGTGCAGGAGAAGATTCGGGCGTTTGTAGGCTGCGAAACGGCGGGCGAAGCCCAGCGTCAAGACGTCGGCGTCCAGTGCCTGAGCAGCCCTCGAAAGTTCTTCGAGGGAAACCGACTGACCTGCCAACTGGCGCACGTGAACTTTCCGAACATAGTCAACGAGGGCTTTTCGGCTGCGGGCCCGAAGCTGCCACAAGTCAGAGTCGCTGACACAGCGAAGCGCCGACTCCAGGTTTTCCGTCGTTCCACGCCAGCGCCCCTTGCCGCAGGAACTCTCCCAGAGCTCATCTGCTTCCGCAGAGTCCCAAGTGGGCACATGGACACCGTTAGTGACGGAGGTGACGGGCACCTCAGCCTGCGGCCATCTCGGGAACAATATCTGAAAGATTTTGCGGCTCACTTGGCCGTGCAACCGGCTCACTCCATTGACGGCACCGCTTCCCCGGAAAGCCAGATAGGCCATGTTAAAGGGCTCGGAGTGATCGTGTCGGTCGCGTCGTCCGAGAGCCAGTAAGTCTTGCAATGAGATGGAGAGCTCTTTTTCCGCGTAGCCCTTCAAATATTTTTCCATGAGGTCGGGAGTGAAACGGTCGAAACCTGCTTCAACCGGGGTGTGGGTAGTGAAGAGGTTCCCGGCGCGGGTGATCGTCAGAGCCAAATCGAACGGCTGCTCGCTGTCTTCCATGTGCGATCGTGCTCGTTCGAGGACCGCGAACGCAGCGTGACCTTCGTTGAGATGGCAAACCTGTGGTTGGAAACCGAGGGCTCTCAAGAGTCTCCAGCCGCCGATTCCTAGGACGAGCTCCTGCTTCAAACGCAATTCCGAATCGCCGCCATAAAGTTCGCTGGTAATGCCGCGGTGAGCCGGGGCATTCGCGGGATCATTGGTATCCAGGAGATACAATTTTATGCGGCCAACTTGTACAAGCCAAGCCCGAATCCAAAGCTTGGCGCCGGGAAGGTCGATTGCGAGGCGCAACCATTCCCCATTGTCTTCGCGCAGAGGTTCGATCGGAAGTTGGCCCGGGTCGTTGAACGGATAAAGGGCTTGCTGCTGCCCGTGCAAGTCAATTTCCTGTCGAAAATATCCTTGTTGATAAAGGAGACCCACGCCGGATACGGGGACACCCAAATTACTCGCGGCCTTAAGCTGATCGCCGGCGACGTTGCCAAGTCCGCCGGAATAAATGGGCAGGGCTTCACTGAGCATGAATTCCATCGAGAAATAAGCGACAGTCTGGAGGGCGGATCGCGGATGAGCTTTCTCGAACCAACTCTCGGTTTGCTCCACAGCCTGCTTTTCGCGATGAATAGCTGAGACTAAAGATTGGAAAGCTGGATCGTGGGTGACGCTCTCCAAGCGATCGTGGGAGACTGTCTGCAAAACGATCCAGGGATTGTGTGTGAGATTCCAGAGCTCAGGATCGAGCTGCTCCCAAAGTTTGTCGGCCGAATGATTGAAAGACCAGCGAAGATCCAAGGCTAGTTCGGCGAGCGTATCCGAAAGACTTGGGTCAAGAGGGCGGTCGCTGCTTGCAGGACTGCTCATAAATTGCTCCTTCCCGGGTTCAATTGCCAGCCACGTCCCCGGCGGCGTGGGTGAGAGTTTCGCTGACGATGGCTTGAGTTTCCGCTTCGTTTCGCTTCAGGTGATCATCGCCGAGAAAGCTCTCCGCGTAAATTTTGTAAATATCTTCCGTGTCGGAGTACCGGGCTGCGAACCAAAGCTGACTGGCCGCAAAGTTCGGGCGGTTGGCAGCGTTACCGGTTCGGATAGACTCTCAGTTGAAAACTCTAACGAGTCCAGGCATGAATATCTCCGAGAATAACCAGAAGTACCACGCGCTCCGTTACCCCGAACTGACTGGTCCGGCAAGTAAGTTGTAGAGCCAGGAAAAGACGCCCCCCAACCGCACCGTCAATCAGTCCATCCACATTCCCAATCAAGACGTCCCCAATCGTCGCGGAAGCGTGAAACCAGGGATAAACTGAACTGGCAGTCGCCAGAAAACCGGAGCCGAAGCTCGGGATTGCAAGATTGAAAAGACCCACAAAGAGCAGAGCGCCGCCCCAAAGCAGAGAACATGAAATTGCCAGAGGATTTTGGAGAAAGTCGCACGTTGCCTCCCTCGAGCATTAATTGCAGCAAAACACTGCGTGAGCCGCTGCCAGAAACGCGTCATCCAACCGCACTTTCGAGAATAGAGGAATTCGTCGGCGCCGAGATTGGGACGATAGCTGACATAAAGTCGCGCAAGGGCGTAGCCGAACCCGAAGAATTTCCAGCTCCAACCGAAAATCGCGCTTTATTCTCGCGCTTTTCCATTTGCAGGACAATCGCGCTACCCCAACGGCTAGGTAAGAGATGAGGAGCTGTTCCCCTTGGCCCGCAGTTAGGAGCTCTCGGCGCGAGCTTGTGATTCTGGCATCCCCTTTAGCTAGCCCTCCGCATTTCTATTTGGAGCCAGAAGCGCTGGCTAATTGGCAGTCCCCGGAACTGCTAGCTGAGGCCGTTTAGCCATTTTCGCGGGGAAGATATTCACGAGCGCGAACAGCACAGCGACGAGGGCGACGGCAACAGCAAAACCGTGCTTAAAATCGGCAAGCCGTGCCTCATGACCGGATCTTGGCGGAAGCGTGTGGGAGTCGAATTTACTTTTCACTGATACTACAAGTACTTACGAGGGAACTCTCGGACTGAGTTGGAAGGACTTAGCATCCTTCGGAACTCTTATTGCTGCCCTATTGCTGCCTCGTTTTCTCATCCCACTTTTCTCTCAGGCAGAACCATTTCAACGACTCTGCTGTTTGCTCTTCGCATCGCGTCCGGCATCGCTTGCGTGTAGATGTTCATTGTCGTGCGGATGTCTGCGTGACGGAGAAGCTCCTGCTGAACCTTCAAATCCACTCGCAATGCGCGCAGCAAGGTCGAGTAGGAATGCCGAAACGTGTGCCAGCCAATCCGGCCCAGTCCGGCACGAATACCAGCAGGAAGTAAGTGAGTTCGCTGGATCGTCCACGGCCATCGAGGCCTTCCCGTTCCGTAAGGGCTTGGAAAAAGCCAATCGGAGTCCTTGGCGTCTGGTGCGGTTTCCTTCTTGTATTCGAGAAGGAGAGTCGCTAGTGCACGATGCACTGGCAAGCTCCTGTTTGAGTTGGTCGTCTTGACTTCATCCACATGGCCAATTACAAAGCCGCGTTGAATGTGAATCTGACGATTCCCCCAATCAAAATCGCCCCACTGTAGCCCAGCGACTTCGCTTGCACGGAGTCCAAGACAACCCGCAACAATGCACATTGTGCGGATTGGTTCTTCCAACCGTTCGAGCAGCAACCGAAACTCCTTGACTGTCAAAGTCCTCGGCAGCCGCAAACGCTTGGACGAGCCCTCCACGCGAACTAGCTTCATTGGGTTCATCTTGTCCAGGTCGATCAATTCCCACTTCATCGCCCAATTAAACAGGATGTGCATGATGCTGCGAATGTGACCCTTGCTCTTGGGTGCAAGATCAAGCCCGGACAGCCATTCCTCCACCAGCAGGGGCTTCACGTTCCGAATCAGAACGCTTCCCCACCTTGGCTGGACGTGGTGAATTAGCCAGGAGCGATATTTGCTTGCCGAAGAATGCCGCCTGGGCAACTTTTCTCGCAAGTAGCGGTCAATTACCGCATTGAAACTCACTTCCTCGTTTGTTTGCGGAGTTTGATCGCTAATCGGAGACCTTCGGTAGCTCGCCACGCTTCTGCTTCTGTCGGATACTCAGCCAGATTGCCGACGATCACAGCATTTTCCTTAGACTTTCCTGTTAACCCCTTCGATCGATGAACCCATACCCACACGTCAGGTCCTCGCCGCCGGGACTTTCTACGCAACCATCCAAACTGATACCGTTTCCGCTGAAACATTGGTTTTGCTCCTTCGTATGTTTTAGCGGCACGGACGGTGGCTTGAGTTTAGCTCTCCACGCATCCAGCGGTCCAGCTCAGATGCGTAGAAAAACCAACGACCGAAACGAAAATAACCAGGAAGATCACCACGTCGTGCCATGCGCTTGACGGTCTTTGGATGAACCCTTACAAAGGCCGCTGCTTCCTCGCACGTCAAAGGGCACTCGACACTAGGTCGCTGCCCATTTCCAAACCGCCCCGATGCTAAAGTTCCATTTTCTTTACGCCTTGTGGCCCCTTTGCATGACTCCGGTACAGTTAGTGACAACTCGAATGTCTCTTTGATTGGCGGTACCGATTTATGCGTGTTCGCGCCGGGCCGCTCCGTTGAGGACAAGACATCGGAATCTAAATCCGAAGCATTCATTACAACGCGCGAGGCATGCTGTCTTGGGGACGCTGAGTTCTCGCGCGCACCGAATTGGGGTGGACGGGACTTCATCTTTGTTAGACGGCCTTCTGAAGAACGTCTCCTTTAGCTTTTCCATTGTTGTGGTTGTTTGCGTGTTGGTCTGTCCAGCGTCTGAAGTCGTCGTCCTTGCGGAAGAGCAGCTTCAGGGCTTCGGTGATCACGTAAGACGGCGAAGCATCGATGAATTCAGCATAGAGCTCAAGCTGAGTCTTGACCGATTCTTCGACACGCGCCTGGATGCTGACTGCTTTGGGCTGTTTTGGTGGTGACTTCAGTATAGACAACGGTCTTCTCCTTTCGTTTTCATACAAAGTGTCAGACCTTTTGTCTGACAAACTCTAAGGTCAACCCATGCAGTCGCGCAAGACGCGGCCCCGAAGTTCGTGTGAGGGCGGGAGCGACCACACGGCAACCGTGACGCACCGTGCGTCGAAGGGTGGGGTCGCTCCCGCCTCAGGCGCGGTCTGGGCCGCGCACAATTTCGTTTTTCGGGACGATTTATCTGATTGATTTCCTTAATGCCGTGCCCGATCGAGGGTGAAGTACCGGGGGAAGCTGCAGTGAAGTAAGGGGGTGAAGCCCACTTCACCGGAACTTGAGAATTTGACCGCCAGGAGTGAGGCTGCTTCGCCCTTGGCGAAAAAACATGCGCACCGGAATTCAACAACGGGCGGGAGCGACCCCACGAACTTTTTTGGGCGGCTGAAAGCCGAAAAAGTGGGGTCGCTCCCGCCCAATTTGGTGATTTTTTCTGTGTCACTTTTCTCTTCCTCGTGTCTGTTATTTCCCCGTTTTCCCGAGACTTACGCGGATCACAAGGAGAAGAAGATGGTGAAGACGAAGCTGAAGTACGTAATTCCTACCCTCTTCTCCTGCTTCGTCCAAATTCTCAGCGCGCGCACCGAAGAAATTTTTGTTGGGCTGGAGCGACCCACGAGTCACTTTGGCCACGCAATCGTGTGCGAAAGTGGGGTCGCTCCAGCCCAACTCAGGGTTTTCCCCGCGTCCAAATTGATCGTCGCACCCTGCAGAAGCTCTTGTTCCTTTGGCACTTGCTCGATCGCCAAGGTGACCGCGAGGGTGACGCGTATGGTGATTAGGGTCTTCCATGCTCACTTCACCTTCCCGCGTTGCAAGTAGCGATCGAGGATTTTTGAAGTAGTCATACCCCACCCCAGGAAGAGGCCTCGAAAATGAAAAAACGCAATCACAGTCTTAGCTGCCTAACCTACAAGAAATCGTAGCGAGCCCCTTTACCGTATAAGTTCGCCGGCGTCCTCTACTTCCTAGGGAACATCCAGTCGGGAAAAAGTGAGAAAAAACTTTAATCCCTCGGAGATCCCGGGTTGCCAGAGAAATCCCGGCCATAGCCCTCTACTTATTAAAGGAACATCGAGAAGGGAAAAAGTAAGAAAAAATCTCAATCCTCCGGGAAAGTCCAGGCTGGCTGAGAATTCCCGATCACATCCCCATACTTAATTAAGGAACATCCAGAGGGGGAAAAAGGAGAAAAAATCTTGGTACTAATACATTTTTCTGAAAGTCGCCCGGGGGAGCTGACCACAGACGGAAGGAGACAACAGGAGGCTCAGTTCGGGAGTCTATATCGCTCCGAGTGCCGAGAACTCCTTGCAAGATGGGTCGGACGGCGCTTCTAGGAAAGCCGAAAGAGCAAGAGAATGAGGAGCAAGAAACCAACAGTATAGGCAACATAGGCGTTCAAGCGGCCGTGGTGCATGCCTGCCAGCAATCTCGCGATCCAGGTGACAGCATCTCCCACAGGGTGAAAGAACAGCCGGTCCACAAGGTGCGTCTCGTCCCGGCGCCGGAGAATGGCTGTCCGGAAATGAACGGCAACCGTGTCT
>DATJXZ010000032.1:0-110344 GCA_035499815.1 Candidatus Solibacter sp. | reverse complement strand
CCTCGATCCCAGCCCCGCGGACGAGGAGCCGCCCTGCACTCGAGAGACGTGTGTGACTGAGGCGCTTCAATCCCATCCGGAAATCCTCGAAGCGCGCCTTGAAGTCGAAAAGGCGAAAGCCGCAGTCCGCTTGGCAAAAACAGATCTGTACGTTCCGGATGTCGATGCCTTTGCTCGCTACAGCTACCAAAACAACGTTCCCTTTTTAGCCCATAATTTCGGAAGCTTCGGTATTCATTTCAGCTACGACCTCTTTGACGCGGGCCGCAAGCGTGCGATCGTTCGGGAGCGCGACACTCAGCTATCTCAGGCGAAGGAAAATCTTGCCCGCCTTACCGATGAAGTGGAATTGTCCGTGCAGACCGCATACAACAAACTGGAAAGGACCCAGGAAATGCGCAAGGTTTCTGAGGAACTCCTCACGCTGCGCACCGAATCCAATCGAGTCCTTCAACAGCAACTGGTGCGAGGTGAAGCTCTCAACTCTCAGGCCAAGTTGGCAACAGCACAGGAACTCGACGCCAGGACATTACTCCTGCAATCCCAACTAGACTATACGCAAGCCAACGACGAGATCATCCACGCGATCGGCCGGACGCCCGAATAGATGCCGACAAGCGATGCAGCTTTCAGCTGCCTCACGATCGCCCGAAACAACTTACAGGGGAAAGCCAACGCGCCGCAGCAGCTCCAGGAAACGCGGATCGGATCGCAGCGGATCGAGACACGGATCTACCTTGAGAAAAGTGAGCCCTTTATCGCGCACCACGGACGCTTTCTCGAGCCATTCGAAAGCGGAATCTTTGTCACCGAGACCGGCGTAAATCAAGGAAATCTCGTAAGTGCCGATGCCGTTTTTGTGAATGTGATCTTGTAGCCTTGGGATTAGGGCCCGCGCTTCGGTTACCCGCCCCCATCGAGCATACGCATTGCCCATGTGGCCCAAGGCATGGGGATGATCGCCCACGGTTAGGAAAGCCCTGACCGAATCTTGGTACAGACCTTTTTCTCTGTTAATGACGCCGAACCAAAAACCAAGGAGAACTCGTTGTGGGTTCGCCGCATCCAGGCGCCTCAAATGGTCCATGGCTGAGTCGTAATGGCGTGCGTAATACTCCGCCTCCACGGTTTCCGCGGCGGACTGACTTGAAACAGGATCGAGTTGTTGCATGATACGAAGTTGGATCAGTGCTTCGTCAGTGCGCCCCAGTTTCTCGAGTGCAAAAGCATAGGACCAATGAGCTGACGCTCCACTTGGATTGAGTTCCAGCGCGCGCTTCAACTCCCGTTCTTGCGTTTCCCAATCCCAGTCCAGATTTGCCACGGCATCTGCCAATGCGAGATGGCCATCCGAAAGGCCTTCATCAAGCTCGATCGCCTTTATCGCACTTGCTTTCGCCTTTGAGAACGCTTCCATGTACGGAATCAAGCCATCCCCTCCCAGCAAAGCATACGTGTGACTCAGTGCGGCGTATGCCTGTGCAAAATTCTGGTCTTTCTCGATTGCTTTCTGGAAGTATTCCCGGGCTTGTTGAGGATCGCCCACACTCACAAGGTGTGCGCCCAGAAGGTATAGATCCTGGGCTTCTATGTCAACGTTCGACGTGCGTTGCAGACGCGCTTTTTCTTGTGGGCTCACCTCAATACTGATTGCATCGGCGATTTCCTGAGCGACTTCACGCTGGAGTGTTAGAATGCTCCCGATCCCCCGTGTATAGCTCCGGGCCCATACATGATGATCGCTCTTGGCGTCAATAAGCTGGGCAGTGATTCTCACCTCATTGCCCTCTCGCACGACCGATCCTTCTACTATCCCATCAACGTTTAATTCCCTCGCGATATCGGGTGCGGATTTCTTGGAATTCCTGTAATTCATTGCGGACGTTCGGGAGGTCACTCGCAGTGCGGAGACCTGACCGAGGTCTACGGTCAGTTCTTCGGTCATGCCATCCGCCAAGTAGTCCTGCTTGGGATCCCCAGAGAGATTCTCAAGGGGCAGAATCGCAATGGAGCGAAATTGCGGTTTTGCGCCGAGACCTCTAAACCATCCCCTAAAACCTGCGTAACCAACAATCCCAATCAGAGCTACTACGACCGCAACAATCGCTACGAGACGTCGCTTAGCGTGCGGCTTTCCTTCCTTGACGGAAAGGCGTGTGCCGCCTTCGTCTCGTTCCGGCGCAAGTCTTCCTTCCTCGGAAGCCAATTTTTGCATTGGCGATTCACGCGCCATATCCATTGCCGCGGACTCGTCCAGCACGGGAGCAATGAACTCATATCCCCGTTTTGCATGTGTCTGGATGAATTTAGGATGCTTTGCGTCGTCCCCTAAAGCGCTGCGAACATCGAGGATGTGGCTCTTCAGCACTTCCGGCTGTACGAACGTATCGGGCCACAAGGAATTGAGCAGTTCTTCCTGTGTGACCAGTCGCCCGGCGTTCTCTACGAGATATTGAAGGACGGCAAATGCTTTTGGCGTGAGTCGGATGCGCTCGTCATCTCCAGTATCCCGACGACGCAATAGACACTGGTTCACGGAATCCAGTCGAAATGGAGGAAATGCATTCACAATTCTCGTGCGGCCTCGTTTCTTCCGACGGATACTGTACCTAGACTCGTCCCCATTTGGTTACTTTTTCGATGGCTCGCCCCTTTACAGTTCCGTAAGGATACACCAAAGCGGTCAGGAGGCATCCGGCCGCGCAGATCACGCGGCAGGACGGTGGATTTCCGGTGGATTTTTGGTGGTCTTTCGGTAAAGGCCTGCCAACATAGTGAAAAGCAAGAATCACAAGAAAAGTGCACTGAAAGCGAAAGACTTAGCTCTTTGTCATGTACTTGTTCTTGCCAGGCAGAGATTTAGCTCAGCCACTTTTCCACCAAAAAACCATGTCCGCATCACGACTTCATTGTTAAGCGCAGTTAGCCTCGTATAACAGCAAGGGGAAGAATGGCAACCAGAGTCGACTGCCGGCCGCATCTAGCGGCGGCCAGCACAAAGGCAGCTGCCACGAGGAGGCTAGTCGAAGAGGAGGCATGCATGTTCAACATCAATCCTGGAGGCTCAGGCTGTACTTTCCCTTTCCAAGGCGAACTGCGCTCTGCGTCAGCCACCGCAGGCATTTCTGGCGATCTGTACACCTCTAAAAGAAGCCGGGGGAGTGGAGACGAAGTGGACGGACTCAGACAGATCAAAGCCCGATCTCTTGCGCAAATTCTGCTCGAGAATATTCAGCTCCAGCAGGAATTGCGTCGGCTGCGGATGAGCGGAGTCCATGCGGGCGGATTGACCAGCATGGAAGACCAAGTCGCGTCTCTGGCCCACGAAATCAAACAGCCAATTTCCGCCGCCACCGTCGAAGCCGGATCATGTCTGAGCTTCTTACAACCCGATCGGCTGGATCTCCAACAAGCGCGCGAGGCTGCCACTATGATGATCGTGGCCACGAAGCGAGCAGCAGATATTGTGGATCGCATGCGTTCTCTTTATCGGAGAGAAACCTTCAAACGCAGAGCTGTCAATGTAAACGATATGATTTGCGCAATCGTGACCTTGCTGAGCGATCTAGCGGCCACAAATTCGGTTTCAATTCACACGGAGTTGGATCCAGCGCTCCCTATGGGCTGCGCGGATTTCGTGCAATTGCAACAGGTCTTGATCAACCTCATGACCAACGGCATCGAAGCAATGCGGGACACGGGTGGCGCACTAACTGTTACGTCCGAAAGGGTCGACGACGGATACATCCTGATTGCCGTGAGCGACCAAGGCGCCGGGCTCCCACCGGGCGGAACCGATCAGATCTTCGAAGCGTTTTTTACCACCAAACCGGAAGGTACCGGCCTCGGACTGTCGATCAGCCGGACAATCGTCGAGTTGCATGGCGGTCGACTCTGGGCCGGAACAAACGTAGCGCAAGGGTCAATTTTCCAATTCACGCTGCCAGCCGACTCACTCTGAACGCCAAACTCTCCTCGAAATGCTCCCCGCTCCTGGCTAACTCTCAGTTAGCCAATCCGCTGAAGCGCGCCCGATAGCAGGAAGCCTGCCACCCCGATACACTTACGATGCTGGCCGGAATGGAACTTCCACTTTCACCTTGGTTCCGCGTCCTGGTGCGCTTTCGAACTCGAATGTCCCGTTCAGTTGGCGCACACGCTCTCGCATATTGATCAGCCCCAGCCCTCCGGATGCTTCGTTTCTTCCGGAATCGAAACCTACTCCATCGTCAGAAACCAAAAGGCAAACCGTGCCGTTCGAGCGGGTCAGCCGAACCTCCACCTGTCTTGCGTTCGCATGCTTCGCCACATTGCCAAGGGCCTCCTGCGCGATGCGGTAAATGCAGAGCGCGGCCCCAGGCGACAATTCATCCACATTCTCATCCGCCTTGTACAAAATAGGAATTCCTCGTATCTCGCTGAACTCTTCGCAATAAGCTGCTAGAGCAGTGGGCAGCCCCTTTTCATGCAGAACCGCAGGGTGAAGCTTGTGAGACAACTGGCGAATCTCCGCGCCCACTTCGACCAGCCTTTTCTCGATTTCTCGAACTTCTGCCTTCGCTTGCGAATCGCGTGGAAGCTCAATCGTCGCCGCAGCCAACTCGAGCGTGACCGACGTAATCCGCTGGAGAATGCCATCGTGCAATTCGCCGGCAATCCTCATTCGCTCTTCCTCCTGTGCTTTCATCAGCTGTTCATTTAGCGCACTAATCTCGCCTTCATGACGCTCTAATAATGTATGACGCTGGTGTAAGGCGCGAACGCGCAGCTGATAAGCGGCCCAGAATATCGCTAAAATTGCGGCAACGCATGCCGCCCGAAACCAATTCGTCTGCCAGTACGCCGGGGCAATGGAGAAATTAAGTAACGTCCCGGCCTCGTTCCACACACCGCTGTTATTGCACCCGGTCACGCGGAAATGGTAATCGCCAGGGCCAAGATTCGAATACTGCACCTGGCGGACGTTCAGCACTTCCCTCCAGTCCCGGTCCTGCCCTTCCAGCTTAAAGCGGAAATGGACCTTTTCCGGGGCGACAAAACTAAGCGCCGTGTAGTCGATCGCCAAGTCGTGGATTCGTGGAGGCAGGCGCAATTCACCGGTTGGATCGTATGTTTTCCCATCGGCGATAATCTGTTCGATGTGTACAGGAGGCGGAAGCTTGTTAAAAGAATAAGGGCGCCGATCCACGCGATTCGGATCGACGACGAAGACACTTCCTTCCGACACGTACCACAATCTCCCATCCTTGGACTTCCCAACTCGCGGGCCCAGAGCGCCAGCAAGCGCAGTCGACCTGAGACCGTCGGAATTATCGAAGATCGTGGCCTGGATCGTCCCTTTCGGATTTGTGACCCACGCGTCCAACTCCGGCCGGGTAATGCGCACCAAGCCGCAGTCCATGTAAAGCCACAACGAACGACTGGCGTCCTCGATCATGTCGTGAACGGAGTCGCAGGGCAGACTATTTTTGCTGCTTAACGTAACTACGCGCCCCTCTGAGATCCGATTGAGACCGCCTTCGGTCCCAACCCAGAGAGTACCGTCCTGATCGACTTGAACGCTGCTGATCCGCCCCTTGCCCAGACCGTTCGCTACCGAATACGATTTCCCGAGTTGATGGTCCTTGAAATACGCGACGCCCCCCTCAGAAAATCCAAGCCAGACGCCCCCGCGCGAAGCATCCGCCCCCACCGCAAGAGCCAAGCCCTGAAGGCCGAAACTCTCCCAGGGAATCCGTTCGACCTTGCGTCCTTGAAGTACATGAAACAGCCCTTGGTCCAGGCAGATCCAGAGGTCGCCCGCGCTGTCTTCAGCGATGCAATGCGCATATCCCCCGGGCATGCCTGGCACCGGAATGAATCGTCCATTCTCGAGGTATGCTGCCCCGGTTCGCGAGAAGGCCCAAATCCAACCACGATGGTCTTCATAGAGTGAGGCCTGAAAATCATCCGGCAAGCCTGCATCGATAATCTCGCGCTCTATTCCCGCAACCGGTACGCGCTTCTTCCGGTAAAGGGTCGTACGTCCTTCATTCCACTTGTCCAAGCCATGTCGAGTGCCGAACCAAACACTACCGTCTGAGCTCGGCAATACTGACTCAACGTAGGAATTAGCCGATTCCTGCTTCACGGGAATCATAGTGACAGCGAAGTCGCGAAAGCGATCAAGGCCGTCATTGGTGCATACCCATACGTTGCCTTCACGGTCCTCGAAGAGATCCTGAACAAAATCGCTGGATAGACCGTCGGCCTGAGAAAACCGATCTGTCTTTCCCTTGTGCACATGCAAGAGTCCCTGATCGATCGTCCCGATCCACAGGCCGCCATTGCTATCCCGGAGCATCCAATGAGGATTGAACCTTGGCCCACTGTATGTAAGTGGGTATGGTATGACCTTTCCGTTAACAAGTTTCATGACCCCGGCGCGGGTGGTCACGACAAGATCTCCTTCACTGTCTTCCGTGACCGCGTGGATTTCGGAGACCGGCCCCGACAGTGGAATGAGTTGCGGAGCACCCGGTTTCCATTTCCAAAGCCCGGTCCCCGTTCCGGCCCAGAGATTGCCTTTCCTGTCCTCAAATAAGCTTCCAACTCCCAGACCAAGACCACCCTTCTCGCCGTAGCATTGGACCTTTTGCTCTTGAATTGCACAGAGCCGCCAGGTGGGAATTGTCTCTACGCCCGCCCATACCGTTCCCTCACGATCTTCAAGGAGCGAATCGATTTCCTGTCCTGGAACGTCGGGGTATTGGGTTAGTTTGTCGTCCTTCCAACTGGCAAGCCCTCTATGCGTGCCAATCCAAAGAGTTCCATCGCGCGCCACAAGGAGTTTTCGAATATTACTGCTGGGGAGATACCCGTTTCGGGGCGGCTGCCAGAGGACCGTCCGAACACCATCGAAACGATACAAGCCAAATTCCGTGCCGAACCACAGATATCCATCAGGCGTTTGCGTGATCGTTTTGATTGTGCCTTTGGCAAAGCCCTCGCGGATTTTCCACGCAGTATGCGCGTACTGACTCACTTCCAGCGCAGGATCCAATGCATACGCCGTGCACCCCCAAACCAGCAACATCGCCAATGCAGTGACGGCTCGCTTCATGTGGCCCACATGGTATCGCATCCGAACAGCGTCCAGTGCGCCATCCTCGCTGCACATCTTCAACTAGCCAGACTTCGGCAGGCCCGCCCGCTCCTCGCGACCGCCAGACTCAAATGCTTCCTGTCGGAACGAAATCGTGTTCACCGCGCGCAGACGGTGAAACGGGGTGCGGAGGCTCGGACAACGAAGCTTGTTTGATTGTCTTCGCTACATTGTGGGCCAGGTTATGTGTCGCTCGTAGGTTGCTTCCCAGAAAACGGACATTGCCGTGAACCGTGTCTTCGAGAACGATGTGACCGTCTCGCGTGCACAGCTGACTCCTCACACTTAATTTTGTGGCACCGGACACAGTCGTTACCGCACGTCGAGTTTCACTGCCCGGCGTGTACTGCTCCACGGTGGTCTTCAGAATGAGCAGGTTCGCTTCGTTCACAGCGCTTCGGTCGCCATCGCGAAACACATGCTTAAACCGTTTGATCTTGCCCAATTCGTTCAGAAGGTTCTCATAGATAGCGATCTGAAAGGATGGTTCGAGATTTACGTCCCCGCGATCAATCTGCATCACTTGCACGCTCCATTGCGTGCCGGCCGAAACTTCGCTACTGGGGGACGTGGCCGCCGCAACTTGCGCAGCCAATCGCGGCAGATGCGTTGGCATGAACGTCAAGATCACGAACACGAGTGGAGACATCCAAGTTCGTTTACTTGCTTTCACGAGTCACCTCCGCGGGGCCCCTAGCGGCACCAGTCTCTGTTTGGCTCACGCGTACTCCCTTCGCAACGAGTTCTCTTCTGAGAAGCTCTCCTTCTCCTTTATGCAGCTGGAAGATCGCTCCGTGAATTCCTCCGTCGGCATCTACATACCGCACAGCAAGACTGTCAAATTTCTTGTGAGCGAACAGGCTCAGGACCCGGCCCCCGCCGTAGGGAACCGCGGCCTTGCTCATGGTCATGGGCAAACCACCGACCTGTGTACTCATCTCTCCGACAACGACATCTTGGACAGACGCGATCTTCACTGCCGCCGCCGGCTTCTCACTGCTCTGAAACTGCAAAGTGTGGGCTTGAATCGACAGGACCCCGTTCGCCTTTTTCCGGGCGCCAACAAAACCAAGAATGTGCGTGGCGCGAACGCCGTGCGCACCGATCGCGATAGTTGACTCGCTTGTCTTCTGTCCCATCGATGCAACGCCGCAACAGATGCTCAAAATTAGACATGCACATGCGCGAGGTAGTAAAAGGCGAGCAGGCGTGCGTCTAGGTACTACGACTATGTAATGCATTTTTTTTCCAGACCCACGGGATTCCCAACTGCTACGCACCAGTTAGCTCCGCAAGACTCTTCGCCAAGCAATAGCAGCATTCATAGTTCCAAACCCAAACCGTCTGTGAGTGATTGTTTGCAACGTGGGGAGCTGCCAAGCGTGAGCGAGTGCCACGTAGGTTTCGACGCGTCCAGGATTTCGCGTCACGCCTTCGACACCACTAGTCAAGTATCAACGTAACCGAGAGCGGATAATGATCAGATCCGGAGATCGAGCGGTACACCTGGGGCTGGCGCGAACGAATGGGTCCACGCAAAAAAATCCAATCAATGACCCGCCCATCTTCGAAGAAAGAACCGGGAGTCGTTGCTGGATGCTGATTCACGAAAGCGTCCTGAAACCGTGCCTCACGAATTGCCACGGCGGAGATCCCTGTGGAGACATTCATATTGAAGTCGCCTGCTATCAGAACGGGCGTATTCGTACTGTATTGTCCGGCGTCGTGCAAAGCCTCTTCGATTTGGGATTCGCGCAATCCGTCATCCCCGCGACTCTCGAGGTGCAGATTATAGGTAACGATTATTTTTCCTCCGAGATCGACTTCACTGACCAATGCTAAACGGCCTCCGATTCTCTCCTGAAAAGGATCGATCTCCGGAATGAACCAATGCGGGCGCCAGAAATTCGACTGCTTCCGAAACCTCAGAATGCGCGAATTGGACAGAGGCCAGCGAGAGAGTGTGGACTGGCCATGATAGGCAGGCGATCTCCGCGAGCCCTGCGTTAATTCTTGAAATTCTCGTCCGAAAACATAATTCAGCTGCAGCTGCTGCGCTATTTCCCGCGCGATGTTGAGGTGGTGGGTACGACGGGCATTGAGATCGCACTCTTGCAATAGAACGATATCCGGCTTCGCGCCCGCGAGGAACTGGATGACTTTCTGCAATTGCAAGCCACGATTGATGTTCCAGTTCACGATCTTGAGGGAATTGGGAGGACAAACGACCCACCGCGAAATCGCAAAATTACCGGTTTCGATCTCCAGCATCGGGCTCATGGTCTCTCATATCTTCGGGATGGAGCAATCATAAGCCTCAGTTAAAGGGCTGAATACACCCCGATTCACACTCCACGCACGTCTACTTCCATTTGTATTGGCCGCTGCAACCTTCGCAAATCGGAGCAATCTCTTCTCGTCCAAGACATTAGGCCGGTTCTCCTCAAAAGCCGATCCGTGCAGCCACGGCTGCGTGTCGAAGACATGTCGAGAATGTCCGATTCTCGCCATCCCATGACAGTTCGCAAGCCACTGTTTTGCGTTTGCCTCTATAGGCACCCGGCAAACAGCTGAAAGCAAAACACATTGTGCATACGGCAGTTCCTGGGTGCATTGGAATTGCCCATGCATTGTGAACCATCGGTGTGTAAATGAAGCCAGAACAATACCAACGAACATTTGCAGTATGGGCGCCCGGACTTTCGCGCGTGCGAATCGTGTTCCGCTGTTCTGGGCGGGACTGGTTTCGCGCTACGAAGCGATCTTCCTTCGCGTTCGTTTTCATTTTGTTCTTCGCTAGCGCGACGACCGGCAAGCAGGCCAATTCTGCAAGCTCCACCGTACGAGGAACCGTGTTTTTCCGCGACTCCGCGGGCAGACAATTTCCGATTGCTGGAGCGAAGGTCGTGCTCACTGGAGAAACGACTCTGGAAACTGCAGCGGACGAGACCGGCGAATATGCTCTTCCGGCAGTACCCTTCGGAATGTACACCGTTGAGGCAGTAGCAACGGGCCTCAAGATCGTCGAAACAGTCCGTGTCGACGCCGATGAACTTCGCCTACCGCTTGAACTGAAGCCCGTAGAAATCAGCGCTTCCGTCGTGGTTACAGCCGATCAACACGGAAAAGACCCAGCTCCAAGTGAAACCATTTCCGACACGACATTGCGCGACGCTCCCAGTGTCGATGAACGTTTTGAGAGTTCGCTTCCCCTCGTTCCTGGTGTTGTTCGGGGACCCGATGGACACGTCAACCTCAAAGGCACCCGCAATACGCAGAGCGGCGCATTGGTCAACAGTGCAAATGTAACCGACCCGGTCACTGGCAGTCCGGCGATGAATCTACCCGTGGATGTCGTTGCTTCAGTGCAAGTCGTTTCGAACCCCTACGACCCCCAATACGGCCGATTTACAGGGGCGGTTTCGACCGTCGAAACAAAGACCAGCGATTATGAAAAGTTCCATTTCTCGATCCAGAATCTCACGCCCCGGCCAAGAGTCCGGGACGGCAGCATCCGGGGCATCGGCTCGTCAACTCCGCGGACAACGTTCACCGGGCCACTCCTGCGCGACAAAATCGCCGTGACGCAGTCGTTCGAATATCGATTTGTGGAAACACCGGTAAACAGTCTTCCGCCGTTTGAGAGGGATGCCAAACTCGAAAGCTTCGATTCCTACACGCAACTCGACTTCACGATCAGTTCGCGACACACCGCCAACGCATCCGTATCCTTCTATCCGCAAAAACTCGATTACCTCGGCCTGAACACGTTTAACACCCAAGAATCGACGCCTGATTTTCACCAGCGCGGCTATCAGATCAACGCACAGGACAGCTACCTGGTCGGCACATGTGGCGTCTTGACTTCGCAGTTTAGCTATAAACGCTTTAACGCGGACGTGACGGCACAGAGTGACGATCCGTATCGTGTAGAGCTGGAAACCACGGAAGGCGGGTTCTTCAATCGCCAGAAACGCGAAACCTCCCGTGTCGGCTGGCTCGATAATTATCGCTTCGCGCCCTGGAAATTCGCAGGGTCCCACCAGTTCAGCATTGGGCTCAGTTACGAGCACTCCGAATATGACGGGCTACAGACCTATTTACCCGTCGAGTTCGATGGCGTTTCTAATCTGCCGGTAGAGCGAATCGCCTACACGTCTCCAACGTCCTTTCAAATCTCGCAAAACGAGAATGCCTGGTATGTGGGCGACCAGTGGGCCATTCTTCCCCGCCTCACTCTCGACTTCGGCCTCCGATTCGACAACGACAGCCTCACAAGTTCCACCCACGCGGCCCCTCGCGCTGGGTTTCTTCTCACGCTTACGCGTGATGGAAAGACGCTATTGAAGGGAGGAGTCGGACGATTCTACGACCGTGTTCCACTCTTGGCCGCGACGTTTCCGGACCTCCCCGATCGGACCGTAAGTGTCCTGGGCCAGAACGGCCAGCCGATTAGCTCCGTGTCTTATCAGAACCAAATCGACGGCGAGTTGCGAAACCCTCGCAGCACGTCCTGGAATTTGGAACTCGACCGGCAGGTTCTTGCGAGCCTCGCTCTGCGCATCGCCTATGAACAGCGCAATACCAGCGACGACATTATCGTTTCACCGGTCTCTCAGGGGACGACGGGAATTCTCGAACTCTCGAATCGAGGCTCCGATTCGTATCGAGAGTTCCAAGTGGCGGCGCGTTTTAAAGCGGGTCAACACCTGCTGAACGCCTCTTATGTCCGTTCACGCGCTTACGGCGACCTCAACGATGTGAATCAATTCTTTGGGAATCTTGCGCAACCAGTGATCGATCCAGATTCTCGCGGGCGCTTGCCGTTCGATGCCCCCAACCGTTTTTTGTTCTGGGGCACGATCGCAGCCCCCTGGAAACTCACGGTCGTACCGGTCTACGACCTGCATACCGGCTTCCCGTATTCGGTTCAGAACGAGTATCGCGAGTATGTCGGGCCTCGTAACGTCGATCGTCTTCCGACCTTCTCATCATTCGATATTCAGCTATCCCGGCGGGTTTTGCTGCCGGTGCACGCCAGACGTATCCATGCACGCGTGGGCATGGGCGCCTTCAACCTCTTCAACCACTTCGATCCGCGAGACGTCCAGAACAATCTTGCCAGCGCGAGATACGGGGGGTTTTTCAATTCTTCCTGGCGAGAATACCGCGGCAAATTCGTTTTGGAGTTTTAAACATGAAACCTTCTTTCTTGCTGATCGCTTTGCTTCTTCTTCAAGCCTCTTCGACGGACGCGGCGGACGATTCCAGTTCGCTCCCAACGGCCGAGGAAGTCGTGACTCGTATGGCTGCCCTGGACCTGCAGAGGCAATCCTCCATTGCGGGGTACGATGGAATGCGACGGTATGTTCTCGAAAATTCACGCCTGGAAAAGCGTGCCGAAATGCTCGTGCGCGTCCAAGGCGAGGAAAACGGCAGGAAACATTTCGAGGTGGTGTCCGAAGTCGGATGGAAAGCGGCAAACACCCACGTTCTACGCAAAATGCTTGATTCAGAATCCGAAACATCGCGTCCCGAGTTGCGCGCAACTACCAAACTCAATTTCACAAACTACGAGTTAACCGTTGCCGGCAAAGAACTTGTGGCTGGCCGCATGGCCTACGTTCTAGAGGTCGCGCCCAAGCGCAAGGACAAATATCTATTCCAGGGACGCATCTGGGTGGACGCGGAGGATTACGCGCTGGTGCGCGCCGAAGGCAGCCCGGCAAAAAATCCTTCGTTTTGGACCAAGAGCACGCATTTCGTGCAGGTCTACCAGAAGCGAGGAACTCTCTGGTTTCCCCTCTCCACTCGAAGCGTCACCGAAGCCCGGATCTTTGGCACGACGGACGTGAACATCGAATATTTCGACTACGCGCCGAAAAGCTGGCCTTCGCAGGATGCTCGGCTGTCCGCAGAGGAAACATTCAAGCCATGACTACCGTAAACGAATGCCTTATTCTTGCCGCGGGCAACGGAAGCCGCATCGCCTCGTTATCCGGTAGCGCTCCCAAACCGCTTGTACCTCTTCTCGGCGCGCCGCTCCTCGAGCACATCCTGCTATCTTCGCACGCAGCAGGAATCGAAAAGTTTGTAATTGTCGTAGGCTATCGCGCTGAGGCGATTCGCCGCTGGTTTGCTGATCAGTGCTTCAGGGACTTCGCCGTTACGCTGGTGGAAAACCGCGATTACCACAAAGCGAACGGTGTCTCAGCACTCGCCGCCAAGTCCTCGCTGCAGAATCCTTTCTTGTTGCTGATGGCCGATCACATCTTTGAACCACAAACAGCGAGAACGCTGCTCCAACAACGGCTGGCAGAGGACGAGGTCATTCTCGGCGTGGATCACAACATCCATCGCATCTTCGATCTGGACGACGCAACTAAAGTCCAACTGCAAGGAAATGACATCGTTGACATCGGTAAGGACCTATCTCGCTTCGACGCGCTCGATACGGGCATGTTTTTGTGCACCCCCGGACTGTTTGAGAGACTCGAATCCGCAAAGACAAATGGCAACTGCTCGCTATCCGATGGAATGCGCCAGTTAGCCCTTGAGAGGAAATTCAAATCCTTCGACGTCGGCGACGGGCACTGGCAAGACGTCGATACGCCTGAAGCGTTCACCTACGCCGAATCTATCTTCGAGCGCGATTTCCCACAGAGCCCGATCCTGCAAAGGTTTGCCCATGTCTAGCGTCCCGCCAAACTCCCGTCCAGTGTTTCGCGTTGTTGCGATTGCGGTAAGCGCCGGACTGTTTCTTTACTTGGTCTGGCATGCCGGCCCCCTCACTCTCTGGCGGGATCTACAAAGGCTCGGCTGGGGATTCGGTTTGGTGATTCTTCTGGCAGGTGTTTCGCATCTTGCGAAGACTTGGGCCTGGCAAATGACGCTTGGGAAAGAACGCCACAAGATTGCATTCCCACGCTTGGCTGGACTTCGTCTCGGTGCAGAGGCAGCGGGGCAGCTGGGAATCCTTGGGCAGACCTTGGGAGATTCGATCCGCGTCTCGCATCTGGGACGCGAAATAGAAATGAGCAACAGTCTCGCTTCGGTCACCCTCGATCGGGGACTCTATCTTGTCACGGGAGTCACCACTGCTATCGCCGGCCTTTTGGCAGCGCTGTCGCAGATATCGCTCTCCCACGTCCTGCGTTTTTACGCTGCGGTCTTTATTCTTGCAGCGGCCGTATTCCTGTTGTTGACACTGATGGCGTTGAGAATGCGCTGGCCGCTGCTGACGGGAACCGCTCGCCTCCTCCGCCGCGTCCCATCCTTAAGAGAGTGGATCGAACAGAGGTTTGAGCTGATTGCGTCCATGGAGAATGCGCTCTTTGATTTTCATCACAGAACGCCCGCGTTGTTCTGGGGCGGTTTTTCCCTGAATCTCGCCACTCAGTTTCTGGCAATCCTCGAAGTCTGTTTAGTGCTTTGGTTGCTGGGAACCAATATCGGCTTCTTCGGTGGATTGATTATCGAAGCGTTGACCAAACTGGTGAACGCCGTAGGCAATTTCAACCCGGGAAACCTCGGGACTTACGAGGGCGGCAACATGCTGATTGGCAAAATATTCAGTCTCACGAGTGCCACCGGGCTCGCTCTGGCATTTGCACGACGGTTGCGAGCGCTCTTCTGGACCGCTGTCGGCGGCGTGTGCCTCCTTTGGTTGACGAGGAAGAGCAGTAACCTTCACGCGCAACGCTTCGCAAACGAATTATTGGGAAAAGCTGCGGAGCCTCAGGACCGCGTTGCGGGCAGCAACTCGTCGCCGGATGGAATCACGGTCGCCATCGCTCTGAACGCAGCGGGCGTGAACCTCAATGGATTCAGCCCAGCCCTGGCTCGTGTTGGGGGGCTTCCAATTTTGCTGCGGACTATCTTTAGAGCGCAAAAGCTCAACCCCACAAAACTGATCGTAGTTGCTGATTCAACGACCAGGGAACGCGTTCGGAAAGAACTTACTGACACCGGCCGGCTTCCCAATTCCGTGGAATGGCGTGGCGAAAACGCCGACGTATTTCTCCCACGACAATCGCGGGTTGCGGCGCGTCAAACGGGCAGTCGGCTATTTGTTTTGATCGACGGAGGCTCGACCTATCATCCTTCCCTCTTTGGGCAAGCAAGTACCTGGAGCGCTTCGGACAAGGCCTTGGCGTTAAAGAGTGGTGACAAATTCGCCGGAATTTACGCGGTGCCGGTCGACCTTTTGGACGACTGGATGGAACCTTGCGCGCAGAACGGCGTGTTCAAGCAACTGATCACATCGCTCACCGCGAACGAATCCCTTGTTTCCGTCGAGATAGGAGCGGATCAGTGGCAGCGCGTGAACACGGAAATGGAACGACGCACGGCAGAAAAGAAACTTGACCGCTGGCTGATCAAACCCACCGATGGCATGTACGCGCAACTGAATCGAAAGGTCTCCATCCCGATTAGCCGGCAACTCATCAAGTTGCCCATCACGGCGAACATGGTAAGCATCTTCACACTCGGAGTGGGTTTCTGTTCCGCCTTATTCTTCGCCTTAGGTGGCTACTGGAACACGCTCTTCGGCGCATTTCTCTGCTTGTTCGCAAGCGTCCTGGATGGTTGTGATGGCGAGGTCGCCCGTCTGAAGTTGCTGGAATCCGACTTCGGATGCTGGTTGGAGACGGTTTGCGATTACGTGTTCTACCTCGTTCTTCTGGTCGGAATGACGATTGGACAGGTGAGGAGTTCAGGATCAACGACATACCTCGTGGCGGGCGGCCTTCTACTCCTGGGCGCCCTGGCAAGTTTCCTCGCGGTTGGACGAGGGAGGCAGCGCCTCGCCCGCAACCGTCCCGAGCAATTCCTCCGCGTCTGGCGCACGCATGCCGAGAATCAGCGATCCAATCCGGTTCTGTACATCGCGCGGCACACCGAGTTCATGGTGCGCCGCTGCTTTTTTCCCTACGCCCTGTGCGCGTTCGCCGTCTTCAACATCATGAGCGTCGCATTTGTGCTCAGCGTGATCGGCGCGAACTTGGTCTGGCCAATTTCGCTTTATTCCTCTCGAACCTTCGGCCTACCGCCGACGACAGTAGTCGTGAGCCCGGCGGCTTCTCAATAGAACTATGGCAATCGCGCGCCTTTTGCTTTAGACAACAAAAAAAGGTGGATCGATTGACCCGGATAATACGACGCAGCAACGAGAACTCATGAACACCATCATGCGAAAGCGGGCGCTCGCCGCGCGCGATGCGCACCTTGCGCTTCTCGATTTGAAGATGCTTATCGACGAAGCGACTCGTAAAATTCACGCTGCCGAACTCGAAGCCGTGCACTTGGCCATCAGCGCCGGGCCTCGCGGCGACATTTCTTCCTCATTGCAGGATGTTTTGGAACGCCTCGGGTCGGCTAACTTTGAAGCGACTTTAGAAAGAGTCCGCGAGTGTCTGCAATTGGCCTTGTCTTGAGCCCGGAAGCCCGCCCGTCCTCTGAACACTAACTGTTTTCCAAACCGGGGTCGTGCTGAACGTTCCCACGCCTCAAATCTCAGTACGATAAGGTGGGGTACTTAGAACAAATGTCCACAAGACCTGCACAGCACGCCTGCTTGGTAGGCAAAGCGTGCTCCGTCTTTGGAAAATCCAAACCAAGCTAATCGGTATGCAAGAAATCGGCTCGACCTGAAGTTTGTTACAGTAGTTCTTCCTCGACAAGCAAGACTATTTGATTGAAGGAGTTGCGATTGAGCCTGTGACACTCATGTGCTCGAGAGGTTGAAACTCTCAGCTGTCACCACTTTTGTCACTAAAATTGGTCGAAAACAAGGCAAAATCAGCAAACTCAAAAAGATCGCGAATCGTGCTATCTGATGGCTGGCAAAGGGATTTAGTTGAATTTTCTATCAGATGGCGAAGTGGCCCATTGGCGTTAGCAAACCGCCGCCTTCAGCCTCTCGGCCACCTCTCCGGCGTCGTCGGCCAGGTTCTGCTCCAGAATAGGCATCGGAGAGATCTGTCCGGCGAATAATCAGAGTATAGCATCAAATTTATTCCAACTATGACCAAAGTGCCAGAAAGGGCGTCCGTTACCTGTAACAAACCGGGTCGGCAAACGTCTTAAGAGAGAGGTCGGGTTGTCTCGCGAGTTAGCGGTCCGCGTTTTGAGGAATTCTTTCATTTGGCTTGTTTTGAATCTAGAATAGAGCAGGGATTCGCGCTCAACTCTCGGAGATTGAGCCGAGCTGCCGGCAAGCCGAGCCCATAGCGACCCCTCGGGAAGGCAAACCTCGTACCTGGAGCCTCCTCAGGCGAAACATTTCGACCCACACGGGCGTATGTAAAGTAGAGGGCAGGCTAGAGAGAAGCGGAATAGTGTCCCTGCCGGGCGGGCCATATCTCGGGAACCGCGGAGCCGCCGTTCCAGGGTGAATCAAAGAGGAATCAAATGAAGACGTGGAAAAAGGCATTAATCGGTGTAGTTGCGGCAGCGGTGCTGATTGGGATTGTGGTGTTCAGCGTCAACCAGGCCAACAAGGGCGTGGTCGCCGTTCAGACGGCGAAAGTTGCGAAACAGGACGACCTGGTATCCCTGGTAACCGCTTCTGGGGAGATCAAGCCCACCACATATACTAACGTAACAGCGCAAGGCTTCGGAAGAATCACAGCCATCCTGGTAAAAGAAGGCGACCATATCAAAAAGGGCGACAGGCTCTTGCAACAGGAAAATGTGCAGGCAAGCGCGGACGTAGACGCCCAGGCGGCCGCCATCCACTCGGCCGAAGACGGCGTGCAAGCAGCTGACGCTAGTTACAGAGCGGCGCAAGCGGACTTGGTTTCCCAACAGGCAAATATGGAAAAGGCGAAGCTCGATTGGGAGCGGGGGCAGGGGCTCTTCAAAGACGGATTGATCGCGAAGCAAGATTTCGATCAGCGGAAGACGACTTATGATGGCGCAGTCGCGTCGGTGGAATCATCCCGCGAACGAGTAGTGTCGCTTAAGGCGCAGCTGGATCAGACCCGTTCGCAGGTGAATCAGAACAAAGCCATGCTAGTGCGCACAAAGGACGTCTTATCCAAGACTACGTACACGTCGCCCATCAATGGGATCGTCAGCTACTTGCCCGAGCGCGTAGGCGACTATGTCGTGCCCGGTATCCAGAATTCCAATGGGAGTTTCTTGATGACTCTCTCGGACATGTCTGTGGTAACGGCGGAAGTGAAAGTCGACGAGACCGACATCATAAATGTCAGGCTGGGCCAGGAGGCCGATGTGACCATAGACGCCGTTCCAGGTAAAGTGTTCACAGGCAAGGTCACCGAAATTGGCTCACAGGCAACTCTCCGCAGCACCGGTCTGGCGACCACACAATCCACAACCGGCAATCAGGAAGCCAAAGACTTTAAGGTAGTGGTGAGGCTTGATAACCCGCCTGACAATTTGCGGCCGGGGCTTTCGACTACCGCCAAGATCAAAACCGCCGAAAAGAAGAATGTCATTGCCATTCCGATTCAGGCTCTAGCAGTGCGCACTCGGAAGGATCTCGAGGATGCCGCCAAGAAAGCAAAGGGCCAGGGCAGTTCGGATGTTACGCTGGCCGCCCCTCCCCCGCCGGCTCCCGGCGATCCTAATAAAGATGAAGTCCAGGGCGTCTTCGTCGTAAATGGAAAGAAAGCTTTCTTCCGTCCGGTCGAGACTGGGATCACCGGAATCACCAACATCGAAGTCACCAAAGGTCTGCAGGTCGGCGACGAAATTGTCGTCGGGAGTTACAAGGCTTTGCGAACGCTGAAGCCCGAGGCTAGCGTCAAGGTGGACAACTCCGCGCCCAAAAAGATGGACGACCAGCAGAGCTAGACTCTGAACCCCTAGCACTTACGAGGACATTTTAATGCCCGTGGAGACTCCTGCAACTGATTCGTATCGCGAGGACTTGGTAAGCTCCGGTGTCGTGATCAAAACGGAAGCCCTCACCAAAGTCTATGAGATGGGCTCGGAGAAGGTTCACGCGCTCAGTGGCGTGGATGTAGAAATTCGCAAGGGCGAATACGTGGCCATCATGGGACCTTCCGGTTCAGGAAAGTCCACGTTGATGAACCTGATCGGCTGCTTGGATTCACCCAGCGCGGGAAAATACTGGCTCGCCGGCCGCCTTGTCAGCGATTTGGATGACGACGAGCTTGCCTATATCCGGAATAAAGAAATTGGTTTCGTCTTTCAAACATTTAACTTGCTGCCTCGCGCCACTGCGCTCCATAACGTAGAGCTTCCCCTGATCTATAACGGTACCCCGGCGGAGGAGCGGATCGAAAAGGCCAGGAAGGCCCTGGAACGCGTCGATCTCGTGGAGCGGATGATGCACAAGCCAAACGAGCTTTCCGGCGGCCAACGTCAGCGCGTAGCTATCGCTAGAGCTCTCGTAAATTCACCTTCGATTGTCCTGGCGGACGAGCCGACCGGCAACCTCGATTCGAAAACCGGCGAAGAGATCATGGCGCTTTTTGAGAATCTCTACCGGCAGGGTAACACGATCATTCTTGTCACTCATGAGAACGACATCGCTCAGCATGCGCACCGAATTATCTTCATCCGTGACGGAAAGATCGCGTCCGATGAAGCGGTCATTAAGAAGTAACAGACAATTCGGCTCTATCCTTCCCAGAATTCCCGTCTAATCTTATCAACAGAGCACAGCCTCAAATTGCTTGGCGTGCTAGGTCGAGTCAGCGCGCCCGAACCGAAAGGTGGACATTCCTATGCAAACTGGCCGCACGGAAATCTCCAACGAAGATGGGCTCTTGCAGGAAGCGGCAGCGCGCGCCCGAAAGTACGTCGCGAACGTCATGGAACGCCGGGTGATACCGGCCGGGAGGGACGTCCTCAATCTGGCGCAATTTCGCGAACAATTCCCCAACTCGCCGACCGATCCAATGCGAGTCTTGACCACATTGGATGAAATCGGCTCTCCGACCACAGTTGCAACAACGGGCGGCCGCTACTTCGGTTTCGTCATTGGCGGAGCTTTGCCCGCATCCCTCGCAGCCAACTGGCTAGCGGGCGCTTGGGATCAGAATGCGGCTTTGCGAGTCATGTCTCCCGTCGCCGCGGAATTGGAGGATGTCGCGCTTGGCTGGGTCTGTGAAGCAATTGGGCTGCCGCCGAATTGCGACGGCGGGCTGGTGACATGTGCCACCATGGCGAACTTCACTGCGCTCGCCGCAGCACGTCATGCGCTGCTCGCGCGCGCTGGCTGGAATGTTGAGGAAGACGGAATGTTCGGCGCCCCGCCTATCGACGTCGTGGTTGGTGACGAAGTGCATGCTTCGCTTCTGAAGGCGCTCGCTCTTGCGGGCTTCGGGAAAAGTCGGCTGACCCGCGTGGAAGTCGATGGCCAAGGACGAATGCGCGCCGACAAGCTGCCGGGATTCGGTGAACGCACAATCCTCTGTATCCAGGCGGGCAATGTGAACACCGGGGCATTTGATCCCGCCTCGGAAATTTGTGCCCGGGCACACGAACAGGGTGCTTGGGTGCACGTTGATGGAGCGTTCGGTCTGTGGGCCGCTGTCTCTCCTAAGCATCGTCACCTGACCGAAGGATTTGAGCAGGCGGACTCGTGGGCAACCGATGCGCACAAATGGCCCAACGTCGGGTATGACAGTGGAATTGTTCTCGTGAGAGAAGGTTTGGCTTTGCGTGCCGCGATGACTATGACGGCGGCTTATCTGCAGTCAGGCGTGCTTCGCGAACCGATGTATCACACGCCAGAGGCTTCACGCAGAGCTCGTGGAGTGGAATTGTGGGCCGCCCTGAAATCGTTGGGCCGTGAAGGCCTTCGTTCTTTGATTGAACAAACTTGCTCTCATGCGCAACGGTTCGCAAAGGGTTTTAGCGAAGCCGGCTTTGAAGTTCTGAACGACGTTGTCATCAACCAGGTGCTCGTCTCATTCGGCAGCGCCGAAGCCACGCATAAAGTAATTCGTGCCGTGCAAGAAGACGGCACTTGCTGGTGCGGGGGAACGACGTGGCAAGGCAAGTCCGCGATGAGAGTCAGTGTCTCTTCCTGGGCGACGACGGAAGAAGATGTGGAACTAAGCCTGAGGGCAATAGTCCGGCTTGCCCGCTCTTGCCGCGGCTAAATTGCTCCATCAAGACGGAACTGGTCACGCTCAAAAAGGTCAGCGTGAATGGGCCGCGTGCGTAACATCCAAGTCGGCGAATGTTGGTGCCGGAGAAAGATAAGTGTTTGACAAACGGTCATGCCACGTCAGGGCATCTTCGTCCCACATAGCCCAAACAAAACCCATAAAGAAAGTCCCCGCGGAAAGCATGTAACCCACGCTGCGCCAAAGCATCTGCCGCGGCGTCGGAGATTCTCCCGAGAAGCTGACCACCTGCAGTCCCCGCAGCATCATCCCCGGCGTCGTGCCGCCAAACACGGTGAACAGCGCGAAGTATTGCAGGTAAACAATCACAAACGTCGCGACACAAATCGCCGCGCTCAGCTTGCTGAACGTGAATTGTCCACCCAGGGAGCCAAAGAGCGTAAGGAACCCGCCATAGGCGAAGAGCAGACAGCCGGCGTCAATCAGACCGGCGATTCGGCGTTCCTCGATCGAGGCGGCGGAATACAGGCCAGGTTGTTCTGAGCGCGCATCCGCGGGAGGCAAATATTGGCTGCCATTGGCTGGCTCTGGAGGCAAAGACACATCGATGACCATCTGTGATTCTTCGCGCGTCGCGGCATTGCGGCCGATCGCGATCGTAAACGCGAAGTCTTCTTCCGCTATGGGAGGAGCCTCAGCAACAACCACGGAAGTGCTGACCGGTGGTTCAGTCATTGGCTCTTCAAAGGGGAGTCTTGACTGGGCAAGATTTGGAGCCACCTTCCTCCGGCGGACGCGATAGTTTTGAAGGCGCTCAGCGAGTTCGCCGCGCCAGGCAGGGTCCGCCCCGTGAACGGCGGACTGTACGTCACCCCGGGCAGCCTTGATGCCGGATTTTTCCACGGTGTTCTGAGAAAGATTTTCCGATGGGGAATGGAACTCTGCCCCAAGGGAGGAATCACAAAAGTTACAGACGCGTACGCTCGATGGCAGTACCGCGCCGCACTGCAGACATGTTTTTGTCACCGGTTGTTTTTGCGCTGCGGACGCGTCCACTCCGGTGAGGAGAGAACAGTGTTCAGACTATCACGGGATTCGCAAAGTCAAGCGAAGAATGCGAGATATATGTGGCGAATAAGGCAGGGGATGCTATGCGGTTTAAACGCGGGAAAGCAGCTGACAGCTATGATTCCAGCTGTTGGGCGAACATGTCTCTGCTGAAGGCGATGCGCTTTTCGAGAGTCACCGCGGCGAAGTAAGTACATTGTCCGCGCTCCCTTTCGGTCCATGCCTTCAGGGAAGGCGCAATCCGGGCGATCGTGGCTCGTACAAAGCCCAATAGGTTGAAGTAGGCCCCGATCGCTTGGATGCCGTTGCGATCCTCCGGACGGTCCGGACAGAGGTGCAGGAGTTGAACAACACGCGTGAAATCATCGCCGGCTGCCGCGTTACGGATTCCCGTTACGTCCTGTACTTCCGCGGAAAGCGGATGCTTGATCGAGGCCGCGATCAGCGAGCGGCAATAGGACACAAAGAACTGCAACAGGAAAACGATGGAGCAGACGAGAATAATTGAGGCCATCATCGTGGGATCACCGCCAGCCGAGAAGGTGCCAGCCGGGCTTCTTCAGGCAGTCGCCAAAATGCGTAAGCCCACGCAAGCGGCAAGAATGTCGAAAAGACCTGAACGAGTGGGATAGAGTATGCGCTCAACGGCGGATACACACTTCTAATCGCATAGCTGGCTGCGAGCAGGCTGAAGTAAACGCCAAGGGACAGAACAATCTGTATCAAGCGAGTGCGGGTTTCACGCAGCTTTAGGATCGCCGCCCACAGTACGTAGGTCAGCACCAAGCCGACGAAATACAAGTTTTGGGAAAGCTGCACAACGAACTTGGTGACCAGCATTGCGGACGCCTGAGACACAACGCTATAGCTGAACAAAGCAGTTCCAGCAAGCAATAAGATCGTGCCGAACTGAACGTACTTCTCAGCTTTCATTTCGCTAAAGACGTGTGAATACAGTGTACTCAGCGCGAAGTACAAAAAGATCGTAAGGACCGCATCCGAATAGTAATAAAAGTATCTGTACTGCAAGGACGAATATCCATGCTCAGCCAGGATTACGTACCGGCCAATTTCCGAGACGATTAGTCCAGCAACATATAGATTTAGAAGGAAATAGCGGCGGAAAGCTTGTTTCTTAAATGCACACACCAGTACTGCTGCCTCGCAAAGGAGGCCTAACAGCCAAACTACTAATGCAAATGGACCAGGCACGTTCCTGCCTATCTACGCCCCTGATCCTCGTCCCGCAAAAGTCTCTTAATCTATCAACCTTTGCGGATACCGAAGGTCTTCACCAGGGCGTTGGTGGTGCCGGCGCGCTTCCCGCTTTCCACGGCGTTGGCGGTGCCGGTGCACTTCCTGCCTTCCACGGTGTTGGCGGCGCTGGAGCCGATCCGGCTGCGATCATAACCGAGCCGTCTGCGTGCGCCGTCACCAACGTTTTCAGGCCCATTGCTCCGACCAAAACAACCATCACGAGCAACACAACCGCGAGTTTCCTAGACATTTTGCCTCCGGGGATGGAAAACACCCGGAGACACTCTATCCCTAACTACAGGGATGTCAAGTAGCTCGCACTACGGACCTGTTCCGTATTGGTACACACCTACCCGGCCCGCCCCTTCGCCAAGCTTTCGCCAGGTGAGACGGGACCGTTACTCCACAACGTGGGCAGGATCGGTTTTGGGACCTCTAGGGTCAACGGTACAGTAGTACCAAAGGCCATAGGACTCGAGGGTGGGCGTTTGAGCATGGCAAACGGTTCATTCCTAAATGGCGATACCTAATACGGCCGCCGCAATCATTCAAGAGTGCTCTCAGCTCGCTGCTTCGCAGGAATGCTTGACACATTTGCGACCGAGTCCGTAGCATTGAGAATTGTCTTTGTGCCGGCGTAGCTCAGTGGAAGAGCGAGGGTCTCATAATCCCTAGGCCGTGGGTTCGATTCCCCCCGCCGGCACCAGTATTCCCCGTTTCATTGCTGCGTATCTCCCCCTGGGCCCGAAAAATCAAACGTTGTACAAAAGGAGCAAGAAGACCAACTACACGTCAAGCTAATTCCTCCGCCCCGATCAGTCTGTCCCTGTATTAACAAGACCCTTGGCACCAGCCGCTCCTATTCTTAAACCAGCTACCGATTAGATGAGCGGCCAGCCAAGAGCGCAGAATAGCGCGCGAGCGGAACGTTCACGGAGCCGACGGCGTCGGAGGATTTGTCGTGCAAAATCACGCATAGCTCTGCTGCGCCATGCATGAAATTCAGCACCGCTGATAGATCCCATCCTTTCTGAGATACCGTCCCATACTCCTGCGCGTCCAGGTCAGCCTCGACCGCTTTCTGTGTAACATCAAGAACTTTGCTCTTGTCGCTGAGCTGTAGGAAGACCACTTCAAACCTGCCGGTCCAGCGGCCATTGTCTTGTTGGGTGAGCAACCGTTGCGCCTCCAGGTGAACGTTTGCTTCAATGTGGGTAGTCTTCTCGTTTGACAGGGTCGCAATGTGGACGCTCAGCGGAAGCTGCGCGGACTCCAGGGGGCTGGCTGCAATCTGACTCAAAAATTCAAAACGGTTTTTTGGTGGAATCGGGCGCGGACCGGGCAGGGCAAAGTAGCCACCGCGCGCTAACACAGTCGCACCGGGCCTGCTCACTCTTATTTGAATCTTCCGCCACTCACCTTTCCAGGTGTTATGGTCTGGGTAATAGTTAAGCATGTAGCTAAAACGCGAATCGTCTTCCGCCCGTCGGATGCCGGTTTCCAGGTCATTTCGGTTGAAGAACGCGCGGCCGCCCGTGCGGCTGGCAAGCTCAAGCAAGGCTGGGTTCGGCTCGGGCATCCTGGCAAGCAAATTATCCACAGGGTCTGTGCTCGTCGTAATGCCGGTCAACGGTGAAGTGTTGCGGAAATCGAGGTCGGCTGCCTGCAACCCGCTGGCATTGACAGTGTAAACAGCGATGCCGGCACCGTTCATCAGCCGGATCATGCGTTCGACATCCGCGCCCTCTTCCCATGTTGGGGCACTAGGGAGTTTGAGGCCGCTCTGCCCGCTCCAGCGCTGCAGGTATTCGTCCAGATCATCTCTGTCGAAATAGCTCATTGTTCCGATGCTATCCGTGACCCAGATGAGACTTTTTCGACCCTCAACGTTTGCGAGTTGCCTGGCGATAGCTTCCAGTGACGCGGTCGTCAGCTGGTCCGCAATGGCAACCCTATCTCTCCTGTAGGCCGACGTCATACCCCTGCCGTCCATTTCGAACCGATAGCGGTTGTCCTTGCCGGAGAGAAAACGATCGAGCATTGGGTTTCCTGTGCTCTCCTCCCAACGCGCCCTCGGCTTGGCCAAATCGTGGGACTGCTCCTCGTCATACCTGCGCATGGCTTCGACTAAGTCGGATGAGTCTAGGCCGAAGTCCTGGACCACTTTAAGTTCGTCACCCAGTACATAGATGCCGATGCGATCTTGCGGCTCTATATGCCGCAAAAACTCGCGGATTCGGTGAAGCCCGAAGCCCTGCGACGTCCAACGCGAGTTCAGTGTATCGAAGAGCAGAACTGTCACGCTAGGCGTGGCACCGTGGTCGGTCGGGCGATTCGTGAAGGTGTCCGGACTCGGACGCACCGCAGACCGTGAAGTCATTTCGTTATCAACGGCGGAGAAGAACGCGATTTTCTGGGCCTGTCCGTCGTCGAGCACGGTGAAGTCTTCTCTCGTGAGGTCTTTGACCGGATTGCCCTGCGCATCCGTGACCACTACGTTGACGTTGACGAGCCTTGTCGTCACATGTAACGTCGTGTCCCCGCCCCTGGCCTGCGGCCATGCGAACGCACTGACCAGCAGCAGCACCGCCGCAGCCGCAATCATCCACGCCAAGCGCAAGCGCCCAACATAGGCCATAGTCGTACCCGTTCGATGTTCCCCCGAGTCTCTACTCAAGGGAGTAGAATAGCCGGTAATTGTGAGTGCCACATAGATCGGCACGTGCTGAGTTTCGCGCTTGCAGATATCACAATGGAATACGGCCACGTTGGCACCTCCCACCGACAGGGTAGCCAGGGTGGGAAGGGCTATGCCGTCGGGCCCTATATTTCGGAATTATCTATTAATGTCAACGTTTATCCCACGATTCTAATACACGCCCGTGTTCCAGATACGTTCCCTTTGGGCGCTATTTCTGAGCTTTCTGATTTTTGTGCGTCTCGATTTTTCAATAAGTTCCGCGTTTTCAGTGGGCTTGAATATTCCGATTCCCCCCGCCGGCACCATTTCATCCGCAACTCTTCCAAGCAAATCTTTGATTCTGAAATGTGGCTCACTCAAGTGAAGATTAATCGGCACGGAAGAGTCCCGGGCTGGAAAATTTCATTTTGGGTGTCCCTTGAGTACGCGCCATTCCTGCGTTGCGTTGCGGCTTTCAACGGATCGAACAAAATCATCGTGTTCTTCGGCGCACGCCGCACCGCAAACGGAATGATTTGGCCTGGACGCAAGGCATCACTCAGCCTTGCCTATGGATAAATAGTCGTGCGAACTGAGGCTAAATGCGCGGAGGTTCATGTATACTCTGCGCGTTCGGCGCGCCCAAGTCTGATCTGGAGCATCGAATTCCCAAATCCTTTTTGTCGGAGGCGCTTGTGAAGTTAACTCGAAGAGGAAAATATTGCCTTGCCGTGCTGCTCACAGTGGCCTTCTGCTGCACGACGCGCGCGCAACAGACGGATTCTCAAGAGGAGGGGCAATTCCGCTTCCGCTTTGTCGGGCCTCGCGTGGGAAACCGCGTCGCTTCCGTTGCCGGAGTGCCGGGCGATCCGAGCACATACTACGCGGGGGCGGCTTCCGGGGGTGTTTGGAAATCGGTTGACGGTGGCAACCGCTGGGTCCCCATTTTTGATAAAGAACCCGTGGCTGCCATTGGCGCGCTTGCTGTCGCGTCCTCTGACCCCAGCGTGGTGTGGGCCGGAACGGGCGAAGCCTGGGCCATTCGGGACAGTGACGTAATGGGCAACGGAATTTACAAGTCCACGGACGCCGGGAAAACGTGGACCCACATGGGATTGGATGAGACTGGCCGCATCGGCAGAATTGTCGTTCACCCTTCTAATCCTGACATCGTTTTCGTGTGCGCGCTTGGACGCACCACCGGGCCCCAGCAGGAGCGCGGCGTCTACCGCACAATGGACGGGGGACTTCACTGGGAGCGCGTGCTCTTTGCCGGAGAGAACGTCGGGTGCTCCGGCCTCACCCTTGATCCGCACAACCCTCGAGTGCTCTTTGCCGGGATGTGGCAGGTGGAAATGCATACCTGGGCGGAATTTGGCGGGGGCCCGGGCAGCGGATTATATGTTTCGCGCGATGGCGGAACAAAGTGGACCCACATCGAAGGGCACGGCTTGCCGCATTCTCCGCTTGGCAAGATCGATGTGGCAGTAGCGCCAACAAACTCCAATCGCGTCTACGCGCTCATACAGACCAAGGACCAGGGCTCTGTATGGAGGTCGGATGACGGAGGCACACGTTGGAAGGCCGTGAATTATCAGCGAGCTCTTATTGGCCGCGCCGGTTACTACATCCGGCTAGCGATCTCCCCTGGAAGTGACAATGAAGTCTTGGTGGCGAGCAGTTCATTTTTCCAATCGCTCGACGGAGGTCTGAATTTTCAAGAAGAGCGATGGGGCGGAGACACTCACGACATTTGGTTCGATCCATTGAATGCCGATCGATTCGTGATCACAGACGACGGCGGAATGAATATCACGACCGTGCATGGCCGCGGCTTTCACCGCGTAAATCTACCGATCGGACAGATGTATCACGTAGACGTTGATAACCAGATTCCGTACGAATTCTACAGCAACATGCAGGACGACGGAAACATGCGTGGACCAAGCCTGCCTAGCGAAGCCCAGGAAGCTGCGTGGGATCGCCACATGGGAGGCTGCGAATCCGGCTTCACTGTTCCGGATCCGGTAGATCCCAATATCGTGTGGGCCACCTGCTACGGGGATGAAGTCACCCGCTGGGACGCACGTACGAAAGAGGCGCGCTCAGTAAGTCCCTACCTGCATACGCTGGACGCGGCGCCAAACGAAATCAAATATAGATGCCACTGGACTCCACCGCTCGCGGTCGATCCATTCGACCACAACACCGTGTACTACGGCTGCCAGGTGATTTTCAAAACGACCAACGGCGGCCAAAGCTGGTCGGTCGCCAGCCCGGACCTTTCGACGCAAGATCCCAGCCGCATCGTTTCATCCGGAGGAATCGTCGGAGACAACCTGGGCCAGTTTTATGGCGAAGTGGTCTTTGCCATTGCTCCCTCAAAAATCGAGAAGGGGCTTATCTGGGCAGGGACGAACGATGGCCAGGTCTGGTACACGAAAGACGGAACATCCACGTGGACAAACGTCACGAAGAATATTTCGGGATTGCCTCCCTGGGGCATCATCACAAGTATCGCACCATCGAATTTCGACCCAGGAACTGCCTATATCACCGTGGATTTTCATTTGATGGACAATCGCGACCCATACATTTATAAGACGACGGATTTCGGCAAGACCTGGAAATCCATAAGCAGCAATCTGCCGAAGCATCCTCTGGCGTATGTGCGAAGCATCGCTGAAGATCCCAATTGTGCCGGATTATTGTTCGCCGGTACCGGCAACGGTCTCTATTACTCGCTGGATGACGGCGGCAAGTGGACGCCGCTCCAGACCGGACTCCCACACGCGCCAGTCACCTGGGCCGTGGTGCAGAAGGAATTCCATGATCTGGTAATTTCCACGTACGGGCGCGGACTCTATATTCTCGACGACATTACGCCACTCGAACAGCTCGCTAGGAATCATTCCGACGCATCAACAGTGTTTTTCGCGCCGCGCCCCACCCATCGGTTCGTGCATGGCGGCCAAGCGATGTTGAATTTTGAGCTAAAGACATCGCCCAAGGAGCCAGTAGAGTTGGAAATCCTGGATTCCGACGGGAAGTCCGTCCGCAAGCTTGAGGCGAAGGGGAACGCCGGCATCAATCGTGTGAAGTGGGACATGCACTACGAGTCGCCGCGGCTGATCGCGCTCCGCACCGCGCCTGATGACAATGAGCATATCTGGACGGAGCCTCGTTTCCGCGATGCCGATTCCCGCCCCATTACACATTGGGGAATTAAGCCCGCTGAAGTCGGTCCCATGGTTGCGCCGGGCAAGTATTCCGTTCGCTTGACCGTAGCGGGCCAGTCGTTCACACAACCCCTGACAATCCTGCCCGATCCGCGCATCTCGACTCCGGAATCGGGTATCGAAGCCTCCGTGAAAATGCAGCTCCGGATTCGCGACGACATCACGCGGGTATCCAACACGGTCAACCAGATCGAGTGGCTGCGCAAGCAGATCGAGGTCATCCTATCCATGCTTCGTCCGCCCAAGAAGAAGGAGCCGGAAAGGCCGTCTCTTGAGCCGCGCGGCTATTACGATGAGCCAGAACCCCCCGCCGCACCGGAGGAACCTCAAACGAAACAAAAGGCTGAACTCCTCAAGGCGGTTGAAGCGATGGACAAGAAACTGGAGACCATCGAGTTCAAGCTGGTGTCACCGGAGCAAGTCAACAGCGACGACAAATATTTCGTCGAGGCCGACAAGGCCTATCTCAATCTGATCTGGCTCAACGCAGAAGTCGGCCACGGCGGTGGCGACGTAGCAGGAGGCGCGGACTTCGCCCCCACCGACACGGAGTCCGAACTGCTTAAAACCATTGAGGCAGAAATCTCGAGCGCGGTCACCGAATACAAGAAACTCATGGATGAAGATCTTCCAGCTTTTAACCGGACACTCTCAGAAAGCAAGGTCGCGGCCATCGTTGCCACGGACTCGAGGGGGTCATTGAACCAGGATGGGAATTAGCCGGCGCGATTGGGCCGGAGGGTGAGATGCTGGATGCGTGGAAGCGCGTCTCCCCCGGTTTCCGTATAAGTGTTCATTCTAAAGGGAATTAAAGTCATTTATTTTGATGCACTTCTGCAAGTGTTCATTCTAAGAGGGTTAACATTCGCCAGATTCATAAAAGCTGCGAGGTGCCTCTCAGTAGAGGAAAACAAAGCCCCTAGGGCGATTTAGGGTTCCTAAAAAGCAAAAACGCCAGCAACGACGCCAGCGGTTCCGGATGGGAAGCACGGAAATATCTGAGCCGAACGATAGATGAAGAGTAACTCTCAGTCAAGCGAAACGTTGGAGAACCCAGAGCTGCGAACCTTCGATTGCCGGGGCGGGGCTATCGAGAAATTTCTGACGGGACGGCAGCTCGACCGACTCCTATTGAAGGACAAATAAGCACCTGCGCATGGTGGCACAGCCAGTGTCGGACACGAGCCTTATTTCCTCTTTGTTGCCATCGGTTGTGTACACAAACCGTGCGGCAGGTGGCGGACGGGGTCACTCTTCCATCCCCCAAATCCGAAAGGTATTTGAAACTTTTTCTGTTTTGACAGAATTTATTTCAGTGGCAAGTGCTGAAGAACTCGCTTCGGCAGCGCGCGCCGCGATACAGAGCGGAACGCGGCTGCTCTTTGCTCTCGGTGGCGACGGGACTTTTCAATCTTTGGTTAACGCGGCGTATGGCGCCGACGTGGTTCTGGGTGTGCTGCCCGCGGGCGGGGGAAATGATTTTGCTGCAGGACTTGGGTTGCCGAAGGAACCAGCTGCGGCCGCCGTAGCGATGCTGCGAGGACAACCGAGGACAGTGGACCTCGTACGAGCGCGGACGGCGGACGGCCGAGTTCGATTCTACGCGGGCGGTGGAGGCGTAGGCATAGACTCTGAGGCAGCGTTGCACGCGAATGGAGCTTTCCGCCATTGGCCCGGCCGATCTCGTTACATTGCTTCAGCGTTACGAGCGTTCTGCGGCTATAGCCCCCTTTTAGTGAAGGCGGAATTTCCAGCGGGCGACTGCCCGTCGATAGAAAGCACATGCCTTCTGGTTGCCGTGCTGAATACGCCGACCTACGGCGCGGGCATTCGGCTCGCCCCCGATGCGAGCATGGACGACGGATGGCTCGACGCCGCAGTTGTGAGAGACTTGAGCCTATTCCAAGTATTGATCCGGTTACCGCGACTGTTGAAGCGGGGCGAGTTGCGCGCGGGGGACGTCAAAAGGCTGCGAGTTCGATCGATGAGGATCACAACCGACCGGCCTTGCATGTTTCACGGCGATGGCGAAATTCTTGGTCCAACGCCGGTGGAAATCGAAGTTATGCCGCAGGCAATGCGAGTTCTGGCACCTTTGCAGCATTGACTCACAGATCTCACGCCCGTGGCTGCTCAAGGTTCATTCTTGTGGAATACTTTGCGGCGAATGTCTGGCCAGAATTCCTTCAATTCATTATCAAGACCGTCGTAGAGAATCAGAAACGCAAATGAGGACAGATTTCGCGATACAGTTCGATCCTCCGGCGCGTGATAAGCATTGGAGATTGCAGCCGCCACGGCGTTTCCTAAGGACTCAGAGAAATTGAATCGATCGTGGCCGGAATCGGTGCGTGTCACAAATAGCCGCTGCATTCCGTGATACGCACGGTGAGTGAATTTGCCCTGCGCCATCTGGTAATAGCGAGGATCCTCATGAAGCAGGCTCGGAAAGACAGCCGTCGTCATGTAAGTGCCGATGCTGTTGTCGGCAAAAGAAGCGCCATAGCGTTTCGCATAAGCTCCCCAGCCCTGTCCCCAGGATTTCGGATCATTTCTTGCCTGGCTTATCGCGGCTAAGCCCGCGTTGAAGGGATACGACCCCCAATCAAATACTCCGGCTGTTGCCAACCTAAACTTTTGGCCTGGGGAGAGTGGCGAAAGATTCTTCGAAGTTTCCACAGTCCCATAATTCGGCATCACTTCGAAGATGCGATCGTTAACGGTTCCGGTTTCCTTCTCCAATTTGCTCTTCCCGATCGCGTCGTCAAGCGCCTTTTTGTTCGAATCGTCCTTTCCGCCTTTGGGTTTTTCCGGCTGCGAATCGGTAGAGGCAGGCGAGGCTGGCTGCTGCTGCGCAAGAGCCGCAGGAACGAGGAAAAGGAGGGCGACTAGAGTTCGTCTAAACAAACAGCTCGGTCTCCCACGGGCAGAATCCATACGGAACTCCAATTCTCTCCTGGGAGAGCAGGTTTACAAAAAATGGGCTTACCGAGTTTCCAGAAAACCATGCTCGCGGCTTAGATTCGCGGATTCCAAGAATGGTTTTGTCCACCGCTCATCAGCGATTTGATCTGGGGCAGACTAGCGTGGCAGGATTTTATGCTTTGAGTCCCGAATTGCCCCCATTTAGTCAGCACGGTCGCCAGCAGCGGCCGTGCTGTTTGCTAGGTAGGGTTCATATTCCAGAGCGCAAACTGACTCTCACCCCGCCCATGCCGTTCAAGACTTTTTCTTCTCGATTTTCAGATTTAGAGTGATGTCTTTACGGCTGTCATAACTTGAAACGGTGTGTGTCGCGGACTTATTGCCCCCTTTTTCCGCATGGATTTCATAGTCCGCATTGGGGTCGAGGCCGCTGAAGCGGTACTTGCCGGTGGTATCGGTATATGAACTCCGTACCACGTTTGTGCGCGTGTTTTTGAGGAAAACGACGCTCTCGGAAACCAGGTTTTCGGACTTATCCAGCACCACGCCGTGTACCGTGCGAAGTTGCGATTCACGTTGGGCATCCTGAGCCGCAACGGTAGCTGTTGCGCATGCCAGAATCACCAGTACAAAGAGAAATCGTATCGGCGCTCTCATTTCTTCTTCCCCCCTACAGGTTCCATGCGAAATACCAGGCGAGCTTCGCCGAGGCCTGGCTTGGCCTCTACTTCGCGCATTTGATCCGCGAAGCCTTTGGCATGGACTACCATCTCATACTGCAAGCCTTGCGGCACGCGGACGGCAAAATCACCGCGCGAATTCGTGTAGTCCTCCCAATGGAATTTTTTTTCGCTGCTTCGACGCAGCTTAAGGCGCACGCCCGGGAATGCGTATCCCTTTGCATCAAATACAGTCCCGATGATGAGGAAATCGTCGGCGTGGCTGTACCTTTGTTTTTTGGATTGTTCCTGTTTCTGAGGATTGCTGGAAGAAGCCGCTTGGGGAACGGCCGGGGCAGGCTCTTGCGCCATTGAATAACCTGCACCGAAGCCACCTAGCATCGTTGCCATTCCCGCGTGAATCACCCACCGGTAAATCTTCATCAGACCACTCCTGCGAAATTGGATGCCGGTGCGGAGGAAGGTGGATGCCGCTAGGATAGGGCGAAGACCGTTATTCTTCGTCCTCTTCTTCTTCTTCCTCATCCTCATCTTCCTTGATGAGGTCGCCATTCTCGCTGGCTTCGTCTTCTTCGTCCTCTTCTTCTTCATCGAGGTCGTCGGAGATGAGGTTCAGATGCACGGGATGCGTCTGCGAGACCTCCAGCTCCGATTCGCACTCTGGACAACTCAGGATTTCGCCTTCTTCGACTTCATCTTCGTCCACATCGATTTCGGTGGAACATTCAGGGCAGCGGATCACGGCTCCATCCTCCGTAGAAATGTTCGCAGGGCGGCGCCCCCACAACGTCTGCCGCCTTCAAGGCGTATTATATACCGCGCAGTAGCAAGTCAACTCTAATGCACAACCCCGCTGCTTCGATTGTAAACTGCTTGCGGGTCAAATTCCTAAAGTGACTTCCTCCCGCGAATTTCCCGACCGTCCCGTCGTCGGAGTGGGCGGCGTAATCATTGAAAAAGGCCGAGCACTGTTGATCCGGCGCGGCAGCGAACCTCTTCGCGGCCAGTGGTCCATTCCAGGTGGAACACTCGAACTCGGAGAGTCGCTTCAAGAAGGCGTGGCGCGCGAGCTGCTGGAAGAAACGGGCCTTGAAGTGCGAGTGCTCGACCTGATTGAGGTGTTTGACAGGATATTTCCGCAGGACGGCGTCAGAACGTCTGAAGCTAAACATCGGCCGCGTTTTCATTTCGTGATTGCGGATTACCTGTGTGAACGACTCAGCGGAGAAGCGCAGGCCGGAAGCGATGTGACGGATGTGGCGTACGCTCGCGAGGATGAGCTCCCTAAGTATAACTTGACCGAAACTGCCACACGCATTCTAAAGAAGGCGTTCGCCATGGATGCAGCGCGACGTTCTCAGCGTTGAACTTCGCCTACGCCCCCGGGCCGCAAACGGGAGGTATCAGGGCGCTTTGGCGATTTCAATGCTGCCGTTGGAATCGGTCAGTTGGAGCTCGCAACCGCCCGAGCCAATCGTTCCGTTCAATGAATCACTGCCAAGATTGCCAGTCGCAGTGACCGGCAGCTCCGAGGTAACCCTGCCGAAGGAGGTCCGCGCCGAGACGTTGTAGCCGACGCCTCCGGGGATGTGGACGCGAATGGACGAGAAGGATGTTTTGAGAGAAATGTCTCTGCAGCCGCTAGCAGGCCGCATCGCGGTTACCGAGATCCCGCCATTCTGGTTGTTGACCCGGATGCGTCCTCCCACGGATTCCAGAGTTACGCCAGCGAAAGACGTCGTCACGCCCGCATCGCCTTTGACGTTTCGCGCCGTCACCGAGCCGTTGCTGTTTTCCGCCGTCAAATTACCGTTGATGCGTTCCGCCAGGATGCTGCCAAAGCTGGTTTTCGCGTAAGCATCGGCCCCGATATCCGCCAGCGTAATGGCTCCGTTGCCGGTGACCGCGCGAATTCCTTTAGGAATATTGGCCGCATCTATGGCTCCAAAGGAAGATTTAAGCGTAACGACTCCCCGGATATCGCGCACGGTGATTTTTCCGTTCGAGGTTTCCGCATCCAGACTGCCGCTGAGGTTTTCCAAATCGAGATTGCCGAAGGAGTCCCGGATGGTCACGGAACCTCCTGTCAATCCACTAGCGCTTATGCGGCCGTTATTGTTGGTGCAGCTTACGCGGCCCTTCACGCCGGAAAAGGTCACGTTGCCGAAGCTGGTCACAATGTCAGCCGAGCCTCCCACTGTGGAAAAATCCACGTTGCCATTGTTGTCGTGGATCGAAAGGTCGCCGCGGATATTCTGGGCCTTCACGCTGCCGAATGAAGTCGTGATAATTGCCGAACCAGCATCGGTTAGAGTGACCGCTCCGTTGCCTCCGGTGATGGTCGCGGCACCCTGAATGTTGCGCGCGGTAATGCTTCCGAAGCGGTTTTGCACTTCAAGGCTGCCCTTTACGTCAGAGGCTTGCACAGAGCTGTTCTTATCATTGATGAGCGAATTGCCCGCGGCGCCGTCAAGCTCGATGCTGCCGAAGGAATTGGTCAAATGAGCGGGGCCTGCATCGCGCACGGTCAGAGAGCCGTAACCGTTGTCCACGCCCACTGCGCCATGGACGCTGGACACCTCGACACTGCCGAAGCTGTTGCGAATGTTCAAGGGGGCATCGGAGGGCATGGCGATGTCATAGCTGACCGACCATGAGGAATGCTTGCTGATGTGAAACCACTTGTTTTCTTCCGGCGGGTAAATGGTGCGGATGCTGACGCCTGCACTGGTCTGGTCCACTTCGATCTGAATTTTTTGCGCAAAAGACTCGGCTTCTTCATGCGAGTTGGCTTGCGCTCGAATGGTGGCCGAAATTTTGACCTCGCGGCCACTCTCGCCGTGGACTTTCACTTCGCCAAACTTGTGCTCGACACTTACGGATTGGCCCGCTCCCAAAGTTAGAGTCTTTGAAAAATCGCGTGTAACTTCCTCCTGGCCCCTGCCACCAGCGGCGAGTGCAGGCATGCCTGTAAGCAGGACGGCAGCGACAATCTGGCAAGCCGCGCGCGAGCCGCGCAAACGCAGCCGTTCCTTCTGGTTGTTCGGCAAAGTCGACTTCATCACTTTTCCTCCAGAATATCTTCCAACGTTTGCTGCTTTTCCTGATACATCGCCAGCAGTTGCTGGCGGAGTTGTGCATTGGATGGATTCAGCCCGGCCTGCGCGCGAAGATCGTTGATCGCACTGTCCAATACCAGCAGCTTTTCTCGAAAGCTGGCTTGCAAAGGCGTAGTGGGATTGGCCAATTGCGGTTTCGCTTGCGAGGCGAGTTTGTCAATCGCCTCCTCATAGGCGGCCTGGGTACGTTCCACCTCGGCGAGGGCGGAGCTCTTCAGAAGCGAATGATCAACTTGCGCCACCGGCTTCGGCGGATGCAAGTAAATCCAGCCGGCTGAAACCGTCAAGATCAAAACCACGGCTGCTGCTGCGGTGGCCTGAAGTCCGAGGGTGAAGCCACTCCCGAGGGAGAACCAGGCCCAGGGCCCCGACCGGTGTGTCTTGGTTTTGGTCTCTTGGGCAAGCATCCGCGCAATGCGTGGCCAGAGCGAAGGCGTATCGGAATAGTCCCGCAATTGCTTCGCCGCGACGCTTAGGGCTTTCCAACCGCGCAGCTCTTCGGTACAGGCGGCGCAGTTCAGGCTGTGTGCTTCTAGCGCAGCCCATTCGGCTGCCGTGCCGTCCTCAAGAATCCTGTCGCGATCTTCACACTTGATATTCATCGTCGTTTACCGTGCTCCGGCAGCGTTATTGCCGCACGGAGGCTCAAGCAACTGGCGAAGATTTTTCTTCGCCTGAAAAAGTGTGTTCTTCGAAGCCGTCTCCGTGATATCGAGAATCCCAGCGATTTCCGCGTGATGGAAGCCTTCGACTTCGTACAGCAGAAAAACATCCCGTTGATGTTTCGTCAGCGTGGCCAGCGCTCGCTCGAGCGCCATCCTCAGAGAAGGGTGGGAGCCAGGGGCCCGTGGTTCTGGCCGCTTTGAATCCTCGCTGTCATCGTTCGCAACTTCTTTTTTTCGCACGCGGCTGCGGCGCACGTCGTAGCAAGTGTTGATGAGGATTCGGTACGTCCATGTCACAAAACTGGATTGCCCGCGAAAGCTGGCGATGCTACGCTGCGCTTTCAAGAACGTCTCCTGCACCGCATCTTCGGCGTCGGTTGTACTGCCTAAAAGATTGCGCGCGACGTTTTTCATACGCGCGCCCTGCAGCGCATAGAGACGCTCGTATCCTCCAAGGTCGCCGGCCCGGCAGCGTGCTGCCAAGTCGCCGTCTTCAGAAGTTGGCGCGGCAACCGCAGGCGCAGCTGCCTGGCTGCCAGTACTCTCCTCGGAAGGTTCCACTCGCATCTCCCGTTCGCGCAGCACGGAAGAGATTCTAGTCTCCCAGGGCAGCGCAAGTCCCATCGTTCCCATTCCTGGCTCCTAGGATATAGACGACGGGGGAGAGCGAAACGTCAGGGCGTGACTATTCGGGAGGATCTGAAGTGTATTGATCTGAAGCCTCCAACCAATTGATTAGAGGCGTGTTATTTGGCGAACGATAGCGTCGCTGGACAGCCATGTGAAGGCATGATGATGTCTCGTGCTCGAAACGGCGATTACCCTGCAATCGCGTCGGGCAAGGCGCCACGCGTTCGTTCGCGGCGGCCGAACTCCTGAACTGCATTCTCGAGATCGGCAACCGAAAAATCGGGCCAACGCTTGGGCAAGAAAACGAATTCCGCGAACGCGCACTCCCACAATAGAAAATCGGAAAGACGCTGCTCGCCTCCGGTCCGGATGAGTAAGTCCACTTCAGTCGAACCCCCGCGGAGCACTTCCGAGAGAACATTCGAGAATGATTCTGGCGAGAGTTCAGTGACCTTATAGAATCGGCAGGCAGCGTGATAAATGGCTTCGCGCGCTGAGTAGTCGATAGCCAGCCGAAGATGGAGCCGTCGGCCATCCGCAGTGACAGCTTCCGAATCCATAATGGCTTGGCGCAACGTGGCGGGAATGCGGTCGCGGCGTCCAATGACGCTTAGTCTCACACCCTCTTCGACGCAGTGGGACGTTTCAATCAAAAGATATTCATGCAGCAGACGAAGGATTGCATGAACCTCCGCTGCCGGACGCTTCCAATTCGCGGAGGAAAGCGCAAACAAGGTGAGTGTGTGAATTCCCAGTTGCGGTGCGGCTTCGATAATGCGCCGGGCGGCCTCGGCTCCGGCTCGATGCCCAGCTGAGCGAGGCAGGCCCTGGGAAGTAGCCCAGCGTCCATTGCCGTCCGAAATGATGGCCACGTGCAGGCCGGAACCTGTCAGGTTATCCGGAAGCGCGATGGCCAAGTGCTGCAGGGTGAGGGGTTGCATGGTTTTGCTTCTTTCTCCGCCGCGGGGAAAGCTGCGTAAACTACTCTGTACAGCAAAGTGAATACACAAAATTTTTTGGACGTTACCCTTCGCGTGTTGCGCGAATCAGCGCTTCCATGTGATTCAGGTAGCGCTCCAAAGCCCGTCTTCCTGAGGCCGTCAGCCGGTACTCCGTCTTGGGAAGCCGCCCATCAAATGACTTCGTGCACAAAATGTAATCCGCTTCTTCGAGCTTGCGGGCATGGACGCTCAGATTCCCGTCCGTAGTCTTGAGAAGCGCTTTGAGTTCGTTGAACGTGAGAGAGCGGTTCACAGCGAGAGCGCTCACTATCCCAAGCCGAATTCGCTCGTGAATCAACCGGTCTAGATCCGGCGAAACGGCTTCGTGGGCCGCTCCGCGCACGGAACTCAACGAGGAATCCCGCTCACGTGCCCGCTCAACCCGTTCCTTGTGTGCTGCCGATGACTTAGCCATGCGATTCTCTTTCAGCCTCCGTGATGCCTGGCAATCCAAATTCCGAAGCCGATTTGCAGCACGCCGAATCCCAACGCCATAAAAGCGTCACCCCAAGCGGCTGGGGCCAAAAGGGCCGCAGCCCCCAGGCTCATCAGGCAGAAACCCATAACCGGTACAACTCGAACGGAAAAGGCTCCGCCGGTCACAATGGCGGTGCCATAAAGTAGGAGCCAAACGCCAGGCAGGACCTTCGCGGCGCCGGCAGCGAAGAGAGCAAACGTCAACAGGCCGCCAACTGATATCGGCGGCGCAAAGCTCAACAGGAATTTGCGGCCCGGTCCTGAGAAAAGAGTCGAATTGGCGCGGTGCGCTTTTGTGGCTGCAGCGGGAGCGGCAATCGCTACGGCAACAAAAGCCTCCACAAGCCAAACTGCCAGCCAGGCACGCGGCGAAGATTGGTTTGCTGCAACGAAAGCGGCTGCGAGCGCCGTAATGCCCATAGCCACTCCGCCCCATCCGGGCACGGCCGTGAACTCGGCGGCGCTCTCCATGGTTTCGCGAATGTAGCGGAGATGATCCGCGGCGCGCGCGTCAATGGGGATAGGTTCGCTTTTCGGAGAGCGGAGCGGGTTAACGGCAGGCATAAATACAAAATGGCAGAAAACAGCGCAGTTGTCAAGTACTTTGTATTGCAAAGTTAAAGGCCGCCGGGTGATCACAACCCGGTTTTCGGATAGCGGCCTAAAAGCGAATTCCAGCGGATCGTGAACACATCGATGAACATTTGTATGCTGTCGCGAAGCATATTTACTTTGGTTGCCGCCGAATGCCCCCAGCGCACGGGGATTTCCCTAGTGCGGAGGCCGTGATGCCGCGCCAGATAGAGCAATTCGGGATCGAATCCGAATCGCTCGATACGCTGCTGCTCGAAAATGATTTGGCAGCGTTCGCGCCGGAAGGCCTTGAACCCGCACTGCGTATCGACAAACGGAAGCCACAGAATTGCGCGAACGATGGCGTTGAAGATGATGCCCGCGAATTCCCGAAAACGGGATTCATGAACGGTGATGAGGCTTCGGTCGAGCGCACGTGAGCCAATGGCCACATCGTAAGTCTTAAGGGCCTCAAGCAGTTTAGGCGCTTCTTCAATTGGTGCGGACAGATCGGCATCCGTAAAGAGCACATAATGACCACGCGCCTCCAGCATCCCGTGGCGCACGCTGTAGCCTTTGCCGCGATTCTCCCCGTTGGAGATTACGCGCAGGTTTGGGAACTGCTGCCTGAAAGATTCTGCAATTTCCGCCGTGCGGTCTTTCGAGCCGTCATCGACAACGAGGATTTCCGTTTCTCTACCCAAACTGGGGAGATAAGCCGCAATTCGTTCGAGAGTCGCTGGCAGACGGCGCTCTTCGTTGTAGGAAGGAATGACAATCGAAAGATAAAGATCAGGAGCACCGGGGCTCATCGCGCAGGCGGTTCCTTCCATCCATGGTAGCCAACTAATGGGACGAAACGGCAGCTCTCGAGAACCTGCGTAAGAAAAGAATTCCCTTGCCGCTCGATATAGTGCAACTCCTGATTCTCGGCATCTCCGACAGGCACAATCAGCCTTCCGCCTTCCGCTAGTTGAGCACGCAGCGGTTGCGGAACCGCCGGGGCCGCCGCCGCCACCAGTATGGCGTCAAACGGAGCACACTCCAGCAGCCCAAAAGTACCGTCGCCACAATGTACATGGACATTGCTATATCCAAGGCGTTCGAGCCGCGCCGTGGCAGTTGAAGCAAGCTCGGAGCGCGATTCGATGGTGAACACGACTTTCGCCAATTTTGAAAGAACGGCCGCCTGATAGCCGCAGCCCGTCCCGATTTCGAGGACACGCTCATCGCCAGTCAGGTGCAACGCCGTTGTCATCGCTGCAACGATGTAAGGCTGAGAGATTGTTTGGCCTTCGCCAATGGGCAAAGGAGCATCCTCGTACGCCCGAGATCGGAATTCCTTTGGCACGAACTCTTCCCGCCGAACCGCTCCCATCGCCGCAAGCACGCCGGGATCGGTTACTCCGCGCCTCCGCAATTGTTTTTCGACCATCGCCGCCCGTTGGGAGGCAAACTCGTCCTCGGCGAACCCTGCGCTCGCCGGCTTTCCAGCTTCGTTATCGCGATATAATTTCATCCTACCGACTGCCTCTCAAAGAAATAATGTATGAAGTCCGTTCTTCGTCCTTCAGGCATGCGAGTGCACTGTCGCATGTTTTTCCCAGGCCCGCGTTTCCAGGATCTCTGCGATTTGTGCAATCGCCAGGTCACATTCTTCTTCTCGATTGTAGAAATGCGGAGAAAGCCGCACGCCCGCCTTGGGCCGGTAATCCACGAGAATCTCTCGCGCCAGCAATTCGCGGCAGACTTCCGCTGCATGGGGGCAATCCACGGAAATCGTGCCCGCCCGCTCCGCCGGATTTTCCGGCGTATTAACCCGCCATCCGTGCGCCTTCGCGCCCTCGAAGAGACGCGCCGTCATACGCATCGACTTATCGCGGATCGCGCTGATACCCGCATTATTCAATATTTCGAGGCCCGGCTGGCAAGCATACAGCGCCGGAATGTGTGGCGTGCCGTTCAGGTATCGGAAGGAATCCTCGCGAGCGTCGATGGCGCCAGTCTCGAATGCAAACGGGCGCCGGTGCGCAATCCAACCCGTGATTGCCGGGCGCAGCTTCGAGCGAAGATCCTCGCGGACGTACAAGTAGCCAACTCCCGGACCCCCGCAGAGCCATTTAAGCACGCCGCCCACCGCAAAGTCCGCGCCCAACCCGCGGACATCCACAGGAATCGTGCCCGTAGCCTGGAAAACGTCGAGAATGACGTGCGCTCCAACGCGATGCGCCTTCTCGATGATGGCGCGCGCATCTACGATGTAGGCGCTGCGGAACAGCACTTGCGAAATCGGCACCAGGAGCGTGCTTTCATCAATCGCGGCAAGGAATTTATCGAGATCGAAGCGCACCGAATCGCTGCTTGGGACAAGTTCAACACGAGCCCCGTTCCGCCGTTGCTCGTGATAAAAGTACTGAATCGATGGAAATTCCAGGTCGGTCATCACGACCCTGTTCCGCGGGCCGCGAAAATCAAAACACGAGCTGATCACCGCCTGGATTAGCGTGACGTTTTGATGCAGAGAAATTTCGCCGTGTCCCGCGCCGATCAACGGAGCGATCTTATCGCCCACGCCGACGGCCATGTCCCACCAGCCTTCTTCCCAGGCGCGCACTCCGCGCTCGCCCCACGAATCGGCATAGGAACGCATTCCTTCATACACGCCGCGCGGCATGGCGCCCAGAGAGTTGCTGATCATGTACGTTGTGCGTTCCAGGATGGGAAATTCGCCGCGCCACTTCAACAGTTCATCCATGTTGCAACGCTCCATCCGATATCTTTCGAGTTCGCACTCTTCTCCACACAAGGTAGCACAGCGAAATGAATACAAGCCAGGGAACGCCGGCAATCAACGTGATGCGCAGGCCAGGGACCCAGCATGTCGAGATGAGCACGGCCGTCAGCGCGGTGAGGCCAAAGAGAGAACTCCATGGCCCTCGGGGAGCAAATCGAGCCGGAGGCTGCGCCAATCTTGCAGTGCGCCGCCGAAACACAAGATGCGTAACGAATATCATCTGCCAAACGAAGATCCCGCCCATGAAAGCTGAACCGAGCATATACACATACGCCTTCTCGTGAAACCAATGGTCCACAAAAAGCGCCGCGAACATTCCCGCGCTGGATACTAGCAGCGCCGCGACGGGTGTTCCGCGATTGCTCAATCGTCCTAGCCCCGCCGGGGCATAACCTCCGCGCGACAGCGAAAACAACATCCGCGCCATCAGATACAAATTGCAATTCACGCTGGAAAGCGACGCGGTTAGCACCACGAAATTCATCACTCCTGCTGCTGCCGGAATTCCGACTGTTTCGAACACTCGAACAAATGGGCTCTCTCCCAAACCGACCTGATTCCACGGCACGATTCCTACAACGACGGCGAGCCCACCGACGTAAAAAAGTCCCATCCGTCCAAGCGTCCACCGTAGCGCTCTCGGCAGCGCCGTGGCTGGATCCTTGGCTTCTCCCGAAGTCACCGCCACAATTTCGACTCCGAGAAAACTGAAGATGGCCATGGCGACTCCGAGCCCGACGCCTTGCCATCCGTTCGGAAGAAATCCGCCATGCCCTGTAAAGTTCGCAAACCCGATCCGTGGAAATCCGATCCCCAGCAGGAGCGCAGTCCCCAATACCAGGAACGCCGAGATCGTCAGCACCTTGATCATCGCGAACCAATATTCAAATTGGCCGAAGTTCGCGACGCTTCGCGCATTCACATAGACCAGCCCTGCGGAAAAACCTGCAATCCACATCCACGAGGGCACGCCCGGGAACCAATGCTTGCAGTAGATCGACGCAGCCACGACCTCGCTTCCGGTTGCGATAACCTGCGCCAGCCAGTAGGAATAGCGCATCGCAAAACCCGCCCATGGATGCACATACATTTCTGCGTACACCCCGAACGAACCGGCTACAGGGTGAGCCATCGACATTTCGCCGAGCGCCCACATCAGACACAAAGCGATCCCCGCGGCCGCCACGAAGCTTAAAATCACGCCCGGTCCTGCCAGCTTTACGGAGATCGCGCTGCCGAGGAACAGTCCAGTTCCGATCGCGCCGCCGATCGCGATCATGGAAAGCTGCCGGGGCGTCAGATGGCGATGTAAGCCCGCTTCGCGATCCAGAAGTTGCGCGTGTTGCGAAGCGACACCTGCGGACACGACTGCGGTCGTTGTATCGGACATGCCGCGGCATGGTAGCAGAAAGTCGCAAATGCCGTGGCCGAATCACCTGAACGAACGGCCAGTTAAACGAAAAGCACGCCTGTACCCCAACGAAGGCTCTCTCACTCCGGGCATTCCCTAAAATCTTTGCTGTGGCGGAAACGCATTGAAATTCCCGCCGCGGAGGAAGTCATGAAGGCGGTTCTAGCGCTCGTTATTATTTATGTCGGAACATTTTTCCTGGCTATTCAGGGTGCTTCCCAAAATCCTGTCAGCGCCGCGCCACAAAGCTCAGCCGAGCAGGACCATACTGCTCCAGCGCAATTAAGAACCATTGATCCAGCCAAGGAAGCCGATATTCGATCCCTCATGGAGTTGATTGGGGCTCGCGACCAAATACAGGAATCCGTGAACAATTCCAGCGAGCAGTACCGTGAAAAGCTAGTCGCCAGCCTTCCAGACAACGAGAAGGGACAGGCATTAGTGACTTCATTTATCGAAAGCTACCAAAAAAAGTTTGACGTCGATGAAGTGACGGAGCAGATTGTCAGCAGCTACGACAAGCACTACACCGACGACGACATCAAGGCCCTTCTCCAGTTCTATGGAACGCCGGTGGGGCAAAAGGTCGCTGCTGCGACGCCCCAAATTGCGCACGAAATCCAGGCCGCCAGCCGCGAAGCCGGCGCCAAGGCCGCCAAAGAAGTCATGCAGGCTATGCGGGAACAGAATCCCCAACTTGGCCAATCCGCTCGCCTTGGATACCGTCCGCGGCGTTGGCAACAAGGTGCCCGCGGGCAACAGCCTGCCTCTCAGCAGGCTGCTCAACAGCCAGATCTGCCGCAACTCTGAAGACTCAGCGGCTTCAACCGCTCTTAGTTCTTATTGAAAGTGTTTCTTGATTTTGACGTCGATGCCGAAGGTGCCGTTGTAGTCCCGCAGCCCCACTATGGATACATTCCGGCTCAAGTTGTATTCCACCTGGATTACCTGTTGCTGCGTCGACCCCACATTGGATACGTAAGTGATAGTCAAATTCCGCGTAACTTGCTGCTGCACTGTGACTCGGGCAGCCGCGTTCTGCGTTGAGCCGGTCGAGCCTAATTCCGCCAACCCGGGATCGACCCGAAATCTTGTAATCCCAAATAACCGCTCCAGACGTCCGCCCAACTGGCTCGAGACCGCCTCCGAGAGAATCGCTGAAGCTCCCGAGGTGGCGCTTTGCGATGCCCCAGTTCCGCCGCCGCGAATGCTCGCTTCTGAGCTCGTCTGTCCCAGTGCCAGCAGAGTGATGATGTCGTTCGCTGGCAGCGGAGGGTCAGACCTGTATGCCAATGTCAATTTGCTGGCAGGCCCATTGAAATTGAGGGTAATTTCATACTGCTGAATCGTCGTGGTGGCTTCAACGTTCAGCACAGGGTCGAGCCGGAACGGATTGGCAAAATTCATATCGCCGCGCGTTACCTGGTATCGATCCCCGTGGAACGTCAAGTCGCCGGAGAGGATATGGATATGCCCCAAAAGAATTGGATGCTCCCATGTCCCCCGCACGCGAAGATTAGCTTCTGCTTCAAGCTCTGCACCCGGCCATTCCATACGCGCATCGGGAGCGGATAGGGCCGCGATATCGAATTGCAAGTTACGCAGAAAAGGTGAGCTCGTGGACGGGCCGGAAATACTTCCCTTTGACGAAACGAGGATACTGGCGGCGTCAAGGTTCTGCGTAAGCGTGACACGTTCAATCATGACCTTTCCGGAAAGCACTCCCGAACTTGGTGTCCCCGCCAGCCGCAGTGACCCGCCGGCCAGCCAGCTCATGCCTTCGGGATAACGGATTCGCACGCTGTCCGTGCGCATGGTTACGTCGTACCGCAACGGACTCTCGACATAATTAACACTGCCGGTCAGGTGCAGCGTTCCACCGCCAGATTCGGCTGTAACGTTTTCAAAAAATAGCCGCGTTGCATCAAAGGTCAGGTCCCCTTTGATGTTGCTCATCCCCGTCGGAAAATCCGCCACCCGCGCAGAAGCACTTTCGATGTGAACTTTTCCCGTGATGCGCGGGCGGTCAAACGGCCCTTCGAAAGATGCGTTCACTTGCGCCGGACCGCTCGCTTGTAGCGCAGGCACGAATCCGGTCAGCAATCGCAGGTCCAGGGCGCCATTCAGTTTCAGCCCCAGACTTCCTCGATCCGCGAATCGCACCGCACCTGCGATCGCGACGTTTGTATCTGTCCCTTTGAACGCCGCTTGATCGATTTCCAGGCTTTCCTTTGAGGACCTCAAATGAATCGGGCCTGAATTCTCCAATTGGACGTTGGCGTAGTTCAACGCCAGCTTCGAAAACTTCGCGTCCACGACGATTTTCTCCGGCTGCTTCAAGGCGCCGGCAACGGTGATGTCCCCGTCAGCTACGCCATGACCGTTGAACTGCTTGAGATGCAGAGCGGTTATCAAGAACGGATCAAGATCGATGTTCACGATCGAAACTTTTCCATTCAAGGTATATGGATCGGCCAGCCCCAGGGTAACTTCGCCTGAGATCCCTCCTGCAGTCATCGCTGAACCGAGTTTCAACTTTGCCGCATTCCCGTCTGAAGTCAGACTCCCATCGAAGCTTCCGATCACATCCTTCCCCACGCGAAAATCCACGACTCGGAATGTCCCGTCTCCCTGTGGAGCAGAAATCGGGCCGCTCAGCTTTAGACGAAAAGTGACTCCCCCTCCAATCGGCAGCCTGACCGACTGAAGTTTCTCGATGTTTTCCAACGGTAGCGACGCTCCAACGAGATCAGCCGTTATGCTTCGGTCCGCGTAGCTGTAGCCTGCGCTGCCAGTCACAATTCCTGCTCCCCGTCCCTTCTCTTTGCCGGGAGCAAACACGCGCAACTCCGCGTCCGTGATGCTTACTTCTCCAGGCGCGATGTTGATCTGGCCGCGCAAGCGATTGAAGGACACGCCATACACTTTCCCCTCGGCAAGATCGAATAAACCCGTAACGCTCGGCTCTTCGCGTGTTCCGCGGCCGTGCAACTGTCCGCTCAACACGCCTTCCACCGGATACGTCCAGCTAAAGAGCTTTTGAATCGTATCGACAGGGGCTTTATCGAAATTCACATCGGCCGACCATTCGTCGTCTGGCAGAAAACTCCAATCTGTCAGGGCCAGAGTTCCATCCATCTGGGTATCCATTGCTCCGAATCGCAGGTGGCCGCGCGCCAGCGTCAATTGCGTCGAGGAATAGATCAAATCGCTTTCGAGCGAGTCCAGCGCAAGACCGTTGTAGCGCACCCGCTCCCCGCGGACGTGGCCACTAAACGTAGGATGACCACCCGGCCCAGTGATCTTGCCGTCCCATTGCGCAATTCCGGACATTTCCTTGATTGCGTCCGGAGAATTTCTTTTGGCTCCCCGAATCGCATTGATAAAATCCTTGTACGACTCCAGCGCCCCTGTTTCGAAATGTACGTCCAGCGTGGAATTGCGGGGCGCTAGAACGCCGGTAATCGTGCCGCGCGAGGACGGTGTTTCGAATTCCCCCGCGCTAATTGCGAACACCCGGGAATCCTGGCGGTAATGGATTTGCCAGCTCGCTGTTATCGGCAAGTGGCCAGGCGCAGGCACTTCCACTGGCTCCCACTCCATCTTGCCGCCAAGTTCGAAATGTTGAAACGCGTTGCTCCACGTCTCAATCGTATCCCCGCTGAGCTGTGCATCCCAATCGAGCTCATCGATCGGAAAGCCAGGGTGCTCGATCGCTGGAAACACTTCCGCGAGGTGCATGCCTTCAATGTGTGTGTTCGCGCGGAACTGCACCCCGGCGAAGCGCAGGGTTATCCTTCCCTTGACGTTTCCGCCAAATCCTTCCGCGAGGAAATCCGGCACCACCAGCCCATCGTTGTTGATGCTATAGCTGCCGCGGCTGCCGAGTCCCGCCGCGTGGAAAACCTTGTAACTCAGATGGATATCGCGCCCCGTGTAGCTGCCGGTGCCCCTGTACTGACCATCCGCAAACGTTCCCTCCCCGCGTATATCCACGTGCCCTGTAGGCGTCTCCGGCGAACGAAAGGTCTCGCGTATATCCTGCAATTCCAGCCAGCCGCGGTAACGGAAATTCCATTTGGGATTCGTGAAGTCGGACATCTCTGCCTGTGCGTCAAGGTGCGAATGTCCCGCGTTCAACACGCCCTGCTCCAGGGTAAATCCGCCACGCCAAATCGTGAATTTCGCCGAGAAGTTCTCAACCGGCGGCACAATTTTTCGCGCGCGGAATCGCAGTCCGTGCCATTCGAGATTGCCTAGATACAGAGGATGTTCGAGCGTTCCGCCCGCATCGAGCGCAAGCCGCAAATCGTCACCCTCGACCGCCAGCGGCGCTTTGACTTCGTTGTACAAAAGCCATCCGTTTTCGATTTGCACTCGCCGAACGCGAAATTCAAACAGCGATTCGCGCAGCGGTTTCTTCGGACCGCTCGTTTGCCGCGGAGACGGCACGTTCGTCGAGCCATCTTTCCCCACCAGGATGTGCACTTGCGGTTCCTTCAACACAAGCTCCCGAAGCGATACCTTTCGGCCCCAGAAGGAATCTATTTGCAGGCCCGCCTGCACCTCTGTCGCCGAAAATAGCGGTCGCGTTCCTGCGGGTTCGCTCCCGTGAATTACCAAACCCTTCAGCGTGCCTCTCATCGAGAGCCACCGGATGGAAATCGACTGCAATTCCACCCGTCCACCCGTGGCCTTCTCGAGGCTGTGCACGATCCATCGCCGCAAAATCGGATTTCCAGAACCGCTTCCGAAAAATCCGATCAAACACAATATCGCGATGACCGTTAGCACCCACGGCGTGTGGATCACCCAGCTCCATATCGGGTGGCGCTTCCTCGCTTTCATTTCGTCCCTTCTTCGAGAAACTTCTGAATGTGCAGCCGGTCTCGGCTTTCCTTCAACCAGCGATCGGCTTGTGCATCGATGTCACTCTGCACTATGGCTTCCTGGATAATGTCGCGAGAGGCCTCCAGCGTGGGAGGCGTCTGTCCCCGCTCCTTCGCTGTCGGAACAACTTTTTTCTCGTAGAAGTCCTCGATCGCTTTTTCATCGACTTGGGCCGATGGACGAAACCGCGAGTCCAGATAATTGCTCAGGTATAACTGCGAAGCGACCATCTTCCGCACTTCCGCGTCGTTTAGGCCACTCTGGTTTCTCCGCGCCTCGTATACCTGGGGGGTGCCGAAGGACTTTTCCACTCGCGAAACTCCCTGGTCGATCTCCGTTTCCTTGGGCTGGGGAAACTGGGAGAGTTCCGCTTCCGATCTTACAATCCACTGATCGATTAGTCGGTCCAGGATCGCGGGCTCGCTTTCCGATTTCCCATCCACTAATTCTTGATATCGCTGCAGTTCCTGAACATCGCTTAGCAGGATGATGTCGTTTTCAACCCGCGCAACGATGCGATCCACCACCTGCTGCCCCGCAAGAAACGGGGCGGTGACTGCCACGAGAACGATTCCGCAACATCCGCTCCTCAAGTCATTGCGCATTAGAAAATTGACCCAAGATTGAAAAAGATCTGCAACCTCGGAAGTTGCGTGCCTTTGAAGCACCCCGGCGTCGCTGGGACTCCCGTTGTGCTTGGCACGCATGGAACCACGAAGAACGGGCGGTTGATCTGGTAGCCAAAATCAATTCGGATCGGACCCACCGGCGTTGCATAGCGGATGCCAAATCCAATTGTGTGCGCGAAATAGTTCAACTCGTTCGTGCAATTGGAAATGCACAGGGTGGGATTCGTCGCGCTCGGAGGCTGCGTAGGGTCTTGGAGGGCGAACACCGGTTTCGGGGAATATGCTCGGAACGTAACGCGATCCAAACGGCTATACACATTTCCGCCGTCGTAAAACAACGCGCCGCCCAGCTGCGTGCCGAGCCATGGCAATCGCATCGGAAAACGAAATTCCTGATTCAATACGAGCATGGCCTGGCCTCCCACCGGGAAGCCCGTGCAGGGGTCGCGCGGTCCGGCTTGGTTAAGCGCGAAGCCCCTCAGGGACGTTCCTCCTCCCCCGAAGAACCGTTCCGGCAGCGGAATGATTTCCGGCGTCGGGCCAGGGGTTGCCGTGGCCGTACATTGCGTCGCCGTCGGCTCGGGGAACGTGAGCGATTGCGTATTCGCGAATGGCTCGAGTATCCCTATCCGTATCGAACGCGCAAAACTGAACCGCCTCTTGATCGGATGGTACGTGGAATTCTGGAAGAAAAATCTCATAAAGCTGGAACTGGAACCGATGCCTGTGCTGGCAATGTTGAAGTCTGCGCTGTTGAAACTCCCTTTCGTCGCGTCCGCGGGATTGTCTCTAGCATCGCGAAGCCAGGTTACCCCGAACTCAGACACCAGCGTCGGTTGTTCGAAAAGCGGAATTTCTTCAGGCGCGATGTGGGAATTCAAGTTCGAAACCAGCACCTTTCGAAACGCATAGCGGTAGAGCACCGTGGTGAACGGTGACACCTGATTTGTCAGCTGGATCGAACCCTCGTACCTCATTTCCGTGAACGTGTTGATGTCCTGCGTCTTTTCTGTGTACGCGGTTGCCTGCGTGCTGAGGTGCGAACTCCCGAATGTATAGGGTATGGAATATCCCAGCAGAGCGCGGTCCTCGATTGTGCTTCCCCGCAGCTTCAGCGAAAGTGAATCAGCCCTTCCCGTCAGATTGTTCTTGGTCAACTCGAAAATCCCGCGCGGCGCTGCCTGGACTTGCCCTCCAGTCGGATTGGTAGTGCTCGCCAATCGCTGCACTTCAAATCCTCCGCCATAAGCCATCGTGTATCGTTTCGCTTCTTCCACCAATACCACGATGTCTTTTTCCGGATCTGACCCACTTGGATTCTGCGGCTCGATCGTCACGCGATTGAATATCCCAAGGTTGTACAATCGTCGTTGCGATTCGACGACATCTCCCTCCCGCAATGGCGCGCCGGCCTTCACCCGGATCTCTCGTCGAATCACACCTGGCCGCGTGCGTGCGTAGCCTGTTAGGAGGATTCGCTTGACCAGTGTTTGCGGCCCCTCCGTGATGTGATAGACAAGATTCACTGGCGCCGCTTGCTTAGCCTCCGGTTTCGCGCTCTTTGTATTTTCTGCCGTGGCGGGGTTCGCCCCCGGCGTTCCCGGAGCCGCATTTTCGGTTGCAACCCGCTCTGCCGTCGAACTGAAATTCGCGTCGGGAAATCCTTCGTTGAAATACAGAGCCAGTATGTTGTCCCGGTCGGTCGCCACGTTGAAATCGGAGTACGGCTGCCCGGATGTTGAACCGACTACTCCGAGCAACTCTTCTTCTTTGAACGCGTGTACTCCCTCGATTTTAAGCGATGCTACCCTCGTCTGTTCGCCTTCTTCGATTGCATACTTGACGAATATTTCTCCTTCCTTTCCTTTGTAATTGTCCAGAATTTGCCCATCCACCTTCGCATCCAGAAAACCGTTTGCTTGATAAAGGCTCTGCATCGATTCTGCATCAGACGCGATCAACCGCCGGCTGAATCTGCCCCGCGAACCGAAGGCTGCTCCGTAAACTTGCAACCGGCCCCGCAGCAATTCCGTGCTGAAGTAATGGTTGCCCGTGATTTCAATTCCCGTCAGGCTGTGCTTATCGCCTCGCTCGATGTGATACGTGATCACCTCTGCCGTACCCTTGGCTCGCTGATCTTTTCCCTGAACTTCTTTTGTCTCCGTCGTGTAATTCACCTGTGCATCAAAGTATCCGTCCCGCTCCAGCCGTTCCCGGAGATTCCGCTTTCCTTCTTCCAGCAAATCCGCATCCACCGCTCCTTCCTGGTAGATGGGAATCAATGTCTTCAACTCTCCCTTTGAAAATTTCGCTCCCGTTACTGTTACTTCCACTCGCGGTCCCTCAGTCACGTCCAGCACCAGCGGCACTGTGTTCTTCGCTGCATCGTACTCCCCTCGTCGGACTGATGCGCGGGCGCTCAGCCTTCCCTTTTTCACCAGAAATTTCCGGATTCGGTTGGTGCCGCGTTGGATTCGCGCTGTCGTCACAGGGTCCCCGGCTTTCATCTTCAGCCGCGACAGAAGTTCCGAGTCGCGAAACTCGGTTCCATTCTTCAGTTCGATCAACCCCACACGTGCCCGCGGCCCCGGGACTATGTGAACTCGAATGTCCATCTCGTGCGTGTCCGGGTGTGCCACGTCCTCCGCCGAAACCTTCGAGGTATACAATCCGTCTTCTTTCAGCACATCTAGCAAACGTTCCAAACCTTCACTTACCGTCGCTTGCCGGAATGGGTGCCCCAGCGATAGCTGCATTGCCGCCGCCGCCGAGGCTTCCGTAGGAGGAGGCGTCAACCCTTCGATTAGCACTCTGTTGAAGAAGAGATTCTCGCGAACCACGAAGTCCAGCCGCACTCCGCTTCCCACCGGCGTTGTGACCGCCCTTAAGTCTGCATAATCGCCAGTCCCATAAAGCGCTCGAATGCTCTTCGCAACCTGATCTCGATCCAGCGGTTTGCCAACCTCCACCGCAATTCCTTTGGGCGATTCCGCCAACACCCGCCCATCCTCCGTCACGATTCGAACGCCAACCACCGGAGCCTGTGGCTTAGCCGTCTGATCTTTCAACTCGCCCTGTGCCCGCGCGCAGTTTCCCGCCGCACCTAACAGCAGTGCGCAGACAACAATTCTGATTGTTCCTTTGCTCCGTCTCGAATTCATGCTCACTATCGCTCAGACGAAGCGTAGCACAAGGCCGTTGCCCGCCCCTCTATCTCTAGCGTTATGATGAAGAAAGAGGGACGATGACACACCCCGGCGCACACAGCGCGCCCGCGCTCGATTCGCTTCAGGAAAAGTACTCGCGTCAGATGCTCTTCGCCGGCATCGGTCCCGACGGCCAGCAACGCCTTCTCGCTTCCAGCGCGGTCATTGTGGGTTGCGGTGCGATCGGAGCCGCCGCCGCCGCCCTTCTTGTCCGCGCTGGCGTTGGTCGCATCAGGATTCTCGACCGCGATTTTGTGGAACCGTCTAACCTCCAGCGGCAAACCATCTTCGATGAAGCCGACGCACGTGCCGCTCTTCCCAAAGCCGTGGCCGCCGAGCGCCGCCTCCGCTCCGTCAATTCAAGCATTTCCATCGAAGGACTGGTCGCAGATCTAAACCCGCGCAACGCCCGGGAGTTGCTCGGCGGCTTCGATCTCATCCTCGACGGCACCGACAACTTCGAGACTCGCTTCCTTATGAACGACTATGCAGTCCAATCCAATTGCCCCTGGATCTACGCGGCCGCCGTCGCCAGTTACGGCGTTACCATGACGGTCCGGCCGGGTGCGACACCTTGTCTCGCCTGCCTGCTCGAGTCCTCCTCAGCGGGCCACGGCTTGGAGGAAACTTGCGACACCGTAGGTGTTCTTGGTCCCATCGTCAATCTGATCGCCTCCCTCGAAGCTGCCGAAGCCCTCAAGCTGCTCTCCGGTCGCCAGGAAGCTCTTCACGCCCGCCTGCTATCCTGCGACGTTTGGACTGGCCGCTTCCAATCAGTCGGCGTATCCCAAAACCCTGCTTGCCGTGCCTGCGCGCTGCATGATTTCTCCTTTCTCCACGGACAAGCGCAGCCCCGCATCACCCTTTGCGGCCGGGATTCCGTGCAGATTCATGAGCGCGGCAGGACTCTAGATTTGGGAACACTCAGACGCCGGCTTGCGACCACCGTTTCCGATGTCCGCTACAACGAATTCTTGCTTTGCTTTCGCGTGGAGCCCTATCAAATGACCGTCTTTGCCGATGGACGTGCCATTCTGAAGGGCACAAAAGACCCCGCCATCGCGCGCTCCCTCTACGCGCGCTTTATCGGCGCCTGAGCTTCGTCTTTTCAGTCGGAATTCTCGCCTTGAAGAACTTAGCGGGTGTGCCCGGTCCGCCCGAAAGAGCTCCGCATGTTCGCTCGATCTAGGTTTTCGCGCAGATTCATCAGCGTCAGAAACGTGCTAAGAATTCTTGCCTTCAGGTCATCAGTGAGGTGCAAGCCGCTCGTCGCCACACGCGCGAGCCTCTCGCCGCTTTCTGTGATAAACCGCATGATTTCTTTTTGCCGTTCGTGGGGAGCGTTTCCTAGCGCGGTCTCACGCCTCATTTCCGCGCAGCTTCCTTCAATCGAAAGCGTGAAGTGCAAAACGCAAACCTGCTGTTCCGCTAGGGCCGGCGGAGAGTCGTTCTTGCATCCCGTAACTTTGCACGGTGTGGCCATTGGGCGCGCAATCGGTGGCTGACAAGATAGGTAACCACTCCTCCTCCCGAAAATCCAGTCTACTTCCGCGGAAGGTTCCCAATCCTGCATGACCTCTTCCCGCACCTCCCTCCGGTCTGGGTTCCTGTCCCGGAGAGCCCCGCCAAAAATTCATGTTCACCATTCAAAAAGGATTGTATAAAAATGCAGGAAGCTGTATATTTGTGCCTGCATGAGCGCGGGGAAAACATTTCGGCACGGTCAGATCCTCAGGCTGGTCAGCGGGCAGCCCATTGGCAGCCAGGAAGATCTCCGCCGCCGTCTCGCCCAGCAGAAGATGCGCGTCACGCAAGCGACGCTTTCCCGTGACCTTCAGGAACTCAAGCTCGTCAAAACCCAGGAGGGCTATAGACCTGCAACCGTCGTCCCTGAGGACAATGCCTCGCTGCCGCTTCCTCCACTTGCTCGCGCCCTGCGCGAATTTCTCTTGGATATTCGCCCTGCAGAAAATCTGCTTGTTCTAAAAACTCCTCCCAGTGGCGCTCAGCCTCTCGCCGCCGCCGTCGACGGCTCGAAATTTCCCGAAATCGCCGGCACCATCGCCGGCGACGACACTGTTCTGATCGTCACCGCCAACAAGAAGACTCGCGAGTCCCTCCAGAAAAAAATAGAAGCACTCGTGAAATGAGAGACCTTCGCCAAGTCGCCGTCGTTGGTGTCACCGGGTATACGGGCCTTGAGCTTGCCCGAATTCTCTTGCGCCATCCCGCCGTCGCCTCCACGACTTTCTACGTACGCGAAACTCGCGGCGCCAATTGCATTGCAGAACTCTTTCCACAATTCCGCGGACGCGGTCAGGCTCCTTTGCGCCCCCTCTCTCTCGATTCCATCACCGCATCGGCAGCCGGAACCGCATTTCTCGCCACGCCTCATGAAGTCTCTGCAGAACTCGCTCCCGCCCTTCTCGAAGCCGGTTTACGCGTCATTGATTTGAGCGGCGCCTTCCGCTTCCGCGCACCTGAAACTTTCACTTCCTGGTACAAGTTGCCCACCCCGCACGCCGATTATCTCGACGAAGCCGCCTACGGCCTTCCCGAGCTCTATTCCGCCGGAATCGCCCAGGCTCGCCTTGTCGCCAACCCTGGCTGCTATGCCACGAGCGTCATCCTCGCTCTCCGCCCGCTGGCCGAAGCCGCTCTCATCGCTTCGGACCAAAATGTCGTCTGCGATTGCAAGTCCGGCGCCACCGGCGCAGGCAAGGATCCCCGTCGCGACCTCCAATTCGTCGAAGTGGACGAAAACTTCAAGGCCTACAATCTTTTCTCGCATCGCCACACCCCGGAAATTCTCGATCACACCGGCCTTGCCGAATCGCAGCTCATTTTCTCCACGCACCTTCTGCCGCTCGCCCGCGGCATTCTCTCCACAATCTACGTCACTCTCTCCGGCCAGCAATCAGCCGGCGCCATCGAATCCCTCTATCGCAAGTTTTACGCCGGCCGCTCCATGGTCCGCATTTGGCCTGCGGGCACTTTGCCCGAGTTGCAGCATGTCGCGCACACGAACTTCTGCGACATCGGTTTCGTCCTGGACAAGTCCGGCCAGCGCCTTATCGTCGTCTCTTGTCTTGATAATCTTGGCAAGGGCGCTGCCGGTCAGGCCGTTCAGAATTTCAATCACATCCTGGGCATCGAGGAGAAGACCGCACTTCAATGAAAACCGTAATCAAGTTCGCAGGTGCTTTGCTCGAAGACGAACCCACGACCCGCGCGCTCGCGCGACAGGTCGCGGCTCTCGCCCTCGAAGGCCACGAAATTCTCGTCGTCCATGGCGGCGGCCGCGCTTTTACTGAAACGCTCAAGCGCATGGGCCTCGAAAGCAAATTCGTTTCCGGCCTTCGCGTTACTGACCGCGAAACCCGCGACGCCGCCGTCATGGTCTTCGCTGGCTTGCTGAACAAGCGCCTTGCCGCCGCTATCTCCGCCGAAGGCTACCCGGCAATCGGCATTTCCGCTGCTGACGCTCACTGTTTCCTCGCGGAGCCGATGTCCCACGACGAAGTCGCCGGCAGTCTCGGCTTTGTTGGCTATCTCACCGGCCTCAACAACGCCTTCATCGAATCGCTCTGGCGCGAGCGCCTCGTTCCCGTCGCTCCCTGTCTGGGTCTCGGCCCCGACAACGAGCTTTACAACATCAACGCCGACCACATGGCCGCCGCCTGCGCCGAATTTCTCGACGCCGACCAGCTCATCTACCTCACCGATGTCGCCGGTGTTCTCGATGGCGAAAAAGTTCTCTCCGCCGTAACCTGTGAAGAAATCGAACGCCTCGTCCAGTGCCGCGTGGTATCAGGTGGCATGATTCTCAAGCTCGAAGCGGCCAAGCGCGCCCTCGAAGGCGGTGTGCGGGAAGTCCGTATCGTTGGTGGCATGTCCCCCGATGCGCTTCTCCGCGCGTTTCATTCGGCTGAACCCGGCGCCCAGGATCATTCTTCCCCTGTTCCCGGCACGCGCGTTCTTCGAGAACCTTTCTCCACCGCCCATGCGGCGCTGTCGGCGGCCTGATGCGCAAAGTTCACGCAAAAAAGCAGACAACCTCCGATACTCGGAACGCGAAAAAGTCGCCCCAGCGCGCATCCAACGCGGCTTCCATCCTCCGCGATGCCAATCAATTTCTCCTGCCGACCTATAAGCGCCTGCCGATTGTCTTCACTCATGGGCGCGGCTGCTACGTCTTCGATTCGCGGGGCAAAAAGTATCTTGATTTCCTTGGTGGCATTGCCGTGAACGCCCTCGGCCACGCTCATCCTCGCATCGTCAAGGTCATTCGCCGCGAATCCACGCGCGCCATCCATCTTTCCAATCTATTTCACAATTCATTCCAGGGTCCCCTCGCTCGCAAACTAGCGCACTGGTCCGGCATGGACCGCGTGTTTTTCTCGAATAGCGGTGCCGAAGCCGTCGAAGGCGCTCTCAAACTCGCGCGGCTTTACGGCCGCGCATCCTCCGACGCCCCCGGCTCGCCAGCCCGCAAGCACCGCATTCTCGCACTCGAGAATTCTTTCCACGGCCGCACCTTCGGCGCCGTCAGCGTCACCGCCACGGAAAAATATCGCCTCCCTTTTGCGCCTCTCGTTCCCGGCGTTGAATTTGTCCGTTTCAACGACGTCGCCGACCTTGAGAGCAAATTTGACGACACCGTCTGCGCCATCCTCCTCGAAACCATTCAGGGCGAAGGCGGTATCTATCCGGTCAGCGAGGATTTCTGGAATCGCGCCCGTGCCCTCGCAACCAAAAACGGCGCCCTGCTCATCGCCGACGAAATTCAGTGCGGACTGGGCCGCACTGGCCGCTATTTTGCTTACCAAAAATTTTCCTCGAAGCCCGATGTCGTCTTAATCGCCAAGCCTCTCGCCGCTGGCCTCCCGCTCGGTGCCGTCCTCACAACGGAAGCCGTCGCCCAGCGCATCTCGCCAGGCCTGCACGGCACCACTTTCGGCGGCGGCCCGCTCGCTTGCGCCACCGCGCTTGAGTTTCTGAACATCGTCGACGACGAAGACCTCCTCGAAAATATCCGCGCTCGCGGCGCGGAGTTGCGCGAAGGCCTCGCTGCTCTGGCCGCAAAATTTCCCTTCATCCGCGAAATTCGCGGCGAAGGCTTGATGATTGGCATCGAGCTCTCAATCGATGGCGCTCCCTTCGTCTCGCAAGCCATGCTCAAGGGTCTGCTGATCAACTGCACGCACGATTTCACGCTGCGCTTTCTTCCCCCTTTCCTCGTCACGCGCGCGCAGGTGCGACAGTTCTTGCGTCTGCTCGAAAAACTCTTTGTGACTACCCCGCAAAAGGCCGCCACTTCGGAGCCCGCGAAATCCGCTCCTCCGTCGCATGCTGCCCTCGCCGCGACAAGGTGAAAAAATGACCACGTCCACGCTTGTTACCCCTATTTCTTTGTCGAATGACTTGCTCACAGGAGCGGAATGGAGCCCCGCACATACGCGCGACCTGCTCCAGCTCTCAGCGGAAATCAAAGCCCGCCCAGGCCGCTACGCTTCCTCGCTCACGGGCAAATTCATCGCCCTGATTTTCGAGAAGCCCTCGCTCCGAACCCGCGTCACCTTCGACGTCGGCATCCAGAGCATGGGCGGCTCGGTGGTTTTTCTGGACCACACCCAGGCTTCCGCCTCTCTCGGCGCTCGCGAGTCCATCGCCGATGTGGCGCGCAACCTCGATCGTTGGGTTCACGGCATCGTCGCTCGCGTTTATCAGCAGAAAGTTCTGGAGGAAATGGCCGCCAACGCCACCATTCCCGTAATTAATGCTCTCTCCGATAAGTTTCATCCTTGCCAGGCGCTTGCCGATTTCTTCACGCTTGAAGAAAGATTCGGTGCCCTCCGCGGTTTTAAGCTCACTTATGTTGGCGACGGCAACAACGTCTGCCATTCATTGATCTATCTCGCCGCCCGCCTCGGCGTCCATCTGCGCATCGCCACTCCTCCGGACTATCAGCCTCTCCCTGAAGTCGTCGCCGATTCCAAGCGCGTCGCTCGCGAGACAAAAGCCAAAATCGAGCTCCTGACCGACCCGCGCGAAGCCGTCGCCGGAGCGCAAGCCGTCTACACCGATGCCTGGACTAGCATGGGCTTCGAAGCCGAAGAAAATGTCCGCAAGCAGGTCTTCGCGCCCTATCAAGTCAACACCGGGCTGATGGCCCTCGCCGCCCCGGACGCGGTCTTCATGCACTGTCTTCCGGCGCACCGCGGCCTGGAAGTCACCCACGAAGTTCTCGATGGCCCGCAATCGGTCGTCCTCGACCAGTCGGAAAACCGCATGTACGTGCAGAAGGCCATCCTGCACACTTTGTTCTGATCCATCGATGCTTTCCACCGCATCGCTTCAAATCCGTAGCTGTAGGGGCACGATACATCGCGCCCCATCTCGGCAACACCAAAACGCAAGAGGAGAATCGTGAAAACGCAATTACCGAAACCAAAAAAAGTCGTGCTCGCCTATTCCGGAGGTCTGGACACCTCCATCATCATTCCCTGGCTGAAAGAAAATTATCAGTGCGAAGTCATTGCCATGATCGGCGACGTCGGCCAGCAAGAAGACCTCGAAGCAGCGCGCAAAAAAGCGCTCGCCACCGGCGCCTCCACTGCTTACGTCGAGGATCTCCGCGAAGAATTCGTTCGCGATTACATTTGGCCCACGCTCCGCGCCGGCGCCGTTTATGAACACACCTATCTGCTCGGCACTTCGATGGCCCGGCCCATCTTGGGTAAGCGCCAAGCCGAATTAGCCCTCAAGCTCGGCGTCGACGGTCTCTCGCATGGTTGTACCGGCAAAGGCAACGATCAGGTCCGCTTCGAGCTGGCCTACAAAGCCATCGCCCCCAACGTACAAATCATCGCCCCCTGGCGCGAGTGGGACATCGATTCCCGCGAAGATGCCATCGCCTACGCCGCAAAACACAACATTCCCGTCGAACAGAGCAAGAAAAACATCTACAGCCGGGACCGCAACATCTGGCATCTTAGCCACGAAGGCGGCGAACTCGAAGATCCCGCCAACTCTCCGAACGAAGCTATGTGGCAATGGATCGCTTCTCCAGAAAAAGCGCCCGACAAAGCCGAAGAAGTCGAAATCGGCTTTGAGGCGGGCACTCCCATTTCCGTCAACGGCGCCAAGTTCGGCCCCGTCGATCTTCTCAACTCGCTCAATTACATCGCCGCAAAGCACGGTATCGGCCGCACCGACATCGTCGAAAATCGCCTCGTCGGCATGAAGTCTCGCGGCGCCTACGAAACTCCCGGCGGCACGCTGCTCGTCACCGCGCATCGCGAACTGGAGGCGCTCACGATCGACCGCGAGACCACCCACTTCCAGCAGGCGCTCTCGCTTCGTTATGCCGAGCTCGTCTATTACGGCCTCTGGTTCTCCCCATTGCGGGCCGCGCTAGATGGTTTCTTCAACGTCTCGCAACAGCGCGTCACCGGCGCCGTGGGCCTCAAACTTTGGAAGGGCACACTCACGGTCACGAAACGAGTCTCCCCCTTCTCGCTCTATCGCACCGACCTCGCCAGCTTCACTATGGGTCGCTACAACCCGAAAGATGCCGAAGGCTTCATCAATCTCTTCGCTCTTCCGGTTACGGTTCGTCCCAAAGCAAAAGCCGAGGGCAGCAGCCAATAATCCCTGTAGGGGCACGATGTATCGTGCCCCTCTTCGAGACCGATCGATGACCGAACGCAAAGATGACCGCCTGTGGGGCGGACGCTTCGAACGCGAACCAAACGCGCTCTTCGACGCGTTCCAGCGCTCGTTTGCGTTTGATTGCCGCCTTCTCCCCTACGAAATCGCGGTCGATCGCGCCTGGGCCAAAGCTCTCGAACCCATTGGCATCTTCACGGCCGACGAAGTCCGCCAAACTCTCGCCGCTCTCGACAAAATCTCGAACCGCGCGAAATCCGATCCCGCCTGGGTCGATTCCTTCGGCGCGAACGCCGAAGATGTCCACCACTTCGTCGAAAAAGCCCTGGTCGAAGAACTCGGCTCGATCGGCTGGAAGCTCCACACCGGCCGCAGCCGCAATGAGCTCATCGCCACCGACTTCCGGCTCTTTGTCATCGACGCCGCTGCGGAAATGCAGCGCGGCCTGTCCGCGCTCTTGAACGCCCTGCTCGCGCAGGCAAAAGCAAAAATCGACATACCTATGGCGGGCATGACGCACATGCAGCACGCGCAGCCAATTTTGCTTTCGCATTTTCTGCTGGCCCACGCGGAAGCCTTCAGCCGCGATGTCACCCGGCTGCGACACTCCGCCTCCAGCGCGGACGCTTGTCCAATGGGCTCTGGCGCGCTCGCTGGAAATTCCTTCGGCATCGATCGCAACGCCATCGCTCGCGAACTCGGCTTTTCCCGCATTACCGCCAACAGTCTCGACGCAGTCAGCGATCGCGACTTCGCCCTCGATTATCTTTTCGCGCTCACTGGCATCGCCACGCATCTCTCCCGCCTCGCTGAAGACTTCGTGATCTTCGCCTCGCAGGAATTCGCGTACGTCATTCTCCCGGACGAATATTCCACCGGCAGCAGCCTCATGCCGCAAAAGAAAAATCCCGACTCCTGGGAACTGATTCGGGGAAAAACCGGCCGCATCACTGGCGCGCTCATCAGCCTTCTCACCACGCTAAAAGGCTTGCCCACCAGCTACCAGCGCGACTTGCAGGAAGACAAGGAAGCCCTCTTCTCGGCGCACGATCAGGTGTGCGACATGCTCAGCGTCGCCGCCGGCGCCCTCGCCCGCACCGAGTTTCGCGAAGACCGCCTCCGCGCCGCCGCTTCCAATCCCGTCGTCTTCGCCACCGACGCCGCCGATTATCTCGTCCACAAAGGCGTTCCCTTCCGCCAGGCCCACGATCTCATCGGCAAAGTTCTTCGCGAATCCGAAAAACAAGGGAAACCTTGGACCCAACTCTCCCTCGCCGATGTTCAAAAACTCTCCCCGCTCTTCGAAGCCGATTTTCTAACGAGCCCGTCCGTCGAAAACGCCGTCGCCACAAAACGAGTTCCCGGCGGCACTGCGCCAGAAGCTGTGCGTCAAGCTATCGCCGATTTCGAAGCACGTCTCAACAAAAAAGCCAGCACCCTAGGAGCCAAGCCATGAGCATGCAATCCGCGATTCAGTTAAATACCCACACCTCCATCTCGGAGCAGAGGGGGTCTCTTCCGGCCTCGGCGCGTTAGTCACACGGATATCCCGTTGATGAAGCACGCACTCTCCGAAGCCTCTCTCCCGCGCGGATTTCGCTTCGCGGCCACTGCCTGCGGACTGAAAAAAACCGGCGCTCTCGACCTCGCCATTATCTCGAGCGACGTTCCGGCCTCCGCTGCCGCGGTCTTCACCCAGAATCTCGTTGTCGCTGCGCCGGTTGTGATTTCCAAGGAACACCTGCGCGCCTCGAAGGGCCGTATGCGCGCCGTCATCGCGAATGCCGGGAATGCAAACTGTGCTACCGGCCCCGCGGGCCATGTTGCCGCTCAGCGGACCGTCGCGGAAACGGCCAAGCGCCTCGGCTGCACTCCAAACGAAATCATCGTCTGCTCCACCGGCGTGATCGGCGTGCCGCTCGCAGTCGAAAAAATCCTGCGCGCCGTGCCAAAGCTCACGCGCAATCGCCGCCCTTCGACGCGCTCCTTCGCCGAGCTCTCCCTCGCCATTTGTACTACCGACACGCGGCCAAAAACCGCTGGCGCTTCCTTCAAAATGGCCGGCAAGCGGATTCACATGGTTGGCTGCGCCAAAGGCGCCGGCATGATTCATCCCAACCTTGCCACCACACTCGCATTCGTGGTCACCGATGCCGCCATCGCTCCGCTACTTCTGCAAAAAACGCTGCGTGACGTCTGCTCGCGTACTTTCAATTCCATCACCATCGACGGCGATTCCTCGACGAATGACACCCTGCTCGTTTTCGCCAACGGCGCGGCCGAGGCTCCTCCAATTCGCCCCGGAACCGCTGCTCATCGCGCCTTCTCGGCATCTCTCGAAGAAGTCTGCCAGTCGCTCGCGCTTCAGATTGTCGCCGACGGTGAAGGCGCGCAGCGGGTCATCGAGATCGAAGTCCGCGGCGCAAAATCCGAATTCGACGCCAGGATGATCGCGGAAACCATCGCCACCTCTCCACTCGTCAAAACCGCCTTCGCCGGTGGCGATCCCAACTGGGGCCGCATTTTCGCCGCCGCCGGACGTTCCGGCGTCTTTTTCGATCCAGCTCGGGTTGATATCACCATGGCCGGCGTTCCCGTTTTGCGCCGCGGCAATCCGCTCGATTTCAATGAGCGCGCCGCCAGCAACAAGTTGCTCGCAGACCATTTCTCCGTCGTCCTGCATCTTCATTCAGGCACTGCCATGGCGCGCTACTGGACTTGCGACCTAACCGCGGAGTACGTCCGCATCAACGCCTCTTATCGTACTTAACTCCGCGCCAGCGCCTAGGCCGCCTCGTTGGGGCACGCAATATCGTGCCCCTCTTATCATCGCCGCGGGGCGTCAAGTGTAGAGTCGCGTTTCAGCGCATTGCAAGAGTCACTCTCTGCCCGAGTATCTGTCGCGAATCAATAAGTTTTCGGCGAGTTTGAATTGAAAGCGTGCTCTCGCGCGGTTAGAGTATCCATTCCTTTGCTCCGGATAGGAGACAAACAAATGTTCCTTATAAAAACTGCGGGTTCGACGCGTTGGATTTTCGCCGTATGCGTAGCATGCGCCGTCTCAGGCGTTCTTTCCTCGCCGGCATGCCCGCAGACGCCGGCTTCTGCAACCGCTCCCACCGCTTCCGAAAGCCCGGAGCAGATCGATCAAGTCTGGCAGCACGCCAGCGCAAAATACGACGCCCCCCGCGCCGCTCTCCTCCAAGACGTAGATCGCGGCGACCGCGAAGGTCCTTTCCGCCCAGACTGGGAATCCCTCAAGAATTACGCGGCGCCTGAATGGTACAAAGACGCCAAATTCGGCATCTTCATTCACTGGGGCGTCTATTCCGTTCCCGCCTTCGGTAACGAGTGGTATCCGCGCAATATGTATCGCAAGGGTTCCGAAGAATACAAGCACCATCTCGCCACCTACGGCCCCCAGGACAAGTTCGGCTACAAGGATTTCATCCCCATGTTCAAAGCCGAACACTTCGATCCCTCAGCTTGGGCGCGCCTCTTCAAAGAAGCCGGCGCCAAATATGTCGTTCCCGTCGCCGAGCATCACGACGGCTTCGCCATGTACGACAGCGGCCTGAGCGATTGGACCGCGGCCAAAATGGGCCCTCAACGCGACGTCATTGGCGAACTCGCCAAAGCCGTTCGCGCCGAAGGGCTTCATTTCGGCGCCTCGTCCCATCGCGTCGAGCACAATTTCTTTCTCGGCGTCGGCCGTCAAATCGTCTCAGACGTTAACGACCCGCAATACGCAGCATTCTACGGCCCCGCCCACAATTGGCTCGTCAATCCCGATGGCACTCCTCTGTCGAACGACTTCTCCTACGTTTCCTCCGCCTGGACTGCTGATTGGCTAGCTCGCGCCACGGAAATCGTCGAAAAATATCATCCGGATGTCATGTACTTCGACTGGTGGATCGGCCAGCCCTCCGTCCGCGCCGATCTTACGCGTTTCGCCGCCTTCTATTACAACTCCGAGCTCAAATTCAGCGGCCACGCCGGCGTCATCAATTACAAGGACTACGCCATGCAGGACCACAGCGCCGTTCTCGACATCGAACGCGGCCAGCTCGCCGACATCCGCCCGCTCTACTGGCAGACCGACACATCGGTCAGCAACAAGTCCTGGGGCTACATCAACGGCGACACCTTCAAAACGCCGCAATTCATCGTTCACCAGCTCGTCGATATCGTCAGCAAAAATGGCAATCTCCTCTTGAACATCGGACCGCGCTCCGATGGCACCATTCCGGAAGAAGTCCAGTCCGTCTTGCGCGACGTAGGTTCCTGGCTGAAAGTGAATGGCGAAGCCATCTACGGCACACGCCCGTGGAAAATTTACGGCGAAGGCCCCACAAAAGTCGCCGCCGGTTCTTTCCACGACACGGACACAGCCACCTACACCGCCGAAGATTTTCGCTTTACGACCAAAGGCACGACTCTCTACGCCATCGAACTCGCCTGGCCCTCTGCCGGTGAAGCCATCATCCATTCCCTCGACACTTCCGCCGGCTCCTCCAGAGTCGCCTCCGTCGTTCTTCTTGGTTCCGGAGCAAATCTATCTTTCCGTCAGCAAGCCGACGGCCTCCATATCCAACTCCCTGCGCAGTTTCCCGGCAAATACGCCTACGCCTTCCGCATCGAATTTGCAGGCGCGATTTCCTAGCGTCGTAGGGGCAGATTCCTAAAGTGATTTGCGAGGCCGATGCAGTTTGATTGGCAGGACTCTGGCGTAAGTCGCGAAGTCTGAATCGGTTGCAAAGATCGCCCATCCTCTTTTAATGGCCACCGCGGAGATGAACATGTCTACCACGAAGACCGCGATGCCCTTGGCGCGGCTCAGGTTGCTGTTGGCCGCTGTTCACGAGAGCTCGCGTAGATTTCTGCGAAGCCGCTCCGCGTCTCCATCGCGGAGAAGCGCCTCGACTGCAGCGTGGGTCTTTCTCCAGATGGGAACCGCGCGGGCCAGCGCCCTTCGCCCCTTTGCCGTGAGCGTCATGAGACGGCCTCGGCGATCTGCCGGGTCCGGCATGATGCGGACCAGCCCGCGGCGCTGCAACGGCTTGAGAGCCGCCGTCAACGTGGTCCGATCCATCGCGAGGAGTGTAGCCACCGCCGTCATGCCAGGCGGCTTCGGGCGGTTGAGAGAGACGAGGAGAGAGAATTGCCCGTTGGTCAGACCGAAGGGGCGCAGCGCATCGTCGAAGCGCCGCGCCAGCGCTCTTGCGGCTCGCTGTACGTGAAGACACAGGCAGCAATCGCGGATCAGGTGCGTGGTCTCTAAGCTCGTGGTGCGGGCGGCGGCCATAAGCAAATAGTATGGATATCAACATATCTTGCCAAGCGTCCGCGGCCTATGATATACGTTGATATCAATGTATATACCACGCGCCGCGAGTCGGCGCCGATCTCCTCGGAATCCGGAGTGACAATGGATCGCAACAAATTCGGGACAAGCGTAATGCGAAGCGTCGCGCTGCTGGCCCTGCTCGCCGCGGCGTCGCCAACAAAAGCCCAGGAACCCAAGACCCCCTATCCCTCGATGGCCCCGCTCGCACAATACCTGATGCCGGATCGCAACGAGGAGATAAAACTGGCCAGGAGTGCCGCGCCAGACTCCATTTCGCGCGACGCCGAAGTTCTGGTTCTCGGCACAAAGGGTTATGAAAACTCCGTTCAAGGGAAGAACGGATTCGTATGCCTGGTGGAACGGTCGTGGACAGCCGGAATCAACGCTCCCGAGTTTTGGAATCCCAAAATCCGCGGTCCACTTTGCCTCAACCCTCCAGCGGTCCGCTCCTACCTTCCACGTACAATCAAAAAGACCGAACTGGTAATAGCTGGACGTTCAAAAACGCAGATGTTCCAAGCCATCGAGGCTGCCATCGACAAAAAGGAATTGCCGTCGCCCGAGCCCGGGGCGATGTCCTATATGCTGTCCAAACAGGGCTATTTGGGCGATCAGGCTGCTGGACCCTGGCTTCCGCATCTCATGTTTTTCACTCCTAAAACCGATTCCCTGGTGTGGGGCGCGGATCTTCCCGGTTCGCCCATCATCACATTTCAAAACGCTGAGGAGCGCCTTACCGTGTTCCTCATTCCCGTGCGCCGCTGGTCCGACGGAACCACCGCTCTCCCCCAGGATCAGCACTAGTTTCGATTTGGACGTGCCATCACCGTTTCAGGAAAAAGAGCCGGAGCGCGAAGTCAGGAAGATCGCTGAAGTTTTGGAATTTCAGAGTCCTGCGGCCCGAACAGCGCGTTCAAAAACACGAACGCATCCGGCAGTTGCCACTCGGCAAACGATTCGCGAGAGCGCGCTTTTAACGGCGCAGCTTTCTTCTAACTTCCAACTTCCAACCGTAGTGGCGGGTCTTTAGACCCGTTCCTTGCCTTTGTCTGCCTCTGATTTGCGCAGGGCCGCGAAGCCGGCGCCCACAGCATTTGGTTCAACCCCGCCTTGCACAAGATCGCCAGCGTCCCGCGCCACCGCGAAATCAAAGAAGGAACGGCTCGGGCCATCAGCAAACAACTGCAAATCCCGCGCCCATAAGGCCGCCTCGCAGCTAGAAAATCGCTACTGGGCGCCCAGCCCGGCATGGATCACCGATTCTTCCCCAAAGTTCTTTCCGCGAACTGGCGGGCGGTAATGATTTGTGTCCGCTTGTGCTTTTTGAGGGTAAGCAATCCGCTTTTGTCACCCGTCACCAAGTAGTCCGCTGCGCCGGCCTCGGCGAGCGCCAGCAAGAAGTTGTCGTCAGGGTCAGCCGAGCGTCGAACGTCCGGTAAATTCACGATGTTCGCCGCCAGTTTTTTGATCTGATTGATGAGGCGGCCGGCTTTATAGGGTTCGATAAGCGCGGCGATTCTCGGCTTTTGCAGCGTGGCCCGAATTTCCGCGATGTGCTCCGCGCACGTCAGGAGCGTGAATCTATCGGATTCCCAGGCGTTGTAGATAGCGGCGGGGTAACCAGCCGGGGCGATTAGGGCAGACACCAGGATGTTGGTATCGAGCACTACACGCATTCAGGCTTTGGCGCGCTTTTTCTTGGAACGGAGTTCCGCGCGAACTTCGCGAACCGCACCGTCAATGACGGCCTGCAACTCGTTCACATTGGCGTTGGCGTTGCGTGCCTTGATATCGCGCACCGTACGGCTCAGAATGCGCCATCGTACGGCCTCTTCAATGAACTTCGAGAGATCGCCTTTCTTCATTCCACGCGCGCCCAGATACGTGCGCAATGTGAGGTCGGTTTCCCTCGAAACTTTGATACTCCAACGCACGGCTTCTTCCATGTTTCTTTCCACCTATACGCTTAGACAGATAAGCGCTTATGCTCCTATTGTACAAGAAAATCGTAGCTGCGGCACCCCGGCTTGGTTCAACCCCGCCTTGCACAAGCCCGCCAGCGTCCCGCGCCACCGTAAAATCAAAGCTGGGACGGTTCGGGCCATCTGCAAACAACTGGAAATTCTGCCGCCATAAGGCAGACACCCACGTAGAAAAGCGCTAAGTACGGCACCCGCCCGAACAGGCTACAGAAATGCTAGTACGAAAATCATTTGGGAAGGCCGGGGCCGCCGACCCGTCTTTTAAGCTTTTCGTTGAGGTTCTTCATCATCCCGCGCACTTCGCCCTCGGCCGACACTGCCATTAGGGAACCTCTGACTTCTTCTTCCCAGATCTTCTTTCCATCCACGAACGACTCCGCGAGGAGCTTCCCTCTCTGGCCTTTGACGGTGTTTACGGTTAGGTAGAGGAGAACGCTATTACCACTCGTCTTCATCTCATCGAGAATCGCGGTTCGTGACTTTGAATCTCCGGAATTCACCTTTACTTTCACGCCGCTCGACGACAGGGCATCCGAAACGCCATCGATCACCGTTTGGATGTGAGGTGCCTGACCTGTGCCGCCGAGAATCACTGTGGTGGTGTCCTGCGCAACACAGACGCCCGACGTGATGACAAATATCGCTGCAGAAACGAGGAGCACTCTCGCGTCGATGCGAATCATTTGGCTCTCCTTCATGAAGCTGGCTTACGCCGGATTTAGGTTAGTGATGTGACCGACCAGGGAGGGGCCCCGCCTCGTTGGGGACAGCTGACCAGCGCGGCTTCGAGCGACCTTTTACTCCTGAGGTAGTACTGGTGTCAAGAAACACTTTATAAGACTGAAACGGCCGGATGAAACATGGGGGAATTCCGGGACGTTTCCGCATTCTTAGAAGATGCTGGCCGCGACTCGGAGCACATAGGACGTTCCAGATTGTTAGAAGATGTCCCTAGCTTTCTGTCCCTAGCTTTCCAAGACGCGCTGCTCCTAAGGTGGAGTGGCGCACGCATGGGGAAGTACCTGCTGGATTTGCGGATTCCCGAGTGGCGAAGGTTCAATTTACGGTTTCCTTAGATATTCCTCCAAGCTAACCCAGTCTTTCATTTTTCCTGCATCGGCATCCACTTTATTGATTTCGATTACCAGGCTCCTGCCATTCGGAAAACTCAAGGTAATATCCCTCATAGTTACATTGGTCCCTTCGGTTTGCGAAGTACGAACACTGACGGCGTGCCCATCTGAATTTGACAGCTCAGAGAGTCGGCGATAGATCGTTTGTGCGAGAACCACGGACCCTGTTTCCTGAAATTGACTCAAATCTCGCTCCACTGATACAACCACGCCGTCGGCAAACCTAATGCCTCCATACATCTCAAACGGTGGCCCCTTGGACGTGACGGTGAACGAATCGTCACGCCCCGTTAAACTACAGCAAAGTGCCAGTCTGGACAGAGCATCAGCTTTGCTCATTCCCACCTGGAATGTCTGGGCGCCAAAGTTGATTGAGTCGGCCCGTCGTTGCCCGGAACCGGGAAGGGCGATTCCGAACATCAGAGCTGTTGCCAATGGCAGTGACGATACTGCGCGCTTAAAACGTGAATTCACAACAAACCTCCATCTCCAAGTGTGAACCTAACCTTGTCGTCTTTTTGCTTTCGGGCGCTCTCTAACAACAGGCCAGTAAGACACGAACTGCCCTTTCTCGAATCGGGCTAAGAATATCCATTCATTCCGGATTTCAATTGCGCCATCCTGCTTAACTTCGACGTGGGTGGCATTGCCGTAGTGTTTCTCAGCCATATTAGATAATCTGACCATGTATCCGTCCGGCAAGCCATTGTGGATGAAACCGGCAAAAGCGGGAACGCGATCTCTCACCATGGCAATATCCTTAACAGCCCTCTAACTATATGTCCCACGCCACTGAGAAAGCAAAAGGTCGGAACCACGTCGAAACTAGGGACAGGAGCGTGTGAAAAAATGCAGAATCGTAACTTCGACCGAATCGGCGTTCAAGATGTTCTCTTTTAGAATGCGTAGGAACCACGTTCGAAGCTTGGGAAGCATGGGGACAGACTGATGTTTCCAAATCAGGTCGCCTGAAATTGTAGTGAGTTCGAGCACCGGTCATCCGACGCTAGGAAAACGTTCCGCTTGTCCGCGGTTTCGCCCACGAAAACGATTCAGGCAGAGATAACAGAGAGCGCCCCGTGTTCCTTGCGTGTTGGCCGGACGGTGATTTCAACATCCTGCCGCAAGGCGGTGAGAAATTCCATGAGGCGTCCAACAGAGAAATTGCCCGCGCGGTTTCGCATTAGCAGAGACACCTGGGGTTGCTGCACGCCAAGGATTTTGGCGATATCGACTTGTGTCATGCCGCTGTCCTTGAGGATGGTATAGATTTGCAGGGTGAGTTGCGCCTTGAGCAGCTCTTGCTCAGGATTGGGAAGGCCGAGGTCAGCAAAGATATTCCCGCTGCCTTCGGTCACGCGGGAAACTCTCCTGCGGGCTTTTCTGGTCTTGCTTTTCATTTTAGTTCTGCCTTTCACGATAATCGCGCTCGGCTTCTGCAAGCCGTTGTTTAATCAAATCGATCTCCCGCGTCGGTGTGGCAATGCCTCTGGTGGACTTCTTCTGAAATACGTGCAAAACATAGATGGCATTCTGAAAACGCACGGTATAAACGGCCCGCCATGCATTGCCATGATGCGAAGCGATGATTTCGAGCACGCTAGCACCGCCAAAGCCCTTGAGGGGTTTGGCAGCAGGATCGGTCTTGCCTTCCTGGGCTGCAAAGAGCGCGTGCCCGATGTCGAGCCTGACCTCACGAGGGAAAGACCGCAAGTCCCTGAGCGATGCTCCGATCCATCTGACAGGCTTCAGCTCGCTTGCCATGTCTATACCAGTATACATATTTCTATATATAAGAGCAAGTGTGAACAGGTGCTTCGTGTCGCGGGGGTACAAGCGCAGAGAAACATGGGATAGACGCGAGGTTTCCTAATTATTTTGGGTGAAACTGTGGCGAGTTCGAGCACCGGTCGTCAGACGTTGGGGAAAGGTTCCGTGTGTTCCGGTTTCCTACGCGAATAGAAATAGGCGAGCTCTCTCCGGGCCACGGTCCGTAGTACAATCTCCACCAGCCAAAAAGCAGCAGCGCCTGCCTTGTTCACTCTCGAGGATTGCCGGGCGGCACATCCCTAGCCTTCAACATCGGAGACGGCTTTCCCCGCTTGGATGCACCTAAACTTGATGTTGCAATAACGCGCGGTTAAAAGTTATTTGTTTTATGTTCGAAGACCCGGTCAGGTGGCCGCCCCTCAAGGCGTCGCGACGATTTTGACTTTGATTCTCTCCGGCGGCGGCTTTCGATAAAAGCGAAGGCCACCGCAGAGTTCTTACTGCATTGCAAACTACAGCTGTCCGAATGCCGAATCACGCGCTTTCATGCACATCAAAAATGGGCCTGAAGGCAAAGTATGTCCTACACGCCACCTTTTCGCGGCATTAGGCGGCTTCAAAGAATGAATATTCCTGCTCAAGACACGCCCTTTTAGATGTCGCGCAAACGAACGAGCAGAGCCAAGGTGAAATGGGGTTAAGATAGGAGAATGCGGAAGTGGCAAGAGCGAATAAGCGTGAATCCGGCGATTTGTCACGGGCGAGCCTGCGTTCGGGGAACGCGCGTGATGGTTTCCGCCGTGATCGATAACGTTGCCGCTGGCGTTGCGCGTGAGGAGATTCTCCGGAGCTACCCTGGGCTTGTGGAGGCGGATATTGACGCGGCACTCGCGTTTGCGGCAGAGCTGGCGCGCGAAGGGACCGTAGACTTGCCGTTGGAAACTACAGCTTGAAATTCAAAGTTGACGAAAATTTGCCGGCGGAACACGCCGCGATACTCCGAGATGAGGGTCACGAGGCGGATACAGTCGCCGATCAACAACTATCAGGAGCCGCGGATTCAGCGCTACTTGAACGGTGCCAGGCGGAAGAAAGAATCTTGCTGACGCTCGATCTGGATTTCGGCAACATGCAGGCATATCCACCAAAGCTCCATTCCGGCATAGTCGTGTTTCGTTCCCGCGCTCAAGACAAGCTAACGCTAATCGCCCTGCTGAAACGGCTGCTTCCTCTCCTTGCCAGTCGATCACCTAAACAACAACTCTGGATTGTGGAACACGACCGTGTCCGCTATCGCGGAGACTGAGGTCCTTGGGGCGGGCGGCGCGTCCTTAACAGGTTGAGACGGCTTGGCGTCGCCTACCTTTTGCGGTTTTTGTGTTCAGCCCCATGACATCGCTTACATGGTGTCCCGAGACATCCTTTACACCTCCGGGAGCTCGGCGAAGGCACGGACGGTTCGCAGCCAACGAAAGCCATCGACATAGGGGACGGCTTTCCCCACCTGGATGCACCTAATCTTTATGTTGCAATGACGCGCGGTTCAAAGTTATTTGTTTTATGTCCGAGGACCCTGCTGCTCGACTCGAGGTGGAAATGAGAAATCTAATCTACGCAATCAACGTTACTCTGGATGGCTGCTGCGACCACACCAAAGGGATTGCCGATGAAGAATTAGTGGAACACTATTCGCTGCTCCTGCGAGATGCCGACCTGCTCGTCTATGGGCGTAAAACCTATCAATTGATGGTTCCTTATTGGCCGGATATCGCAAAAAGCCATTCTGAGACAAAAGCAGAGAACGAATTTGCTGACACATTTGACTCCATCAACAAAATTGTTTTCTCACGATCCTTGGACAGCGCGGAAGGAAATGCGAGAATTGTTCGCACGAACCTTCGAGATGAAATACTTAAATTAAAACGAGAGCCAGGCAAAAATATTTTAACCGGCGGTGTAGATATCCCTTCACAACTGATGGAGCTTGGCCTGGTGGATGAATTTCGTTTTGTCGTTCAGCCAATTATTGCAGGGGAAGGCAGACGGTTGTTTGAAGGTGTTAGCCTGCCTGAGAAATTACAATTAAAACTTGTCGAGTCCAAAATTTTAAAATCAGGATGTGTCGCGGTCCGTTACTTGAAACAGTGACGGAAAAAATCAGCCGTAACTCCTGCCGCTCTGTAGGCGCGCCCGCCCCTCAAGACCGGGTGCCGCATCCCCGCGGTTTTCAGAGTGCGGGTTCTGACTTTCTTCGAGCTTCCAACCTTGAACATCAACCTCTGCTTTTCCGGCTGCTCGCCACTCGCCACTGCCTCTACTCACTCCCATTTCCAATTCGCAAACTTCTCCCGCAGCTCGATTTTCTTGAATTTGCCCACCGACGTGCGCGGCAGCGCGTCCAAAAACACGAACGCATCCGGCAGTTGCCACTTGGCAAACGTTTCCGCCAGAAACGCGCGCAACTCCTCAGGCGTTGCCTTGACTCCATCCTTTAAGACCACTGCCGCCACCGGCCTTTCTTGCCACTTCGGATGCGGCACTCCCACCACCGCCGCTTCTTTCACCGCCGGATGCCCCATCAACTTATTTTCCAAATCCACCGAGCTGATCCATTCCCCGCCCGATTTCACCAAATCTTTCGCCCGGTCCACGATCTTGATGAAGCCCTCGTCATCCATCGTCGCGATGTCGCCCGTCTTGAACCATCCATCCTCGGTCCATCGATGCGCCTGGTCCGGCGATTTGTAATAACTCGCCGCCACCCACGGACCCCGCACTTCGAGTTCCCCTGGCGTGCTTCCATCTCGCGGCGCTTCCACCAGTTTGCCTTCGAGCCCCTCCGGCCTCATCACGCGCAATTCGATAAATGGCGTCGGCCACCCTTGCTTGGCCCTGACCTCATACTGCTGGTCCTGCGTCCATTCGAGCATGTGACGTTTCAGCTTCCCGACCGTCGCCAGCGGCGCCGTTTCCGTCATGCCCCAAAGGTGCAAAATATGCAGATTGTGCTTGTCCAGCGCACGCATCAGCCGTTCCGGCGGCGCCGTTCCGCCAATCACGATGCGAACCGGCCACGAAAATTTCCACCGCCCAGGGTTTTTCTCGAGCGCGTAAAGCACGCCCAACCACACAGTCGGCACTCCGCACGCAACCGTCACGTGCTCCTGCTCCATCAAATCGAGCACGCTCTCCGCATCCACATTCGGCCCCGGCAATATCAACCGCGCGCCAGCCATCGCACACGAATAGGGCAATCCCCACGCGTTCGCGTGGAACATCGGTGCCACTGGCAGCACCGTATCGTGGTGGCTTATTGCAAATGAATCCGCGCCCAGCTCCGCAAACGTGTGCAACACCAGCGCCCGGTGCGAATACACCACTCCTTTCGAATTCCCCGTCGTCCCCGACGTAAAACACATCGCCGCCCCGTCATTTTCATCGATCTTCGGATAACAAAAATCATCGCTGGCGCCCGAGAGCAATTCTTCGTAGTTCAAAAAACCTTCCGGTATGCTCCCGCCTCCGTAGGGCACAACGATCACTCGTTCGAATGACACGCTCTCGCGAAACTTTTCAAACGTAGGCAGGAGCACGTCATCAATTAGTAAAAACCGGTCCTCCGCATGATTCACGATGGCCGCCAGCTCATGCGGGTGCAGCCGCAAGTTCAGCGTGTGCAGGATTCCTCCTGCGCAGGGCACCCCAAAAAACGCCTCAAGATGTCCCGCGTGGTTCCACATCATCGAACCGAGCCGATCTCCAGGCCGCAAACCCATCTTCGTCAGCGCATCCGCAAGCCGGCGCGCCCGCCGGTAAAAATCCCCGTATGTTGTTCGAACGGCCGACCGGTCCGCCCTGCGCGAAACAATCTCCACCCGATGAAACAGCTTCCCCGCCCGCTCCAAAATCACAGGCAAAGTCAGTGGAAAATCCATCATCGTGCCGCGCATACATACGCCCTCGTGGAATCCAATGCGGCGGCATCCTACCACTATTCTCATTCCCCAGCTTGCTTAAGCACCCATGTTTCGCCTCAGCCCTTCTCCGCGCATTCCCCTCCAACTCCGGGAGTCCCTCTCGCCAGCACCTCCCGCGCGCCGATTTCCGGTTGCAAAACCAGTTAATTTTCGAGACCATGCCTCTGACCGTTGAAGTCCGCTCTCGCGCCCGTGGTGGTTCGGCTACCCCGCCTCCCCGTGAACGACTGTCGTCCTTCAGCGCGCTCCGCAACTCATATTCGGGTTCCGGGCAGAAGGAGTGGGCAGGTGAAGAAGCTCTACATCGGCAATCTCCCGTTTTCCGCGACGGAAGATCAGCTTCAGGAATGGTTCGCGCAAGTAGGTGTTACTCCCTCGGGTGTCAATCTCATTCGTGACCGTTTCACGGGCCAATCACGCGGCTTTGCCTTCGTCGAAGTTCAAAACGACGAGGACGCCGACCGCGCGATCAACTCCCTGAATGGCCAAAATTTCGGCGGGCGGAACCTGGTCGTCAACGAAGCTCGGCCGCAGGCGGAACGCGGCGGCGGAGGCGGCCGCGGCGGGTCGGGGGGGTACGGCGGTGGGCGAGGCGGCCACGGTGGCGGCGGCGGTGGGCGAGGCGGCCATGGTGGTGGAGGGGGACGCGGTGGCGATCGGGGTAACCGCTGGTAATCAGTCCCTTCTAATCGGCATGCTCTCAATCGGGCGGCGTCCTTTTTCGAACTGAGGCCGCTGGTATCCTTTCGCACCGTCGATATCGTTTGTCAATCTTTCTCCGAACTAGCTCCGCGCTTCTTGGTAGTTTGTCATGCTGCAAGATTTCTCGAAAAGATTCGTCTAAGAGAATAGCTGCGCTTCGGGCTGTTCGAAGCACGTCATCGCGACGCGCGATTCACCGGGTTTTTCCGGGTCCATTTGCGGCCTGCCCGGACGGGCTGCATCGCCATCAAAAACGCTCTGGCAAATATTTGCCAGAGCGTATAGTATCCCGGCGCACAACGGTCATCCCCGGCCCGTTCGCGGCGAAGCAATTCTCATTTACCGAGGGAGCCCGTGCCCGCAACAAATCGCCCGGTAACGTGTTTGAAACAATAGGCAACTAAAATGTCGCACAGCGCACGAGGTGCAGTATCGTGAGCGCTTGACGGCCCACCCCCACGGGGAGGAATACCCGGATTTGAATTGCAGCAGGTGAGTGGAAAGATGGCCAAAAAATTCGAGACGAACCTTCTGGCCGAACCCTGCATCCAACTGGATGCTGAGGACGTAGCAAAGAAGACGATGACCACGTGGCACAAACGCGATTGGCAGCAGTTTTACGAACTTGCGCGCCGTCCCTGGCAGCGCCACCGGCCGCCTCGTCCCGTTTATCCGACGGGCATCAACCGGGTGTTGCCGGCACAGGGTTTCAGTCTTTCTGAACTCGATGACGCGGGCGTCGACCTCGATCTCGCCGAGCGCCTCGGCCTTCCTGTCGACGCTGGCCGCATTGGCGCGTACGGTCCTAACGTCACCGTGCTGCGCGATTTCGTACGCTCTTCGCGACAGCCGCGCTAATCGCTTTCACACTTCCAGCTACGACTGCGAGTATTCTTTTTCATCATCAATAAAACGTGCAGCGCTTTTGCACAAGGCTTGCGCACGGCGCGCTACTGACGAGTCACCAACCGCGAGTCACCAGCCACCTGGTGGGCCACCGCTTTTCCACACTCATTCACAATTTTGCACAGACATTTTTCCCGAATTTTATTGACGACGAAACGGACCAAGTTTATCTTGCGCACCAGATTGAACCGGAAGCGAAAAGACTTTACGGTTCAGTTTAGACGTCGCGATTTCTTAACCGTTGTCGCGATTCTGAACGGAACTGTGGAGTTCAAAGGCTTCCCGATTCAGCCAGGAAGCAGCAAGAGCTTAACGGCGATTGCGGCGCCGGGTTGAAACGGGGAGTTCAGGGATGTGAGGATGCAGTTCAGGGTTTGCAATGGCTTAACGGCTGTTGCAGCGCTGAGTTGAGTTCTGAGTCTCTGAGGCTGGACGGTTTGGACTGATGTTGCAAAGGCTTAACCGCCGTTGTAGCGTCAGGCTAGATCGAAAAGCTCGTGAGCGTCCTGATTTGGCGAAGAGATTGCGACGGCCTAACCTCTGTTGCGATCCAGAGCCGGATCTGATAGCTCGTAGGTGGTACGACTCAGTTTGGAAGACGCGATAAGCCGCAAGGCTGTTGAGTCGCCGGATTGATCCGGAAGCCTGAAACTTTACGGCTCGATTTAGAGGGCGCAACCTGCTTAACAGCAGGTTGCGCCCTCAGCTTTTTCCCACCAATGCCTTTGATAACTTGATTTGGTCCAGCTTTGACACTCTCATTCGGCCACCTCAAAGCCGTTGATTTCCTCTTCCTTCGGGGTTTTTCGTTCCGTGCCCCGGAGGGAGCGGAGTCCCGCGGTCCAGTTTCCGGGACTGCGTTTAGGGCGGAGCGGACGCCGGGGTACGGAGTCGCCTGGCTCGGAGACCGAGACCTCAGCCAATTCAGAACCAGGTTAAATCACAAGAGGCTGAATGGGCACATTTGCCCGGATATTGGTGACGGTTCGGCTCACCAAAACGTAGAATTCAAAGGATGATTTCATCCGACCAGCAAGCGCCGTGGGAATTAGCCGGCCTCGCCTTAGAAGCAGACACCTGCCTGGAGGAAACGACACCGAAAAATCCACAGGCATCGTACTATCGCGCCAGATACTACAAACCGAGCGGCGGGAGGCGGATAGCTTCCGCCTTTTCTTGACGTGAGTGCACTGGGGGAGCATACCGCTTTTGTAATTCACCGAGGGGAACTGGCGGCACCCACAAAAGTCAAAAGCAACTGCTAAGGCTGGGCCACCCGCCGTACGTAGTTACCTTGGTGGCCGCGTCCGTGACGGTAAGCAGCCGGTCCGATCTTCCGGTCCCCGTGGAAATGGTGTGACAAATTCTGCGGTCGAGGAGCGGTGGAAGAGTTTACCTCTTTGCACCTTTTTAGGATTTGTTGTATGCTCTCATTATTATGCAAATGGGACAAAGACTAAGAACCCTGCGTGAAGAAAAAAACTTCAGCCAGGGCGATATCGAAAAGGCCACTGGACTTCTGCGCTGCTACGTCTCGCGCGTCGAAAACGGCCACACCGTGCCGACCGTGGAGACACTTGAAAAATGGGCGCGTGCGCTCGACATGCCACTCTACAAAGTCATGTACGAAGGCGATGAGCCGCCCAAGCCGCGCAAGCTGGTCACTGACGACGACAAAGGCCTGTGGGGCAACACCAAGAAGGAAGCCTCCGAACTCAGCCAGCTACAACGCCATCTCTCGAAGATGGACTCGAAGCAGCGCACGCTGCTGCTGGGTTTCGCCGCGCGGCTCGCGCGCCTGGCCTCCAAGTAGTCTTCACAGCCGACCAGAGGAACGCGCCGAGCAGGTCCCAGGGCCCCGTTGACCCTCTTTGCCAGCGTCTCATCGTTGATTCCAACCCCTGTCTTCCAGGCCGTTTGCAGTTTTATTCCGGGCATACTTCGACTCGTAGCATCCGTCCAATCCTACAGACGGCCGATAGAAAGGACTGCTACAGGAACCTTATTCTGAGTGCGACCCTATTGTTAGTGGGGATTGCGAACGCCGTCCCGCAGGCTCAGGACAAGCCAGCCTCCCAGGACGAGCATCACCAGGGTGTGGTCGAGCGCGGCGATCATGTGATGGGTTTTTCCCACGATAAGGCGACGCACCATTTCCGGCTGTATCTCGACGGCGGAGCCATCGAAGTGGAGGCCAAGAGGCCGGATGACATTGCCACGCGCGACGAGATCCGCATGCACTTTGGCCACATCGCAAAAATGTTTTCTGCCGGCGATTTTTCCGCGCCCATGCTGATTCACGGGCAGAATCCGCCCGGTTCGGCCACGATGAAGAAGTTGCACGAAGAGATTCACTACAGTCTGGAAAACACGGACCACGGCGCGCGCATCCGCATCCTCACCAAAAACGCCGAGGCCATCGCAGCCGTTCACGAATTTCTCCGCTTCCAGATCAAGGATCACCAAACCGGCGATGCTCTCGTGGTTTCGAAGACGCCCTAATCACATGCGCTCCTCGGCGGCGGGCCGGTTTGTTCCGCCCGGCTAATGCGGGTAAAATAGACGATTCGAGCAACCTTCATGGCCTCGCCGTTCAACATCCTATCGAATCAGCAGCCAGTTCCGGTTCCCATGCCGGGCGCGCATCCGCGTCCCGAGTGGCTGCGCGTGAAATTCTTTGGTGGCGAGCGTTATCAGGACCTGAAGCGCATCATGCGCACGTTGGACCTGCACACTGTGTGCGAAAGCGCGCGCTGCCCAAACATGGGGGAATGCTGGGACCACGGCACGGCTACTTTTATGATTTTGGGAGACATCTGCACGCGGGCCTGCGGGTTTTGCGCCGTGCCAAGCGGCCGGCCGGCCGGGCCGCCGGATGAAGAGGAGCCTCTCCGCGTCGCGGAAGCGGTTGCGCGTATGGGTTTGCGCTATGCGGTTGTTACGAGCGTGAATCGCGACGATCAGCCGGACGGGGGAGCGAAAATCTTTGCGCGGACCATCGAAGAGATTCGCAATCGCGTTCCCGGCTGCAAAGTCGAAGTGTTAATCCCCGATTTTCGCGGGAACTGGAATGCGCTTAACGTCGTTCTGGCCACCAAGCCCGACGTTTTGAATCACAACACGGAGACCGTTCCGCGCCTCTACCGCCAAGTCCGCAAGGGAGCGCTCTACGAGCGTTCCCTCGAGCTGCTCCGCCGCGCAAAGGAAACGCATCCCGATGTTCCGACGAAAACCGGATTAATGCTCGGACTCGGCGAGGAAAAAGAAGAGGTGTTGGCCACGCTGCAAGATCTTGCCGCACAGGGGACCGACATTCTCACGCTGGGCCAGTATTTGCAGCCCACGCGGGATCATTTGCCAATCGTCCGCTATGTGCATCCCGATGAGTTCGCCGAATTCAAAGTCCGCGGTGAGGCCATGGGGTTCAAGCACGTCGAAGCCGGCCCGCTGGTCCGCTCTTCGTATCACGCGTTCGAGCAGACCGAATCCGCCCACAAATAATTCGAGACTGAGCGCAGACTGCGAATTGTTCCAGGATGTTATTTTGGCGCAGCGGTGGACCAGTCCGTGAACGGCACGGCGCGGCCGCCGCGAATCACAGTGGGAATGACATGGTCAAACCCCTTGTGTTCCTTGGCTGAATAATTAAGTTTGAGCTGCGGTCCGAGTCCCATATCGTGGTCGTGGATCGATTCGATGGCGCGGATCAATCCTTCGCGCGTTAAATCTTTTCCGGCGCGCTTCAATCCTTCGACCATCACCATGGCGTCCACAAATCCCTCTAGGCTGACGAAGTTAGGCTGCTCCGAGGGGAAGTATTTCCCGAGTTCGCGGCGATAGAGAGCGACGGACTTCTGTTCCGTCATGTAATAGGGCGGCACAACCTGCGTGACGACGGCGCCTTCCGCATCTTGGCCCGCTTCGGAAATAAGTTCGTCCGTACCGACGAAAGACACGGTGACAAACAGCGGTTTCCATCCTTTCGAATGGGCCTGCTTGATGATAGGCGCGACGGTATTCGCGGGACCGACGATGACAACCGCCTCGGGATTCGAAGTGCGCACCGTATCGATGGCCGTTCCCGCCAGTGACGTCTGGCGCTGATAAGACGCCGCGGCCGAGGGTTCCGCGCCATGCGCCTTGAGCGCGGTTTTCACGCCTTCGAGAACGGCGGCGCCAAACGCATCATCGGGATAGATGACGCCAATTCGTTTGTAGCCGAGGGTCTTCCACATTCCGTCGACCTGTTCGCGCGTCTCGTCAAAGTAGGAAGCACGAACATTGACGACCCAGTGGCGGAGCGGCAAGTAGAGTGTCTGCGCGCCGGTGAATAAGCCGATCAGGGGAATTTTCGCGTTGTCCGCCATGGGGACGTATTTCACGGCGGTTGGAGTGCCGACAAAAAATCCCATGGCGAAAACCTTTTCGTTCATCAGGTGGTCGAAACACGCTTGTGTCTTCGCGGGATCGTAGCTGTCGTCGGCAGAGATGAGCTTGAGTCTGCGCCCGTTCACGCCGCCTTCGTCATTAATCATGCTGAAATAAGCCTTGGCCCCGGTGACGGTTTCCACGCCGAGGAATTTCGAGGGGCCATCCAGAGCGGAACAGGAACCGATGAGAATTTCGTTGGCGGACACGCCGGGAGCAGTTTGAGCGGATACGGGCGAGGCGTTTACGACGATAAAACCAAGAAAAAGGCATGACCCCAGGGCCCACTTCAAAGCGTCGATCTTCATTTTGTTCTCCGTGCAGAGGGAAGCTATGCGACAAGGGGTACAGGTTCTAAGCTAACGCGTGTAGTGGAAGTTTCAACCGATTATCGGACGGGAGGAAGCTTAAAGGTAAGTGTTGAGGGTCGGGATACGTGGAGGGAAGAGAAAGAGCGCGCCGGACTGACACACGACGGCACAGCGCTGAGGATGGACACCTCCCGGATGATAGCCCCGCAGCCAGCCCGGTGCACATCGCCTGGCGTGACCAGGGACGAGCGATACCTTCCGCACCTGGTCCATCGCAGTTTTTCGGGAGAGTGGCCGGATGACAGGTTTGCTACTCTAATTGCTTATGGCGCGCATCGAGAGGAAAGCTGTGCGAGGAGTGCTCTTTGATTGGGACGGCACGCTGGTGGATTCCTACGAGGCGGATTCGGCGGCGTATTTGGCGATGTTTCGCGAGATGGGGATTCCGTGGGGAGTGGAAGAGCTGGCTCGGCATTATTCGCCGAATTGGTATCGCGTATATCGGGCCGCAAAACTGCCGAAGGCGCGGTGGGATGATGCAGACCGCGCGTGGCGCAGGCAGTACGCGAAACATTCGCCGCAGCTCATTACGGGAGCGAGGCAAGTGCTGGAGCGGCTTGGGCGCGCGCATGATTTGGGATTGGTGACGAGCGGCGACCGCGATCGCGTAACGCGGCAGTTGCGGACGTTCCGGCTGACGCGGCTCTTTGGAGTGCGCGTTTGCAGCGGAGACACTCCGCAGAAAAAGCCGCACCCGGCGCCTTTGCGGCTGGCGCTGCAGCAACTGCGGCTGGAAGCGTCCGCGTGTGTCTACGTGGGCGATTCGCCAGAGGATTTGGAGATGGCGAAGAGCGCGGGAGTTCGCGCGATTGCCGTGCTGGGACCGTTTCCCACGGAACAGCGGTTGCGCGCGGCGCGGCCGGACTATTTGCTGGAATCGATCCGCGAGTTGCCGGACGCGCTGAAAAATATGGGCAGCAAGAAATAGTTGAGCGGCAAGATTCAGGATTGCGGTTTCGCCGGCGCGGGCGGCGGAGGTTGCGCGGCAGCGGGGGCCGCCGCGGAGATCGGTTTGTAATCGGTCCACTTGATCACCAGGCGCACCGGAACATTCATGTCTTTGAGATTGAGCGTGTCGTCGGAGCGCATGTAATCCGGCAGCCAATATTTTCCGTCGACATTTTCGCGATACGTTTCAAAAATCGAAAAGGGCATCGTGGGAGTGTGCATGTCTCCGAGATCGTTGACCCATTTGCCGTAGGTTTTCACGACTTCGAGATACTGGTCATCGACCCACACGATGCCGTCGAAATAAAAGTTCGCGCGCTCGACGGCTTTGGGCTTCACCTGGAAAATATAGCAATTGATTTCATCAACCTTTTCCTTGCCCAGGTATTTCAGGTCGTATTTCGCAAGCTGCCCGGTAGTCAGCGGGAAAGCCGGCATGCGCGCGAGCCTCTGGAAATCCTCGGGGCCCATTTCGAGATAGTGCAGCGTGGATTGCGGCCGCTCGACGGTCTTTTCATAGATTTTGCCGTCGGGGCCGGGCTTGCCTTCGATAACGAGCGAAAGTTCACCGGAGCGCTGGCCGTCGGGCCCGAATTCCTCGAGGCGGACTGTTTTTTTGTAAGTGAATCCAGCGCGGGCCGCGAGATATTCGTCTTCCTTTTGGGAGAAACGCCTGATGATTTCCTCCGGCGGCACCGAGGGAGGAGCCGGCGGAACGGGTTCCGTGCCGATGCGGCGGACATTGTGTTCCGGCGGAGGTGTAAGCGGACCCTGCTGCGCATCCTGCGCGTGGCACGCCGCGCTGGAGGCGAAAATCACGCCAAGGAGAATTGCCCGGCACATGAGAATGCGGGTGCGGAATACGCGAGAACGGGCGGCGGGCGGAGTCATATGAAATTGGATGCGTGCAGAGCGCCGAATAGCAGCCTCGATGCTGATGCGAACCTGATTCAGTCTAGCGCACTTCCGTGAAGCCACCCTACCTGGCGCTGCGGATGGGAAACCGCGACTTCAAAACCGCGGATCGCCGAGGCGGAATGCTGGAAGTCTCTGCTACAATTTTGAAGTTCGTGGGCGACAAGAAACAAACCAGGCGCTATTTTGTCTCTGGAACAGTTCAGGGCGTGGGATTCCGCTTTTTTGTGCAGCGCGTGGCAGCGAAGCTGGCGATGGGCGGTTATGCGAGGAATCTTTACGACGGCCGGGTGGAAGTGCTGGGTATCGGCTCACTTGCACAACTTGAAGAGTTGAAGCGTGAATTGGAGCGGGGACCGCGATTTGCGAGTGTGTCAGGAGTTCTCGAAGAAGAGGCCCAAGCGAGACCGGAGTATGAGACGAGATTTGTGATCGAGCCGGACGCTTGAGAAGCCAATGTGGAAGAGGAGCCGTTCGAATGAATGATCTGAAGAAATTGATCCGCGAAGTGCCGGATTATCCGAAGCCGGGAATTCTTTTTTATGATTTGACGACCCTGCTGAAGAATAAAGAAGGCTTTCACACGCTGATCGACCGGCTTTGCGAACACTACAAGGGGCATACGATCGACGTGGTGGCGGGCATCGAGGCGCGCGGTTTCATTTTTGCGCCGGCGCTGGCCTACCGGCTGGGGGCGGGGTTCGTGCCGGTGCGAAAGCCGAAAAAATTGCCGGGGAAAACCGCGAGCGTTTCGTATGCGCTGGAGTATGGCACGGACACGCTCGAGATTCACGAAGACGCCGTGAAGCCGGGGCAGCGCGTAATCATTTGCGATGATTTGCTGGCGACGGGCGGGACGGCGGCGGCGACGACGAAGCTGGTCGAGAAGCTGGGCGGAAGAATTGAAGGAGCGGCGTTCGCGGTGGAGCTGACGTTTCTGGGTGGCCGCTCGAAACTCAATGGTGTGGATGTATTTTCGCTGATTCAATACGACAAGTAGTTTTCAATTTTGATCTTAGGTGGGCAAACCAATGTGCAACTCTCCCGCAGCGCAGGCGGGTTTCCGATTGCTGCGCACACTAGCGGTCATGAGGCGTGCTTTCCCCAGACGGATTTGCGTTTAGCAGCTATCCTTCGGATTTCTTGAAGACGGGGAAGCACGGGCTTATATTGATTGCATGTCCGCATGCGGTTTGATACCGACGATCCCACTATTTGTGATGTGCGTACCGTTTGCATTCGGACAGTTGCCAAAGAGGGTTGAGAAATGCCTGCCGTATCGCACCATGGCTCAAGAAATTCGAGAGATGCAACTGCCCGATCGGGCGCTGCCGCGAGTGACCATACGGGTGGTCCGTGTGGATTTCAGTGTGAGTGACGGCACGCCGACGGATGTTCGAGAAGAGATCTCGACAGAGCTGCAAAGCCGAATCTTCGAGCGAGATGCAAGCACTGACTACTTGAATGAATTGGCCAACGAGATCGCAGAAGTCCGTGTCATGGGTGCGTTGCAGAATCAAGGCTACTTCCGGGCAATGGCGACCGCAAAGCTTGCTGCACTGTGGTCTGACGCTAAAGAGATTAGCGTGGCTGCGGCTATCAGCGCCTCTCCCGGACCTCAATACCGGGCGGGCGACATTCGTATTGAGTCTGCAGATGACATTGTTCCACTCGAGATGCCGGCAGAAAAGTTGCGGGATCTGATTCCGCTTCAAAGCGGCGAATTGTTTGATGTCGAAAGAGTCCGAACAGGTCTGAGGAATCTCACAGCAGCCTATGGCCGGCGGGGCTATGTGGACATGACTGTGGAGCCGGAGTTTCAGATTGAAGACGTCGACAATACCATCGATATGGTGCTAAAAGTCGATCGACAGGCGCAGTATCGAGTCGGCAGCGTTGAATTCTTGGGATTAAGCGCGGCGACGCAAGCAAAACTGATGAAATCGCTTCCCAAACCGGGGGAGATTTTTGATGGGACACGCCTGCCGGAATTCTTCAAAGTGAACCGAGCGATATTGCCCTCCGATGTGTCAGGTGACGACGTGAAAATTAAACACGATCTTAAATCGAAGACCGTAGCCATCTTGTTTGACTTCCGGACTTGTCCGCGGCATCCGTACTGACACTGCCCCTGTTTAGCCACCTGAGCGGGAACTGACTCGCTGCGCTATTTTGCGTGGCGCTGGCGGAGGGCTTCGAAGAGGACGACGCCAGCGGCGACGGAAACATTGAGCGATTTGACAGGGCCGGTTGTGGGCAGCGACACGATAAAGTCACAGCGTTTGCGAGTCAGGTCGTGGAGGCCTTTGCCTTCGCCGCCGAGGATGATGCCGACCGGCGAGGTGTAGTCCACTTCGGTGTAATTTTTTTCGCCACGCTCATCCAGGCCCACGAGCCAGTAGCCTGCTTCCTTCAACTCTTCCATGGTTTGCACGAGATTCGTGACTTTGGCCACGGGCAAGTGCGAGAGCGCGCCTGCGGAAGCGCGCGCGACGGTGTCCGTGAGGCCGGCAGCGCGGCGCTCCGGAATGACGACGCCGTGCGCGCCCGCCGCAAGCGCGGTTCGAATCACGGCGCCGAGATTGTGCGGATCTTCAACGCCATCGAGAAGGACGATGAGCCCTTTGCTGCCGCGATCGGGGCCCTTGTTCGCGGCGGCGAGGATGTCTTCGAGCGTCGCGGGGGCGCGTGCAGCGGCGAGAGCGACGACTCCCTGATGATCTTTCGCGTTGGCGAGGCGGTCGAGCTGGCCGCGGTCTTCGAAGCGCACAGGGATATTTTGTTTGCGGGCAAGCTGAACGATTTCTTCGACGCGGGTGTCCTGGCGACCGCGAGCAATGAGGATGCGATCGAAAGGGCGGCTGGCTTCGAGCGCTTCGCGGACGGCGTGAATGCCGGTGAGCTTGTCCATCGGGGGAATAGTTTACAGCACGCAGGGGCGCCATTCATCGGAATGCACGCTAGATCGTAGGGGCACGAAATATCGTGCCCCTACAAACGAAAGAATAGCCGCGGCGGCGCGGGATCAATCGAGGGCGGCGCAAAATTCGAGGATACGTTGGCGCGCGGACTTGACCGGAGCGGCAAACGGGAGTGCGGCGGCATCGTCGAGAAGCAGGATGACGCGATCGAGTTCGCCATCGCCCACGCGCCCGGCAAGCGCGAGACGGATGGGATGAAAGAGATCGCGGCTGCGGATGCCTAAGCTCTCTTTCAGGCTTTCGACAACCTCTTTAAAACGTTCGGGCGTGAGCGGAGCGGCCTCAAGCAAGAGAAGCGCGAGATGGCGGAGTACGTCGCGCGCGCCTTGCCGCGAAAGAACCGCGTGAGTCTCGACCTTGGCAAGGACCTCCCTGGCATCGTAATGAAACACAAGCTGTAGCAAATCGGCAAGAGAGCGGTGGTCGGCAGCGTGCGGTCCGAGGAGCGCAGCGGCGCGTTCGCACCAAGCGAGTTGCGCGGGAGAGGCATCGCTGGCGAGCCAGCCTTGTGCGCGCAGAATCTCAGCGATATCGCGGGCCGCGAACGCGATTGGGCTCGCGGGTACACGCACCGCGTTGTAGTCTTGCGGAGACATGATCAGCGTTGCGGTTGAGAAAGCGTGGCGACTACGTGCGCGGCGATGGCTTCGCCGCGGCCGACGGCGTCAACACCTTCGTTGGTCTTGGCTTTGAGGTGGATGTGATCGGCGGAAACGCCAAGAGCGCGGGCCAGGGCTTCGCGCATTTTCGGAAAGTGCGGGCCGAGCTTTGGCTTTTCCGTGATGACCACTGCATCGACGTGTTCGATGACGAAATGCTTTTCGTCCAGAAGCTTCTTGGCGTGTTCGAGGAAAAGCAAGCTATTTGCGCCTTTCCACTTCGGATCGGAATCCGGAAAGTGCGTGCCAATATCTCCAAGCCCCGCGGCTCCTAGCAGAGCATCACAGAGCGCATGAGCGAGCACGTCGCCGTCCGAATGCCCGACCGAGCCTTTATCAAATGGAAGCTCAATTCCGCCGACGATCAGCTTGCGGCCTTCCGCGAGTCGATGCAGATCGTAGCCGATACCGCACCGCACGCTCATGATTTCTGGCGCTCTTGTTCAAGGTAGAAACGGGCGAGTTCCATGTCGGCGGGTTTGGTGATTTTGATGTTGCGCTCGGAGCCGAGGACGACGTGCACGTCGTGGCCGAGGCGCTCGACAAGCCCCGCTTCGTCGGAAGCATTCACGCCGTCGGCTTGTGCGCGCGCGAAAGCTTCCTTCAGCAGCTTCGTTGAAAACGCTTGCGGAGTCTGTGCCAGCACGACGCGCTCGCGCGGAATGGTTCCCGTTATGAGCGCCACGTCCTCGGGCAAACTGGCGCGCTTCACTTCCTTCACCGTGTCCATCGCGGGAATGCCGAGAATGGCGGCCTGGCAGCGCCGCGCTTCTTCAATTACGCGCACAATCTGTTCGCGCGTGACAAACGGGCGGACGGCATCGTGCACCAGCACGAGTTCCGTGTCGTTAGAAACTTCCTGCAGCGCCAGCGCCACCGAATCCTGACGCGAATCTCCACCGCGCACCACGCGCACGGACTGCATAAACCTTTCGCCGCGGAGGCGCTCCTGGAGCGACTCGACGACGTCGGCGCGCGTCGCCACAATAATGTCCGTGACCAGCGGGCACGAAGCGATACGGCGCACGCTATGAATCACCAGCGGAATTCCTTCCAGCTCAAGAAATTGCTTCGGCGTTTCGGCGCCCATGCGGGTGCCGAGACCAGCGGCGGGAAGAATGGTGGCAATGCGGCTCATTTTAGGTGCGTCCCGACTGAGTGGGACAAATAGCGGGGCGCAAACTTCAGAGTGTACCTCAAGCGGGGGTGCGAGGCGAATCGCAGAGCCAATTTTGCAAAGCTCTATCAGAGCAGAAGTCAGAGAAAATAAACCGCGAGCCGCGTTCAACCCGCAGCGGCTTGCCGGGAGCCGGAGGCCGGCTGATCCAACCGCTCATCCAGCCGGCCAAAAATCATTTTGCCGGCGGTGGTCTGATGGACGGAGGTCACCAGAATGTCCACGCTCTTGTTGATAAAGCGGCGCGCACCGTCCACTACCACCATGGTGCCATCATCCAGATAAGCGACACCTTGGGTAGGCTCCTTGCCCTCGCGAAGGATAAGCACACGCATGGGCTCGCCCGGCAAAACCACGGGTTTCAACGCATTTGCGAGCTGGTTCACGTTCAAAACCGAAAGGCCCTGCACGGTGGCGACTTTGTTCAAATTAAAATCGTTGGTAATAATTTTAGCACCGAGCTGGTGTGCAAGCTCTATGAGCTTGTGATCGACCTCGCCGGATGACGGTAAATCGCGATTCAGGACGCGCACATCGACTTGCGGCATTTTCTGCATGCGCTGCAAGACCTCAAGGCCGCGGCGGCCCCGTTGCCGTTTCAGCGCATCGGAGGAGTCGGCTACAAGCTGTAATTCGTGAAGCACGAATTGCGGCACGGCGAGAACACCATCCAGAAAGTGGGCTTCGCAGACGTCCGCGATTCGGCCATCGATCAACACGCTCGTGTCGAGTAGCTTGATGGATTCGGGTGTAGCCGATTCACCGGAAAGGGACCGCGGAAGATACGCGGAGTTCAGCGTCCCGCCTTTTTGCGAGCCGAGAGCCAGCCCCAGATAGGCGAAAGCGCAAAGCGCGGCATATTCTAGAAATGATTTGGTGGGATCCGACTGGCTGGAATGGGAAATAATCAGAGTTACGATCAGAGCCGAAAATAATCCCCACGCGATGCCCAGCGCTCCGCCCAGGAGTCCGCCGATGGCAACCTCGCGAAGGCGCAATTCGGCAAGCAAAACGGCGAGCGCGAGAAAAAAACCCACTCCCGCGGCTGCGATCCCACGAAGGCCAAAGGGCACGAGTTTGTAGCAAACCGCGGTTGCAGCAACAACGATCGACGCTCGAATCAGCCAGAACTCCGGGCTTTTTCCAGAAAACAAAGCGGACGATTCTTCGCGTTCCTCGGAGGAGGATGCAGATGACGGCAATCCTGGAGAATGCGAAAAATGTTGTGCTTCAGGAACGGTTCGGCTCATGCGACCTCACAGCAATTCGATCACTGCAAAATCGGTGCCGCATTCCCGCGGGAGCAAGGGAGACTTAACCTGGTGCGGGACGGGAACACTGCTGCGCAATCCCGCGGAGTATATACTCCGCCATTAAGTGAGAGTCAACAATAAGATGAAGAAATACCAATACCAATTCGAGCTATCACTTACTTGGAATAGACGCGTGGCACGCGCTGGCTGATGGCGCAAAGCAGGTCGGAGGTCACGGTGCCGATGCTGCGGGCGATGACGTTGGCGGGATGAATGTGCTCGCCGTCCGTGCCGTGAATAGTGACGATGTCCCCGATTTCGGCGCCGGCGATGTCGGTGACGTCGATCATTGTGACGTCCATCGAGATGATGCCGACGATGGGCGCCAGCGAGCCGCGAACGAGGACGCTTCCGCGATTGCCAAGCGAGCGGTGAACACCATCTCCATAGCCCGCGGCCAGGACGGCGATGCGCGAAGGGCGCGCGGCGACGAATTTCTCGTTGTAACCGACGCCCGCGCCCGCAGGGACGTTGCGGATAGTAATGATGCGCGTGCGCAGGCTCAAGACCGGCTTGACGGGCAGTCGCGCTTCGATTTCCGCGCGCTTCTCAGCGGGATCGTAGCCGGGATGATAGCCGTAGAGAATCGCACCCGGACGCACCATGTCGGCCCAGGTTTCGGGACGCGTGGCGATGGCGGCGCTATTGGCCAGGTGCACGATGCCGGGATCGATCCCCATCGCGCGAAGCCGTTCGAGCGCCGCGTAAAAGCGCTCCTCCTGCTGCCGTGTCTGCTCTCCCGTGCGCGTGCTGGTGAAAACCTCGGAAGATGCAAAGTGCGTGAACACTCCGCCCAGTTCCAAATGCTTGCATTTGGCGAGCTGCCGCGCGAAACATTCGACGTCGCCGGCCGCGATGCCCAGACGGTTCATGCCGGTGTCCATCTTCAAGTGGAATGAGACGCGCTTGCGGCCTCTCTTGTTCGCGGCTCGGCCGGCGGCACGATCGAGTTGTTCCAATTGCTCGCAGCGGTGGATCACCGCAGTGAGATCGTGTTCAATCAGACGCGGCTCCTCGCCCGGCCAGAAACTCGTCAGGATCAGGATCGGCTGCTTCACGCCGGCTTGGCGCACGGCAATGCCCTCTTCCGTGCATGTCACTCCAAACCAGTCCGAACCGGCCTTTTCCAGGGCCTTCGCCACCTGCGGACCGCCATGGCCATAGCCATTGCCCTTGACGATGCTCAGGATTTTTCGCGGCGTCTTGCGCTTTTCGTCCGGCGGATTTACGAGCTTCTGAATCAGACTCAAATTCTGCGCCAACGCGCCGAGCGAAACCTCGGCCCAGATGGGACGGCTTTTCAAGTTTTGGGGACTTCTCTCTGCTCGTGCCATCACTGCTCCAGAAAGAATTTAGTTTACGCCATCCAGTTGCCGCTGGCCGACAGCCACTTTGGTTGCCGCGAGAAAGGCAACCCCCTCTTTTAGTGCAAGCGAGAGGCCTTTTTGGCGTCCATCACGAAGATTTCCAGCCTGCCTCTTGCCTGTATGGACTTTCTGCTTGACTGGCCCTGATCCTGAGCATTATTCTTTTAGCAGGGAAAATTTTGAATTGCGGCAGCCTCGGCTGCCGTTTTTTTTTGGCGTCCGCAGCAATTTAGATCGCCAATCCATTTCAATTTGAATGCACGAGAACCAGCCGGTCATGCACGGCTCGGATGCGCGAGATTGCGTCTTGTCGTGCGTCATGGCACCCACAGCACGGTGATGAAGGGATTGATTTAAATGGGAGATAGGGAGAAAAGCATGGGCATTCTTGAAGCTGCAAAGCCTGCCATCGTTATTTGTACAAGAGACCGCGCACGGGCCACCGTCTTCTACCGCGAGACGCTGGGCCTGACTTTGGCCTATGAGGACGACTTTGCCGCCGTTTTCCACACCGCTGGAGTCACCCTGCGTGTTTCGCTCGTGGCTGGTTTCACGCCGCACGAGCACACGATTCTCGGGTTCCAAGTACCGGACGTGGCGGCGACAGTGAGAGCCCTGCGCGAGAAAGGTGTCGTCTGCAATCGCTATCCCGGCTTTCGCCAGGATGACCTTGGGATATTGATTTTGCCGGGTGGAACCGCCCGCGTCGCGTGGTTTAGCGATCCCGATGGCAATGTCCTTAGCGTCACAAACGTCTGAACACGCCGCGGTCGCGTCCAGCGCAGAGCCGCCTGGCGCCGGAATGTATGTCTTTTGGCTGCAACACTTGCGAAGTACGCCGTAAGTGTTGATTCTAAAGTAGTTAAAAAGAATCTAAGTCCTTTGATTGCAACATTTACAAAAAACCCACGGGGCGGGTGATTACGGTTAACTAGACTTTCAGCCCTAGACTCCCCGCTGCCGCCCAAAGTGTGGGCGGGCTGACGCGCTGTGGTTGGCCTTACATGTCGCCCGGAGAGAACTGGGAGAAGGCGTCGGGTGCGGCTTCCTCGAAGCGGGTGAGGCGGCTGCGGAAGACGAATTTTACGTTGTCGGTCGGGCCGTTGCGTTGTTTGGCGATGCGCAGCTCGGTTTCTTCGCGCTCTTCCGGGCTCGCGCCGGCTTTGAAGAAGTGCGGCCGGTAGATGAACATGACCACGTCGGCGTCCTGCTCGATCGCGCCTGATTCACGAAGGTCGGAGAGTTGCGGGCCGCGTTCATCGCGCTCTGGCGCGCGGGTGAGTTGGCTCAGAACCAGCACGGGAATCTGCAATTCCTTGGCAAGGCCTTTAAGGCTGCGCGAAATGTTCGCCACTTCCTCCTGGCGATTGCCGAAGCGGCCGCGCGCGGTGATCAACTGGAGATAATCGACTATCAAGAGCGAGAGACCTTTGTCGCGTTTGAGCCGGCGCGCCTTCGCGCCAATTTCCAGAACGCTGATCGAGCCTGCGTCATCGATCCACAGCGGCGCGGAAGAAATCGTGCCGAGCGCTTCGGTCATGCGGCGCCAATCTTCGCGGCTGAGGTGGCCGGTGCGGAATTTGTGCGCGTCAATCTGCGCGACGGAAGCAATCAGGCGCTGCAGCAGCGATTCCTTGGACATTTCCAGGCTGAAGATAGCCACCGGCTGGCCGCCGCGGATGCCGATGTTTTCGGCGAGGTTCAGGGCGAGCGCCGTTTTTCCCTGCGAAGGCCGCGCTGCGAGGATCAGCAGTTCCGAGGACTGAAAGCCGGAGGTAAGCTTGTCCAGTTCGACGTAGCCGGTCGGTATTCCTGTGATGCTCTTGCCTTCGCGAAAGATTTTTTCCAGACGCTCGAAATTGTCGCGGACGATGTCCTTGACGGGAATCAGCCCGGCTTTCACGCGGTCTTCGGCCAGTGCGAAGATCGAGGATTCCGCGTTGTCCAGAATGGCGTCGGCGCCGTCCTCTCCCTCGAAGGCGCGCTGCTGGATGTTGTGCGTGGCGTGAATCAGATTGCGCAGCATCGCTTTCTCTTTAACGATGCGCGCGTAGTGCTCGATGTTCGAGACCTTGGGCATGCCATCGGCAAGCGAGGCGAGGTACGGCGCGCCGCCGGCGGCTTCCAGATCGCCGCGGCGGTGCAGTTCCTCGGTCAGCGTGATGAGATCAATGGCTTGCTGCGCTTCGCCGAGCGAGATCATCTGCGTAAAAACGCGGCGATGCTGATCGAGAAAAAAATCTTCGGCGCGAAGATTCTCGATCGCCGAGTTCAGCGCGTTATTGTCCAGCAAAATGGCGCCGAGAACGGAGCGTTCAGCGTCCAGATTGTTCGGTAGAGGCTTTTCTAATGTGGCGTCAACGGGCATAAACCATCTCTACTATTCGCCTTTTCTTCGCTGTTGTATCATTTTCTCCGCGCGAGGGCAAGAGAGGATTTTTCCCCTGCAGAATCTAATGTTTCGCGATACGAACTGTGCACCAGCTGATGCGGCATTGTGCGCGGAAGAACCAAGCGCGTCAACCTGAGTGCTGTGCATTTCTTCGGAAAACGGTGCAAAACTTTTTGCGCGCGCACGAGAAATAAATTGCGCAAAGAAAAGGGGCACGATGTATCGTGCCCCTACAATGGACGAACAAAAACAGCAGATGAACTTCGTTATTCTTCCTTCGCGACGTGGGCCGTGATTTGCGCGGTGACGTCGCGGAAGACTTTGATGATGACGGGATATTCGCCGAGAGCTTTGATGGGATCGGCGAGCTGCACCTGGCGCTTGTCGATTTTGAAGTTTTGCGCGGCGAGGGCTTCGGCGATGTCGGCGGTGGTGACGGAGCCGAACATCTGATCGTTCTCGCCGGTCTTGCGGGTAAAGCTGATGGACACGCCATTGAGCAGCGCCGCCTGCTTTTGAGCGGCATCCAGCTCGTTGGCGGTTTTCTTTGCCAGCGAGGTGCGAATCCTTTCGAGCGCTTTCATATTGCCGGTGCTGGCTTCAATCGCGAGCTTGCGCGGCAAAAGGAAATTGCGGGCGTAGCCGGGCTTGACGGTGACGATGTCGCCGCGGTGCCCGAGCTTTTCGATATCTTCCTGAAGAATGATTTGCATGGTCTCTCTCTAAGCTCCTGTTTCCCAATGTTCCTGTCGCATGGATCCGCGAGCTTTACGCTTTCGGCGCCTCGGCGGGCTCGGGTGCGGTGGCCGGCGGTGCCGCGTGTGTAGCCGGCGCGGGCGCTCCGTGAGCGGCCTGCGGTACGACTTGTCGCGGCGCTTGCGTTCCCGCGGCGCTGCCTGCAAACGGCAATAAGGCAATATTGCGCGCGCGCTTGATGGCCACGCCGAGCCAGCGCTGGTGGCGGGAGCAAACTCCCGTCATCCGGCGGGGCAGAATCTTGCCGCGCTCCTGGACGAACTGCGAAAGAATGTCCGCGCGCTTGTAGTCGATGAAGTCCATCTTCTCGACGCAGAACTTGCAGACTTTCTTCTTGCGGAAAAACTGGCGCTTGCCGCGCGGACGGCCGCCGGGACCGCCCGGACCTCCGCCTGGGCCGCCTTCACGACGCGGACCACCATGCCCTCCGCCTGGGCCGCCGTGGCCGCCGCCTTCGCGTCGCGGAGCTCCACTGTGAGACTGTGCTGGTTTCGGATCTTCAGACATAAATTCCTGCCTTTCTCTTGTATCTCAGAATTTCGTTTTTAGCTGGCGGCCGCGGCTTGTTCCGGCGCTGGAGCCGGGACAGAAGCCGGCGCACTGCGGCGCGGACGCCGCGCGGCGCGCTGTTCGCGTTTGCCGCCGAGCTTCTTCTGGCGCTTCAAATCCTCGTCGAGGCGCACGGTCAAATACTTGATGACCACGTCCTGCACGCGCAGACGGCGTTCGAGTTCGGCGATCAGCTCGCCGTGGTTCGTGCGAATCTGCTGGTAGACGTAAATGCCTTCGCGATGCTTGGCCACGCGGTAGGCGAGCTTGCGAGTGCCCCAGTGCTCGGTCTTTTCGATCTTGCCGCCCTTTTCCGCACAGGTGTGCTCGATGCCGGTGAGCACTTTCTTGATTTCGTCCTCCGGCGTCGCCGGCCGCGCGATGAAAATCAGATCGTACAATCGCTCTTCCATGATGACCTCTTTCCTCTTTGCGCCGATTGAATCGGCGGCACTACAAACTCTAAATCCTTGAAACACATCCGGCGAAAAGCCCGGAAAATCCCTCACTCTTGTTCCGGTTCTTCGGCTTCCAGCGGCTTTCGCCGGTTGAACTTGTTCATGGCCGCTTCGATTCCCTTCGCGAGAATCATTTCCACGGCGTCGCCTGCTTCGCCCACCATTTCCGCCGCCACTTCCAGCTCAGCCCTCTTCATGGGCCGCAGCACAAATTCCTTGCGGCTGCTGAGCGGATGATCCGGCCCGCAACCCAACCGCAGGCGGTAGAAATCCTGCATTCCCACGGAGCTGATCACCGAGTTCGCTCCGTTGTGGCTGCCCCCGCTGCCTTTGCGGTCGATGCGGATCGTTCCGAAAGGCAGTTGCACTTCATCCCACATCACCAACAGATCGGCCGGACTCAACGCGTACTTTGCCAGCAGCTCACGAACCGAGATGCCGCTGAGATTCATGTACGTCTGCGGCTTCGCTAGAACGACTTCTTCTCCGGCGAGCTTCCCGCGGCCTACCAGCGCTTTTCCCTCCGGCCTCTCGACACGAATCGAACTGCGATTCGCCAGTTCATCGACGGCCATGAATCCGAGGTTATGCGGCGTCCATTGGTACTCCGGATCAGGATTCCCAAGACCGACGATGAGCCGCATAGGCCTCTGTCCAGCGGCTGCTTTGCCGCCAGCCGCCGCGCACTGCATCTTTCCGCACTACTTTTTCTTCTCGCCCTTTTCGGCCTTTTCCGGTTTGGCTTCGGCCTCGCCGCCTTCTTCGCCCTCGACTTCTTTCTTGCCCTTTTTGATGACTTCGGGCTCGGCGGGCGTAGCAGCTTCCGCGGCGACGGCTTCGGCGGGCTTCTCTTCTTCGACCTTGAGCGCCACGACGTGGGCCAGAACGCGATCGGGATCGGTGATCAACTTCATCTTCGCGGCGTCAATCGGAAGCTCTTTGGCGCGAAGCTGCTGGTTGAGCATAAGGCCGGCGACATCCACCTTGAATTCGGTGGGAATTTCGGCGGGCAAGCATTCGATTTCCACTTCGCGCGTGACGACTTCGAAGACGCCGCCTTGCTGCTTGACGCCTGCGGGTTCGCCGAAGGTGTGCACGGGCACTTTGACGCGCATGCGCACGTCCATGGCGACGCGGATCAGATCGACGTGGAGCAGATTGCCGCTGAGCGGATCCACTTGCCAGTCTTTCAGGATCGCTGGTTCATGTTTGCCGGCGAGGTCCACCTGAAAAAGCGTGTTGTGGCCGCTGGCAGAGCGGAGAATCGCGCCGACCTGCTTGGCATTGACTGCCAGAGCGATGGCCTCGCCCTTGCCGCCATAGAGCACAGCCGGAACCTGGCCCGTCTGACGCAGGCGGCGAGCTTCGTTTTTGCCCCGATCGGAGCGGGGCGCCCCTTCTACGATAATTTGAGTCTGAGCCATACTCTCATTCCTTCCGTGAAAAACTATTGCTTCGAAGACCTCAAAACCGCACAGACAGGAGCGTCTGTGCCACTAGATGAACAGCTCGCTGATGGAAGTCTCCTCGTGAATCGAACGAATGCCGCGGGCGAGCAAATCCGCGACGCTCAAAATCTTGATCTTGCCCATGCCCTTTGCGGCTTCGCCGAGCGGCACGGAATCCGTGGCCACCACTTCGGTAATGCGCGAATGCTTAATGCGCTCGATGGCCGGGCCGGAAAGCACGGCGTGCGTGCAAGCGGCAAAGACCTGGGTCGCACCTTCGCGGATGAGAGCCTCGGCGGTTTTTACGAGCGTCCCGGCCGTATCGATAATGTCGTCCACGATCAGCGTGCTGCGGCCACGAACGTCACCGATGAGGTTCATCACTTCGCTGACATCCACATCGACGCGGCGCTTATCCACGATGGCCAAGGGCGCATCGAGTTTCTTCGCAAAGAACCTGGCGCGTTCGACGCCGCCGGCGTCTGGCGAGACAACGGTCAGATTCGGCAGATTTAAATGCCGAAAATGTTCGACGAGCACTGGGGACCCATAGAGATGGTCGACCGGAACGTCGAAATACCCCTGTATCTGCGGCGCGTGCAGGTCCAGCGTCAGAGCGCGGCTCGCGCCCGCTGTTTCGAGCAGGTCCGCGACAAGCTTGGCTGAGATCGGAACACGCGGCTTGTCCTTGCGGTCCTGCCTGGCGTAGCAGTAGTACGGCAGAACGGCTGTGATGCGCCACGCCGATGCACGCTTGAACGCATCGATCATCAAGAGCAACTCGAAGAGGTGGTTATCCACCGGGTAGCAGCAGGGCTGCACCACGAAAACGTCGGCGCCGCGCACGTTTTCGAGAATCTGAAAATAAATCTCGCCGTCGCTGAAGCGCCCGAGACTGGCTTTGCCCAGCGGCACTCCTAGATGCGCGCAGATGCTCTCAGCCAGCGGCAGATTCGCGGTCCCAGAGAAAATTTTAAACCGATCGTCGTTCAAGCGCTCGCGCTCCATAACGGCAAATCTCGGGCCCGCAAAAGTCTGCTTACAGAAAAGCTTTTAACGGTTCGGTATTTTCTTTCGAGGAGGCGCCGCGGATCAACGGAGGCCCATTAAACGGAGGCCCATGAGCGGACACAAAACCACTTCAACGAGTGCCCTTCATTCTACGAACGTACCTGTCGCGCGAGAGTGACTCGCAAACAAAGGTCTGATCGTCCGGAAACCCAACAGCGGCTCGGCGCGCCATCGCTGGGCTCGGGAAAACTCCAAACACCGCCGAACCGCTACCCGCCAGCGAGGCTTCTGCAGCTCCTCTTTGGAGCAAAGCCCGCTTGATTTGCGCAAGACGGACATGCCGCCGGAAAACGGGCTGCTCAAAATCATTCGAGAGTCCGCTTCCCTGCGCGCTCCAACACAGAGCACAGAACTTCCAAAGTTTAGGGGCTGCGGCCGGATTTGTCAATGTCAGCGGAGGGGCTTTCAACCAGCGGTAGGCGTCCAGAGTGGGAACATGAATGTCGCGCGGGGAAACGATGAGAAGGGACAACCTCGGGGCGTCTGGAAGAGGGTATAGCTCGTCGCCGCGGCTGATGCCGAGTGCGCGGCCCCCAAAAAGGAAAAAAGGAATGTCGGCGCCGAGTGATGCGGCGATTTCGAGCAGAGCCGGCAGAGGAAGCGAGCTTCGAGTGAGGCGCAGATAACCGAGCAGCGCGGCGGCGGCATCGCTCGAGCCGCCTCCCAGGCCCCGGCCTGCTGGAATCGTTTTCTTGAGCACGATTTCGACGCCGGAGCGAATTTTGAGCTTGTGGCGGAGCACATCCACGGCGCGGTAGACGAGATTTTTCTGGAGGGGCTCCCTGGAAAGAGCGGGGTTGCCATGGATGGAGAGCGAAATTCCGGGACGGCGGGAAGCGCGCAGGCGCAATTCATCGTGGAGCGACACGCTTTGAAAAATGGTGCGCAGCTCGTGATAGCCGTCTGAGCGTTTGCCGAGGATTTCGAGGCGCAGATTGATTTTGGCAAATGCGGGGATGCAAACTTCGCGCATGCGGGTTATTGCGGCTTCACGTCTTGCGGCGAAGATTTCTCCGCCACGCGGTGCTTTACCTGGGAGAGTTTCTTTTCCACCGCCGCAATTTTATCGTTTTCCACGTCGGCAGGCAGAGAATGGCGCCATTCCTGGAGAGATTTCTCCCACTGCGTGGCGGCCAGATCCATGCGGCCGGACTTGGCGTACACGTCGCCCAGGTGCGAGCGTATGGTGGCATCGTGAGCCTCGAATTGGACAGCCTTACGCAAAGTAACCTCGGCATCCGCGAGTTTGTTTTCGTGGTAATAAATCCAGCCCAGACTATCGAGGTAGGCGCCGCTATTGGGCTCCTCCTTCAAGGCGCGCTGGACGAGCGATTGCGCTTCTTCGAGTCGAATGCCCTGGTCGCCAAGCATATAACCATAATAATTGAGGACGGCGGCATCGCGCGGATTCACCGCAAGAGCTTTTTTGAATTCGGTTTCGGCAGAATCGTACAGCTTTTGCCGTTCGTAAATGGCTCCCAGCATAAACCAGGTCATTTCGTTTTCTCGGGCCGGGCCGGGGATGGCTTCCGCAGTGAGGGCCGCCTGTTCGGCTTCCTTGTAGCGGCGAGCCCGTTCATAGACTTGCGCGATGTTCACGTAAGTGTCGCGATCCGCGGGGGTCTTGGTGAGTTGCGATTTAAGAATTTTGACGGCTTCGTCGGTTTGGCCATTTTCTCCGAGCAGGAGCGCATTCGATGTGACGATCCCAGGGTCGCTCGGATATTTGGCGACGGCTTCCTTGCCGGCTTCGAGCGCTTTGGGCAGATTTTTCTCGGCGCGGTAGGTATCCATGATGAGAATGCGGGCGCGGCGATCCTCTTCCTCGCCAAGGTTGCCGAGTTCTGAATAGGTATTAATGGCGGCCGAGAAATTCTGTGCGTCGCGATAGAGCTGGCCGAGTTGCTGGTACAGGATGGCGAGCGAACGGCGGCGTGAGGGAAGGATGGGGGATTGCGACTTGAGGCCGGTGACGGCATCGGAAAGGACGTGAATGGCATCTTCAAAGCGCCCCTGCGCCTCGTACAACATGGCTTCGTTGTACATCACCTCGGGACTGCCCGGCTCGTACTGCCGGGCTTTTACGAGGCTCTGTTCAGCAAGATCGAGTTGATTCAGCTCCCGATAGATTTGGCCAAGGCGCAGATAGACGTCCGCGTCATCGGGCATCAGGTCCGCCAGTTTTTTATACACGGCGACGGCCTCGGAATATTTTTCCTCGGCGAGCAGAGTCTGTCCCAGACCGCGCAAGTGGCTCGATTCGGCGGGGTCCAGGTCCGCAGCTTTGCTGTAGGCTGCTTCGGCCTTCGGCAAATCGTGCGCCTGGGTATAGGCATCGCCAAGCAGATCGAGCAATGCGGGGGATGTCGAGTGCGCGGAGATGCCCTCAAGCAGGGAAACGGCATCACCGGACTTGCCTTCGTCGAGGAGGAGCTGGGTGAGCTGCTCGACGCCGGCTTCGTTCTCGGGGTCTTCCTTCAGGAGGCTGCGCAAAACTTGTTCGGCCTTATCATGCTCATTGCGAAGACGGTATAGGCGAGCCAGCCAAAGCGCGGACTCCGAATCAGTAGGATCCAAACGGAAGACTTCGCGGTATTGCTCGATTGCGCGTTCCGCCATCTCCGATTGGGCGCCCGAGCTCAATTCGCCCAACTGACGCAGGTAGATGCGGCCAAGAAGGCGGCGCGTGGGGAGATCATTCGGATTCTGCTTGAGGAGCGCCCGAGCTTCCGTGATGGCCTCGTTGGTGCGCTGCGATTCCCAGTACATCTCGGCGAGGCGTTCGCCGATGACTGGAGAACCGGGATCGAGAGCGTAAGCTTTTTTATAGGCGTCGATGGCTTTTGTGGCGAACTCGGGATCGTTTGTGGATTCATACTGCTGCTCGAAGAGGTGACCCAGCGAGTAGTTGTAATAAGCGTCGGCACGCGGAGAGGGAGCAGTTTCCGTTTCCGGCGTTGACGCGTCGGTCCTGGACTGGGCCGGAGGATTGGCCTCGGCTTGCCGGGGAGGAGAGGTTTGTGCGCCGGCCAGGGCCGCTGAGAGGCCGGCGAGGAAAAGGGTGAGACTGATTCTCTTTAGATTCATGGATGCCTCGGAAACAAAAAGTATCCCATGCAGCTGAAACGGGGTCAAAAGCGAAATCAAGCCGTTTCCAAGGCCTAAATGCGCCCTTTATCTAAGATGCAAGAAAATCAGGAAGCGTTGAATAGCAATTTGAACTAGTGCTGGCGCTAAATCAATCGCCCGGGTGAAGCCGGACACGGCTCAAGCGATGGAGCCTGGCGCGAAGATGGGGCGAATGCGTGCTAGTGGAGGAAGTGGCGCATACCGGTGAAGACCATGGCGATGCCGAGGCGGTCGGCGGCGACAATCACTTCGTTATCGCGGACTGAGCCGCCGGGCTGAATCACGGCGACGGCACCAGCTTTGGCAGCTTCCTCGACTCCGTCGGGGAACGGAAAGAATGCATCCGAAGCAACGACGCTTCCGGCAAGCGAAGACTGCGCTTTCATGACCGCGAGCTTGACGGAGTCCACTCGGCTCATTTGTCCCGCCCCCACGCCGAGCGTCGCTCCGTCTTTGGCAAAAACGATGGCGTTGGACTTCACATGCTTGCAAACCTTCCAGGCAAACCGCATCGTTTGCAATTCGGCGAGCGTTGGGGAACGCTTTGTCACGGTTCGCAGCTGATCCTCCTTAATCTCGCCGAGATCCGGCTCCTGCACCAGCATTCCGCCGAGGATGCGCTTGAGCTGCAAGTCACGCTCCGGTTCAAGATCGCCGGCCGGCAATTCCAGCAAACGCAGATTTTTCTTCGCCGCGAAAATTGATTTAGCTTTTTCGTCGAATCCCGGCGCGGCGATGCATTCGGCGAAGAGCTTTGCCACTTCTTCCGCAGTCGCGGCATCAACCAAGCGGTTGAAAGCGATGACGCTTCCGAAGGCCGAAACCGGATCGCCAGCGAGCGCCTTCAAGTACGCATCCAGAAGAGTCTCTCGCTCGGCTGTGCCGCAAGGATTGTTGTGCTTGATGATGATGGCGGCGGGCCGGCTGAATTCCGCCGCGAGGCTCCGGGCGGCTTCGAGATCGACATAATTGTTGTAGGAAAGTTCCTTGCCCTGGAGCTGTTTCGCCGCGGCGAGCCCGGCGGGAGGGCTGCCTGCCGTTACATAAAGAGCGGCGGCTTGGTGTGGATTTTCGCCGTAACGGAGGGAATCTTTTTTCTGCAACGCGAGGTGGATTCGTTCGGGGAGCAAGGGCTTCGCGCCTAATACCACGTGCGCGCCGGCAGCGGAGAGGCGCTCGAGCTCGGTGGTGATCATGCCGTCGTAGCGTGAGGTAACGGCAAACACTTTTCGGGCGAGTTCGAGGCGCGTGGCCAGGGAGGTTTCGCGGGCGGTTTCGAGTTCGCCTGCGACCCGCGCATAGTCGCCTGGATCGGTGACGACCGTGACGCTCTCGAAATTTTTCGCGGCGGAACGCAACATCGTGGGGCCGCCGATGTCGATGTTTTCGATCAGTTCTTCCGCGGACAAACCCTGTTTCGCCGCGGTCGCTTCAAATGGGTAAAGATTGACGACGACAAGATCGATCGGGGCGATGTGATGCTCGGCGGCCTGTTTTTGATCTTCGGGATGCTTGCGGCGATAAAGCAGGCCGCCATGAACCTTGGGATGCAGCGTTTTGACGCGGCCGCCGAGCATTTCCGGCCATCCAGTGAAATCGGCAACGTCGCGGACGGCGACGCCTGCTTCGCGCAGCAGTTTCGAGGTGCCGCCCGTGGAGAGGATTTCGATGCGCAGCGACGCAAGGCGCTTGGCAAACTCAACGATTCCTGTTTTATCAAACACGCTGATCAGCGCGCGTTCCACCGCCATGGATTCCTCCCGAAAAAAGAAAAGCACAACAGTGTAAGCGCCTGGCGGAAATTCGGCAAAGCGGAAATGACTTTGGCCGCAAAATGAAGGGCGTGCGAGGGAGGAGCGCACACGGTTGAGGAGGTGCTCTAGTTGAAATGTCTTGGGAACGCGGGTGTAGACGCCGGTTAAGAGTTCCTCGGCAGATCAGGTTTTGACGAGGGCTTTGAGCTTTACCTGGCCGTCGACGACTTCAACGACGTACTCGACGTCGCGGCAATTCTTCTGTTTCTGGAGGTCTTTTGTCTTTTTCAGGACAAATTCATTGAAGCTCGAGCGTGAGAGTTTGCCGGTTTGTTCTCCGGCTTGCTGCTTGGCTTGGACGAACGCCTGATAGAGCTGATCGACCTTTTCGCCCTCGCGTTCGGGTTCGGAACAAGTTACGCGGAACGCGCCAGCGGCGGCCGTCGCTGCCGCTCCAGCAGGAACCCCGCCTTGCTTGGCGGGCTGCTTGTGCGCGCGCTCCGCCTCGATGGCTTTGGCGGCGGCGCCGAAATGCCTTTGGACTTTTCCTTCTTCTTTCTGCTGCGTCTTCTTGCGGAAGATGTCTTTGTACTTTGCGTAGGTCTGGGTGAGGTTGTTCAGTCGGAATCGCTGGCCATACTTCAGATCGCCGGCGCGCTCGCCATAGCGCTTGATGGTCAATTCAATACGCCATTCGATTTCGGTGGGAGGGCGCTTGCGGCCACCGCCGAAATACTGGTCGTACTCAATTTTGAGCTGGCGGATGTCCCGCTCGAGCTGGCCAAGATCCTCGTCGATGGTCGCCATGGGAGGAAATGTCCCTAGAACTATCATGCTAGGAGGCTACGACGAAGCCGTCAACGGGCACCGCGTTTTGCGCTGCGGATTGTGCATCCCACCTGCGGTGAGGATGCCGGGGATGAGCCAGTAGCCGTGTGGTAGATTGGTTCGTTGCTGGGGAAGAGGCTCTGTGCTGAAATAGGGGCATGGGGTTGCCCGCAAAACAGACACTTTCGGCGGAACAGGCGGAGTTGCTGCGCCAGATACCCTCAGTTGATGAATTGTTGGCGCAGCCGAGGCTCGCTGCGCTGGCAGGGCGAGTCGATCGCGCGCTGGTCGTAGAGGTGACCCGCACGGTGCTGGGGGAATTGCGCTTGCGCATCACGGATCGGATCCAATCAGCGGTGCTCGGGGAACTTGCGTTGCTCGCGGCGGATCCTGCCGCGCTCGAGGAGCGTATCAGCGGGGTTATCGAGCGGATTCTTGCGCGTTCGTTGCAGCCGGTAATTAACGCGACAGGAGTGATCCTGCATACGAATTTGGGCCGCGCTCCGCTGGCCGCGGGCGTGGTTGAGGAATTTCGGCGGACTGCGACTCAATATACGAATCTAGAATACGATTTGGAAGCGGGGGCACGCGGGAAGCGCGATGTGCACGTTTCGTCATTGCTGGAACGGCTGACCGGGGCGGAGGCCGCGGTCGTGGTCAATAATTGCGCGGCGGCGGTTCTGCTGGTGCTTGCGGCGCTGGCAAAAGGCGGGGAAGTCATCGTTTCGCGCGGCGAGCTAATCGAAATTGGGGATGGATTCCGCATCCCTGAAATCATGGCGGAAAGCGGGGCGGTGCTGCGGGAAGTCGGGACCACAAACCGAACGCGCGTTGCCGACTACGAAAACGCGATCAACGATAAAACGCGCCTGCTGCTCCGAGTGCATCCTTCGAATTTTCGAATTACGGGTTTTACGGAAAAGCCGCCGCTGGAAGAGCTGGCGGAGCTTAGCCATCGGTCGAGGTTGCCACTCGTCGAGGATCTCGGCTCGGGCTGCCTCGCCGACCTGTCCGCGAGCGGAATCACGGAGCCGCTGGTGCGACAGAGCGTTGAGTCGGGAGTTTCGGTCGTGATGTTCAGCGGTGACAAACTCATGGGAGGACCGCAGGCGGGCATCATCGCCGGAAAAAAAGAACTTGTAACGCGCGTGCGGCGGCATCCGCTCTTCCGCGCGCTGCGCGTGGACAAACTCACGACCGCCGCGCTGGAAGTCACGCTGGGCGCGTATTTGCGCGCGGCGTGGGACGAGATTCCAACGCTGCGCATGATTCGAACAAACGGGCAGGAACTGAAGAGACGATCAGAGAATTTTCTGCGCGAGCTTCGGCCGGAGCTTCCTCTCGATGAACTGGAAATGGAAATTGTGGATGGGACTTCGCTGGCGGGAGGCGGCTCGACGCCAACGCAAGCCCTGCCCACGAAAGTAATTCGCATCGCAAGCGCGCGTTACTCAGCGGCGCAATTGGAACAGCGGCTGCGCCGCGCTCCAGCTGGGATTTCCGTAATCGCACGGGTGGAGAATGACCAATTGATTTTGGATCTTCGCACCGTCTTTGCCGAGCAGGAGCCGCTGCTCATCAAGACGCTAGCCGCTGCTCTTCACTGAGTTGGTCCGAAGTTTTCGCCACATTTCATCTGCAAGTTTCGTTAGGCGCTTTCTGCGTTAGGGCAATCTGCGTTCTATCTCCTAAGTCGTGAAACTTGATTCGCGGCACGCGCGTCCTACGGAGTGTTTCGGGTGAATGGACGGATTCTTCCGGAATTGTTTGACACCTTTAGTTGCCCGAATAGTGGATTGCGCGAGAAAAGGAGAGAAGCGAAATGTGGAGAGACCGGTGCGTGCTCGCAGGGATAGCGATCTTAGCTGGTTTAGGAACGGCGGCGGCCCAGCAGCCGACAATTCCGCCGGGCCAGAGGCCGCCGCAACGGCGTGAACGCACGCGGCTGCCAGAGGAGCAAGCGCCTCCTCAAAACGAAGGCGCTCGCGAAAAGCAATCGCCGCGCCCGCCCGCCCCGGAAGAAAAGTCCGTGGTCACGCACCATACTGCGCGGGTCGGGGGACAGGTTATCAACTACACCGCGACAGCCGCGACTTACAATATTAAGGCGGATGACGGCACGGTGAAGGCGACGATGTTTTATGTCGCGTACACTAAGGACGGCGTCGCCGATCCCGCCAAACGGCCTGTCAGCTTCGTTTACAACGGGGGACCTGGCTCCGCTTCGCTCTTCACGCATATGGGTATGGGGCCGGAGCGCGTGGTGCTGACCGCCGATGGCCACGGCATGCCGGCACCGTACACCATCACGGACAATGAGGATTCATTTCTTGATGCGACGGACCTTGTTTTTATCGATGCGATTTCCACAGGGTATAGCCGCCCCGCGCCCGGCGAAGCTAAAGCGCAATTTCACGGCATCATCGAGGACGCCAATTGGTTCGCCGATTTCATCTACCAATACATCACGCGAACCGAGCGCTGGGCCTCGCCGAAATTCCTCATCGGTGAAAGCTATGGAACCACGCGATCCGCCGAGCTTTCCGGAGTATTGCAGGAGCGGCACCAGATTTACATGAGCGGAATCGTGCTGCTCTCTTCGGTGGCCTTCTCGAGTTGGGGGGCCGATGATCGAATCATATTTTTCCTGCCGACGTACACGACGACGGCGTGGTATCACCACCTGCTGCCCTCTGACCTACAGAGCCTAAGCGTTGAACAAGTGGCCGAAAAAGCGAGGGAGTTCGCGCACGGAGAATACGCACAGGCGCTGGAAAAAGGCGACCGGCTAACGGAAGCGGAGCACCAGAAGGTCGCGGAGGAACTTGCGCACTACACCGGGCTTTCGACGAAGTACATTGAGCAAGCGAATCTGCGAGTCAGCCCGTTCCGCTGGTTCAAGGAACTCGGGCGCGACAAGCGGCGCACGATTGGCAGGCTCGATTCGCGCTTTGAGGGCATGGACGTAGATGCGGCTGGCGAGCGAAATGAATACGATCCGAGCGAAGCTTCCTATGAAGGCGCGTTCGTGGCGACGTTCCACGATTATGTGCGGCGCGAACTGAAGTGGGACAGCGATGCGTACTACACGGTAACAGCAAATGTTCGTCCATGGGACCAGACCGGAAATACGGAGGTCGCGGAAGTGCTGCGCGCGGCGATGACCCAGCAAACGTACTTAAAGGTGCTGGTGCTGTGCGGCTATTACGACGTAGCTACGCCATTTAACGGCATTGAGAATACCGTGGCGCACATGAATCTCGAGCCGCCAGTCAGGAAGAACATCAGTTTTGCTTACTATGAATCGGGACACATGGTTTACATCGACGAAAAAGCGCATCACAAGCTGCACAAAGACGTCGATGAATTTATAAATTCCAGCTACGCGCACTGAGCGCCACGCGATCGGCGTGCACGCGGTCCAGAGTAAACTGAATTAGACTGGATCGGGGGAAGTACCGTCTCACAAGGAATCGTGCTCGCCCTTCACATCGCGAACGGAAAACTCAGACTGGGCTCGAACCCTCTTCCGAGGCTGCGTCCAGGCTGGGCGCGGATTCGCGTGCGGCTAGCAGGGATTTGCAATACAGACGTTGAAATATTGCGCGGCTATCATGCGTTTCGCGGAACTCCTGGACATGAATTCGTTGGAGAAGTGGCGGAGGTTCACGGCAGTTCCGGAGCGCTGAGAAAGAAATGGCTGGGCCGGCGCGTCGTTGGCGAAATTAATGTGCCTTGTTCGGCCTACGGCTATCGGCCAGTTTGCACCTTTTGCCGCCGCGGTTTGAAAACGCATTGCGCGCGCCGGACCGTGCTCGGCATCGTGGCGCACGACGGCGCTTTCGCGGAGTACCTGGCGTTGCCGCTCGGAAATCTGCACATCGTGCCGGATTCTGTCAGTGACGAACGGGCCGTCTTTGTAGAACCGCTGGCCGCCGCGTGCGAAATATTCGAACAGGTTGAGGTTAAACGATTTCGCGAGGCGGCCGTGCTTGGCGATGGGAAACTTGCGCAATTGATCGGGCGCGTTCTGCGAAGCGCCCTGCCGCGGGTCGTGATGTATGGCAAGCATGAGAAAAAGCTCGCGATTGCGCGCCGCGCCGGAATTGTAACGAGAAAAGTAGATGGTGATGCTGCTGACCTGAAGCGCGTGAAGCAAAGCTATGGCATCCTGGTTGAAGCGACCGGTTCGCCTACCGGATTCGCACTCGCCATGCAAATGACTGAGGCGCGCGGCACCGTTGTACTGAAATCGACCTTTCACGGCGCCGCACCGATCGAGACGTGGCCCATCGTCGTGAAGGAGCTGAGCATCATCGGCTCCCGCTGCGGACCTTTCGCGAAGGCGCTTGCACTGTTGGCAGCAGGCAAAGTCGATCCTACGCCGCTCATCACCAGAGTGTTTCCAATGAACGAAGCCGTGGCAGCCATTCGCTTTGCTCAAAAGCCAGGCGTGATGAAGGTCTTGCTGAAAGTCTGAAGCCTGGGCTGAAAAAGCGAAGACCGTCACGGAACGCGCGGCAATTGTATTTGAGAGAGGTCTAAGTCAAGCGCCCGGTTGGGCCGCATCTTCACTCAGGATTTCGTCGAGCGTCGTGACGAAGAGATCCGCGTCGGCTTGAGAGAAAATCAGAGGTGGCCGGAGCTTGAGGACGTTGTGGTGCGGGCCATCCGTACCGGTCAGGATGCCGCAATCGCGCAAGCGGTTGACGACGTAGGCAGCGTGGTTTGGCGCGGGCTCGCGGGTCGCTTGATCGATCACAAAATCCAACCCCAGAAATAATCCCGAGCCACGTGCATCGCCAACCAGCGGATGTTTCTCTTGCAGAGCTTTCAGTTTCGCAGTGAGGTAACGCCCCATGCGCAACGCATTTTCCTGGAGATGCTCTTCTTCGAGGACATCCAGAACGGCAAGCCCCGCCGCGCAAGCGACGGGATTGCCGCCGAACGTGCTGAAAAATTCCATGCCGTTGTCGAAGGTTGCAGCGATCTCCTGTGTGGCGACAACGGCGGCAAGCGGGAATCCGTTTCCGATCGGCTTTCCAAAGACCACAATATCCGGAACGACGTTCTGCGTTTCGAATCCCCAGAAGTGCGTGCCCAGGCGACCGAAACCGACTTGCACTTCGTCGGCGATACAAACGCCGCCCGCGGCGCGGACGTGCTTGTAAGTCTCGCCGAGATAGCCCGTTGGAAAAACAATTTGGCCGGCGACGCTCGGCAGCGTCTCGGCGATGAAGGCCGCGACGCCGCGGCCTTCGAGATGCATTTTCTTTAAGATTTGAGCGACGTGCTGGGCGTACTTTTCGCCGGCGCCTGTTTCACCGCGTTTGTAAGGCCCGCGATAATCATCCGGAATTGGCGCAACATGAACCCAGGGCTTGCGGCCGCGGCCGCCAGGGCCCTCAAATTTGTGAGGGCTGATGTCGATGAGCGTGTTTGTGTGGCCGTGATAGGCATGTTCGAGGACGATCACGTCCTCGCGGCCGGTATAGACGCGCGCGAGACGAAGTGCCAATTCGTTTGCTTCGCTGCCGGAGTTGACGAAATAGCAGACTCGCAGAGGAGTCGGCAGGAGGCGCGTCAGGCGCCCAGCGTAGCGGTTTACCTTGTCGTGAAGATAGCGGGTGTTGGTGTTGAGGAGCGCGATTTGATCTTGAACTGCACGAGCAACGCGAGGATGGCTGTGGCCAACGAGGGGGACATTGTTGTAGACGTCGAGGAAGACGCGACCGCTGTCGTCGTAAAGATATTGCATCCATCCGCGGACAATTTTCAACGGACGCTGATACGAAACGCTGAGATTTCTGCCCAGCAATCGGCGGCGCGTAGAAAGAGTTTCCTGAACGTCCGGTTCTCGCTGCGGGAATCGCTGCGCCGGAATTCCGAGGAGCAAATTTGGGTCGGGGGAGAGTGAAGTCCAGAGCGCGCGCTGAGATGCGCGAGCAACTCCTGGAAAATCGTTGGCGAGGTCCAGCAAATCCAAGATGATTTGGAAATGCAGGTGAGGCGGCCAGCCGCCGTTTTCGCGGGAGTCGCCGATGCGGGCAAATTGCTGGCCGCGTGTGATGCGTTGCCCGACCTGGAGTTTGGCGAGAGATTCTCGCGAGAGGTGGCCGTAAAGCGAGAAAAATTCCAGATCTTTGTCTAGATTGTGGCGAAGAATTATGACCGGGCCGTAGTCCAATGGCGCGGTGTTGATCGCGACGGCGTGGACGACGGCGTCCAATGGGGTATGGACAGGCGTGCCCGGCGCGGCAAATAAGTCGATGCCGAGATGGATGGTGCGCCGCTCATCGGTGGGATTCTCGCTGGCACCGAAGAGGGGTGAGGTGTAGAGCAAGCGCGGTTCGTTGTAACGGCCGATTCCGATGGAGACACCGGCGCTCTTCATCGTGAGGGAGATTGCATCAGTAAGACTGGCGCTTTCTGAGGCGCGCGGATCGGCGCCTAGAAATTTGCTTCCGACGCTCAAATCGAAAACGAGGCTTGGAGCGGTTCGCAAGTCGGCGTCGAGAATGGATGAGGCAGCTCCAGCGTTAGCCGAGAGCCACGCTTGAACTTTCTGGCTCTGCGGAGCCGCCTGCCAGCCGCAGGCATCGCGAAAGGCATAGTGCGCAAGCCTCGGATTAATGGCGGAAAGCTTTTCGAGTGCTTCCCACGCAGGCGCTTCGCTCACGGTCACGTAAGGATCATTCGGAATCAGCGATTTGCGATGTGCGGAATTCGTGACGCTGAGGGCGAGCCGCATCGCCACGAGTGGATAGAGAACGCTGACCTCTGCCGCTGTGAGAGGAAATCTGGTGTGATATCCGGCCACGACGGCGCAAGCCGCGGAGAGCGGGTCTGCCTTACCCAAGATGGCATAGGCAATGGCGATTGCAAGTTCGGAGACGGTGAGGCCGTAGTGCATGTCTCCGAAGTCGATCACGCTAACAACTTTTCGCGGTTGCGGCGAGGGCGGGCCGACGAGCACATTGTAATCGTTAGCGTCGCCATAGATTACGCTGTTACGCAAAGTCTCCATCGCCGGCATGACGTCCGTTTCATACAACTGGAGAAAACGCTCGACAAGTTCGCGCCGCGCGGGGTCGGCGATGTGTTGGAAATAGTCACGAATCCAGCCGGCACGAGCGAGGTTCCATTTCAATTCGCGATGGGCCGCCGTGTGAGAAAAGTCCGCTAGCGCGGAGTCCATCTCGCCGAGAAATTCGCCCAGGCTGCGCAAAAGTTCCGGACTGTGTGGATTTGCCTTGACGAAAACCGTGCCGGGCACATACGTCAGGCACCAGAGGAGGCGCTTCGAACCATCAGAGAGAGTCGCGAGGTTGAACGATTCGCCGCTTGGCGCCGGATAGACGCGTGGAAGCAGGAGGTGTGGCACGCGCTTGGCCAAATGCTGAAGTGCCTGGCATTGCATTTCGACGAAGGACGCTTCCCTCGCGGAATGCATGACTTTCAGGACGAATTCACGCCCAATCGGCGACGTCAGATGAAAATTATCATCGTATTCGCCGGGGAGCGACTTGGCGGAGACATCAAGACGGAAAATCTCGCGTGCCAGCCGTACCGCTTCCGATTCGGTGACCGGCTGGGCCACGCGCGCTTCGGGAATCATGCGCTGAATATTATCCGCAAGGGCTGGAGCGCGTCCATCTTCGCGGGACATTCCAAAGGCAGGAGCGCCGCGAGAATGGACGCGTTGATTAGATTAGAGCGATTCCATAAATAATGTAGCTTGACAAAAGGGAAGATGTGAAGCAGAGTGTGTTCATGCGAGCCATACCTGTTCCGATGCGCAAGCGCATTCTGCAACTTTACGAGCGAGGCAAGAGCACGCGCGAAATTGCCC
>DATJXZ010000031.1:0-2392 GCA_035499815.1 Candidatus Solibacter sp. | reverse complement strand
CGTCATATAGCGCATGTTGCAAGCCGTCGTCGAATTGTCCGGGCACCGCGCCCGCCATGCCGAGCAAAACCTTCTTGTGTTCTTCGCTGGGCTGACGGTCAAACGAATCGATTGCCGCGAAGATATCCGCGCGCGCCGGGGCTGAACCCTCCGAAAGCTTGCTACGGCGGTTTGCCCTCTCGCCGAAAGCTTTCGTTTCTGCTTCCGCATGTTTCGTTTGTGCTTCTGCCTGTCGGGCGCGGGCTGCATCCCGCTTCGCGACCAACTCGGAAAGATTGGGAAGCCGGACCGGGGACCGGTCCTTGCAGTCTCCACAGTTCCGATCATAAAAATCGACGGCAATTTCATCCAGCATCATCCCGGCCATACCCTGCGCTCGTGCGTACTTGCACTTGAAAAACCGCATCCCAATGGGCAGGCCGGTTTGGATTTCCACCAATCCTATGCCACCGTTCTGCACGACCTCCGCGTGGGCACACCAGTTCTGGACGAGTTCTATGACCTCCTTGTTTCTCTCGCCGATCCGAACTGCCTGCTCGATTTCCGCTTCGATATCCATGAATTCGCCGAATGAACGACTGGTTGACAAGGTACGCCGGTGGTGAAGGCAGTTCAAGCCACACATCCGCTTTTCCACACCGCCACAATCCTTCTAGCGTCAATGAGATGCGCACTCATGACCAGTGAGCTCGGAGATTCCAACCAGGCGCTCTGAACGGAAGGATTCAATCCACTTTTTAGTGGGAGAATGTTGTGTACAACTTGTGTACAAGGATGAGGTTTTGAAGGGCCTGAAATTGGACCTAAGCAACGCAGAATCAACAACAGACTCGTGAGCTACAGGCCCAATCTAGCGTGGCAACGACTCTTTCTACTTTACCGTACCGACCAAATCCTGGCAATTCTCTCTTCGAGATTCCTGCGTGTTTTGCCACCAAAACTCCATGGCTGGCTGACCCTGGCTTCGCGCCGATTCGCCGTGCATTCAACTGTTTGTTCAGCTTCCCAGGGCCGAGACTTGGAGACCCGCCGCTTCCAAAGCCTTGCGCACGGCTTCGGCGATCCCCGCGGCGCCCGGCGTGTCGCCGTGGATACAGATCGTTTGAGCGTCGACGGGCACCACTTCACCCTCGCGGGTCAATACGCCGCGGCCCTCGGCAATGCACACGGCTTGCGTGGCGGCGTCTTCGGGCTTGTCCAGCAGAGCGTCGCGGAATTTTCTGGCGCGCAGACTCCCATCCTTTTCATAGCGCCGGTCCGCGAACGCCTCGGCGGCCACGCGAAATCCCGCTGCCCGAAATTCTTCGAGCATTACCGACCCCGCCAATCCGACCAGCACAACGTCTTGCCGCCAAGGCCGTACGCCCTCGGCGATCGCACGCGCAATCGTTTTGTCGCGCGCGGCCTGATTGTAGAGCGCGCCATGCGCCTTGACGTGGCCGATCTTCGCGCCGCACTCTTGCGCCACGGACGCCAATGCCGTCACCTGCCGATAGACGGAGTCGCGAATCTCCTCCGGAGTCAGTCGCAGCTCCAGGCGCCCGAAATTCTCGCGGTCTTCATAGCCGGGATGCGCGCCGACGGCCACTCCGTTGCGCAACGCCTGCTCGATCGTCGCGCGCATCATCGCCGCATCGCCCGCGTGGCCGCCGCAGGCCACGTTCGCCGAGGTGATGAACGGCATCAGCGCCTCTTGCGTGCCGTCGGCGAGCATCTCCGGGAGTTCGCCCAGGTCGCAGTTCAGGTCGATTTGCTTCATACGAACAGCCGTTCCTCAGACCCCAGCAGCCGCTGCTGTTCGATCCACAATGCGCGCGCCTGTTCGAACGAAACCTCTTCGAACCGGACGGTGTCCCTGGGCCGCAACTGTCCCACGCTATGCAAGTCCGCCGAAATCACATTCGCGATCTTCGGGTAACCCCCGGTTGTCTGCTGCTCCACGAACAAAAGGATCGTCTGGCCCGAGGGCGTCACCTGAATGGCGCCCAGTGGCGCGCCCTCGCTGATCATTTCTTTTTTCTCTCGCGCGGCGAGCAGCGGCCCTTCCAGCCGCAGGCCCATCCGGTTCGCCTCTTCGCTCACCCGAAACTCTTCCTCCAACAGTCGCTTCCGTATCTCTTCGCCGAACCACCCAGACTGCGGCCCACGCGTCACGCGCAGTGTTTTACGCGGCCGCAGCGCATCCAGCACGCCCGCCGCCATCTTTTTCTGCCGGATTCTTTCTTTCACTTCACCCACCGGCAGCACATCACCCTTCCGCAACGCGCGCCCTTGCCATCCGCCCAATCCGCTCAACAAGTGCGTTGAAGCGCTGCCGAGAAACGCTTCCACTTGAATCCCGCCTGCCACGCACAGATAGCACCGCGCAAAATCGCGCGTCGCTCCCAGCGTC
>DATJXZ010000030.1:0-3744 GCA_035499815.1 Candidatus Solibacter sp. | reverse complement strand
GCCGAACTTCGCCGCGGCCACGACCTGGTCATGGGCAACCGCTTCCGAGGCGGGATCAAGCCAGGCGCCATGCCTCCTCTGCACCAATACTTCGGAAATCCCGGCCTCAGTTGGCTCGTCAATTTCTTGTTTGGCGCCGGGGTAGGCGACAGCTACTGCGGCATGCGCGGATTCAGCCGGGAACTCTACGACAAACTCGACCTGCGCAGCTCCGGCATGGAGTTCGCCCTTGAGTTCGTCATCAAGGCCACCCAGATTGGCGCGCGCATTTCGGAAATTCCCATCGTGTTGTGGCCGGACAAGCGTGGCCGCCCGCCGCATCTCCGGAGTTTCCGCGACGGCTGGCGGAGCCTCCGGTTCATGCTGATGTACGCGCCAAACTGGCTATACATGTTGCCGGGAGGCGTCCTCATGCTTTTCGGCCTGGCGCTGGCTTCCTGGCTCCTTCCCGGTCCGCGCCATCTGACGCCGCGGGTGACATTGGATATGCATACGATGGTTTTTGGAGTGATCTTCACGCTGGTCGGCGCGCAGATTCTTTCGATCGGCGCGTTCGCCAAGGTATTCTGCTACGCCGAGCGCTTTGACCGCGGCACCGTTTCTTTGCGCCGCTTTCTGAAGCGCATTACGCTCGAGACCGGGCTGGTGCTTGGTGCCTTTGTGTTTCTGGTAGGGTTCCTCGGTTGCGCCTGGATCACCTGGAAATGGGTCGGCAGCGGTTTCGGCCCCCTCTATGAAGTCCGGCATATTTTGTTCTGGTCCATGTGGCTCTTCCTGGGTATTCAGATCATCTTTTCCTCGTTTTTTTTGAGCATGCTGGGCGTCAGCCGCGAAACCTACATCGGCGACTACGACTTGAAGTAACGCTCCTTCGCGGCGACTTCCGCGCCTGTTTTGATTTGACGTACACTAAAAATACGCGCCTGCAGACAAGGCAGTGGATGACTGATGGCTAGACCGTTTTTCAGCGTGTTGATCGATACGTACAACCACGAACGCTTCATCGAAGAGGCAGTCCAGAGCGTCCTGGCGCAGGATTTCCCTGTAGCGGATCGCGAAATCCTCGTTGTCGATGACGGGTCGAGCGACCGCACACCGGAAATCTTGCGCAAATTCGAGCCGCCAATTCGTGTCCTGCGCAAACCAAACGGCGGCCAGGCCAGCGCCTTTAACGTGGGCATCCCGGAATGCAAAGGAGAAGTCGTGGCCTTTCTGGACGGCGACGATTGGTGGGCTGGCAACAAGCTCACGGCACTCGCGCACGCCTTTTCCCACAATCTCGGCATCGGGCTGATTGGGCACAGCATTACGGAAATGCTCTCGGATGGAAAGTGCCGCAGCGAGTTGGCACGGGAGGAGCCGCGATTCCGGATCAACTCCGTTTCCGGGGCGCGAACCTTTCGGCTGCGCAAAAGCTTTCTGGGCACCAGCCGCATGGCCTTTCGCACAGAGCTACTGCGCCGTATTGGCGCTGCCCCCGAATCGCTAGTGATCGAAGCCGATGAATATCTCTTCACTCTCGGAGCGCTTTTCTCCGAAGTTCTGATCTTGCGCGAGCCGCTGACCTTTTATCGGCTTCAGGGGCAGAATTTGTATCAAATCAGCAATGAACAGGAAAGTTCCATTCAGCGGAAACACAGCGTATTGGTAGCGCTGGTCTCCGCCCTGCAGCAGCGCTTCGCCCAAGAAAATGTGGCTCCCGAGATTGCCGAGGTCATCGTGGGAGCCGTCCGGACCGAAGCCGATGCGCTTCGGCTTTCGTTGGGGGTAGGATCTTCACTGGATAATTTCCGTATTGAATTGCGGAGTTATGATCTGACGCATGGTCATGCTTCGGCCGGACGCCGCTTTTTGAAGGTCCTTAGTTTGCTCCCCGCTCTGTTCCTCGCACCGCGGCAATACTATGCGCTGAAACAAAAGCTGGCCTCGAGCCTTTTCTATGCGCGCATTCGCGAAAAGGTTCTGCCATTTCATCAGCCCAATCATGTGGATCGCACAGGAGATTGGAAGGTTTGATGACTGACTCGTTGGCGGCAGCCCCGTCCATGCGTATCCTGATGGCTTGCAGTGTCCCAAGCCGGCGCGAAGGCGGAGCCGCGGCGCTCATCTATAATCTGGGAGAGCAACTCGAAAAACGCGGGCACTCGCTGACCTACTTATTTCGTGAGGATCTGCTTGGTCAGGATGATATTTCGCCTCGTTTCAGTGACCTCATCTTTTCGCACCGGTTGTATCGCTACATCGCCAGAGACCCCGGCAAGTTCTCGATCGTCAATCTTCACGCGCCCGCGGGCGTTGTCTATGGAATCCACCGCCGTTGGCTCGGCACGCGCGGCTTGCCTCCCTACGTGATGATGCTTCACGGCTTGGAGGAACGCCGCGTCTATGTCCAGAGCCGTGAGGAAAAAAAAGGCCGCGCATGGCATTTCAAACTAAGAAACCGCCTTTGGCACCGCTTTTATACGTTTCCACTTTTTCGAGGCGCCATCCGCACCGCCGACGGCGCCCACGCCCACAGCCGCGATGTCTGGAACATTCTCCATCTGAAATACAATATGGATTCGGATCGTGCCTGGTACGTACCCAGCGGCGTGGAACCGCGCTTCTTTGTCCCTCGCCGCTATGAACTTACCGGCCCCCCCAAGCTTCTCTATGCCGGCACCTGGTTGGACCAGAGAGGGATCTTCTATTTGCGGGAGGCACTGGAAGCACTCGCTGCGAAAATTCCCGACATTACCATGACCTTTGCCGGTTGTCATTGTCCGCCGGACACCATCCTTGAGTTTTTCGGACCGACGCTCGCCTCCACGGTATCGGTTCAACCCACGGTTCCCTCGGGCCAGATGCAGGACCTCTTCGCGTCTCACGACATTTTTCTTTTCCCGTCGCTCATGGAAGGTCTTCCCGGTGTTCTGCTCGAAGCTATGGCTTCGGGGATGCCTGTGATTACGTCGGAGACCTGCGGCATGCCGGACGTGGTTGAGGACGGTTTCAACGGCTTGCTGGTTCCGCCCGCGGATGCCCGGGCGATTGAAGAAGCGGTTCTGCGACTTGCGGGTTCCATCGAACTGCGGCAGAGCCTGGGCCAGGCCGCCCAGCAAACTATGTCACGTTATACTTGGAAGCGCTCTGCCCTCGTGTTGGAAAAGTTGTTCCGCCACATTCTCGAGTTGGAAGGTAAAGCGGCCGGATGATCACGCTGGGACTCAACTATTCGCAGATGCACGATTCCTCGGCCTGCCTGGTGAAAGACGGCGAATTGCTTTTTGCCGTTGCCGAGGAGCGCATCAGCCGCGTGAAGCACGATGCGCGCTTTCCCGCGCTGGCCATTCAAGCGTGCCTGGATTTCGCAAAAATCCGCGCGGACCAGGTGGACGAAGTCTGCGTCGGCTGGCAGCCCCCGGGAGCCGCGTTTCGCAAAGATCTCAGCCTGTATGCGACGGGCCGCTGGCCCGCTTCCTATCTGAATGTGCTCAATTCCACGCGCCACTACGCCAGCATGCAGCACCAACACGGCGGCGAGAATCCCTTCCGGCGGCAATTCGGGCCCACGAAGGCCCGTTACCGCTTCGTGGATCACCATCTTTCGCACGCGCTCAGTGCCTATTCGTATTCGGGATTTGAGGATGCCGCAGTCGTAGTGATGGACGGCCGTGGTGCTTGGGAGGCGACGTCCATCTGGCATGGCGCTGGCGGGCGCGTGGAGCATGTCCTCACCATCCCGTGGCCGAACTCGCTCGGCCT
>DATJXZ010000029.1:0-11700 GCA_035499815.1 Candidatus Solibacter sp. | reverse complement strand
GCCGGCGTCACCGTCGAGACTGCTTCAAAGGATCTTCTGCGCGAAGTGAAGCGCCACGGCACAAGCGACGAACAACTCGCGCAAATCTGGAAAAGCACTCCGGCTTCTGTCCGCCTCCAGCGCGCCCGCTATGGAGTCGCTCCGGTCTTCAAGCGCGTGGACACCTGCGCCGCCGAATTCGAATCCTATACGCCCTATCTCTATTCCACTTACGAGGACGAAGACGAATCCGACGTTCAACAGCGGCCGAAAATCATGATTCTCGGCAGCGGGCCCAACCGCATCGGGCAGGGAATTGAATTCGATTATTGCTGCTGCCATGCGGCCTACGCGCTTCGCGAAGATGGGTTCGAAACCATCATGGTGAATTGCAATCCGGAAACGGTTTCGACCGATTACGATACTTCCGACCGCCTCTATTTCGAACCTCTTACGCTCGAAGACGTTCTCGCCATTGTCGACCGCGAAAAGCCTCAAGGCGTCATCGTGCAATTCGGCGGGCAAACGCCGCTGAATCTCGCGCAGGAATTGAAGCGTAACGGTGTGCCCATCATCGGTACGGCTCCTGAATCCATCGACCTCGCCGAAGACCGTCGGCGCTTCGGCGGCTTGCTCGAAAAGCTGAAAATTCCTCAGCCGCGCAACGGCACCGCTCTCATCCCGGAAGAAGCCGCGCGTGTCGCCGGCGAAATAGGCATGCCCGTTCTAGTCCGCCCCAGCTACGTTCTTGGCGGCCGCGCCATGGTCATCGCCTACGACGTCAACACCGTCCAGGATTACGTCGCGCAAGCCGCTCTGATGGGTCCGGCGCGCCCCGTTCTTATCGATCAGTTCCTCGAAGAAGCCACCGAGGTCGATGTCGATGCTCTTGCCGACGGCAAAGATGTCGTCATCGGCGGCATCATGGAGCACATCGAAGAAGCCGGCGTGCATTCCGGCGATTCGTCTTGCGTGCTCCCTCCCGTCAGTTTGTCTGCTGACGTTCTCGCGCACATTCGCGAGTACACGAAGCGCCTCGCGCTGGCGCTCAGAGTCGTTGGCCTAATGAACGTGCAGTACGCCATTCAGCGCGAGACGGTCTATGTCCTCGAAGTAAATCCGCGGGCGTCGCGCACAGTTCCGTATGTCAGCAAAGCGACCGGAGTTCCGCTGGCGAAAGTAGCCGCGCGACTGATGGCAGGCAAAAAACTTTCGGATATGAGTTTGCCCCTCATCCAGCACAACGGCGTTTCTGAAATTGCCGTGCACGAATTTTATTCCGTGAAGTCGCCGGTCTTTCCGTTCAATAAATTTCGCGGCGTGGATACCATACTTGGCCCCGAGATGCGCTCGACTGGCGAAGTCATGGGAATTTCCACGTCGTATGGATTAGCTTTCGCAAAAGCGCAGCTCGCCGCCGGCCAGCGCCTGCCGCGCAAGGGCACGATTTTTCTCAGCGTCAACGATCGCGATAAACGGCATCTCGCCTCGCTCGGAAAAGAATTGCACGAGCTTGGTTTCCGTCTGCTCGCGACGCGCGGGACCGCCGCCGCTCTCGAAGCCGCCGGAATTCCAGCGGAAGCTGTTTTCAAAGTGAACGAGGGTCGCCCCAACATCGTCGACCTCGTCAAGACCGGCAAAATCGATCTGGTTATCAACACTCCTCTCGGCCGCGAATCTTTCTACGACGAAAAATCCATCCGCCGGGCCGCGATTCGCTATAACATTCCCTGTATCACGACGCTTGCAGCGGCTCACGCCGCGGCGCGCGGCATTCGCGCCCTGCTTGATCAGGGCACCGAAGTTGCCGCTCTTCAGGATTTGCATCGTGGCCAGGTCGCTGCCTCGGGCGGCGCCGGCTCAGGAGACTAGCCCAGTAAGGGCTCAGGAGATTGGCCCGGTAAGGGCTTAGGAGAATGACCATGAATCTTTCCGGCGTATTTCCAGCGCTCACGACTCCCTATGCCGCGGATGGCTCTGTTTCGATCGAGGACCTGAAGCACAACATCCGCAAGTACAACGCGACCGGCGTTGCGGGCTATGTGGCGATTGGGTCGACCGGCGAATCCGTTCTCCTCTCGCGAAAAGAAACCGATGCAGTTCTCGTTACGGTGAAAGAGTCCGCCGCGCCGGGAAAAGTGCTGATCGCCGGAACGGGCGCGGAGGGCACCGCGGAAACCATCGACCGCACGAAGCGCGCCGCGGAGCTCGGCTATCAGGTCGCGCTGGTCAAGACGCCTTACTACTACAAACCGGCGTACAAGCCGGAGGTGTATATCGCGCACTTCCGCCGCGTTGCCGATGCTTCGCCGATTCCCGTGATGCTGTACTCCGTTCCGCAATTCACTGGCGTCACACTCGAAGCTCCAGAAATCGGAATTCTGGCGCAGCACCCGAATATAATCGGCATCAAAGAAAGCTCCGGAGTCGTGCAACGCGCCGCGGAAATTCTTGCTGCCGCGCCGCCGCCTTTCAAACTGTTGGTAGGCTCGGCAAGCATGATGTTTCCCTCGATGATTCTTGGCGCGGTGGGCGCAATCCTTGCACTGGCCAGCCCGCTGCCGGCGCAATGCGTCGCGCTGTTTGACGCGGTGCGCGAGGGCGACCTGGAAAAAGCGCGCGTGCTCCAAGCGGCGATTCTGCCTGCTTCCAAACTGATCGTCGCGCAGTGCGGCATTCCCGGCGTGAAATACGCCATGGACCAGGCCGGTTATCGCGGCGGAATCCCCAGGTTGCCGCTGCTGCCGCCGAGTGAGGAGCAGAAGCAGGCGATTCGCAGCCTCATGGCCAAAATGCACGCCACGGAACCAGCGGCGGAAGCGGCTCGCCTTTCCGGGGCCGTCTCCGTCTAACCGGGAGGCTTATCCTGGAACAGAGCGAAGGGCGAGTTTTGCCGCTTTGGCGTGGCGAAGCGGCGCCCCAGATTGCTGTGACGAAAGGCTGTGGGTATCATCTAATTCCCGATGGAATGTCGCAGCCTGCCGTTTCGCCAGCTTCCGCACCAACCTAAGTTATTTCTTCAATTCCTCGATAATTTTTCCTTCGTCAAGCAGTTCTACGGGTATGCTCCAACACTCCAGGCAGTAACGAAATCCGCAAAATCCTTGTCCTATCCACGCGAACGCAGGGCGGAAGTCGCAGCGATTTTGAGCGAACAGAATGCGGCGTTTGGAGCTGGAGAAGCGGCGCGAGAGAACCTGGGGCGGTTTGCGAAGGGTGCGGTTGCGGTGGTGAGCGGGCAGCAGGTTGGATTGTTTGGCGGGCCGGCATACGCGGTGTACAAAGCGGTGAGCGCGATCCGAATTGCGCAGGAATTGACGAAGGAGGGAGTCGATGCCGTTCCGGTTTTCTGGATGGCGACGGAAGACCACGATCTGGAGGAAGTGCGGTCGTCGACGTGGTTCCACAACGGGAAGCTGAAGAGGTTTGAGCTGCCTGGGAATGGCGACGCGGGATTGCCGGTGGGGAAGATTGCGCTGGGGCCGCAAGTGCAGGAAATGGTTGATGAGGCGGCGGAGATTTTGCGGGCCGCGGGCGGAGAGTTAGTCGCAAGGATTTTTCGCGATAGTTTTGGAGCAAAGGAAACGTACGGAAGCGCGTTCGGAAAATTGTTCGCGCGGTTGTTTGCCGAGCAAGGGCTGATATTGCTCGACCCGCTGGACGGGCGATTGCATCGCGTCGCGGGAGCGGTTCTGCGGAGGGCGGCGGAGCAGCGCGACGAGTTGAATGAGGCGCTGCTGGCGCGCGGGAAGGAGTTGGATAAGGCGGGTTTTGCGGCGCAAGTAAAAGTGACGGCGCGAAGCACGCTGCTTTTCCAGATTGGCAGCGGCGTGAGACAGCCGATCGGGTTTAGCGGCGGAAAATTTGTCAGCGGCGAGCGGAGCTGGACCAACGACGAATTGGTCCGAGCGATAGAGGCCGAGCCGGAGAGTTTCAGTCCCAATGCGCTCCTCCGTCCAGTGCTGCAGGATTATCTTTTGCCGACGGCGGCGTACATCGCGGGGCCGGCGGAGATTGCGTACTTCGCGCAAGCGGAAGTGATTTACAAAAAGTTGCTGGGACGGATGACGGCGATCCTGCCGCGCGCGGCGTACACGATTGTGGATGCGAAAGCAGAGAAGCTGCTGAGCCGATATGGGCTAACGGCCGAGGATGTGTGGCGCGGTTCGCAAGAATTGCGGGGCAAGATGGAAACGGCCAGCGTGCCGCGGGCACTGGGCGCGCAGTTTGACAAGTCGTTGAAAGAGATTGCGGGCATGCTGGAGAAGCTGAAAAAGCAGATTGTGCGGCTGGATCCGACTTTGAGAGGCGCCGTGGCGACGGCCCAAAGGAAGATTGCGTTTCAACTGGAGAAACTGAAACGGAAAGCGGGCAAGGCGCAAACGTTGAAGACGGCGCTGATTGACAGCCACGAGGAGTATTTGGAGTCATGGTTCTATCCGCACAAGGGATTGCAAGAGAGGGAGCTGTGCTTCCTGCCGGTTCTGGCGCGATGGGGACCGGGAGGATTGAAGGAGCTGCAAAAGCTCTCCGCGAGCGCGAAGATGAAAGAGCATAAGCTGGTGAGGATTCCGTGATCGGCGAGGGGGTACGCCACCCCCGGTGTTTTGTGCAAAGAGTGCGGAAACCATAGAAAAGATAGGAGATAGCGTTCTGCGCGGTGCAAAAGAGTGCGTAAGAGTATGAAAACAAAGGAACCGTAAGCGCCATGGAATGATATTGATGCGGACTCCTAGTAAGAACAGCGGCGGATGGCGAGTGGCTGGCGGCAAGTGAAAAGCGAACGGCGAAAATGGAAAAGCGAAGATCTGTCCGGAGCCTGAAGGATTGGCAAACGAGCATGCGTCGGCAGGAGTGAATTGCGCGGGAGTGGGGCGGCGGGAACATGGGGAAGTGTAGCATGGGAATGGATTACTGTCAAGGTACAGTACTTGGTGCGTATCATTCGAATTGAGACGCGGGAAGTGCAGTGGATGGAAAGGGTTGGCGGGAATTTTGTAGTTTGCTGAGACGGTGGAACTGTCTGGAAGGGTGGACTCGAGAGAGAAGAAGAGCCCACCCTTTCAAGAACCAAAATCGAAAGGGCGGGGCACCCCCGCGAGAAAAGACAAACCCAAAATCGTTTGGGCGAGTTTAGGGTGTCCCACCCGCCGGATTGCTCGGATACGACGAACTCCAAAGCCTCTCGCAGCGAGGGGTTTATCCAAAAACAGTCCATGACTCCGCCGCTACCCCACGGGCCTATCGCCGGTTCCACGTCCCGGCGATACATGACTAGGCCAGACTTCGTTCCCTTCTGGAAAGCATTGTAGACGGTCTGCGAGGCAATTCCAGCTTCACGCAAAGTCGCCGCGTTAACCTCAACTGTTGTGCGGCTCCCCTGTAGCTCAATGGTAGGGCGCTCGGCCGCTCCAGAAGGTGACTCCATACAACCCAGCTTCCGATTCTATATGTAGCGCTATAGGGTGAGCGGCAGCTCTCTGGACTCGGCCTCGGAATTGCTATTCAAGAGATTCTTATTGCCTCTCACCAGATCCCACTGCTGCTACTCGGGCGCTACGGGGCCAAAAGACTACTTTCGCCATATATTCGCCCTATGGTATCGTCGTTAATCATGAGAGATTGTCCCGGACGCCTAGCATGCCTTATCGAGCGCGTCGCTGCTGCTTCAGGATCGGTGAATGTCGCCTCTACCGGACAATCCCAAGATCTATCACATTACGCACGTCGAGAACGTCGAGAAGATTGTTCGGGATGGCGCACTATGGTCGGATGCCGAGCGCATTCGTCGAGGACTAGCGTGAGAGATAGTTGGCATGAGCGAGATCAAACGAAGACGACTCGACGAGATCAGAGTCGACTGCCACGCTGGAACAATGGTTGGTGGGTATGTTCCTTGGTATTACTGTCACCGATCAGTCATGCTGTACATCCTGCACATGGGAAACAGCCCCGGCCTAACCTACCATGGCGGTCAGCGACCTATCGTACACCTCCAAGCCAATCTCAACGCGGTTCTCGACTGGGCCGAGAGCAATCACGTGCGTTGGGCATTCAGCCGCGGCAACGCAGGAGCGTACTACACCACCTTTTCGAAGGACCGTGGAGAACTCGGGAACCTAGATTGGACGTCAATCGCGCAAGCAGATTGGAGAAACCCTGACGTAAAAGAAGCAAAACAGGCCGAACTGTTAGTTGAGACTTCCTTTCCATGGAATTTGGTCGAGGCCATTGGAGTCATCGATGCTGGGATGGCTGAGCAGGTGACCAGATCGATTGCCGGCGCCGAGCACAAGCCAATCGTAAGAATCGAACGTTCGTGGTACTACTGAGGTGTGAGCATCATGATTGAATTGAAGCGAGGAGACATTCTGGACGCGAAGGCTGATGCCCTCGTGAACACCGTCAATTGCGTCGGTGTGATGGGGCGAGGCGTCGCTTTGCAGTTTCGAAAAGCCTTTCCTCGCAACTTCAAGTTCTATGAAGCGGCATGTGAGCGCGAAGAGGTACGGCCTGGGAAAATGCTCGTGTTCGAAACGGGCCTTCTGACAGAGCCTCGTTTCATCATCAACTTCCCTACGAAGCGCCACTGGAAAGGCAAGAGTCGTATCGAGGACATCGATTCTGGATTGCGTGCACTCGTGCAAGAAGTAAAGAAGCGGGGCATTCGGTCAGTAGCAGTTCCTCCCCTCGGCTGTGGCCTCGGTGGACTGAATTGGAAAACAGTTCGACCCAGAATTGTCCATGCCTTCGAGGATTTCCCGGAGGTGCAGGTCTTGCTCTTCGAGCCTGCGGGAGCCCCGAAGGCCGAAAAGATGACCAAGGAACATCTTCCGCCCAAGATGACTCTTGGAAGAGCGGTGCTGATCGAGCTTATGGTCCGATATCTTCTTGCCGTTCTCGATCCTTTTGTATCCTTACTGGAGATCCACAAGCTGATGTACTTCATGCAGGAGGCCGGGCAACCCCTTCGGCTGAAATATGAGAAAGCTCTGTATGGACCCTATGCCAAGAATCTGCGCCACGTTCTGAATGTTATCGAAGGACACTTCATCACCGGCTATGGCGATGCCGAAGACAAGCCGGAGTTGCCAATCGAGCTTTTGCCGAACGCCGCGAAGATTGCCACAGAGATGATGACTTCGCATCCCGACACACACGCTCGGTTTGAGCGAGTCGCGCGACTCATTCACGGATTTGAAACACCATACGGGATGGAGCTGCTCGCTACCGTGCACTGGGTGTCCACTCGCGAAGGCGCACTGTCTGTGGACGAAGCGGTTGAAAAGACTTACCAATGGAACGAGCGGAAGCGCGTTTTCGACCCCAATCAGATCCGCCGGGCTTGGCAAGTGCTGAAAGAACAGGGATGGCTGGCAGTCATCCAATCATGACAATATACGCACTTCGACATGAAATCCCACCCTCTATGAGGGCGTCGGCTCTGTCAGGAGACACAAATAGTTTACGAGCTGCGAAGGCTCGTCTTTCTTTCTATCTATAAGGATCTTTTCTCTTACTTTTTCCTTCATTTCGACGAAGGCTCGCTCGTGAATCTGGCGGTGGATGCTGGTTCCACCAACCATCTAATCGGCCACGAACTTCCGACCATGATTCTTTCTTCAGACGCCGCAATCGCTCGCAGGTGGAAGGCGCCCAATCAGTCCAGCGATGGATTCGCGTCCACCAGGGTGGGACCCGGGCATCAAGGAAGAAACGAATCTTTGGGTGGAATCACTACCCAGTGAGTCATCCTGCGACGGTTCTTGTGTCGCCGCACTTGCTGACAAAACCTCTCTTGGGGCTCGTTGAGGAGCCTAAGCAAAGCGTCACAGTGTTCCTCGAACGTTTCGTTCCGCAGATGAACTCTCATCAGGAAAGGAGAATTGCGTATGAACGGCAAAAAACCCAGGTCGTCTATAAGTGTAGCCGATGACTTTCTTTTCGGCGAGCTTCGGGCAGTTCACAAGGTAGCTCCCGCGGTAGTTTCTCCACCCCCGCTCGGTCCACTCTCCGCCTTTGTTGGTGATTTTGTGGGGAACGGCTTCAACACCATCTTCCGGCCGGACAGTACCGCAAGTCCGACGCCACTCCCCAATCCAGTTCCCCCAACTCCTCCACATGACAACATCCTCGAATTGAACCTTACCTCTGAGACTCTCTCGTTTTCGAAAAGCCTCGGTTCGGTCCCGAATCGTGGCACTGGAGCCCAGAAAGACGCCTTCCTCAATGGAGTGCCCTATGTGCAAAGCATCAGCGATATCACGATCCACGGCGAAAAGGTCGGCATCCACTTCGAGCCCGGCATTTGGATTCATGTGCCCGCGACCACCATCCCGCCACTCGGCGAAACCGTCTCGCGCATGGCCTCCATTCCCCACGGGACGACCATCGATGCTCAGGGCCTTGTCAAACCTGCAGCGCCGGGACCGCCTACAATCGCCGCGGTAGACATCACGCCAATTATCAACGCGACGAAAGCGCCGTTCAGGTTTCCCAGCCAGACCGCCACGGACCCCAATACCCTCAGAATCCCGCAAGATCTGGCGCCGTTCATCGCCCAGGGAACCATCACTCAGGCGATGCTGGACAATCCCAACTCCGTCCTGAGTAACCTCATCGCCAAGCAAAACATCATTAGCACCACTACCCTCTTCATTTCCACAGCCCCGCCTCCGCCCGTCGGCTTGTTCGGCGGCGGAACAGACAACATCGCTTTTTTGCTCGGTCAGCCCGCTGCCACCGCGCCCAACGCCCAGGCCACGCAAATGACCGCCGTCTTCTGGATTGAAACCGTCCAAGTGGACATTGAGGTCCCGCCGCTGCATGTCGGCCAGCACTTCGCGGTCAAACCCAAAGCAGTTCTTCCGGGGCAACGCGTACCAACGTTCTCGGGGATCGTACCGATAGACCTGGATGTGCCGCGTAAGCTGACCCGGACGTTTACCCAAATTCAGTACACCCAGACGGTCCTGCTGAATTTCAATGGCCTCACCTGGCCGCACGTCTCGGTGAACACTCTTGTTCCAGCCGACGACATCCATGTCCCCGAATCCGCCTGGAAATAATCTAGACGGAGTACTTTGGGCTCGGCCCGTCTCATCAACAATTGTGAGTGTTTCGTTAGTTTGAGCGCCATCGCTAAATTCTTGCTTGGTCTGAGCTCCGTGGACGCGTTCAGCCTTTTGGTGGATGTATCTGAGTACCAGGCAGGAGCCGAGTTTAAGGTGTTGCACTCGCCTGCTCGTGGAGAGGCTTGAGCTTGGCGATTACCTTTTGGGCCCCCGCAGAATCTACCTTCATGAGTCTTCCGCCTCCGCGCCAATTGCCGGCTACGATCACCATCTGCACTTAGGTGGTCTCGCCAGATTTGGTTTCGATGACGGTGGCGGGTTGATTCTTGGCACTGGATTGCAGTTCGTGCTTGCCCGGCGCGGCATGGACGGAGAACCAGCGACCATTCTCAAGGCGGTCCACTTCTTTGCCATCCACGTAGATTGAGGGCTTGAGGGGCGAGCCGACGTAGTGACGTTCGCGGAAGAAAACAATTGTGGCGTCCTTGGTGGTGTCGGCGTCCTGCGGTGCCGCAGCGGGGGCGGGTGTCGGCGGGGCTGGAGATTGCTGTTGCGAACTTGCCGTGAACGGCACAGAGAGCATGAAGAGGATAGCTGAGACTACGTGGGTCCGCATAAATCCTCCGGATCAATTTGTAGACACTGGAATCCTAAGCGGTGCGGCCCGGTGAAACAGGTTCCCGTTGCCAGATGCGTCTAGCCCAATACAGCTTATCGGGGAAATCCAGGGACGAAGACTAAAGCATAGCGTGAGTGTCGAAAGAGAAATACGGTGAAAAGATCGTGCTGACGCGGGGGAAAGTAAGGCACTGTTTAGAGTAACCCGGCCGTGGTAGTTTGCGTAGCAACTTCAGCGATTCGGAGGTCTCCATGATCTGGTTCTACAGAGCATTCTTTCCCGTCGTGTGGATTGCGTTCATCGTCTACTGGCGGATCAAGGCCGCGAATACCAAGGAGACTCAGCGCCTCGAACCTGCCGGCTCGCGCATCCTGCGCGCCCTAATCATCCTCGTCGCGATCATCCTGCTCTCGACAACCTGGATCCCGCTGCGCTGGCTTTACAAGCCTCTGTGGAGCGCTGGATTGCGGCCATTCTGGCTGGGAGCGGCCATCACCATTGGCGGCCTCCTCTTCGCCGTTTGGGCGCGTGAGCACCTCGGCCGCAACTGGAGCAACTCCGTCAGCATTAAGCAGGATCACGAGCTGATTACCAGCGGTCCGTACGGCGTCGTGCGCCACCCCATCTACACCGGTATTCTGGAGGGATTCCTCGGCCTCGCAATCGCCATCTCCGAGGTGCGCGGGTTCGTCGTTTTCGTCGTGTTCTTCCTCATGTTCTGGGCCAAGCTCAGAAAAGAGGAGCAGTGGATGCGCTCTCAGTTTGGAGAGACGTACGCGAAGTATGTCCATCGGACGGCGGCCCTGGTGCCTTACCTCTTCTGATTGCCTGCGTTTTGTCGGAGCGCGACAACGCGGATTCGCGAGCACCGCAGAAGACTACTTCATGACGATGCCGGGGCCGCGGGGGAGCGGACGCCGGAGAGGGCGGCTTGTGCGCCTAGGCTAACAGAATGAAAAGGACCACGGCGATTGCTGGGATGATGGCGTCAGGTGGCGGGTTGGACGAGGTTGATGAGATTGCCGCAGGTGTCTTCGAAGAGGACGCCTGTGACGGGGCCCATATTTTTGGGTTCGCCGCGGAAGACGACGCCGAGAGATTTGAGACGGGAGTATTCGGCGGCGATGTCGCTGGTGAGGAAGGCGGTGGCAGGAATGCCAGCGGCGAAGAGAGCTTTCTGGTAGGTCTGGGCGGGAGGAAAGCCCATGGGCTCAAGGACGAGTTCGACGCCTTCGGCGCCTTCCGGGGATGTGACGGTGAGCCAGCGGAACTCGGGGCCCATGGGGATGTCGTGTTTTTTTACAAAGCCGAGGATGGTGGTGTAGAAGCGGAGAGCGTGGTCCTGATTTTCGACCATGATGCTGGCTAGCCGGATTTGCACGGGCAGCTCCTGGTGATCTGGACTTTGGGCCGGTACTGCGATGGCCGACATTTTACCCGAGATGTGGTGCCTATGGTACGCGGATCAGATGCTGAGGACAGGGATGGGGAGGGCGGTGATTACGGCGTAGCCGTGTGTTTTGAGGTAGCCGCCGTACGGTTGGAAGCCGGTGACGAGGACGTCGGCTTGGGATTGCTGGGCGGCAAGGCTGAGGGCTTTGGGAATGTCGCCACTGCCGATGAAAACTTCAGCGTTGGTGCCCATTTCTTTTTGGAGGGCGGCCATGTGCTCGGAGGCGTCGCCGACAAGTTCCTTTTTCCACAGGGGATTCTCGTAATCGCCGCCAGGGCCCCAGGACTCGACAGGAGCGGTGACGTAGGCGAGGGTTAGTCGAGCGCCGAAATCGGCGGCTAGATGCGAGGCCCAAGAGATGGTTGTCCGATTGTGCGGGCGGAAATCCACGGCGCAAAGGACGCTGCGAATGGCGTACTTGTGCGGAGGAGCGGCTTTGTCACTGGAGTGGCCGCCGGTCCAGACGGGGCAGTTGGTGGCGTAGAGGAGCTTGGCGGGGACGGTGCCCATGAGGAATTGGTCGAAGGTGTATCCGTGGGAAGGAAGCATGATGAGATCGGCGCGCTCGCGGTCGG
>DATJXZ010000028.1:0-4016 GCA_035499815.1 Candidatus Solibacter sp. | reverse complement strand
GACTGGCCCAGATTTTTTTGCGCCCCCGCAAAGATCGCCCCGAAGCGGCCTACCTCCACCGGCCGCGAAAGAATGTCGGACGACATGTCCGCAACCAGCGGCACGTCGCCTGTTTCCGGGAACAAGTTCCATTGCGTTCCTTCAATCGTATTGTTCGAGCACATGTATACGTATGAAGCGTCGGGTGAAAGCTGGATTTCCTCCCCGCGGGGAATGCGGCAGAATTTGTTCGGTTCGCTCGTCGCCGCGATTCGAAAAGGTGTCGTTTTCTGTAGTTCGGCAATCGCCTTCGCTGTCCACATTCCGGTGTGCAGCACGTCCACAGGCTTGCCAGGCAGGTAAAAATTCATGGGCACCATCGTGAACTGCATGCTGCCGCCGCCCTGCAGGAAGATCACGGCATAATCGTCCGGCACTCCCATCAGCCGCCGAATCAACTGCTCCGCCCGCGAATTGATCTCCTCGAATTCCGCCGAGCGATGGCTCATCTCCATCACGGACATGCCCGTGCCACGATAGTCGAGCAGCTCGTCGCGCACCCTTTCGAGCACCGAAAGAGGCAGTGTTGCCGGGCCGCCGCTGAAGTTGAGCGCCCTTTTCACGCTGGCTTTAGACGATGAAACAGAAGTCATGCCGCCCGGTTCCTTTCTACCGGCCAATACTTTCCCGCTCTGCATTGTGGAACTCATCAGAGTAGCAGAACTCCGCGTACCTGTCGCAAGCCCGCAAAATCGTGTTTGCGGGGCCGCCTTGACACTCTTCGCATCCACCAATTAGACTGAAAGGCTCGGTTTTGCATTCGGGAGCGAAACGGATGCTTCTCTCGCGGGACTTCGTCGGCTACATGGCCAAGGAAGTTGTCAAGCGGCTGGTAGCGGCGAATATGATTGAAACGAAAAACGTGGAAGCTGTTACCCAGTCCGTCCGCCAGGTGATGGCCGACGAAGTGACGGTCGAAGACCGCTTGAACGAAGAGGTGCGCGAAATTTTGAGCAAACATTCGGACGAGATGAAGCGCGTCGGAGCTTCTTATCAGGAGATGTTTAAGAAAGCCAAGGGCCAGCTGGCTCGCGAAAGGAAGCTGATTCTCCGCTAATGCGTCTCACCCGCGAAAAGACGGTTCGCATCTCCCACCGCATCATCGACCTGCTCGTAACGCTCCCGGATGTGGATTTCGTCGAGGATCGCGATACCATCCGGCATGAAATCGTGAATATTCTGACGGCCCTGCTGAAGGTAGAAGAACAAGTCGATACCGAAGTACGCGCGAAGATCGGGTCGCAGAAGAAGGAAATCCTAGAGGGCAGCGAGGAGTGGGACATCCTCTACCGCAAGTATTACGCTGAAGGATTAAAGCGTTTGGGCGTGGCTGAAGTTCACGCCCACTAGAAACTTCCGCTGAAAATTTCGCCTCTGCAAAAATCAAAAGGCGCCGCAGCAACCGGCGCCTTTTTCATTTTCTCTGCTTGGAATGAAGCCCTTACTGTCCATCCGGACGGCGCTTCAGCGTAGGACGATCGCTGTCGTCATCCGAGCCGCCGCTCTGGTCCGGAGGGGCCTGCCCGGTCTTCTCCGTCTGGTCGGTCTTCTTCCGCAGCGTGGGCTTGTTGCCGGCATTCGCCTTGTCGTTCACCTTCTGATTCGCCTCAAGCGCGCCCAGACGGCGCTTCACGAGATCGAACTCCGAGGTGGAGACAATGTATTCATCGCGCGCCGGAAGAATCGTGGCGATTTCCTTTTGCGCCGCTTCGATCCGGTCGGGAGTTGGCGGATGCGTCGAGAAAACCTTGGGAATTGAGCCCGGCTGCTTCTTTTCCAGTGCAGTCACCTTCTCAAAAAACGACACGAACGAGTTTGGATCGTATCCAGCCTTGTACATGTACTCCAGGCCCAGATAATCCGCTTCGCGCTCCGCATCGCGCGAAAACTTCAGAAAGGTCAGCGGAATCATCAGGTTCAAACCCTGATACATCGCCAATCCAGCCAGGCTGTAGGGAATGAAGATCATCGCCGGAATCGAAGCGAGCTGCACCAACTCGCCCTTCGTGGCATTTTTCGTGCCGTGGCGCGCGCAAACGTGCGCAATTTCGTGTGCCATCACCCCGGCCAGTTCGGACTCCTCATCCGCATGTAGAAGTAATCCGCTGTTGACGTAGAAGAATCCTCCCGGCAGCGCGAACGCGTTGATCTGGTCGGAATCGATCACCTTGATCGTGAAGGGAACCTGCGCATCGGAGTTGCGCACTAGGTTTTGCCCTACGCGGTTGACGTATTCCGTAACCACCGGATCGGTGATGAACTTCGCCGTCCGGTCAACTTCCTGAGCTAGCTGCTTGCCGAGGGCAATTTCTCGCTCGAGCGAATAAAAATTCAGGCCGTGGCCCACATTGCGGTTGCCGATGGCGTCCACGTCTTCCTTGCCGCCCTTCTTGACGTCCGGATCGCTCTGCTGTGGGAGGGGTTGCGCGTGGGCTTGCTGCGGGTCGGCCGGTTGCGTTGAAGATGACTGCTGCTGGTTTTGCCCTCCCGTCGCGGCTCGGACAACAGGCTCCATGGGCTGCAGTATCAGAAGCGTGGAAACAATCGTAGCCGAATACAGCCTGCTCCAGGACCGGTTCATGAGAACCTCCCTCAACGCTTGACCGGCATTATACACCCTGCTTCCTGACCGGCCTATGTGCATTCCTAGGATGGCTCGAGCGACGAAATAGTTTCTTCCATAGTTTCGAAGTCCTTGCTATAAGGCTAGAACCGAGGCGGTTCTGGGCCCCTGCTGCGGAACCAGGGAACCGCAGCAAGCCATTACAGGAAGCACTCGCCCCGTGTTTTCAGTAACTTGCAGGCACTCCGAGGCCGGCTTACCGAATCAGTATCACGAAGGGCCGGGCCACAGCGGATGATCCCGCGCTAAACACACACGCCCACGCCTAACTCCAGAGCCGCCGGCCAGCTGTTCAGTCGCCGCTATCGTCTGCCGCCAGCCTGCTGCCTTTGCTATGCGCGAGTACGAAGTCGGCCTTGGAAGTCTCCAACTTTTGCTCTCGGTCGGGCCGGCAGACGAATTCATGCCCCTCGCGCATTCCCGGGTAGAACCATTCGAGTAGTGCGGGAGGCTTTCCGTTGGAGCGCTCCGCAAACGCCATGACCGTTCCGCCCGTCGCAGATTTCCGCTCCGCCGTCACCGTTTCGATCGTTGCTATGAGCCGTGAATGATCGTCGTTGTAAATCTGAATCAGATTCAGGTTAGGGCCGTTTCCGTCGTGGGCACGCTCGAAGAAGTAAGTTCCCGGCTGAAGCACATGCCCGGGAATGCGGACGGCTTCCTGAAACATCACCTTCGTGCCTTCATTCATTTCCTGGGCCCGTGAGAGCGGCGCCACGGCAAGCGTTGCGAGTAGAGCTCCGATGATTGTGCCTGCGAGTTGACGAATCTTCATGTTGCATCCTCCTGCGGTGGCCCGTCGCCGCCGTCGATAATTGCCTTCAAAGAGTTGGATGATCGAGCGAGATTCGCGGTGACTCAGCCGGTCACAAAAACATTTTGGAACTTTTCGGGGCGGGAAAAATCCCCCAAAGGCATCGGTTTCGCAGCTCCAGGTGAGAAATCGTTGCAACCTACGAATTATCGAACGTGGACCCTACGCTTTTTCGGGCACGTGAGCTTTTGTCGCAATGCTGCGGGCGCCGTGTGAGGACCGCCCGAACGTTGTCGCCTTCTGAAGACGAAGCGGCGCAAAACGGGCATCCGTGGGCTTGAAACGAAAGGGCCGCGATATCTCGCGGCCCCGATTGCCTTCAGCGAAACTGTTGATCTAGCGAAGGCGCAAAAGTCGAATCAGCGGAATCCTCCAGCAATCGTCAGCGTCTCGCCAGTTATCCACGAAGAGTCAGGCGAAGCAAAAAACGCGACCGCCGGGGCAACATCCTGCGGTTTGCCGATCCGCCCGAGTGGCGTCTGCGATTCCACCAACTTGCGCCACTCGCTCTCCCCGATTCCCGCCGCGCGATAACCCTCT
>DATJXZ010000027.1:0-19668 GCA_035499815.1 Candidatus Solibacter sp. | reverse complement strand
CGTTAAGCGCAAGCTCTCCTCGCGCGCTCCCGGGCGCAGTTTGGCCATCCAGATTCGCCAAGCTCTGCTGCTCGGTCTTGCCTATAACCTCTACCGCCTGAGGCATCGGCTCGCTCATCGAGGATGTCAACAGTGCCATCTTCTATCACGTAAAAGCCGGCTATTTTGGTTTCTTCCCGGAAGTAGACTTCGGCATCTCCTTTGCGTAAATCAATCTCAGTTCCAGCGACCTTGTCTGGCCCTTGCGCAGGGGGATGTTTCTTTCCCAATCCGAAAAGACTCCTTTTGCGGACGCTCGAATGTCATAGCTGCTGGCGCGGAGCTTGGTGATCGTAAATCGCCCGTGTGCATCTGCGTGAGTGGAATGCGGTCCGCTCCCGTCCGAGTATTGATAGGAAATCGTCGCATGTGCTGCAGGCTTGTCATCTGGTCCGATAACTACGCCGGTGAGGGTCGACTTTCCTTTGCTTTGCTGGGCAAGAGCAGGGCTCGGTGCCAGAGTCAGCGCCAGCAAGACAAGCGTGACTAAAATAAGTACGCGTTTCATGTTCTCCGTCTCCTGCCATCCGCGCAGCCTTCTGAGGGGGATGTAGAAAAAAAGCAGGCTTTTTCGTGCCGCCTACGATAGAGCCAGTGTAGCTCCAGGCGCCCATTTATTCGGCGGAGTTTCCTTCCGTGTGACGCACCCCAAACCTGCCTTGTGGGACAGGTCAGGTGCGGGCACGCTCATAAACTCTCGCGTGGGCCGCCAGCATGCGTTGGAAATCGCAAAGGTCCAAAGCACGCTGCCGGCCGAGCTCCGTGAGCCGGGCCGCGAGCACAGGATCATCCAAAATTCGTGCTAATTCCAGCGCAAGCGCCGCTGTATCGCCGGTGCGAAACGAGAGGCCGCCCTCGCCTGCGACTTCCACGAATGCGCCGAGATCGGAAGTGAGGACGGGCAGCCCTCTCGCCATGTTTTCCGCAACGACCAATCCAAACACCTCTCCACCCAAAGATGGCACGACGACCGCCGAGGCTTCCGCGAGCGCAGCTTCGAGTTGTGCCTCAGCGAGTCGGCCCGCAAATCGAACACGCCCCGCCAGTGGTCCTTGCTTGGAACGCTCTTCGAGCGAGTCCCGCTCCGGGCCGTCTCCAATGATGAGCAGTTCGATGTCGCGATTTTGTTTGAGCAGGATGCAGGCAGCTTCGAACAATATGCCAACACCTTTCGTTGTGACCAGCCGGCCCTGAAAAGCAATCACCGGTGGATGCGCGGACGGCAAAGCATGCGCGACCGGCGCAGCGTTGGCTTCCAGTCCATGAGGAATTGCGACGCTTCGTGGAAGTTGCACCAGACTCCCCAGCCAGGCCGTCGGCGTGATGTTTGCCGAAACTCGTTTGCATAAGAAACGCCGCACGAAAGTAAGCAACCACAGCCGTAGAGAAACAAACCAGCCTTGACTGGAATTGCAGCGAAGGCATTCCCCGTGCCGGCCGGCCATGAAATGTCCTGGACAGGGGCTTCCCGCCGGCTCGACGAGAAGTTGTCCGTTCGGGCAAATCGTTTGAAACCCGTGGTGTTCGACCACAACCGGCTTCCGCGCGATAAGCCCGAGAATTATCGGCGTCAGTGCGGGGCCTGCTATATGCACAACGTCGGAAGTGTGGATCAAATCCCATAAATGAATGAGGCTTGGCCGGCGGTTCACACGAAAGGGACGCGTGCAGTCGTCAAATTCTTCAGCTGGAGTTTGCGTGATGACTGTGAGGTCGAATTCCGGTTCTCCGCTGGGAGAAAGCAGTCCTGCAAGGCCTCGCGCCAAGGATAGAACGAGAGTCTCTACTCCGCCGACACTCGGTGCAAAGAAATGAGAATAAATCAGCAGTTTCATTTCCGAATATTGCGCGAAGAGGCTGCGGAAGCGTTGACTGTCGAGGAATTTGAAAGTAGCGACCAACTCGAACGTCTCTTGTGCAAAACTGCGAGGCGATAGGAATCGAGTGTCGCGGCGACGTTCCGTTCTGGTGACCACGTTTGCATGTGCGCAACGGCAGCCCGGCGGAGTGATGCGAGTCGCGCCCGATCTGAAAGTGCGTCTTTCAAGAGGGCTGATAGCGCCCCAAGATCTCCAGACGGATAAACAAATTCAGGCCGGACCGGCGCAACAAGGTCGCGTGCTGCGCCCACACGGTCGCTTGCGGCAACGGGACACCCACAACACATAGCTTCGTTCACGACCACGGCGAACGGTTCATATTCCGAAGGTAGCACCATCAAGTCGGCGCAAACATACACGCTAGGCAATTGCGACTGGTTCACGAATCCGAGAAAGCGCACCCGTGACGTTAAACCCAGCTCTGCCGCTTCTTTTTCCAGTCGCTCACGCATCGGGCCATCGCCGGCGAAAACAAGTATGCTTCTCGGAACCTCTGCTTGCGCAAATGCGCGCAGCAAGTCGCCAGGCCGCTTCCACGGCTGAAGTTTCGCACAAAAGAGAACCGCAGTTTCATCGCCGCTGATTCCCCATGAACTGCGAACTCTGCCACGATCCACCTCGGCTGCTCGCGCCATCCACCAGTCATTGTCCGCCACCAGCGGCGTAAGCGAGATGTGATCCTCCGGAATATGCAAGGATCTAATCAGATCCTTCGCGCTGCTCGAAGAGACGCACACCTGGTTCGCCAATCGGAATAATTGGGGCCAAGCGAGTCTCTTGAAACGCTCCTTCCACTTTCGGCCGTCTCTTGCGGCCAGCGAACCCTGGTCACACCCGAACAGAAACGCCGCACCGCTCCTGCGTGCGGCGAAAAAGGCAATCCAGAATGTGGAACGGACGTAGCTGATGTGCGAAGAAACTACATCAAACTTTCCTTCGCGAATCACATTCCACAGCCTCGGATTTCGCAGCCCAAAGAACGACTCTGCCCCAGAACCTTTGTTGGGAACATGGGACCAGCTATAGCCATCGAGCAGAGGAACGTCCCACTTGAGCATGGCCGCGAATTCGGGGTCATGCTCCGGCTCCGCGCCCCGCAAGCTGCAATAAGCGACGTGGAAATCGAGCTCTGGACGCCGCGCCAACGCCCGAAAGACGGGAATGGCATACGGTACGGGATGCGAAGCCACGATGAGCGCGCGCAGCCGCTCTTCAGGCATGACAAAATCCTGCGGCCCGCATGCGGCTTGTAAGATTCCTGCTGACGCTTATCCCGCCCAAGGAGATGCCCCGCCAGGAGTATACCCGGTTTCCCGCGCGCAGCGGCTGTGCTAAACTGGCTCAGTTCCGCAGGGGTTTGCGGTTTACCCTAAGTCTCCGCACAGGTAGCCCCGCGACGCGGGGTAGAGTCGCTGAACCGCTATTCAGGCGGCAAGCGGCTGCACGAAATTTCATTCAACGTGAATCCCGCACGGTCGGGAGCACGCAAAAAAGAGGATGTGTCATGTCCGGGCATTCAAAATGGGCCACCATTAAACATAAGAAGGCGGCCACCGACGCGAAGCGGGGCCGCGTTTTTACGAGAGTGATCCGCGAAATCACGATCGCCGCCAGAATCGGCGGCGGCGATCCCAATTCCAACCCCCGTTTGCGCACCGCCATTCTCGCTGGCAAGAACGAGAACATGCCCAACGAAAATATCGAACGCGCCATCATGCGTGGAACCGGTCAGCTCGAAGGCGAGCAATATGAAGAAGTCACTTTCGAAGGCTATGGTCCCGGCGGAGTAGGCATGCTGATTGAAGCGGTTACCACAAATCGCAACCGCATCGTGGGCGAATTTCGCCACCTGATGAGCAAGAATGGCGGAAACCTTGCCGAAGCCGGTGCTGTTGGCTGGATGTTTCATCGCAAGGGCGAGATCGTCGTTCCCAAAGAAGCAGCCAGCGAAGACAAGCTAATGGATATCGTTCTTGAAGCTGGTGCCGAAGACCTGAAGGACGATGGCTCCGGCTGGTACATCGTCACGCCGCCCGAAGCTCTCGAAAAAGTAAAAGAAGCGCTCTCCAAGGCAGGCATCACTCCTGAATCGGCGGAGATCGGCATGGTGCCGCAAAACTACATCAAGCTTACAGGACCGCAAGCCACGCAAATGGTTCGTCTGATCGAAGCGCTCGAAGAACACGACGACGTGCAGCACGTCTACGCGAACTTCGATATCGATGAGTCGGAAATTCAAGAAGCTGTTGGAGCGAACTGAAAGGATTTTAAAAAGTGAGGGACAGAAATGTCCGTTCCACTTCGCGGCGGCCATTCCGGGGATAACGGATGGCCGCTTTTCTTTTGTAAGAAAGTTTCAGAGACAAATCGCTAGCAGCGGTGCGGAGAACGCCGTAGACTTATGTCGATGAAAGTGGTAATCACAACAGGCATTTCCCCCGCCCAGAATGGCTGTTTCCGCGTGCTGGGTGTGGATCCTGCTGCCTCCGGTCCTACGGGCTACGGCATCATAGAAACTGACGGCCGTCTCTGCCGTATGCTGCATTATGGAGCATTGAAAGTAGCGCCAAAGCGCCAAAAGGAATCCCTCGGCGCGGTCCTGCAAGATGTCCACGCCCTCCTCTGCAGCCTGATCGAGGAGTTTTCTCCGGACGTGCTGGCCGTCGAATCAGTTTTCACCGCGCTCAATATGAGAACCGCGTTGCGTCTCGCCGAGGTGCGCGGCGTTGTGCTTCTAGCCGCGGCCCAGCGTGGCCTAGCCGTGCACAGCTATTCGCCGCGCGAAGTGAAAGCCTCGGTCGCCGGTTATGGCCACGCAGACAAACGGCAGATGCAATTGATGGTGCGCGCGTTACTCGCGATGCAGGAAACTCCGGAACCTTCTGATGCCGCCGATGCTCTGGCCGTGGCCCTTTGTCATTTGCAGGCAGAGCGCGTCCGCCAACGCTTTGGATTCCCGCACAAATCTCTGCCAGCGAAACCGCCTTCGCCCTCGGTGACCGCCGGCGTTCAAGTCGCTCGTCAGGGCGCAACTCACGCCGCGCGCCGCGCATCGTAACAAGACGATGAAGACCATTTTCCCGCGACTTATGATAATGACTTTCTTCGCGAGCGGTCTCCTCGCCTGGGCCCTGGCTCCGGCCGCCTCTGCCCAGGTTTCTTCGCCCGCTGCTTCTCACGCGACGCTTTCCTATCGCCGCATATTCAAATCCAGCTCGCCCGAATTCATCGAGATCGTTATCCACGACAACACCAATGCCGCGACCTTTGAGATTCGCCAGCTTGACGAGGAGCCTGGGGCTTCGCCCTTCGAAGTGGGCGCGGGCTTGCGCGCGAGAATGTTCCAATTGGCTGCCCAGCTGAACCATTTTGAAGGTCAGGATTTAGACGTCCATCGCCGCATCGCCAATCTCGGCGAAAAAACGTTTCGCTGGCAGTTAGGCACCGAAGTTCACGAAACCAAATTCAACTACACCCTGAACTCGGCCGCCGCTCAATTGATGCAAATCTTCGAGGGCCTCGCTCGCCAGCAGGAGTTGGTCACCATGCTCGAACGCCGGATGAAGTACGATCGCCTCGGCATCAACGACGCTCTCCTGCAATTTGAAACCGACCTCGATCACAAATTGCTTCCCGAGCCTCAGCGTGCCCTGCCTACGCTCGATCAAATCGCCGCCGATTCGCGCTTCATCGAGATCGGCCGCCAGCGTGCCCGCGCGCTGGCCGAACGCATTCGCCATCCGAGCTGATCTAGTTGGTTAGCTTCCACCGCCGCGGCTTGCGCGCCGAATCAAGCTCCGGCGATTCCGCAAGCAGCCTCAGCGGGAACATCGCCGTCTTTCCGTAGTGCTCCCCTTCAAGAATCCGCGCCTCGCCGCGCGAATTTGTCTGCTCCACCTCGAGAATTCTTAGCGGCGTTCCATCCGGCACCATCAACAGCCTTTGCGCGGCAATCAGCAGCGACAGCCCCACATCGTCCTCCGCCGCGTCCAGTTTTTGTCTCTCCGCGGCCGTTGCTTCGTCAATGGCCACCAGGCTAAAGGGGTGCCCGTTCTCGCAGCACAGCTTCGCTACCTTTCCCACCCAAGCGGATTTTGTCTGCGTGTTCGAGTCCCGCACTTCAGCGCCCGCAGCTTTTTCCGGTGCCGTCGGTGCCTTCACCGCCGCGATAAACCTGTACCCGCGTTTCGTCAGCGTCTCCACGAATCGCGGTTTCTTCTTGTCGTCCCCCAGCGCCTGACGCAATTTTTTAACTGCCGTGTTCACGCTGTGATCGAAATCCACAAAAGTGTCCGCAGGCCACAACCTCTTTTGCAGTTCCTCGCGCGTAACTAAGTCCCCGGGCCGCTCCAGCAGCATCGCGAGCACATGAAATGGCTGGACTTGCAGCTTAATTTTGCGCCCTGCTTTGTAGAGTTCTTCCGCCCGCAAATCCACTTCGAACGCATCAAAGCGCACGGTATTTCCAGAACGCGCCGCCATCGCCATCCGAATTTATCTCCGTGACTCCGAAACTATACCATTCCTTCCACCTGTCACGATGGACTCCGCCCATGCTTTAAGCACCCTATTCTCGCCAACTTACTTGTTCACCCTCTGTCGTCTTCCAGTTCACCTCCGGTGCATTGTGCTCTCCAACGGAATGCGCGAAAGTGCCCACCATGTTGAGCCGCTGAGCGGGCATACCAAGCAGCCCAGGCGAACGAAAGTTCAGTTTGGACGCCGTCAGCAATTTAGAAGGAGGAAGGTCCCATGAGAACACGAATGATGGTTATGGCAGCAGTGATGACACTAACGGTTATGGCCTCGGCTCGCGTAGCCCGGGCGCAGCAGTCGATGGTGGTCAATATCCCCTTTGACTTCGTTGCCGGCAATCAGGTTCTTCCGGCTGGCGACTACGCGGTCGAGCGAGTGGGCCACCAGAACACTTTGGTCCTGGTCAATCGGGCCTATTCTCTGTCGTCGCCCTTTTTGAACACCAACGCTATCGCCGCAAACAAGATCCAAACCGAATCAAGACTGATCTTCAACCGTTACGGCGATCGCTATTTCCTCTCGCAGATTTGGACGGCCGGAGACTCCCGCGGTCGCGAGCTGCCGAAATCAGCGCGCGAAAAGGAAATTGCGTTAGTTGCCGAAATGGAAGCCCAGGGCCAAATCACCCTGGTCGCAGAACTCTCCCCAACTACCCGCTGAACACCCCCGCCAGAATCCCTGCAACGCCCACCGGGAATCCGGAACCCCACTCCGGATTCCCGTCCCTCTTTTCAAGCGCCCTTCTAGTAATCCCTTTTCGCGGCATTGCGCTTGAAACCTTTCCTCACTTGGCGTAATCCTGAAGCGCTGCTCAAAACTCTCCAATTCAGGAGTCACGTCCATCACTCTTCTTTGGCAAACCCTTCGCGAGGCCTTCCGCGTCTTGGCGAAAAGCCCTGGACTTACGGCCGTCACCGTGGTCACTCTCGCGCTGGGCATCGGCGCGCCCACCGCGATTTTCACGTTGGTCCACCAAGTCATGCTCCGGTCGCTGCCCGTCGCGCAGCCCGGTCAGCTCTGGCGCGTCGGCGATGCTGTTCGCTGCTGCTACTCGGACGGATACACGCAGGGCAGTGATGACCTTCCTTCGCAAACCGGCTGGAATCTTTTCTCCTGGGAGGCCTACAAGCTCTTCCGCGGCAACACTCCCGCGTTCGAGAATCTGGCCGCATTCCAGATCGGTGAAGCCAACGCTCATCTCGGCGTTCGGCGCGCCGGCTCGCCGGCTCCCGTCGAGACGGCCAACGGCGAGTACGTCTCCGGAAACTTCTTCAACACGTTCGGCATTACCGCGTGGCGCGGGCGCCTGTTCGCCGATGCCGACGACCAGGAAGGGGCGCCCCCGGTCGCCGTCCTGAGTTTCCATTCCTGGCAGGGCAAATTCGGCTCCGATCCCTCGGTGGTCGGAGCGACGTACGAATTCAACGGTCATCCATTCACAATTGTCGGCATCGCCATGCCGGGTTTCTTCGGAGCGAAAATCGCTGGCTCGGATATGCCCGATTTCTGGCTGCCGCTCACGACAGAACAGCTCATCGCCGGCCCAACGTCGCGCCTCAAGAATCCCCGCCTCGCATGGCTCGATCTGATCGGGCGGGTTCGCGCCGGCACGAATCCGAAAACTCTGGAAGCGCAGCTCCAGGTAGAGCTGCACCAGTGGCTTGCGAGCCATACGGCGGACATGACCTCGCAGGAACAGGCTCTGCTCGAAAAACAAACTCTGCATCTTGCGCCGGGCGGCGCGGGCGTTTCCCTCATGCGGGAAAACTATAAGGGCAGTTTGCGTTTGCTGCTGATGGCCGCTCTTTGCGTGCTGCTCGTGGCTTGTGCCAACATCGCCAATTTGCTCCTTGCTCGCGGCCTGAAAGACCGGCCTCAGACAGCCCTCCGCGCCGCTCTCGGCGCCTCGCGCGCGCGTCTCGTCTTCAAGGCCCTGTCGGAGAGCCTCACTCTGGCTCTGTTCGGCGCTGTTGCAGGCATTGCCGTTTCCTATGCCGGCGCCCGCCTCATCCTCCACCTTGCTTTTTCCAGCGCGGACACCTGGGTCCCCGTGAACGCTAGGCCTTCCCTTCCTGTGCTGCTCTTCGCCCTGGGAATCTCGCTCATCACCGGAATCGTCTTCGGCATGGCCCCCGCATGGATGACCTCCAATGCTGATCCGCTCGAAGCCCTGCGCGGAACAAATCGCTCCACGGGAGGCCAACGCCACTGGGCCCAGAAGACTCTCGTCATTGTGCAAGCGTCCGTTTCTCTCGTACTGCTCAGCGCGGCCGCGATGCTCGGCCGGAGCCTCACCAATCTGGAGCACCAGAACTTCGGATTCGATCCCGGCAGCCGCTATCTGGTTTCCCTCGATCCGCGGCTTTCGGGCTATACGCAGGAGCAACTGGTCCCATTCTTCAGCGAGATAGGTGACCGTCTGCGCGCCATCCCCGGCGTCCGCGGCGTCGGTGCCATCCTCGAAGCGCCGCTCAGCGGTTGGCTCTGGCCTCACGACATCCAGATTGAAGGAAAACCTGATCCTGGTCCGAAGGACGACGCTGGTGCCGGTTGGACTCGCGTGACGCCGGATTTTTTCCGCACCTTTGGGGACGCCATCGTGGCGGGCCGCCCTATCGCCGCCGAAGACAACGCCGATACGCGGCCGGTCGCCGTAATCAACCAGGCCTTCGCCAAGAAGTTCTTTGCCGGCGAAAACCCTATTGGGCATCACTTTGGCCCCGCTCCACGCCAAAACGCGGCAATGTATGAAATCGTTGGCGTCGCTTCCGACCTGGACTTCGGGAGCGGCCCGCAGCCCATCTATTTCCTCCCCGAGGCCCAAAGCACTCACTTCGATGACCCCGAATCGGAAGAGCGCGAAGTCTCGTCGCATTACCTGTACAACCTTGTCCTTTGGGTGCCTGGGAATCCGCCCGGCTTGGCGGCGCAGGTGAAGAGGGCGCTGGTGGATATCAATCCGAACCTCGTCATTTACGGCGTTCAGTCCTATTCCGAAGTCATTCACGCCGATTTTGCCCAGCAAAGGATGATCGCCAGCCTGACATGGCTCTTCGGGGCCATCGGCCTGGCGCTCGCCGCCGTGGGCCTCTTCGGAGTCACGTCCTATGGAGTGGAGCAGCGTACGAGCGAGATTGGCGTTCGCATCGCCCTGGGCGCAGGCCGCGGCTCGGTCTTGCTCATGGTGCTGCGCGACGCCTTCTCGAACGTCGGCATCGGGCTGGCGCTGGGAATTCCAGCCGCCATCGGCGCAGGCCACATCATCGCCAACCAGCTTTTCGGCGTAAGCCCCTGGGACCCGCTGATCGTGTCCGGAGCCACACTTTTGCTTGTTCTGGCCGCGCTCATCGCTGCATTCATCCCCGCCCGCCGCGCCGCCAGTCTGGATCCGGTAGAGGCCCTCCGCACCGAATAAGTGGCACAGACTTCAGTCTGTGCTCTTTCTGAATTTTCGTACCGCCATCCCGCCTCAGGACAAATTTCTTCACGCGTTTTTCGGACTCTCATACTTGAAACCGTCTCGCGGAAGGCGTATTTGTAGATGGCAACTCATCCGGCAGGAATCTGGGAGTTTTCGTTATCCATAGTCCCTGGCAAACTCTTCGCTACACCTTCCGCGTCCTAGCCAAAAATCCCGGCTTCACAAGCGTCGCCATCCTCTCCCTTGCCCTCGGCATCGGCGCGAACACCGCCATCTTCACCTTGATCAACGCGCTTATCTTACGGGATCTTCCCTTCCGCCAGCCCGAACGTCTCGTCCAGCTCGCCGCCTCTCGCCCGGACAATAATGTTCCTTTCTCTTATCCGATGTTCCGCGAAGTCGAACGCTACCAGCGCGTTTTCACTGGATTAATCGGCTGGGGCGGCGGCGGCATGTTCAACGTCGAGGTGAATGGCTCCTTTGCACAGAATCACATCATGAGTGTGACCGGCAATTGCTTCTCCGAGCTGGGCGTAACTCCCCTTCTCGGCCGTTTGCTCGTCCCGGAAGACTCGAATCCCGACAGTGTCACCACTTCGCAAGTGGCCGTCGTCGGCTACGATTTCTGGCAACAGCGCCTGGAGGGCGCGTCGGATGCCATCGGAAAACAAATTCGCATCGAAGGCCATCCTTTCACTGTCGTCGGCGTCACTCGCAAATGGTTTTCGGGAATGACCACGGGCGAACCTCCCGACGTCACCATTCCGATCACCGCGTATCCTCTGCTCGCCGAAGGCAACGAATTCAATCTCAACGACCGCTCGCTCCTCTGGCTGTTCGTCACTGGCCGCCTCAAGGACGGCGTCACCATCAAGCAGGCCCGCGCGCAGCTCCTCTCCTTCTGGCCCGAAGTCCTTCGCGCCACCGCTTCCAGCGAGACTCGTGGACCTCGCCGCGACCGGTTTCTTTCCATGGGTCTTGTCCTTACCTCCGCTGCAAAAGGTTTTTCCACTGGATTGCGTTTTGAGTTTGTCCGGCCTCTCTACGTTCTTGCCGGCCTCGTCGCTCTGATCCTTCTCGTCGCCTGCGTTAACCTCGCCAACCTCATGCTCGCCCGGGCCGCCGCTCGCGGTCACGAAATGAGTGTTCGCGTAGCCATCGGCGCGAGCCGCTGGGCGCTTGCGCAACAAATCTTATGCGAAAGTTTGCTGCTCTCGCTCTCTGGCGGATTGCTTGGCCTCGTCTTTGCTTTCTGGGGCAGTCATCTGCTCGTAGTTCTCATGACCCCTGGAAACCAGGTACCCGTTCAACTCGACGTAAGCCCTGATCTCCGCGTTGTCATTCTCACCATCTCAATTGCCGTCCTCACAGGAATTTCCTTCGGCCTCGCTCCCGCCTGGCGTTCTTCCGGTCAAGATCCTGCCGCCGTGCTCCAGCTAAATTCCCGTACTCTGGGCGGGGGCGCTGGAAAGCTAGGCCGGGCCCTCATCGTCACCCAGGTCGCCCTATCGATGGTTCTTCTTGTCGGCGCAGGTCTTTTAGTCGGCAGCTTTCAAAAGCTCCGCACCGTGAATCTCGGCTTCCATAAAGAGAAAGTCCTCCAAATCACGCTCTATCCACGTCCAGGCGGCTACCTGAAATTGGACGTCAACAGCTACCATCAACAGCTCATCGCCCGCGTTTCCGCCTTACACGGAGTCTCTTCTGTCAGCTTCGCCGACCTGGACATCCCCAGCCCCCATGTTTGGCATGACCTGGTTTCCCAAGCCTCCGCCGATCCGTCCACTGCTGTCCACGTGAGCGCGGATGTCGCTCAGATTTCTCCACTTTTTTTTCAAACGCTGGGCTTCCCAATACTCCAAGGCCGTGCCTTCACCGACACCGACGAGGATCACCACCCTCGTGTCGTAGTCGTGAGTGCCAGCCTCGCAAAACGTCTTTTTCCCAACGGGGATTCTATCGGCAAGTCCGTCAATTTCGGCGTCATGCCCGAGTCTCAAAATCTCCAGATCGTGGGCGTCGCCGCTGACGCCCGACTGATCGACCTTCGCGACCCCACCATACCCATTCTGTATTTCCCCGCGCAGCAGTATCCCCATGGATGGGGCAACTTGTTCGTTCGCATCACGGAGCCTGCTTACGCGCTTGCTAAAACGATTGGCAGCCAGATCGAGTCTCTAGGTCATGAATACGCGGTCAGTACGAAGCCCGTCTCCGAGATGGTCAGCGGCCAGCTTTCCGAAGAACGCACCATTGCCCTCCTCTCCAGCTTCTTCGCCGCTCTCGCGCTCCTTCTTGCCTGCATCGGCCTGTTCGGCTTGATGTCCTACTCCGTGACCCGTCGCACCCGCGAAATCGGCATTCGCGTCGCCATCGGTGCGCAACGCGAAAATATTCTCTGGATCGTTCTCCGCGAAACGCTTCTGCTCGCTCTGCTCGGCATCGCCATCGGCATCCCTTCTGCCCTCGCCTCCGCCCGTCTTATCGCCAGCATGTTGTTTGGCATTTCTGCAAGCGATCTTCCCACCATCGCAGCCGTTTCGTTTCTCCTTCTCCTCGTCGCGCTCCTAGCTGGCTACCTGCCGGCCCGCCGCGCCGCCAGTCTGGATCCAGTGCAGGCGCTTCGCAGCGAGTAACTTGCACAAAATTCAGTCTGTGCTCATCCTTCCTTCGACTCTTCGTATCCATTTACCAGGCACAATCGCCGGAACCTCGACCTCGAACGAAATAAGCGCCCTCGTGCTGAGTGCTGGGGTGTACGATAGCGCCGCTTTCAAAATCCAAATGTCGTTCCTTGACCCATGAACAAGCGCACCTTCCTCAAGCTCTTCTCCGCCACGATCGCCAGCCCCGCCGTCCTCCGTCTTTCCGCCTGGGCGGGTTCTGGCAAGCTCACCAACTGGTCCGGCAACATTGAATACAGCACAGATCGTTTAACAGCAGCCCTCTCCAGGGAACAAGTCCAATATTTCGTCAAGAGACATGCCAAATTGAAAGTCCTCGGCTCTCGCCATTGCTTCAACACCATCGCCGATTCCAAAGACACTTTTCTCTCCCTGAAGCCGCTCGACGAGATCGTCTCCCTCGATCCCGAAGCTCGCACCGTCACCGTCGACTCAGGCATCACCTACGGCCAACTCGCTCCGCTTCTCACCCAAAAAGGTTTCGCGCTCCACAATCTCGCCTCACTGCCGCACATTTCCGTCGCGGGCGCTATCAGCACCGCCACACACGGCTCCGGCGAAAAAAACGGCAATCTCGCCACCGCCGTTTCCGCGCTTGAATTCGTAACCGCGTCCGGTGACGTCCTCAAATTATCGCGCCGGCAAAATGCTGATCTTTTCCAGGGAGCAGTCGTTGGGCTAGGGGCCCTCGGCGTCATCACAAAAATATCTCTCGACGTCCAGCCCACTTACGATATGCGCCAGTACGTTTACGAAAATCTTTCCTTCGACAAGATGAAAGACCACTTCGACGCCATCGAAGCCAGCGCCTACAGCGTCAGCCTCTTCACCGACTGGCAAAACCAGCGGTTCAGCGAGGTCTGGCTGAAGAGCCGCGTTGAAAAAGACCAGGCCTTCAAAGCCACTCCGGAATTTTTCGGCGCCACCCTCGCCACCAAAAATCTTCACCCCATTGCCGAACTCTCTGCCGAAAACTGCACCGAGCAGATGGGCGTCCTCGGCCCCTGGTACGAGCGCCTGCCGCATTTCCGCATGGGTTTCACGCCTAGCGCTGGAAAGGAGTTGCAATCCGAGTATTTCGTCCCGCGCCAGCACGCGGTCGAAGCTATTCTCGCCGTCGAGCGCCTCCGCGACCAGGTCAGCCCGCACCTGCTCATCACCGAAATTCGCGCCATCGCCGCAGACGATCTTTGGCTGAGTCCTTGCTACCGCCAACCCTGCGTCACCATCCATTTCACCTGGAAGCAGGACTGGCCCGCCGTCAGCAAGCTCCTTCCCATCATCGAAAGAGAGTTGGCCCCATTCGAGGCTCGTCCTCACTGGGGCAAACTCTTCACCATGTCCCCGCAAAAACTCCACTTCCTTTACGACCGTATGCACGAGTTCATCGCCCTGGCCAATAAACTCGACCCCCACGGCAAATTCCGTAACACCTTCTTGAACACCAACATTTTCACGAGCTAAGAGCCACCGGTACGGGTAATCTTCCTCACAACCAGCTCCCAAAACTGACCACTGTGACTTTCGGGCGCATTTCCACAACCTCTTTCGTTCAGGGCGCAGATACAGCGAGCAACAAATGAAGGCGCAGAAAATTCAGCGGCCGCTTGCGAAAGATCGATTGAGCTTATTGGTTGGTTGTTGCGTTCGCCGCGGAAGCGTTTCCGATGGCGTCGCCGTTAAGGACCAGTTCCACGCGGCGGTTGCGCTGGCGCCCTTCCGGCGTGTCATTCGAGGCCACGGGCTGTGTCTTCCCAAAGCCGCGCGCGGTAATCGTCGATACCGGTACTCCCTGCTCGGCAAGAAAATCGCGAACGGAACCCGCTCGCTGTTCAGAAAGCTGCTGATTGAACTGATCGCTTCCGGTGCTATCCGTGTGGCCTTCAATCTGCAGATTCAAGCCGGGATGAGCCAGGAGAATTCCTGAAATTTTCGCCAGCTTCTCGCGTGCCCCGGGCTTCAGGGTGTAACTTCCCGTGTCGAAGAGCACATCGGACATGTTGACGATCAAACCGCGCGCTGAGTCGCGCGTTTGCAGAATGGAATTGAGCTGATTCAAAAGCTGCGCGCGTAGGTCAGCCTTTTCTGCTTCCGCTTTTGCGGCGGCCTGCCGCGCTTTATCGGCTTCCGCTTCCGCGGCGCGCTGCTGATCGACCGCGGCGGCCTTATCCCGCGCCGCTTGCTCGGCCGCGGCTTGCGCGGCTTGCTGCTGTTGCACGGCCGCTGCTGTTGCTGCTTCCGCTTCTTGCTTTTGTTTCTCGGCTTCCTGTTTTTGGCGCGCGGCTTCCGCGGCGGCTTGTTCCGCCTCTTGCTTCATGCGCAGCGCGTCAGCCCTCGCGGCTTCCGCTTGCTGGCGAGCCAGCTCCGCATCCTGGCGGCGTTTTACTTCCGCGGCGGCTTCGGCTTCGGCGGCTCTTTTCTCCGCCGCGACTTTGGCTTGCGCGTCTTCTTCCGCCTTCTGTTTCACGGCCATCACGCGCGCTTCCTCGGCGGTTTCGACGGCTTCGCGAGCCGCGGCCGAGACGGATTTTTTGTCGCTCTTGTGGCTATAAACCTCTTCGGCATTCTGTAGCTGCTGTTCCGCTTTGGCGAGCGATGCGGCTGCATATTTATCGGCTAGCGCGATATGCGCGATGCGAACGGCGTTGCGCGCTTCAAAAAGTTCGAGCGGCGTTTTCCGGTCGATGCCGAAAATCGCGTTTTCAATTTTGGTGTTCGAGGAGGAATAGATACCACGGCCCAGCAATTCGTATTGCGCGTCGATGTTCTCGACTCGGCCCTGCGACGCCGGCCCAAGAACGTTTTCGAGCACGACCATGTTGCCCGGCTGCGTGACTGCGAAATAGGGCTCAGCAGTCACGATCATCCCGAACGTTTGCATGTCGGTACTGGCTTTGATCTGGCCGCTGCCATTTTTAAGCACGACTTCGCCGAGATTTACGGCGCGCCCCTGTGACGAGACGGCCCAAAGCACGTAAGTCAAATATTCGAGCCCAAACTTGGTGGCGTCTTCGAAGCCGGAGAATTTGGCTTCAATTTCGGTGCGATAGGTCTTGTTCTCGACCCTTGCCTCGCCGGTCGCGCCCTGCAGGAGTTCGGTACCCTGGAAATCGACCTTCGTGGCTCCGCCGCCGCGCCGGTAAGTCATGGCTTTGGTGGTGCGAGAGACGGTGCCTGAAGCGGAAGTGGTAGCCGGACTTTGCGGCTTTGCGGCAGCTGGTGACTGGCCGAACGCTGGCACGGCAAGAATGCCGAGCATACCGGTCAGTGCGATAAGTAAAGATGTCTTTTTCACGGCAGACTCCTTGGCCGCCTTTGCGGGCGGCATGTTCTCCATGGGGCTCTTTCGCTCCGATTAAGCGAGTGATCCGGACTCCAAAATGGAGTGATGTTCTACGGTCCTTTAATCGTAGCAAGAAAGAAGCGAAGGCAACGCGGCAGGAACCCACGTTTGTACAAGTGATTACGAGGAGGCCAACCAGAACCGCACCGGAACAGGACACGGCGGCGTAGCTGTGCTCACACAGGCGTGGGCAGGTCAACACGACAGCCTTTGCGGGTCTGGGCACAGGCTCGAAGCAAGTCACGGACGGATAGGCACTTATAGGATGCCGCGGCAGTGGTACGCCTTGGCGCGGCTCTTGCACTCCGCTATACGCGGCAATTCGTGTGGAGGAGGCGGCAATGAAACGACTCGAGCGGAACTGGGCCAGGAGTACGGTGCGGCTGAGTTTGGTGATGGCGATTCTGGCAGTCACAACGCTTTTCGCGGGCTGGGCCTTCGCCCGGCAGACAGACGACGGCGCGGTGCCTTGCCCGGGTGAGGGATCGTTGCTCTACAGGTCGCCCATTTCCGGGGCTTACGAAATTATTCCACTGGTCCATACGGACGTCGCTCTGGACGTGCGCGGATTAGTGGAATCGGCGACGGTGACGCAGCAATATGTGAATTCCAGCTCCGAGCCGATTGAGGCGGTGTACGTTTTTCCGCTGCCGCATGATGCGGCCGTTTATGACATGGAGATTCGAATCGGGAACCGGCTTATCCACAGCATCGTTCGCGAGCGGGAGGAGGCAAAAAAGATCTATCAAGCGGCGAAATCAGAAGGCAAGCGCGCCGCCTTGGTAGAAGAGGAGAGGCCCAACATTTTTACGGCTTGCGTGGCGAATATCTTGCCTGGCGATCACATTGACGTTCGCCTGCGCTACGTAGAGCCGCTGCAGTGGGAAGACTCGCGGATGAGGCTGGATTTTCCCATGGTTGTGGGGCCGCGCTACATCCCCGGGAGGCTGGTCACCGGACATCAGGGAACGGGATGGGCGAAGGATACCGACGAAGTGGCCGATGCGTCGCGGATCACGCCGTTGGTAAGGAATCCGGATAGCCGGCCGGGGCACGACATTTCGATTACCGTAAATCTCGATCCGGGTTTTGAGTTCGGAACGGTGAAATCGGTTTCTCATGCGATCACTGTGCAGCACCTGGCAGACGGCCGTCAGCAGATCGAACTGGCTGGGGGCACCTCGATCCCCAATAAAGATTTTGTGCTGGAGATCCAACAGGCGGAAAGCACGAAACCAAAGACGACGCTATTTCTTTCTCCTGAGGCCAATTCCGGGCAAACAGAATTTTTGCTGGCCGCTTATCCGCCGACGGTACAACCTGCCACGCGTGTACCGGTGGAAATGCTCTACCTGGTCGACGTCTCCGGCTCGATGGGGGGCACGTCCATCGAACAGGCGCGAGGAGCGCTGCTTCAGGGGCTGGACCGCCTGAATCCAAGAGATCGATTCGGGATCGAAGCCTTCAACAACAGTTACTTTGAGTTTGCGACAGAGCCGCTCGCGGCCACGCCCGAAAATGTTGCAGCGGCCCGGCGCTACGTGCAGGGGCTTGAGGCGGGCGGCGGAACGGAAATGCTGCCTGCATTGCTGCACTTGATGAAGAAGCCCGAAATTCCGGGTTATCTGCGGCATATCGTCCTCTTGACGGACGGAGATCTGGGCAATGAGGAAGAGATCTTTGCGGCGCTGCGGCAGAATCTGGGCGAGGCACGCCTGTATACAGTGGCCATCGGCACCTCGCCCAATTTTTTCCTGGCCACGAAGATGGCGCAATTCGGCCGCGGGAGCTTTATGCACATCGCGGACAACAGCGAGATTGAGGAGCAGATGGGCCGGCTACTCGAAACGATCGAGAGCCCGGTATTGACGGATGTAAAGCTCACCTTTGAGGGGGTCGAAGTGGCTGATCAATATCCGCAGCGGGCGCCCGATCTTTTCTTGCGGCAACCCCTGCTGGTTTATGGGCGAATCACCCAGGGAACGAAAGGCGTGCTGCACCTGACGGCTCGAGCTGGAGACCAACCGTATGAGGCGAGTTTCGCGTTCGACGCTGCAAAGTCTACTTTTCATCCGGGCATAAGCACTTTGTGGGCGCGGCAGCGAGTGGAGGCTTTGATGGAAACGTGGCGCGAGGCCGATGAAGACGCGCGAGCGAGAATCCGCGCGGACGTGGTCGCGCATGCGATTCGCTATCACCTGGTAACGCGGTTTACTTCGCTTGTGGCTGTGGAGGAGATCGTAGCCAATGCGGGAGGGGAATCGAGAACGGTGCCGGTTCCGACGGAGTTGCCGGCAGGTATGGAAATGGACAAAGTCTTTGGCGCGCCGGCGACCGGAACGGCAGATTCCTTTCTCGAGGCGTTGGGAGCTGCTCTGCTGTTGAGCAGCGTGATTCTGTGGCTCGTTACGCGGCGCAAAGCAGAGGCAGCATTGTGAAATTTCTCCGATTCTTGTTCGGTATGACGCTGATTGCGGGTGGTTGCCTGACGAGCCGGGCCGTATATATCAGGGCGAAGGCCAAGTTGGCAGGCGTGCTGGTCGAGCGCGCCTGGGAGCACCGGGTGAAATTCGGCGATGAGCAGCCGCCGTGGCCCTGGGCCGATACGCATCCCGTGGCGCGGCTGCAGATTCCGCGGTTGGGCCTGGACGAAATCGTCCTGGAAGGAGCGACTCCTCGTACGTTGGCGTTTGGTCCCGCACGCTTGTTAAGCGGGGCTGACTTCGGCGAACCCGGAAATCTGGAACTGGCCGGGCACCGCACGAGCTGGTTCCTGCCGCTCAAGGGCATGGCTCTTGGCGACAGGATCGAGCTCCAGTGGTATGACGCTCGAGGCCACCGACTCCGCGAGCGAAGCTATACCGTGGAGCTAATTCGCGTGGTGCTACCCGACGATGTGAGTCTGCTCGCTCCCACAGCCGACGATGAATTGACGCTGGTCACCTGCTATCCCTTCGGCCACAGTCCTCATTCTCAGGAGCGGTACTATGTACGTGCTTCAGCGGCGGGCCCAAGCCGATTGAGCGCGGGCGCAAGCGGCATAGCTGCGGGCTCCCTTGAACCGAACAGCGCTAAGAGCGATGTGACACGTCTTCCATCCGCCGGGGAAATGTCCAGTACCGAGCCCTGATCTCTGCCTGACCCCCACCAAAGATTTCACGGAACATTTGCGAGCCTAAGACGTCTATGTATTATGAGGTCTAGGTATGGCCAAAGCTGAGGCTTTGCAAGGGGCCCTGGATTTGCTGGTGCTGAAGATACTTTCGCGGCGGCCGGGGCTCCACGGGTACGCGATCATGTCCGCCATTCAAGCGATTTCCGAAGATGTGCTGCGCGTGGAGGAGGGGTCGCTTTATCCGGCTCTCCACCGGATGGAAGAAGCAGGATGGATTCGCGCGGAATGGATCACGAAGGAAACGGGACGGCGGGCGAGAGAGTATGAGCTGACGGCCGCGGGCAAGAAACGGCTTGGGCTAGAAGAGTCGCGTTGGCAGGCGGTAACTTTGGCGGTGAACCGGGTATTGCGGGAGGCATGAGATGTCCGTTTGGAAGCGGATGGCGAATCTTTTTCGAGAAGATCGATTGAATCGCGAGATTGACGAAGAGCTTTCTTCGCACATTGCCGAGGCGATTGAAGAGGGCCGCGATCCTGCCGAGGCTCGCAGAGCATTCGGCTCGCCGCTGCGGCATCGCGAAGAAAGCCGCGACTTCAGGCTGGTGGGGTGGCTGGATTCTTTGCGTGCGGATGCGGTTTTCGGTTTGCGC